>CAJODK010000019.1:31773-36545 GCA_905233245.1 uncultured Prevotella sp. | reverse complement strand
CTGTAAGGGATGTTTGGGGGAGTGAGAGAAATTTGCACAAGACAGGTGGCGAAAGTCGCCAAACGAATCATCGGACGCAAAACCACAGAAAGGAGGTAAGAAATGAGTAAATTCCAAGATTCATTAGCCTATCGCAACTGCAATCCGCTGAACATCAGATATGACAGGAAGACTAACTGGTTTGGCAGTAAGTTGAAGGGTCATGGAGGTTTCGTAGTGTTCGCAGCATTCAGTTTCGGCTACAGGGCAGCTGTGATGATACTGAGGTCATATCGCAAGCGAGGCATCAAGACGATGGGCGCCATCATCGAGACATGGGCACCACGCTCGGAAACAACACTGTGGAGTACATTAAGGCTGTAAGGCAGTTTATGGGCGTTAGGCAGAGCGAGCCCTTCTCTGTGGACTATGACACGGAGATAGACCTCAAGAACCGCGAGCTCGTCATCCAGCTCCTGCTCGCCATGACCAGAGTGGAGATGGGAGCGAATGCTGCTCAGGTGCACTCCATGCGAACCTACGCAGAGCTGGGGTATGACCTGGCGGTCTCCAGCAAAGGATTCTTTGCAGGTGACTAAGGGACAAAGAAAATAGGCACTGCCCTGAAATTGGGGTGGTGCCTATTGTCGTATGATATAACGAGGGAGGTGGATTATCCACCGAAGTTGTCGAAGCGAATCATGTCATCTTCTACTCCGAGAGAGTGAAGAAGGTCGAGGACGGTCTTTGCCATCATTGGAGGTCCGCAGAGGTAGTACTCGCAGTCTTCGGGATCTTCATGCTGCTTGAGGTAGGTGTCGCCCATTACTGGGGCTACGAAGCCTGGGGTGTACTTGATGCCTGCCTCGTCGGCCTTAGGATCAGGACGGTCGAGGGCGAGGTGGAAGTGGAAGTTAGGGAACTCCTTATCAAGTGCGAGGAAGTCATCGAGGAACGGTACTTCTTCAAGAGCGCGAGCGCCATAGAAATAGTGCATCGGACGCTTGCGGTCTTCATCGCTGATGCCATGCCCCTTGAGCATGTGCATTATCTGGGCACGGAGTGGTGCCATACCAGCACCACCGCCTACCCATATCATCTCACGGCCTGTGCCGTACTGTGGACGGAACTCTCCGTAAGGTCCTGACATGCGCACCTTGTCGCCTGGCTTGAGTGAGAAGATGTATGTAGATGCTATGCCGCAAGGCACGTCCATGAATCCTGTACCCTGGTCTTTTGGCTTGAACGGAGGAGTAGCGATACGCACGTTGAGGGTGATGATATCGCCCTCGTCAGGATAGTTAGCCATAGAGTAGGCACGGATGGTTGGGGTGTCGTTCTTCTGCTTGAGTGAGAAGAGGCCGAACTTCTCCCATGCAGGCAGGTAAGTATCGCCAATGAGTGACTTGTCGATGTCGCGATTGTAGTCGATGTCGTACTCTGGTATTACTATCTGTGCGTAAGAGCCTGGCTCGAAGTTCATGTGCTCGCCAGGAGGCAACTGCACCTTGTACTCCTTGATGAAGGTAGCCACGTTGCGGTTGCCGATAACGGTGCACTCCCATTCCTTAACGCCAAGTACGCTTTCCGGCACCTTGACTTCCATGTCACCCTTGATTTTAGCCTGACAGCCCAGACGCCAGTTGTCCTTTATCTCCTTACGTGTGAAGTGTGGACGCTCAGAGTCGAGTATCTCGCCACCACCTGAGAGTATCTGGAGCTTACACTGTCCGCAACTTGCCTTACCACCACAGGCAGAAGGCAGATATATGCCGTTTTCATTGAGTGTTGCCATGACGCTGTTGCCCTGGTCAACGGTGAGTTTAGTATCGCCATTGACAGTAAGCGTCACCTGTCCGCTTGGTGAGAGGTACTTCTTGGCTACCAAGAGGACTACGACGAGCACGAGTATTACGATGAGGAATACTGCTATGCTGAGTATGATAAAGTTTATGTTCATTGCTTTCTTACAATTTTAGTCCAGAGAAACACATCATTGCCATAGCCATCAGGCCCACCACGATGAAGGAGATGCCGAGTCCCTGAAGGGGCTTTGGCACGTCAGAGTACTGCATCTTCTCACGGATGGCACCCATAGCCACGATAGCCAGTGTCCAACCGAAACCAGAACCCAGAGCATACACCATAGCATCGAGCACGCTGCCCAGATACTGTGTGTTTGCAGGGTCGAGATTGATACGCTGCTGCATGAAGAGCGAAGCACCCATAATGGCACAGTTTACTGCTATCAGAGGCAGGAAGATGCCCAGTGCTCCGTAGAGAGCAGGTGAGAAGCGCTCCACTATCATCTCCACCAGCTGCACGATGCCAGCGATGACGGCGATGAACAGTATGAAAGCGAGATATGAGAGGTCAACACCCTCTACGAGGCAGTCTGGTCCCAGCACCTCGGTCTGCAACAGATAGTTCACAGGAACGGTGATAAACAGCACGAAAGTAACGGCTATACCCAGTCCCAACGATGTCTTCACATTCTTACTCACGGCAAGGAAAGAACACATGCCGAGGAAGAAGGCGAAAATCATGTTATCGACAAATATCGAACGGAAGAATAGATTGATTATATGCTCCATTGTTTATGCCTCCTCCTTATAAAAGAATGCTCTGTGCACCCATATTACACATCCGATGATAATCAGTGCCATAGCAGGCATGGTCATCATACCATTATTTATATAGCCCATGTCGTAGGCACCCTCTGGGATTATCTGATAGCCCAAGAGCGAACCGCGACCGAAGAACTCACGTACTGCACCCACGATGACGAGTATCATGCCGTAGCCCAGACCGTTGGCGAAACCGTCCACCAGTGATGGCCAAGGCTTCTGCTGCATGGCGAAAGCCTCCAGGCGACCCATCAGGATACAGTTGGTGATGATAAGTCCTACATATACAGAGAGTTGCACGCTGACATCATACACGAAAGCCTTGAGCACCTGTGACACGATGGTCACCAGGGCTGCCACTACCACCAGCTGCACCACGATGCGTATGCGGTTAGGGATGGTATTGCGAAGCAGTGAGATGATGAGGTTACTGAAGGCTGTGATGACGGTCACTGCCAGGCCCATCACGAGGGCAGGCTTGAGCTGTGACGTGACAGCCAGAGCGCTACAGATGCCGAGCACCTGCACGAGCACCGGGTTGAGCACATTCAACGGTGCCATAAAGACGTCCTTTATCTTACTCATGGCTTAATAGTGTTTTAGTTTTCTTAAATCCGTCCTGCAACATTTCAGAGACACCGTTAGAGGTCAGTGTGGCACCCGTGATGCCGTCCACCTCGCTATCAGCGTTCTTCACCTCGCTGGACTTTAATACCTTCAGGGCTACGGTGCCATCGGCATTGTATATCTTCTTGCCGATGAACTTGTCCTGCCATACCTTGCTGTCCTTGATGTCGGCACCCAGACCAGCTGTCTCCGACTCGTGGTTGAAGTAAGCACCAAAGACGGTGTTGCCATCCTCGTTGACTGCAATGTAGCCCCAGATAGAGCCCCACAGTCCCATGCCATATACAGGCACCACGTACTTCTTCTCGCCGTTTACCATGCAGGTATATACGCAGTACTTGCCTGCCTTGTAGTCAGCACTGTTCATAGCGAAAGCCTTGGCATTCTCTTCAGCGTTGGCGCTCATGACTTCTTTGTACTTCGCCTCACTCTCACTGTCGCTGAGGTTGCGGATATTGAGGGCAGCGAGTATCTGCTTCTGCTTGTCGAGAGCCACATTGACCTCCTGACGCTCCTTCAGCGAACTGCTCACGAAGGCCAGCAGGAAAGCCACGATAACCACCATCAGGCAGCTGTAGCCTATGATGTATGCGTTGTTGTTAGTATTCAGTTTCATGCCTTAGCCCTCCTCAGTCGTTTGTTAATATTACTCTGTACTACGAAGTAGTCGATGGTAGGAGCCATCATGTTGCCAAAGAGAATAGCGAGCATCATGCCCTCTGGGAAACCAGGGTTCATCACACGGATGATGACAGCCAGGGCACCGATGATGCAACCATATATCCACTTACCCGTCTCTGTACGAGCAGAGGTGACAGGGTCGGTAGCCATGAACACGGCACCAAAGAGGAAACCGCCGATGATGAGGTGCTGATACCACTCTACCGGAGTCATATCAAGGCTCTGGAAGAGCAGTGCCATCAATCCACCGCTGACGATAGTGCTCAGCATCACCTTCCATGAAGCGATGCCTGTCCATAGCAGGAGCATACCACCCAGAGCAATGGCTATCACGCTGGTCTCACCGATAGAACCTGGGATAAGACCGATGAAACTGTCCATCACGCTGGCACTTGGCATAGCACCCTGAGCCATCTGACCCAGCGGAGTAGCGCATGTGAAGGCATCAGGCAGGTCATTGCCCAGTCCGCAGAAACTCTCAGTAGCCACCCAGACGGTGTCGCCGCTCATCTTCGTAGGATAAGAGAAGAAAAGGAATGCACGTGCGAGCAGTGCCACATTGAAGATGTTCATGCCCGTGCCACCAAATATCTCCTTACCGAAGATAACGGCGAAGGCAACAGCCAGAACGAGCACCCACAGAGGACAGCCCACCGGCAGAATCATCGGAATGATGATACCACTCACGAGGTAGCCCTCCTGTATCTCTTCGTGCTTCCACTGAGCCCAGGCAAACTCTATGCCCAGTCCTACGATGTAGCTCACGATAATCTTTGGCAGTACAAGCAGGAAACCATAGAAGAACACCTCCCAGAAGGAAGCTGTCGCGAGAGTGCCTGCTGCCAGATAGTTCTGATA
>CAJODK010000019.1:0-31719 GCA_905233245.1 uncultured Prevotella sp. | reverse complement strand
GAATCGATGGCATCATGTATGCTAACACCCGACTTCGACGTAGTGTTAGGCACGTAAAGGAAAGTCTCAAAGCCGTCGAACACGCTCTGCAGTGCAGAGAACTTGCCGCCTGGCTCAAACTGAGGCTTTATCTTGTCTATATATTTTCTCAGTGTCATCATTCGTTCTCCTTTCTTAACATGTTAAGTCCTTCACGAACAATCTTCTGCAACTCCAGTTTGCTGGAGTCCACAAACTCAGCCAGAGCAAAGTCCTCTGGGCTTACCTCATAGATGCCCAGCGCCTCCATCTTGTCGATGTCCTGAGCTATGATAGCCTTGATGAGGTATTCGCCGTAGATATCCATAGGCAGCACCTTGTCGTATTCGCCACTCATAATCATGTGGCGCTCGCCACCCTTCACACGCGCATCGAGCACGTAGCCATCCTTCTTAGGCAGGAGCCATGAGAAGTAAGAGCGGCTTACAGAGAACTGCTTGAAGCGTGGCATTATCCAACCGAATATCTCGTCAGCATCGTCACCCTCGGGGATAACGGTGAGCTCAGACTGATGAGCGCCCACCGTAGAGGTGAGAGGTGAGAGCGGAGAGGTGAGAGGTTTGCCAGTCAGTGGGTTACCTGCTATCACGCGGACTCCCTCTCTGCGGGAAAGGGCTGGGGTGAGGTTTACCTGTGCCCCTACCAGTGCATCAAAATATGCGGGATTCTCCACCTCTGAACCAGCCAGAGCCAGAGTGCGCATGAGGTTCACCTTACCAGTGTTGAACAGGCGGCCGAAGAACAGCACCGCTGTTGGGTCAACGGTCCATACCACCTCACCCTTGTTTACCGGGTCTATATGATTAACCTGAACACCAACGTTACCAGCAGGGCACTTGCCTGAGAAGACAACTACTTCGCAGTTGTCCAAGGAACCAAGGAACTCAGGAACAGAGGAACCCTTGCCTATACCCACGTAGGTCTTCGCAATCTTGCTCAGTGCGGTGATACCAGTCTGGAAGTCCTGCTCCTGACCTTTCACCTCAAACTCGAAGTCGCCAGCGAGCGGCATGTCCCTCAATGCTGAGACGAAGATAGCCTTAGGCTCTGTCTCCGGATTGGTAGAGATAGCGTAAGGCAACTGATTGATATACCCGAAGAGACCTGCCTCGAGCAGAGCCTTCTTCACTTCTTCTCCTGAAAGCTTCTGTGCATCCTTTTTACCGAAATCCACAAACTCCTGCTTCTTGTCAGCCTCCACCTGGACGCTGAGCACCTTACGGCGCTCACCACGCTCCACGAGTTTCACCGTACCGCTGACAGGGCTTGCAAACTTCACCTCAGGATAAGCCTTGTTGATGAACAGGGCATCGCCAGCCTTCACCTTGTCGCCCTCCTTCACGACCACCTTAGGCTTTACGCCCTCGAAGTCGTCGGGCTGCAAGGCATAGACACTACCCAGCTCTATGGCAATCTTCTCTTTCTTTGCCACGCCAGCCAGCTTAATGTCAAGTCCGCGATGCAGTTTTACAATCTTTGTCATATTCTATATTAAATTGAAAAAACGCTGAACGGTATGTATGCAACCATACTGTTCAACGTTATTATTTTAACCCTCGTTTGGATTATTTCTTTATGTTACCGTAACGCTGCTGGAAGCGGTCAACGCGACCTGCGGTGTCAACGAGTTTAGACTTACCAGTGTAGAATGGGTGTGATGTAGATGAGATTTCAATCTTTACTACTGGGTACTCCTCGCCTTCAAATTCAACGGTGTCGTTAGTCTTGCAAGTTGAGCGAGTGAGGAACATATCACCGTTTGACATGTCCTTGAACACTACTGGACGGTAGTTGTCTGGATGGATATCCTTTTTCATTTTTTCCTTAATGTTTGTGTGCGCCGCAAATAGGCTCACGGTTAATAATTTGTTCAAAATCGGGTGCAAAGGTACTAATTTTAGTTGAAAGTTGAAGGTTGAAAGTTGAAAGATACCCTCACCTTTACATTTTTTTAACTTATATCAATCCCATCCCTTATAATGTCAGCATGATCAAAGGCAAGTGGAGGGAGACTGTCGATAGCAAACCATTCAGCTCGCGCAGCATCATCCTGCCCCTTCACGGGCAACGGACTGTCCACCACGGCAATGAATGCAGTAGAGATAGTCCTGCCACGAGGGTCACGATTCACCCTGGAGTAAGTACCCACCTGACGAATACTCTCTATGCTGACCTTCAATCCCGTTTCCTCCTCCAGTTCGCGTATGGCACACTCCTCCAGCGTCTCTTCCATATCGAGGAAACCGCCAGGCAGAGCCCAGCAACCCTTGTATGGTTCGTTGCCCCTCTCTATCAGCAGCACCCTCGGCACCGCCTCTTGTGTCATCACCATGCAGTCTGCCGTCACTGCCGGTCGTGGATATTTATATGAGAATTTCTTCATACTGCAAAAAAATTAGTGTATTTCAGCGTTATGCTTATACTGTATTGCTTCAGCAGGGGAAGTGCCGTTGATGGTGCAGTTGTTGACAAAATACACTTTGCAGTTGGCAAGTAGCATTCCTTTCTTGCCTGTTGCCTTTACGTTGTCAAAGGTAACGTTGGTGATGGGGCTCTCAGGCAGTCCGCTGACCGCAATGGGATAGCCGTATATGGGGCTCTTGCGGGGGTGAGCTGCGGAGCAGGTGACGTTCTGTATCAGTATGTCGTGTATTACAGGCGTAGTGGGTGTTATCTCCTCCGCCTCTGCGTATTCGGGCCACATATAGTGTCGCTTGTACCAGCAATGTATAAGGATAGGATTGCGATACACATTCACAGTGCTGTTGCGGAATATGATGTGACCAGTGTCACCACCTCTGTCACGAGCGGTCTTTATCTTGAAACCGTATTCGCCGTTGAAGGTACAGTCCTCTATGATGACATGGTTGGTGCCCCCCGTCTGGCTGCCTATCGACACTCCGTGCCCCTCGCCTATGAGACAATCCCACACGTGGATGTAGCACGTCTTGCTCTTGAGCACTATATTGTCATCACCAGTATGAATGTCGCAACGGTATATGTTTACGTAACTGCCACTCACACTTATGCCGTCGGTATTGTGTGACGCTATGCCGTCGGAACCCGTTGAGGAGGGGTTGCGCACTATGACGTCATGTACGGTAGCGTGGACGTCCTTCTTGGAGCGAAACTTCAGGTTAAACTGGGGGGCATTGCGCAGGGTGATGTTGCGCACTATGAAGCGGTGCGAATTTTTCTGAGCAAAATTTACGAGGGCGTAGGGACGAACGATACTTTCGTCTTTCTCAAACTCGTTCCACCATGGTGCACCCTGTCCGTCGATTATGCATGTAGCCTTGTCTTCACCTTCTATTATAATGTCGTTTCCACTGTCGTCGCCGTCGTTGACTATGAATGCCCTGTCATCAGTAGTAGCTTTCCATGTGCCCATGGGCAGCATCTGCAACTGTGCTCCGCTTGCGAGATGGAGTATGGTGCGCGATTTGATGCTTAGCGGTCCTGAAAGATATGTTCCGCTTGGTATTATCACCTTGCCCCCTGCGGCAGGCACAGCATTGAGAGCGGCTTGTATGGCAGCTGCATTGTCTGGCGATGAGGTTCTTGCACCAAAGTCTGTTACTATGAAGGTGTTATCCTGGGTTATCTCAGGCAACTGCGGCAGTTCCACGTCCCTCCAGCCATCTGGCGTGCGCTGTTCCCTTTGCTCTATAGCAATATCGTTTGCCCACAAAGATACTAACGGAAGGGCAAGAAGGGATAATGTCAGCAGGATTTGTCGCATTGTTTCTGTAATTAGGTATTCCGTGGAGACAGTGGGAATCGAACCCACGACCTCTTGCATGCCATGCAAGCGCTCTAGCCATCTGAGCTATGCCCCCTCAATCACGAGTGCAAAGGTACGAATAAGTGAGCGAAAAACCAAATTTTTAGCGAAAAATCATCCCGAAATCATCGAATTAATAATTACGAGAAGATACCAAGATACCGAAGAAACCGGAGATACCACTAAATGTTAAAAATCCCGCTTTCTTTAAAATATTTACATCAAATCAGGTTCATACCTGCTTCCTTGCACTCCTTGCGCTGCTGCTCTGGCCAGATGGATGCCTGGATCTCACCGACATGGGCTTTGTGGAGGAGTATCATACAGAGGCGGGACTGACCGATACCACCACCGATGCTTTGTGGCAGGGTGCCATCGAGCAGGCGCTTGTGGAAATAGAGTTCCTTGCGCTCTTCCTTGCCCTCAAGGGCGAGCTGACGCAGCAGGGCTTCCTTATCGACACGGATGCCCATAGAGGAGAGTTCCACGCTATGACCGAGCACCGGATACCAGATGAGGATGTCACCGTTGAGACCAAAGAAACCATCGGAATTGGGAGTAGTCCAGTCGTCGTAGTCAGGAGCACGGCCGTCGTGCTTCTCACCATCAGAGAGTTTGCCACCGATACCCATTACAAAGACAGCTCCGTACTTCTTGCAGATAGCATCCTCGCGCTCCTTGGCGGTCATGCCGGGGTACATCTTGAGGAGCTCCTCAGAGTGGATGAAGTGTATCTCCTTTGGCAGGAAGGGTTTCAGTTGGGGATATGTCTCATAGACGAGGAACTCGGTACGCAGCAGTGCTGAATAGATGCGACGCACCACCTGCTTGAGAAATTCGATGTTCCTCTCGCCATCAGCCATCACAGCCTCCCAGTCCCATTGATCCACATAGAGCGAATGGAGATTGTCGAGCTCCTCGTCAGCACGGATGGCATTCATATCGGTATAGATGCCGTAGCCCGGCTCTATCCCGTACTCTGCCAGAGTGAGACGCTTCCACTTAGCCAGCGAGTGAACTACCTCCGCCTTCTGGTCGCCGAGGTCCTTGATAGGGAAGGTCACGGCACGCTCCACGCCGTTCAGATCATCATTGATGCCCAAACCCTTGAGTACGAAGAGTGGTGCGGTAACACGGCGGAGCCTCAACTCTGTAGCGAGGTTCTGCTGGAAGAAGTCCTTTATCATCTTGATGCCCTGCTCCGTCTGGCGGAGGTCGAGGGCAGCCTTATATCCTGCTGGTTTTATCAGTTTGCTCATTCTATTTCAAATTGAAGATTGAAAATTGAAGATTGAAAGTTGAAAAGTTTGTGCAAAGGTACGATATTTTTGCAAAGTATCAAAGAAAAAGGCAAAATATTTTACATATTGTCACAATTTTCTTCATTTGCATTGCAATTTGTAACTAGTAACTACTGTCCATCTCTGTAGAAGTCGAGTGCCTCCTTTATCTCTTCCTCTGTAGCTGTCTGATTGATACGGATGTCGCCAACGTCGGCAAGGAGGGAGAAGTTGATGGAGCCACTATTCTTCTTGTCATGCGTCATGAGTTCGATGAGTTCGGGGTAATCATCGCAGGTGATGGGCAGCGTGCCGTACACCTCTTTTATATAATGTACCACCTGACGCATCCTGTCCTGAGGGAAACCGCACTTGACGCATGAGAGGTAGAGTTCGGCAACGATACCGTAGGCTACGGCATAGCCGTGGAGGATGGGACGGCCGTGCTTCATGGCCCATGACTCGAAGGCGTGACCGATGGTGTGGCCTACGTTTAATGCCTTGCGGATGCCTTGTTCCAATGGGTCTTCGTCCACGATGCGCTCCTTGACTGCAACGGATGCTTGGAGCATCCTTTTTAGAGGAGGTAGAGAGGAGGTAGAGGGGAGGTAATGGGGAGTGAAAGGGGAGCCTACACTCGTAATGTCGTATGAGAGGAGTTCATCAAGCATGCTTGAAGTCCTCCCTACGGGGGAGGATTTAGGAGGGGTCTCTATCAGCCCGTGCTTGAGCATCTCGGCATAGCCCGAACGGAGGTTCTCGGAGTCGAGAGTCTTGAGAAACTCCGTGCAGAGGATGACGCACTGGGCATCACGGAACACACCTATCTCATTCTTCAGTCCTCCGAAGTTGAAACCCGTCTTGCCGCCCACTGAGGCATCGACCATAGAGAGCAGCGTGGTGGGGATATTGATGAAGCTGATGCCTCGCTTGAAGGTTGAGGCAGCGAAGCCTCCGAGGTCGGTCACCATACCGCCTCCGAGATTTATCATCAGCGAATGGCGAGTGGCACCGCCTTGCTGCAACACTTCCCAGACATGGACGACACTCTCCAGATTCTTCTCCAAATCGCCAGCACCGATGGTTATCATCTGGGCACCTGACAGGCATGGGTACTCGCTGACCACAGGCCAGCACTTCTGGAGCGTGGTAGCGTCTGTGAGGACGAAGAGTTTGTCGTGCTTCACCTCCTCTATTGCCAACTGCAGTTCTTGCTCTAAATTTTGCGATATAATGACTTTTTGCTTCATTTTTTCTCGAAATTGTTTGCAAAATTACAAAAATAATGTTAACTTTGCAAAAGTTTGAAGAACAAAGTATAAAGTTTAACGTATAAAGCACTATGAAAAAACTATTAGGACTAGTAATGGCTATCATCACTGTCAATACGGCAAGTGCTGAGGTCAACTTCAATCAGGACCAGTATTCGTTTGACAACATCACGGCACTGGAAGTACCACAACTGGATGATGAAGCCTTCAGGGAGAGCATCAATTCGAGAGACAAGGAGAAGGAGATAGATATGTCCTTCAAAAGTTATCTTAAGAAGAACTACACCTGGATGCGCACCAACCCTGGCGTGAAGCCATACAAGTTTATGGATGACATGTCCTTCGTGGGCATACCTATTTTCATAGCTGGTATCATAGCCAAGAGTGAGAAAAGTGCCTTCCGTCAGAATGATGGTACGAGGCATACCCTGCTCACTGACTTCAAGACTGGCATCGACGACTACACACAGTTCTTCGGCCCCGCACTGACGGTGGGTCTGAAGGTGGGCGGCGTAGAGGGCCGTTCGGACTGGGGACGCTTCCTCGCCTCTGCTGCTATGGGATATGGTGCCATGGCGCTGCTGGTGAACACCATAAAATATACTGCCAAGGAGATGCGTCCTGATGGTTCGAGCGCCAATTCATGGCCTTCTGGTCACACGGCAACAGCCTTCGTGGGTGCTACCATCCTGCATAAGGAGTATGGTATGACACGCTCTCCATGGTACTCAGTAGCAGGCTATAGCGTGGCAACGGCAACGGGTGTGATGCGAGTACTGAACAACCGCCACTGGGTGAGCGACATCCTCTCTGGTGCTGGTATCGGTATCTTTGCTGGTGAGTTGGGCTACGCTCTGAGCGACCTCATCTTCAAGGGCAAGGGTCTGCTGCGCAACGACCTCGTACTGGACCACAATATCGTGACCCATCCTTCATTCTTCTCCATCTCCATGGGTATGGGCTTCGGTACCAAGAATCTGGGCTTCCAAATACCTACTAAGGGCTACGAGGGAGAACTCACGGATTTGGAGTTCCGCACCTCCACCGCAGTATCAGTTGAGGGTGCTTACTTCTTCAATAAATACTTTGGTCTGGGTGCACGTGCAAGGGTCAACGCTTCTCCTATCAAGGGATGGAACAATGTGCTTGACTTGGCAAACGCCGACCTTAAATATTTCTTCGAAGAAGTGGAAGAGGCACAGAGTGAAGACCCTGAATACTGGGCTCCTCTGGGAAATATCATAGAGGATGCAAAGTTTACCATCCACTCTGACCACCTCACGGAGTTCGCTCTCGACCTCGGTGCTTACTTCAATCTGCCTCTCTCAAGCCGCTTCGCACTTGGCTCTAAGCTCCTCATAGGCCGCAGCCAGATGCAGGCTCTCGACCTCGACGCTCAGTTCTCTGGTCAGCAGGTGAAGTATGATGAAACGAATGACAGACTGTACAATGAAGGCACATGGAGCCACTCATGGGACTATCTGGCACTCAAAGCCAACAACACTATGAAGTTTGGTACAGGCATATCACTCACCTACGCCTACAAGGACAACTTCGCATGGAAGATATTCCTGGACTACGACTATGCCCGCAAGACCTATACACTGGAGTACAACCCATACGGATTCCTCGAGAAGGCCTCCCCTGAAATGTATCAGGAGTCCAAGAGCGACCCAGAGGCATGGGAAGAAGTAGGTCCGGCAAGGGCTGAAATCAAGAAGTCACGCAACACCTTCGTACTTGGTGGTTCGTTTGCGATAAACTTCTAAATCATTCACACATGGCGTTGCAGAGTTTATCCTGCAACGCTTTTGCGTATGAGCCCTTCATCACGCCCTGATTGATAATGGCGAAGGCGAGCGTGCGCCCGTCTCGCGTCTTACAATAGCCAGCAAGACTGCTGACGCCAGAGAGCGTGCCCGTCTTGGCATGCACATTGTCCATGGCAGGGGTGTTCTTCATACGGTCTTTCAGCGTACCGTCAACACCTGCTATGGGCAAGGCATCGTAGAGTTCGAGGTAGATATCCTTGTTATGGTAAGCGTAGCGCAGGAATGCCACAAGGATATCGGCCGATACATAATTATATAAGGAGAGGCCTGAGCCATCAGCAAAACGGTGAGGCCCCACTCCATCCCTCCCATTCAGGGAGGGTGCTTTTTTCAGTACCTCTTCTTCTATGGCTTTTGCCTTCTTTGCCGTCGAGGGTTTGCCCTTCAAGAGACCTATCTGGTAGTACATGCTCTCGGCATAGAGATTGTTGCTATGCTTCATCATGGGCACGAGAACCTCGCGGAGGGAGTGGGTGATTTCGATTTCCAGAGGAGGTAATGGGGAGGTAATGGGGAGGTAATGAGGAGGTAGAGTGGAGAAAATCTTCTGGAACGCCTCTATCATATAGTCCTTGCGATGATAGACAAGAGGCGAGAGTTCGGGATTGTCGTCGTCCCAGCACCATCCTTCGCCATAGAGGTCCTCGTCCTTCATAGAACGGTCAGCGATGATGCCACCCCTGATAGTGTCTATGCCCATAGCCTTCAGACTGTCGGCCATCATTCTGAGGTCGTCCTCATTGATGAGAGGGTCCATACCACCGATGAGCACGATGGTGGAGTCTCTGCTCACCAACCTCGTGCTGTACTGGTAGTCAGCCCCAAGACGGTCGAGTGCCGTGATGGCAGTGATGAGTTTCATGGTAGAGGCTGGACGGAGAGTCTGTCTTGCATCGCGCTGATAGAGCACGGAGTCTGCCGTGAGGTCATAGACCATCACTCCCATTTGTGACGTCTCGAGTATCTTGGCATTTCCGACGATGGAATCGAGTTTTATGGCGATGGAGTCATTAGCAGAAAGTGCTGATGAAACCATCAGCACCATCAGTATAATCATCTTAATTCTTGTCATAAGCATGCAGGGGATAATCCGTTGTGAAATGCAGACCGCGACATTCCTTGCGCTCTATGGCCCAACGGGTGATGAGGTAACCTACATTGATGAGGTTGCGTAGTTCACAGATGTCCTTGCTGGCCGTCACACGCTTGAAGAGTGCCTCCGTCTCTTCGTAGAGGGTGTCGAGACGCACCCAGGCTCGCTTGAGTCGCAGATCGGAGCGCACTATTCCTACGTAGTTGGCCATAATGGTACCTACCTCATGCACGCTCTGGGTGATGAGCACCTTCTCCTCATTGGTCATCGTACCCTCATCATTCCACTCTGGTACGAGATAGTTGAAGTCATACTCATCGATATGGTCGAGCGAGTGCTTGGCAGCTGTCTCTGCATATACCACAGCCTCTATGAGCGAATTGGAAGCCAGACGATTGCCACCATGCAGGCCAGTGCAGGAACACTCGCCTATGGCATACAGGCGCTTGATGCTCGAACAAGCATTCAGGTCCACCTTGATGCCACCACACATATAATGGGCAGCAGGACGGACTGGTATCATCTCCTTAGTGATGTCGATGCCGATGGAGAGGCACTTCTGATAGATATTGGGGAAATGGTGCTTGGTCTCCTCCGGGTCTTTGTGTGTCACATCGAGACAGACATGGTCGATACCGTGCTTCTTCATCTCCTTATCTATAGCACGAGCCACTATGTCACGCGGGGCAAGGGAGAGACGCTCGTCGTAATTCTCCATAAAGGTCTCACCTGTAGGCAGTTTCAGTATGCCGCCGTAGCCACGCATGGCCTCTGTGATGAGGTATGCAGGGTGTGTCTCGCCAGGGTGGTAGAGTGACGTGGGGTGAAACTGTACAAACTCCATATCAGCCACCGTACCCTTGGCACGATATACCATAGCCACGCCATCACCTGTTGCTATGACTGGGTTGGTGGTAGTCTGATAGACAGCTCCGCAACCACCAGTGCACATCACCGTCACCTTCGAGAGATAGGTGTCCACCTTCTGTGTTTCGGGGTTGAGGACATAGGCACCGTAGCACTCTATATCATTGGACTGGCGAGTCACCTCAATGCCCAGATGGTGCTGAGTGATGATCTCCACAGCGAAGTGATTCTCCTTGATATCGATGTTGGGATTGCTCCTCACTGCTGCCATCAGACCGCGCTGTATCTCGGCTCCCGTATCATCAGCATGGTGCAGAATACGAAACTCCGAATGACCACCCTCACGATGCAGGTCGAAGAGACCGTCCTCCTTCTTATCAAAGTTGACACCCCACTCCACCAGTTCCTTAATCTGCGATGGTCCCATTCGCACCACTTGCTCTACAGCAGCTGGGTCAGAGATATAGTCGCCAGCAATCATCGTATCCTCAATATGCTTCTCGAAGTCATCCACGATGATGTTAGTCACTGATGCCACACCACCCTGAGCGCGAGTGGTATTGCTCTCGTCCAGCGTAGTCTTGCAGATGAGGCAAATCCTGCCCTTGTTGGCACGTGCCACCTTGAGGGCATAACTCATGCCAGCCACGCCCGAACCGATAATCAGAAAGTCGTACTTGTAAGTCATAATGGTGCAAAGTTACTTATTTTACTCAAAACTTGCAAGAAAATCAAAGATTTTTTGTACCTTTGCAAAGATGTTTGCAACGGAGGACATACAACAAGAGAAGAAATCCCTGCTCGGAATGAGCGAGGAGGAGTTGCGCCAAACCGTAAAAGAGCTGGGGATGCCAGCATTTACTGGGGGGCAGATAGCGAAATGGATGTATGGCAATCCTGAGAAAAGCATCATGAGCATCGACGAGATGACCAATATCTCAAAGAAGAACCGCGAAATCCTCGCCGAGCACTACGAGATAGGGGCAATGGCACCTATCGACAGCCAACTGTCAAAAGACGGGACGAAGAAGTATCTCTTCCCAACGCAAAACGGAAAACGCATCGAGACCGTATTCATCCCCGACGGCGACAGGGCTACGCTGTGCGTGAGCTGTCAGGTGGGATGCAAGATGAACTGCCTCTTCTGCCAGACGGGCAAGCAGGGCTTCGAAGGCCAACTGACCGTGACGGACATCATCAATCAGATATACTCCCTGCCAGAGCGCGCAAGACTGACAAACATAGTATTCATGGGGCAAGGCGAACCCATGGATAATCTTGACAATGTGCTCAAAGCAACAAAGGTACTGACAGAGGCATGGGGCATGGCGTGGAGTCCACGACGCATCACGGTGAGCAGCGTGGGGGTGAAAGACAAACTGAAGCGCTTCATCGAGGAGAGTGAGTGTCATGTAGCTATCTCACTGCATTCACCCATCCATGAACAGCGAGCCCAACTGATGCCTGCCGAGAAGGGTATGCCGATAGAGGATGTAGTGGCACTGCTGAAGAACTACGACTTCAGCCATCAGCGTCGCCTGTCCTTCGAGTACATCGTATTCGACGGTCTTAACGACACCACGACTCATGCCAAGGAAATAGTAAGGCTGCTCAAAGGTCTCGACTGCCGAGTGAATCTCATACGTTTCCACAGCATCCCCGATGTACCCCTGAAGACGAGTGATGAGAAGAAACTGGAGACGCTCCGCGACTATCTCACGCACCACGGCATATTCACTACCATACGTGCCTCTCGTGGGCAGGATATCTTCGCCGCATGCGGACTGCTGTCCACTAAACGACAAAACGACTAAACCACCAAACGACCAGATGAAAAAAAAGATAGCACTCGTGGGCAACGCCCCACAAGAGAAATACGAAATGCTCAACGCCCTGCTCGATGAGGAAGGCGTGATAGAGATGTGCGACATAGAACTGTACGGAGCTGACGGGCAACCTGATAACGAGGCTCTGACAGATGCCATAGAGGACTATCGCGACAATGCCATCGACGGAATAGTATGCCTGCCATTCACCACTAAGGCAATAACAAAGATGATACCTGTCATGCCGATACAGATACATGCTACAGGCAGACTGGCATCAGTGAAGGGCAAGGTGTCAAAGAGCGAGGCGGCAACCACTCTGAAACAGGAGGAAATCGTGACTCGTGCCACTACACTGGCAAAGGCTCTGAAGCGCGACCTCAGCATTCTCAATCCTCGCATCGCTATACTATCACTCAACGATGACATCGTGGTAGAAGAGGGTTCGGCAGAGGTTAGCGCAATAGCTCCCGCCGTATCAGAACTGGTGAAGAGCGGCATTCAGGCTTTTGGCCCTATCGCCAGCGGCAAATTCTTTGACAATAATGACCTCTCGGCCTTCGATGCCATACTGCAGATGTATGACGGACAGTGTAATGAGGCATTTGCCAACGCCTCCAACGAAGGTATCGTGACACTACTGACAGACTACGAAGCACCCATAACACAGGCAGAGCCAGAGCAACTGCTTCAGGCTCTGAGTCTCGTGACTGACGTGACCCTCAACAGAAAAGTGTACGACGAACCATTCACTAATCCTCTGCCAAAACTCTACCACGAGAAGAGGGAGGATGGCGACAAGGCTCGCTTCGCTATCAAGAAGGGTTTCAATCCCGCAGAGCACCGCAGGGAGAACGTAACCTATATAAAAAATGATAATGCATAGTGCATATTTGAAAAAAAATTAGTACCTTTGCACCTCAATGGACTTAAAAGAACTGCAGAACATAAAGCAACGATACGGTATAGTAGGCAACTGCGATGCCCTGAATCGTGCGCTGGACGTAGCATTGCAGGTGGCTCCTACTGACCTCTCCGTGCTCATCATCGGCGAGAGTGGCGTGGGTAAGGAGATAATCCCCAGAGTGATACACGACAACTCACCACGCAAGCGAGAGAAATACTTTGCCATCAACTGCGGCGCTATACCTGAGGGTACGATAGACTCCGAACTCTTTGGTCACGAGAAGGGCTCCTTCACCGGTGCCATCGGTGAGAGCGAGGGATACTTCGGTGCTGCCAATAAGGGTACGCTGTTTCTTGATGAGGTGGGCGAACTACCTTTGGCTACTCAGGCGCGTCTGCTCCGCGTACTGGAGAATGGCGAATACATCCGTGTAGGAGGGCAGGAGGTGCGCAAGACCAACGTTCGCGTAGTAGCCGCTACCAACGTCAATATCCGCAAGGCCATCAGCGAAGGACGTTTTCGCGAGGACCTCTACTATCGTCTGCAGACTATCCCCATCCAGATGCCTCCACTCAGAGACCGTGGTGAGGACATAGTGCTACTGTTCCGTCTCTTCGCTATGCAGATGTCCGAGAAATACCATCTGCCACGCATCCAACTAACAGACAATGCCAAGCAGGTGCTGATGAAGTACAAGTGGCCTGGCAACGTACGCCAACTGAAGAATATCACGGAGCAGATGTCCGTACTGAGCACCAAGCGTGAGATAGACGTGGACGACCTGCTGAAGTTCATTCCTATGAACGAAGAGAGCACCGAACTCGCTACCATACAGCCACAGAGCGGAGGAAGCCGTTCGTACGAGAATGAGCGAGAGATGCTCTTCAAGATACTCTACGAGATGCGAGGCAACGTCAGCGACCTGCGCAGAGAAATCAATTCGCTGCGCAAGCAGATAGACGACAATCAGACAATACAGACCTATCCCGCTACGGTGCAGCCACAGATACAGGTGGACTATGCACAGGAGATAGCAGAACCAGAAGACCTCAATGTCAATAATCTCAACAAGAAAGCGCTCGAGATGGCGCTTAGCAGATGTGGGGGCAACAGAAAGCAGGCTGCTGACATGCTCGGCATATCAGACCGTACGCTGTATCGCCGCCTGAGACAGTTTGGCATAAAATAGACAAAGAGTGAAGAAATACTTAGTCAGCATATTGTGTATCGTGATAACGTTAGGGGTAGCATTAACGTTGAAGAGCTGTTCCGTATCCTACAAGATGAGCGGAGCCAGCATCGACTACTCCAAGACGAAGACGATACAGATTGTGGACTTTCCACTGCGCTCCTCATACGTGTGGGGACCCATGGGACCTTTGTTCAACTCGAAACTGAAGACCATGTTCTCCAATCAGACACGCCTCATACAGGTGAGACGTGACGGAGACCTCAAGATAGAGGGCGAGATAACACAGTACCAGCAGCGCAACAAATCAGTATCTGCTGATGGATACTCCGCACAGACCGAACTCAGCATGACCGTCAACGTGCGCTTCACCAACACAAAGAACCACAACGAGGACTTCGAGAAACAGTTTACGGCAGCACAGACATACGAGACCACACGCAGCCTCAACTCCGTACAGGACGAGCTCGTCGATTTGATGTGCGAAGACATCTGTACACAAATATTCAACGCCACGGTGGCCAACTGGTAATAACGACGAATAATGAACATTCAAGAGCTTTCACAACATCCAGAACTGATGGACCGCGAAACCCTCTACGAACTGAGGCGTATCACGGCGGAGCATCCGTATTACCAGACTGCTCGGTTGCTGTTGCTCAAGAATCTATACCTGCTACACGATGCCACCTTCGATGAAGAATTGCGCCGCTCTGCCATATACTTCACAGACCGCAAGACACTCTTCAATCTCGTGGAGGCTGCTCACTACCGTCTGAAGCGCAAATCGCCACAGGAATTCAGTCATACGCCTGACCGCAGGAGCGCTACCGAGCATGAGGACGATTCACGCACCGTATCGCTCATTGATGACTTCCTCACCCAAATGCCAGAGGAAGAGAGCCTGAAGAAGAAAGAAGACGAGGGCAAGACACACCGCAAACCTACCGCCGTAGATGCCACGACGGACTACGTGGCTTATCTCCTGGCTACCGACTTCGAAGAATTGGAGAACAACGACAACGGGAGCGAGAATGGGAACGATAACGGAAACAATAACGGTTTCGTGCCCGAGGGTATGCCTACGGGGTCCGACTATCTCATCGACTCCTTCATCGAGAATGATACGAAGATAACTCTGCAAGAAGAACTGGAATATACGCCAGAGATAAACGACAGCGAAGGCGAAGACGAGAATTCCGACGAATATCTCACCGAGACACTCGCTGGCATATACATCAAGCAAGGCAGATACCAAAAGGCTCTTGACATCATGGAGAAAGTCAACAGCAAGTCAGGAACCACAGGTAAATACTACGAGGATCAGAAGCGATTCCTCCAACTACTGATAGACAATTCTAAAAATAATAATTCATAATTCATACATTAAAAGAAATGTACACACTATTTGTAATTCTTATTCTAGTAGCAGCAGTGCTGATGATTGGCATTGTGCTCATTCAGGAATCAAAGGGCGGTGGCCTCGCATCAGGCTTCGCAAGTGCTAACAGCGTAGCTGGCGTACGTCAGACCACAAACTTCATCGAGAAGGCTACATGGACACTCGCAGGTGCTATGGTGGTTTTCTCTATCGCTTGTGCTTACGTTGCTCCTCAGGCAGTAACAGATGGCTCTGTCATCGAACAGGCAGCAGTAGAACAGCCACAGACCAACCCTAACAACACTCAGGGTTTCGGAGCTACACAGCAAAAAGCTGCTGACGCACCTGCTGCAACTCCTGCTGCAGAGACTCCTGCTACTCCAGCACAGAAGTAATGATTAAAGTCTTTATACCCACTATCATCATAGCAGTCGTACTGATAGGTTCTATCTACGCCTGCTATCGTTGCTACCATGCTACGGCTTGGTGGCGATGGTTCGGATTGTTTCCTCTGCTACTCCTCTACATTATCGTCTATGGCTTCACCATAGGCTACTATCAGTTGAATGTACGCGAGGTAACCTACGAGAGCAAGGATGTGCCGTTAGCCTTCGATGGCTACAAGATAGCACAAATCTCAGACTTACACTGTGGTGGCGGTTTTTGTGGCCCATATCGTGCGCTACTACGCCAGGCAGTGGACAAGGTCAATAGTCTCAAGCCTGACATGATATGTTGTGTGGGTGACCTGCAGACCCTCGTGCCGCAGGAGGCGATAGACTGTCAAGAAGAACTGTCATCGCTTAAAGCACCAGATGGTGTCTATTCCATCATGGGCAATCATGACTATGTCTCCTATTCCAACTTCTCCCCCAGCGAGCAACGTCGCCAAATAAAACTTACGAGGGATACTCAGCGCTCCTTCGGATGGAGTCTGCTCGACAATGAGAATCGCTATATCTATCGCGAAAGCAAAACTGCTGATGGCACCGTAAAACGTGACTCTATCCTCATCGTGGGAGAAGAAAACTGGGGACTGCCACCATTCCCTCAGCGTGGTAATCTGAAAAAAGCACTGCGAGGCACTCCTTTATCTCCAGACACAGCATATCGCTCTTCTGGAGCAGTACCTTTCACAGTGCTTCTAAGCCATGACCCTAATGCATGGCGTCACCATGTATTGCCCATCTTCCGTCCTAATATCATGCTCGCGGGCCACACTCACGGTACGCAGTTCAGCTTTCTGGGATGGACACCCGCAAGTATGGCATACAAGGAGTGGGGACATGAGTACTATGACAATAACGGCGAAGATAGTCGCAAGCCTACAGGCAAAGACCCTGAGACTCTACTGAGCGTCTCCACAGGTTTCGGAGGTAATCTCCCATTCCGTTTCGGCATGCCTCGTGAGATAGTACTCATCACACTGAAGCATAAGCGCAAGTGATTCTAGATTTCCTTTACGAGATTCACCATCTCGATAGCTGAAATCATTGCATCAGCACCCTTATTGCCTGCCTTAGTACCAGCACGCTCTACAGCCTGCTCGATAGAGTCTGTGGTCAGAATACCATTGAGCACTGGCACACCACTCTTCATAGCAGCCTGAGCAATACCCTTAGCTGATTCGTTGGCTACCATGTCAAAGTGTGGTGTAGCACCACGAATTACGGCACCCAGACAAACCACTGCATCGTACTCACCACTGGCAGCCATCTGCAGAGCCATTACAGGAATCTCAAATGCACCTGGCACGAGAGCAAGCGTGAGGTCGTCGGTACTACCACCATGACGCACAAAACAATCTTCTGCACCACTGATGAGGTGATTTACTATGAAATCATTAAAACGAGAGGCTACGATGCCAATCTTCATGCCGGTAGCTACCAGCTGTCCTTCAATCTTTTTCATATTTTTGGTTGTTTGGTTATTTAGTCGTTTGGTTGTTTGGGGTTCTTTACATGGAGTAGGTGCCCCATCTTAGCGTACTTGGTGTACATATAGAATTCATCCTTCTCATTGCAGGTCATCTCGATAGGTTCACGATCTACGACCCTCAGGCCAAAGCCGTCGATGCCAGTAATCTTCTGTGGGTTATTGGTCATGAGAATCAAGTCTTTCACTCCCAAATCGGCAAGGATGCTGGCGCCAGTGCCATACTCTCGAAGGTCTGCTGCAAAACCGAGGGCGATATTCGCCTCTACTGTGTCCATGCCTTCGTCCTGCAGTTTGTAGGCCTTAAGTTTGTTGATGAGTCCTATGCCACGTCCCTCTTGTCTGAGATAGAGGAGCACTCCCCTACCCTTCGCCTCTATACGACGAAGAGCCTCAGCAAGTTGTTCGCCGCAGTCGCAACGCAGACTACCAAAGGCATCGCCCGTCAGACATTCTGAATGCACACGGCAGAGCACTGGTTCGGGAGTTGTCACGTCACCCTTTACGAGAGCTACATGATGCTCTCCTGTCACCTTGTTTATATATCCCACTGCACGGAAACTACCATATTTGGTAGGGAGTTCGGCATCTGTAACGCGCTCTATGAGTTTCTCTGTCCTGCGACGATATTCTATCAGCGACTTAATCGTAACGCATACCAAATCATGCTTCTTAGCCAATTGGAGAAGTTCGGTGGTACGCATCATTGTACCATCCTCACGCATTATCTCGCAACACAGTCCTGCCTCGGTAAGTCCGGCAAGACGACAGAGGTCAACGGTAGCCTCAGTATGCCCTGAGCGCACCAATACACCACCCTCACGAGCCTCGAGAGGAAACATATGTCCAGGACGACGGAAGTCGATAGGCTTACTATTAGGGTCTGCTATGGCGCGTGCCGTGACGCCTCGCTCTACGGCAGAGATACCCGTAGTAGTGGTGATATGATCTACCGAAATGGTGAATGCCGTCTGATGGTTGTCGCTATTATGTGTCACCATCTGTGGCAGGTTAAGTCGCTCACATATCTCCTTGCTCATCGGCATGCATATGAGACCCTTGCCCACAGATGCCATGAGATTGACATTCTCTGTCGTAGCAAACTGAGCTGCGCACACGAGATCACCCTCGTTCTCACGATCGGGGTCGTCTATTACCAGTATGCATTTCCCCTGTTTGAGGGCCTTGAGTGCTTCGTCTATTGTATTCATTGTATTCATTTTATGCTCTGTTCATGAAGTCACGATAAAGGTTAAACTTATCGTTTCCGTCATCGTTAACATTAACGTTCCCGTTCCCATTAACAAAAGACTCCACATATTTCGCTATCACATCATTTTCGAGGTTTACGGTATCACCCACCTTTGCAGAGTGGAGCGTTGTTGCATTTTGCGTATGAGGAATGAGGGACACTGCGAATGAGGATGGTGTCGCTTTTGCTACAGTAAGGCTAACGCCCTGCACCGTGATGCTTCCCTTATCTATTATATAGCGCATGATATGGGCAGGTGCCTCGATGTGCAACCACAGAGCGGTATCGTCTTGCTCGCGTTTCACTATCTTGCCTGTTCCGTCGATGTGACCTGATACTATGTGCCCACCAAGTCGGGATTCGAGAGTCAGTGCTCGTTCGAGATTCACCTTGTCGCCTGGTTTCAGTGCTCCCAGCGATGTCATTCGCATGGTTTGTGGCATTACGTCAGCAGAGAATACCCCACCACCCAGACTCGTTACTGTAAGGCATACTCCATTGGTGCAGATGGAATCACCCACCTGAGTGCCCTCCAGCACTTTCTGGGCCACTATCTCGAGAGTGATGCTCTTAGCAGCTCTCTTTATTGCCTTTACGGTTCCTATTTCCTCTATTATTCCTGTGAACATTTCATTACGAGTCCTGATATCAGCACATCCTGTCCTATGGTCTCTACTATCTGGTCGGTCAGTTCTATCGCCTCCGACATCATCTGTGCGCCCTCGCCCTCCACTGGAGTCTTAGCATTTCTGCCACCTATTATCTTGGGGGCTACGAAGGCAAGTACTTCGTCTATCAATCCTTCACGAAGCAGGGCTTCACTCAGTGTACCACCGCTTTCCAGCATTATAGAGTCAATCTTCTCAGCACCAGCACGTTGCATAAGTTCCTGAAGTGAGTTACAGTTCCATAGCACCACTCCTGCATCACGCAACTGTTGCAGTTTCTCTTCGTCAGCAGCATTGCCGTATGCCACTATTGTGGGTATCTCTCTTGCCGTACTCACCAACTGGCTCTCCATCGGTATGCGCGCCTGTCTGTCGGCTACTATACGGATAGGTTGTTTCAGGCTTTCCTCTGGCAAGCGAACATTCAGCATAGGATCGTCGGCCAGCACGGTACCTATACCACAAAGTATCGCCATATTGTTCTTGCGATACATGTGCACCCTCTCACGTGCCTTCTCTCCTGTTATCCATTTGCTGTCACCCGTGGCGGTGGCTATTTTGCCGTCAAGCGTCATCGCCCATTTCGCTGTCACCCATGGCATACCCGTAGTGATAAACTTGCGGAACACCCTGTTCTGCATCTTGAGAGCGGAGACAAGTTCCTCGTCCTCAATAACTTCGACTGTAATGCCCGACTCCCTCAGTTGCTCAATGCCTTTACCAGCTACAAGTGGATTAGGGTCTAGCAGACCTACTACCACGCGTTTGATGCCTCGTTCTATGATGGCCTCGGTACATGGCGGCTGATGTCCCTGATGACAACAGGGTTCGAGGGTGACATACATCGTAGCGCCTGCGCAGTCCACGCCGTGTTCATCAGCATATTTAAATGCCTCACGCTCTGCATGCAGGTCACCGTAACGTCTGTGCCAGCCGCGGGCCACCACCTCATCGTCCTTGACTATCAGTGCTCCCACCAGTGGATTGGGATTCACCATGCCCTCACCCTGCTGGGCTATCAGCATGGCGTCGTGCATTATCATTATGTCGTCTTCCGTCAACATTTCAATTTGCAAAGTTACTAATAAGTTTTGAAATAACCAAATACCGAGAGGAAAAGCTCCTCTCGTTACAATAAATGAGGTACCGCGTGCGTTATAGTAATAAGTATAAAAGTCACTATATGCAATACGAGATATTTCCTCCCAAAAACCTAGATTGCACAATAAATCTGCCCGCATCGAAGAGCATCAGCAATCGTGCTCTGATAATCAATGCATTAGCCAACGCCAGCGAGACCCCAACCAACCTCAGCCATTGTGATGATACAGACGTGATGGTAGCTGCGCTGAGGGATATGCCGATGGTCATCAACATCAAGGCAGCAGGCACAGCGATGAGATTTCTGACGGCTTATCTGAGTACCCGTGAGAGCACGCATATCCTTACTGGTACGGAGCGCATGATGCAAAGACCTATACACGTTCTCGTGGACGCTCTGCGTACGCTCGGAGCAGAGATAGACTATGCAGGCAACGAGGGTTATCCCCCACTCCGCATCAAGGGCAAGACACTTGAAGGTGGTTTGCTGGAGATAGCCGGCAATGTATCATCACAATACATCTCGGCACTGCTGATGATAGGTCCAATGATGAAGAACGGCCTGACACTCCACCTGACGGGTGACATCATCTCGCGTCCCTACATAGACCTTACGATGTGCACCATGAGAGAGTTTGGTGCCGACATAGATTGGGAGGGCGGCAACACCATATTGGTAAAACCCACACCATACCAGAGTAAAGCATTCACTATAGAGAATGACTGGACTGCGGCTTCGTATTGGTACGAGATTTTAGCTTTAATGACTAAGGCAAGCGACAACCGCATCACTTTGCCAGGCCTGATGGACGGCTCTCGTCAGGGCGACTCTGCCGTAAGGTATATCTTCTCACTGCTTGGGGTAAAGACGTCCTTTGACAGGAATAATGTCGTGCTTACCTCTCACCAAAGGGCTTTACCACGTTTCGACTTCGACTTTACAGGTCAACCCGACCTCGCCCAGACTGTGGTGGTTACTACGGCACTGATGGGCATACCCTTCCGCTTCACTGGATTACAGACGCTGCGCATCAAGGAGACCGACCGCATCGCCGCCCTCAAGACGGAAATGGCAAAACTGGGCTATATGCTTGACGATAGTGAGGAGGGAGTTTTGAGTTGGGATGGCAAACTCACCCCCCGCTCGACCGAAGGTCGCTTGCAAGGCAAGAACCCCTCTCTGCTTAGAGAGGGGAGCGTTGCCATAGACACCTACGAAGACCATCGTATGGCAATGGCCTTTGCCCCTGCCTGCATCATGTTTCCTGGTCTCAAGATTAACAATCCCGAGGTAGTGACCAAGAGTTACCCTCACTTCTGGGATGACCTAAAAAAAGCAGGCTTTGAGATTCGCTAAATACATAGCACTGTGTTGCCTCGTGGCAATGGTTGTCGCATCTTGTTCTACCAAGAAGAATACCGCGACGACCCGCTTCTGGCATGCCTTCACCGCCAAGTACAATATCTACTACAATGGTACGCTGGCGTACATAGAAGCCTCGAAAGAGAAGGAGGATGGCAACAAGGACAACTTCACAGAACTGATACCGCTCTACACCATTGGCAACAAAGCGAGTCGCGAACTGGGCAAGTCAAACTACGACATCGCCATTACCAAGGCAGAGAAGGCCATACAACTGCATAGCATCAAAGCAAAGCCAGAATGGAACAAAGACCGCAAGAAGACCGACCGCGACATCGAGTGGCTCTCACGCCGAGAGTACAACCCCTTCATCTGGAAGGCGTGGATGCTGCTGGGCAGAAGCCAATTCTACAAGGGTGAATTTGATGAGGCAGCAAGTGTATTCGCCTTTATGTCACGCCTCTACAAAACTCAGCCAGCCATCTACGGCAAGGCACGCGCTTGGTTGGCAAAGTGCTACATAGAGAGCGGCTGGATATACGATGCCGAGGACGTCATCCGCAATATGCAGCGCGACAGCATAGACTGGCGTGCACAGAAGGAGTGGGACTACACCCTCTGCGACTACTATCTGCATACAGGCGACCTCCCTGAGGCTACTAAATACCTTCGCAAGGTTATCAAGCACGAGATGCGCTCCAAGCAGCGCGCCCGCGAGTACTACCTCTTAGGACAGATAGAAGCTGCGCAAGGGCACAATAAGGAGGCGTACAGAGCATTCAGTAAAGTGATAAGCCAGCATCCCTCCTACGAACTGCGTTTCAATGCCCACATCTCCATGACCGAGGTGATGGCGTATAACGGGAACGCTAACGGGAACGCCAAGAAGATGATTAGCAAGTTGCGTCGCATGGCCCGCAATGACAACAACAAGGAGTACCTCGACCAGATATACTACGCTATCGGCAATATCTACCTCGCACAGAAAGACACCCTCAACGCCATCTATGCCTATGAGAAGGGCAACGAGGGCGCCACACGTTCGGGCATAGAAAAGGGCGTACTGCTCCTGCATCTTGGTGACCTATACTGGGAGACCGAGAAGTACGGCGACGCCAAGCGTTGCTACGGCGAGGCAATAGGTCTGCTCGACAAAGACCGTTCTGACTACGCACAGATGTCGGAGCGCTCCAAGGTGCTCGACGAACTGGTGCCCTACACTGACGCCATTCAGTTGCAGGACTCCCTGCAGGCGCTGTCACGATTGCCAGAGCGCGAACTGATGGTCAAGATTGACAATATCATCGAGGCTCTCAAAAAGAAAGAGAAGGAGGAGGCGCGTGAAGCAATACAGAAGGAACTTGACAAGAAACAGCCCATCTCTAACTCCCCCAAGGTGGGAGAATCGAAACCCGCCAGCAACACTTCCTCCGCCCTCGGTGGCTCTCAGGGCGAAGCGATGTTCTACTTCTACTCACCCATCGCCGTACAGCAGGGTAAGCAGCAGTTTGAGCGTCTGTGGGGTAAGCGTGATAATGTCGATGACTGGCAACGTCTCAATAAGACCGTCGTGGATTCCTCCACAGGAGGAGGCCAGGATGGGGCTCTGGACTGGGATAGCCTGACCGATGAACAGCGTGACTCTATAGCAAAGGAAGAGGAGCGTCAGGAGATGCTGGCTGCCAAGATGGACTCTGCCGTCAACGACCCTCATAAGCGCGAGTTCTACCTGGCACAGATACCATTCACCGATGAGCAGAAGGCCGAGAGCAACAAGGTAATAATGGACGCTCTCCTGAAGTCAGCCATCATCTTCAAGGACAAACTCAACAATCTCACGCTCAGCGAAAAGGCATTCCGTCGTCTGGAGGAGCAGTACCCTGAGTACGAACCCAAAGACGAGGCATATTACCACCTCTTCATGCTCCATTCACGCAAGGATGAGCACGACAAGGCGAAGGAGTACATCGAGAGGATGAAGGCGGAGTGCCCTGACTCCAAGTGGACACTCACCGTCACCGACCCATACTTCTACGAAAATGCCCGTTACGGCAAGCACATCGAAGACTCACTCTATGGTGCTACCTACGAAGCCTTCAAGGCTGATAGATTCAAAGAGGTCTATGACAATGTGGCAGAGTCGGAGCGTCGATTCTCTCTGGGTGACAATCGCGACAGATTCCTGTTCCTCTATGGCATGTCAAAACTCAACGAGGGCGACACAAAGTCATGCACTGAAAGCATGGAACGTGTCGTCAAGGAATATCCAAATAGTGATGTCAGCGAGATGGCAGGCATGATTATCAATGGTGTCAAGGCTGGCAAACGACTCTACGGAGCGAAGTTTGACCTGGGTGACGTATGGAATCGCCGCACTGATGTCATGACAGATGCAGACAGCATCGCCTCACGCAACTTCAGCACGGAGCGCAATACTGACTTCATCTTCGTCTTTGCCTACGCCCCCGACTCTCTCAAGGAGAATCAGTTGCTCTTCCATTTGGCACGCTACAACTTCACCTCTTTTATGGTGCGCAACTTTGACATCACCATCGACAATGCTCAGGGTATGCACCACATGATGGTGAGCGGTTTCCGCAATTTCGACGAGGCACGCCAGTACTCCAAGATACTCATGCAGCAAGAGGGTATCAAGAAGACTGCCCAGAAGGCAAGACCTCTTATCATATCCAAGGAGAATCTCGAACTCATAGGTCAGCGCTACAGCTACAATGACTACGACACCTTCTATGTCAAGCACTTCGCACCACTCAGCGTCATCAATCCAGAGATGCTGTATGAGGCGGATAATAAACCTAACGTTAACACCAACGCAGATAATCCAATCAAACCTATTCTCCCTGACACAGAGGCCGCTCCTGCTGGCGTACAACCTGTAGATCCAAACGCCGAAAAAGAACTGGAGAGTGAAGACACCAATGTCATCGCAGTACCACAAGAAACTGAAATCGCGGTACCTGAAGAGACGATCGAGGTCGCTCCTGCTGAGACCATCGAGGTCGCTCCTGCTGAGACTATCATCGTACCTGAGACTCCTGCTGTCACCGAGCCTTCCACCGAGATAGATGTAATCGCTCCTTCTCTACAAGAGAAGGCGGGGGATGAGTCTTCTGGCACGGAAATTGTAATACCCGAAGAGACTGAAGTTAAAGAAGTAGAAGAAGTTATAGAAGTTCCCGTTGACGTTCCCGTTGAGCCTTCCGACATTATCATCATTGAGGATGCTCCAAAGAAAGAAAATACAGACAACGATGAAATAATCATCATCGAAGACGAGAAGAAATCGATGGACGCACTCGAGGACGAGTACTACGAACTTGACGGCTTCTAAGACAAACAACTAAACAACAAAACGACAAAACAACTAAACAACTAAACAACTAAATAATAAAAACAATGGAAGTAAAGATTACAAACGAGAACTTTGAGAGTCTCAAACAGAGTGGTAAGCCCATGGTCGTTGACTTCTGGGCTGAGTGGTGTGGTCCCTGTAAGATGATAAGTCCTATCATCAGTCAGTTGGCAGAAGAGTATGACGGCAAGATGGTCGTTGCCAAGTGCAATGTAGAGGAGTGCGAGGACATCGCCGCAGAGTATGGCATCCGCAACATCCCTACCCTGCTCTTCTTCAAGAATGGTGAGGTCGTTGACCGCATGGTAGGCGCAGCCAACAAGCAGATGCTTCAGCAGAAGTTTGATGCCAACCTCTAAGAGGTATAGCTAATTTATTAAAATTCTAGTAAACGGGAACCGTCAGGCTGCTTGGAGATAGTAACCTTGACGGTTTCTTCTGGTAGAGCGTCCTCTACCAGTTCGGGCCACTCCATGAGACAGAGGTTGCCTGAATAGAAGTATTCATCAGCACCCATGTCGTAGAGTTCCTCCATACGCTTGATGCGGTAGAAGTCGAAGTGGTAAACTGCCCCACCCTCCCCATCTGTATATTCATTGACGATGGCGAAGGTGGGGGATGTGATGACATCCTCTACGCCAAGTTCCTCACAGATTGCCTTGATAAAGGTGGTCTTGCCTGTACCCATAGGAGCGTAGAAGGCGAAAAGACGGCCCCCCCCTGTCTCCACCAAAGGGGAGGAACTCGAACCGCCGAGTATTGCAGCGTCAATGAACTGGCGAGCGGCTTCCTTTATATTGTCGAGTGTAAATTCTATTTTCATCTCTTCCTACCTTTCATCGTGATTAGCGGTATTATCATCTCCTCCATCGAGATACCTCCGTGCTGGAAGGTGTCTTTGTAGTACTGCACGTAGTAGTTGTAGTTGTTGGGGTAAGCGAAGAAATCGTTACCCGTAGCAAAGACATAGGAGGTGGAGATATTGGGCGCAGGCAACTGCACTGCACGGGGATTGGAGATGACGAATACGTCCTTCGACTGGCAGTTGAGATTCTTGCCCAGTTTGTAGCGCAGGTTGGTATTGGTATTCTTGTCGCCAATGATTTTGACGGGTTTGTCACAACGTATGGAACCGTGGTCGGTGGTAAGGATGATGCGATAGTCGGTCTGCGCCAGTCGCTCGAAGATTTCACTGAGCACTCCGTGCTTGAACCAGGATAGTGTGATGCTGCGATAGGCGGCTTCGTTGTTGGCTAGCTCGCGTACCATCTTTGATTCCGTACGCGCGTGTGAGAGCATATCGACGAAATTGATGACCACGACGTTGAGGTCATTATGGAGCAGGGAGTTGAACTCCTTCAATAGTTTCTCCGCACCTGTGGAGTCATTGACCTTATGGTAGGAGAAGGTATCCTTGCGGCGATAGCGCTCTATCTGTGTCTTGATAAGTGGCGACTCATTGAGGTTCTTGCCTTCCTCCTCGTCTTCATCCACCCACAGTTCGGGGAACATTTCTGCTATCTGCTGTGGCATCAGACCAGAGAAGATAGCGTTGCGGGCGTACTGCGTAGCGGTGGGGAGAATGCCGCAATAGAGATTCTCCTCGATGTCAAACATATCGCCTATCTCCTCTGCCAGCATGCGCCACTGGTCGTAGCGGAAATTATCGATGACGATGAGGAATACCTTCTCGCCATTGCTGATGGTAGGGAATACGCAGTCGGGCATGATACGGTTGGAGAGCAACGGGCGCTCTGTCTTAGCCTTTGCGCCAGGGGTCACCCAGTCGAGGTAGTTCTGCTTGATAAACTTCGCCCATCCGATGTTAGCTTCCTCCTTCTGCATGCGCAGCATCTCGGTCATGGAAGAGCCGGTAGAGGCGAGTTCCAGTTCCCAACGGACGAGACGCTTGTACACCTCTTTCCAATCGTCAAAGGTGCGACAGTCCTGTATCTGCATGGAGATATCCATGAAGGACTGTTGGTAACCTTGTTGCGTCACCTCGGTCACTATCTCTCGCTGGTGTACGTGCTTCTTCAGTGCGAGGAGTATCTGCATGGGATTGACAGGCTTAATGAGGTAGTCGGCTATCTTCGCACCGATTGCCTGATTCATGATATCCTCCTCCTCGCTCTTGGTGACCATCACGACGGGAGTCTGCGGTTGCACCTCCTTGATGCGCTGCAGAGTCTCCAAGCCGGTGATACCAGGCATCATCTCGTCAAGGAGCACGAGGTCAAAGGTCTGCTGCTGACACTGTTCGATAGCGTCAAGACCATTGCTGGCTACGACAACTTCGTAGCCTTTCTTTTCGAGGAATATTATGTGGGCTTTGAGATGTTCTATCTCGTCATCAACCCATAGGAGTTTAGCCATTTTGCTTTTTCTTCTTCTTTTTCTTCTTCTTCGCCTTATCAAAACGGGTGAGGTCAGAACCGTCGAGCATATCAACTGGACGGTCGGCCTCCTTCGCCTTTCCGTCAGAGGTGAGCGACATCGGTTTCTTGCCCTCCTTGTTCATCTCTATTATCTGCTTGGCACGCTCAGCAGAGATGGTCTCGAGGTTGGCAGCATTCTTCTTGTCAGTGGAGTATGTAATCTGACCAGCGAGGATATCCTGCTTGAAGAAATAGTAGTCGCTGTCCATCGTCTGCAGGATGGCATCACGAGGAGGCAGTTGCTTGCCAGCCTCCATGTAGCAGTCCACTTCGTAGTTGAGACAGCACTTCAGTTTGGCACACATGCCAGCGAGTTTCTGTGGATTGGGCGAGATGTCCTGATAGCGGGCAGCGCCGGTGCTGACACTGGAGAATGCCTTCATCCACGTAGCGCAACAGAGTTCTCTGCCGCAGGGTCCTGTGCCACCTATGCGGCCAGCCTCCTGACGTGCGCCTATCTGCTTCATCTCTATCCTCACGTGGAAGGTTTCGGCGAGCACCTTGATGAGCTGGCGGAAGTCCACGCGCTCATCAGCGATGTAATAGAAGATGGCCTTATTGCCGTCACCCTGATACTCCACATCGCCTATCTTCATGTCGAGACCTAGGTCTTTGGCTATCTGGCGACTCTGTATCATCGTAGCCTCCTCACGGCTCTTCGCCTCACGATAGCGCTCCATATCGGTGTCCTTAGCAAAGCGGTAGAGTTTGCGGATATCATCAGCCGACTTGAGGTTTGCCTTCTTTATCTGCATGGTGACGAGTCTGCCCGTGAGTGTCACCACACCGATGTCGTGACCTGGATTAGCCTCTACAGCCACCCAGTCGCCCTTCTTCAGTTCGAGGCCGTTGACATTGTGGTAATAACCCTTGCGGGTATTCTTAAACTGCACCTCTACCAAGTCGGTGCTCTCTGCATTGCCAGGCACGTCGGCGAGCCAGTCGTAGGTATTCAACTGATGGTCACTTCTGCCCACACCGTTAGCAGCAAGACCACGAGCGACCTCTGGGCCGAGCGTAAATTTCATATCCTGATAGTTTTCCTCTTTCATCATGTAGTATGTATTAGCACCGCTGCCTTCATCGTGATATCAAAGAACACGATTTTGGCGTTGGCATTCTGTCCTATATCTCTTATGGCCGTCTGAAACAGTTCCTGAAATCCCAGCACGTTGCCCTCATTGATGAATTTGGCAAACTTCTGGCAGAACTTCTCCTCTTCCTCGGTCATGTATGTCAGTTCCTTCTGGTGGAAATTGTACATGAACGCCTCACGTATCATACGGAGGAAGTACGTCAGCAGGCGCTTCTGCTCCTCTCTGCCCAGTGCCGCCACGCTCTCCGCCCATCGCTTCAGGTCCTTCACGTCACGCATATACACTTTTCGCATGAGATTCACGAAGTAGTCAAAGAAGAGGTGGTTCTCATTGTCATACTTCAGTTCCTCAATGGCAGCGAGCCAGTTGCCTCCAGCCAGTCGTGCCACTCTCTCAGCATCCTCTGGGTCCAGACTTTGGCGTGTCTCCAGGGCGCCCACCATATCAGCGTAGGCAATGGGCTTGACATCGAAGCGCTGCACACGCGAACGAATGGTCTCCAGAAGTTTCTCCGGCTCGCGGCACACCAGGATAAACAAAGTCTGCGTAGGAGGTTCTTCGATGAGTTTGAGCATCTTATTGGCACACTCCAGATTCATGCGCTCAGGCAGCCAGATGATACTCACCTTCCATCCACCCTGATTGGACTTCATAGAGAGGCGCTTGATGAGTTCGTTGGCCTCTCCCACTGTGATGACGGCCTGTTGTCTTTCACCCTTCATAGCCTCCATCCAGTCGGCAAGTGAGAAGTATGCATTCACCTCTTCACTCCCTTCTGGTGTCAGCATCTCCCTCCAATTCTCGATAAAATCGTCACTTATGGGTTTGTACTCCGAGTTCCATTTCTTGAGTTTTATCGTAGGAAAGGTGAAATGCAGGTCAGGATGCGAGATGCCACGCACTTTATAGGTTCCTGAGTTCAAGACGTAAGTCGCCAGTGCTATCGCGAGTGCCATCTTGCCACAACCGTCGGGTCCGCAAAGCATGAGAGCGTGAGGGAGACGATTTTCGTCAGCCAACGTCCTTAGGCGCTCACTGATTTCCTGTTGTCCTATGATATCCCTGAATGTCACTACGGGTACTTTTATCTTGCAAAGGTAGTAAAAATAGTTCATAATTCATAATTCATAATTCATAATTATACTTTTTCAATGCTTTTTTTGTAATTTTGCAGCATGAAAAATCTATTTATCGCCCTCTTGGCACTATTACCAACAGTCGCATCAGCAGACAGCGATGTGACCGCAGAACTCGCTGCACAGAACACTCCCGATGGTTGGACGGCTGTCAACCTGCCTTCTATCGATGCCATCACCAGTGCCAACACCCTGAATATCACGGATTACGGTGCCTCAACCGCCTCCAGTGACAATACCTCTGCCATACAGGCGGCGCTCAACGATGTGCCTTCTGATGGCGGTATGGTGGTAATCCCTGCCGGCACTTGGCTCTCAGGGTGTCTGCAAGTGAAGTCGAAGACCGTGCTGCACCTCGCTGCCGGTGCCACACTGAAGATGCTCGATCACGACACATTCCCAAAGGACGACAACGGCTTTGCCAAGATGTCAAGCCCATTCATCACCGGCAAGAGTGGCGCATCAGACATCATCATCGAGGGTGAGAGTCAGGAGACATCCATCATCGACGGACAGGGTGCTCCGTGGTGGGACGACGTAGAGACTGCGAAGAAAGAAGACAAGAAGACTACTCGCAGCGCCATGATACGCTTCTGGCAGGGAGAGCGCTATCTCTTCCGCAATTTCCGCATACAGAACACTCCCAATACCAATATCACCATCGGTCAGAGCGGCAAGGGTGCACATAACACCGCACATAATATCACCATCAAGAATCCATCGTCAGAAGCCGCTGACCCATCGCACAACACCGACGGTTTCCCCGTCTGGACTCAGTATGTGAATATCTACGACTGTGAGATAGACACGGGTGATGACAATGTGGTAGTGGATTCCAATGCCCAGTATGTGCATGCATGGAACATCGTCTGCAAGGCTGGTCACGGTATGTCGGTAGGCAGCTACACGGAGAATCTCCACGACATTCTCTATGAAGACATCGACTTTCAAGGCACGGAGACCGGATTCCGCATCAAGAGCAATAATGACCGCAGCGGAAGCGTATATAACCTCACCTTCCGCAACAGCCAGATGGACGGCGTCAGAGACCCTATCGTCATAACCTGTCTGTATGACAATGACCCTCAGGACCCATCTAAAGTGACAGAAGATGCAGTAACAAGCACCACTCCAGATTTCCACTTCCTCTTCCAGAACATCACCGCTGTCAACTGCCCTTACTACAGTCACTGGAAGCGCGGCAACTCCATCTACATCTATGGCAGGAAGGAGAGCTACATCCACGACATCACCTTCGACAACGTACAGATAGACGGTCAGAAGGGCATGTGGCTTGCCTACTGCAAGGACATAAATTTCACCAACGGCTGTGAGATAGTCAATAAGGCTGGCACGGGAGATTTCTCCATGAAGTACGAGGCAACATATACTGGCAACTACATTTCTACCACTAGCAAAGTGCTGAATCCTGCAAGCTATACGGGCGCAGATGGTGCCAACTCACCTTGGACTTTCAGTGATGGCTACACTATTACTTATGACAAATCGGACAAGACCTATCAGGCTTCAGGCTCAGCGTACATCAAGTACAGCGCTAACTTCCCCTACTCCATCAATCTGCCTGAGGGCGTTTACTTAAAGGCTATCGAATTCAGCGGTTTTGACAACAGAACGGACGGCGATGCCTACATCAAGGAAGTCAACGGTACAGAGTATGAGGCTGACGCCTATGTTTTCCCAAGCACTAAGGAGACAAAGACTTACAAATTTGATTTCACCAGCACGGTAGCAAACAAACTCTCCTTCACCATAGGCTCGAAGCAGGTTTGCCTCGCCATCACCCTCTACACTACCGATACGCCGACGGGAGTTAGTAACGTCAACGGGAACGGGAACGTTAACCCTTACTCGGCTAAGAAGGTTATT
>CAJODK010000018.1 GCA_905233245.1 uncultured Prevotella sp. | reverse complement strand
ATCATCCCTTGCTTCTAAGCAACAAAATCCCCTAGCTAAGCAACAGCGCGCCCTAGCTAAGCAAGGGCATCTGGAAGCATAGCCCCCGCACATGGAAGCGTAGTACCCAGACGTAGGCGCTTAGCCCCCGCACGTGGAAGCTTAGTACCCGCATGTGGTAGCTAAGCGAGTACAAGGAATGTTGTGTTTGTGTACTATCTACTTTTTATGTGAATTGTATTCTTCAGAAGAAATCTCGGATATATCAGCCTCTGGTCTTATCATATCAGAAACTTCAATGATACTGCGTTTCCCCTTCCCCCATTGCCCAAAAGTTGCTATTCTGCTCATATTGGGCAACCAATATTCCCATGTAGTGACAATGTTGTTTTTTGCCTTTGTCTTTCTGGTTATCTTAATCGCTTTTGAATATTTTCCGTCATATACTATATACACATGTTCAGCGGAACATTCATATTTTTCTCCCCTTCGCGTTTCTGACCAATACTCTTTGTTTGTTCTCGGATTCATAAACATTACAATATTGTCATAGGAGCGTGTGATGTCTCTTGTAAAACTGTTATAGTAGACTTGCTGGTTACTTATAATGCCGTTTACTGTCTTGTCTGCGGATAAATAATATGCATCTTGACCTATTTCGTATTCTTGCAATCCCATTACCCTGAGTCTTGGTGACGTATAAGATATTGCCTGTTTTCCAATTTCGTATCTCATCCTAGTCAGAGGATTTTTTATCGCAGGTGTCAGCGTATATTGAAAAGTATAAAAAGGATAGAAAAAATCAGACAAACTCTGCGCCATGGCACTTAGAGGGCATAGGAGTGTTATTCCGATAAATAGTAAGTATTTAAGGTGTTGATTTGTTATGAACATACATTCATATCGATTTAGGTCATTTGGACTTTAGCGGTTATGGGGGTTAGACTTTCTGTCTTTCTTTTGGCAAAGGTAAAAACTTTTCCCAAAACTTGCAAATGTTTCGGAAAGTTTTTCTTACCTTTGCAGAGTGATAAATCTGTTTGACGATACAAAGCCGCTGTCTCTGTCGATGCTCAACACGCTGGTGAAGGAGGCGATAGAGGTGAATATGCCTGACCAGTACTGGGTGCAGGCGGAACTGGCGAGCGTGCGCGAGAATCGTGGGCACTGCTACATGGAGCTGATAGAGAAGGACTCTATCGACGGCTCGCTGAGGGCACAGGCGAGAGCGTGCTGCTGGAAGAATACGTGGATGCGCGTAGGACGTAAATTCACCGAGGCGACGGGCGCCCCACTCCACGCTGGCATGAAGGTGCTGATGCTGGTGCATGCCAACTTCCACGAGGCATTCGGATTCTCGTGGATAGTGGAGGATATAGACCCTACATTCACCCTGGGCGACATGGAGCAAAGACGCCGCGAGATACTCCGTAAACTGAGGGAGGAGGGCGTGATAGACCTGCAGAAACAACTGCGCATATCGCCCTTCTGCAAGCGCATAGCAGTCATCTCATCGGCGACGGCTGCGGGGTATGGCGACTTCTGCAACCAATTGGCGGACAATGGATATGGGTTCCAGTTTGAGACGCAGCTATTCCCCGCTATAATGCAGGGGGAGCAGGTAGAGAGTTCTATCGTCGCTGCGCTGGATAAAGTCTTCAACGGGGACTTTGACTGTTTAGTAATAATAAGGGGTGGCGGCAGCACGGCGGATTTGTCGGGATTTGACACGCTGGCGCTGGCAGAGAATGTAGCCAACTTCCCACTGCCCATCATCACGGGCATAGGGCACGACCGCGACCAGAGTGTGCTGGACATCGTGGCCTGCGTGAGCGTCAAGACACCTACGGCGGTGGCGGAATTTCTCATCAGCAATCTTGCCTCGACGCTGGAGCGCGTGGAGACGTGCGCCACACGGCTGACGATGGCCACGCAGCAGTACATGGAGAGGGAGAAGATGCGCATACAGAGCCTGGCGCAGAGGATAGACAGCAGCAGCGAGCGCCGACTGCTGATAGAGGACAACAGGCTGAAACTGCTCGCGCAACGCATAGAGGCAGTGGACCCCGTGAACATCCTCAGGAAAGGCTACAGCATCACCCTGCATAATGGCGTCAGCGTAAAGGATGCCGCTATGCTCAAGGAGGGGGATGAGGTAAAGATAATGTTTGCTACAGGTACTGCTGAAGCGCTTGTGAAATAGCGTGCCGCATCTTCTCGGCCTTCACCTTAGGCAGTATCTCGTCACGCAGTCGGAGGTAGTACTGTTTCGCCTCCTTAGTCATCTGCAAAGCCTGATAACCCTGGAAAATCAGCAGGTTAAGTTTTGCCTCCGTGTTTACGGTATCAGTAATGGTGGCGCTGAATCGGCGTATGAATGTCTCTATCTGTTCACGCACTTCATCGGTCAGCGGCTCACCAGCCTTGACATCCTGCAGAGCCTTCTCCACACGCGGTTTGAAGGCATCCATCTTCTTATAGATATGCTTATTGCCATGAGCGAACCTTATGACCTCCAGATTCTCAGGCGCAATGTCTATGGTAGAGATAGCAAGCAGATTGCTGATGCTCACGATGACCTTGCCGCCGTCCTTGCCCTGCTGTGAGGCGAGAATGCCCTCCACACCCTTGAACGGTCCGTCGATGATGCGTACGGTATCGCCCTTGCTGAGCTGTGCCTTGTCGGGGATAGTGAGCGGCGCGCCCTGTGTGTAGAATGACGCAGCCTTCATAAACATCTCCATCTCCCTGTCACTGGCTGTCATGGGGCGGAATCTTGCCTCGTGACTGTCCTTCTTGGCATCCTTGGAAGGCATGCGATAGAGTAAGTGCACCTTGGAGGAATTCCTCACAGCAGCCTGCAGGGCGAGGAAGTCATCGGTGCGGAAGAATACGTAGTTGAGAGTCAAGGGCACGTCACGCTTCACCTGCTTGCCATGCACCACTACACTCTTCTGCTGCATGGGGGCGAAGTACTCAAACGGCAACTTGTCGAGCTGATTACACAGGTCCTTACCTACGTGGTAGGCCTGAGCTACATACCAATACTTCATAAACTCTTTGTACGGGAAGACCCATTACGTTATAATATGAACCACGAATGCCAGTGATGCCCACATAGCCTATCCATTCCTGTATGCCATAGGCACCAGCCTTGTCGAAGGGCTTATAGACCTCCACATAGTGCTGTATCTCGCCATCGGAGAGCTCCTTGAAAGTGACATCGGTACACACACTAAAGTGCTTCTCTCCCCCACTCCGCTTGATACACACACCGGTATATACCTGATGCGTCCTGCCCGACAGCCTGCGCAGCATACGCCTGGCGTCAGCCTCATCAGCAGGCTTGCCCATCACCTCACCCTCGCAGACCACCACCGTATCGGCGGTGATGACGATATTGTCAGTACCCTCCACTTGGTAGGGTACTGACTTTTTCGTTGCTATGTACTCCGCTATCTCCTCAGCAGGCATGTCGGCAGGATAACTCTCGTCAATGCCTGGTATGACCAGCACTCGGAAGTCTATGCCAAGCCCAGAGAGGAGTTCCTTGCGGCGGGGTGAATTGGATGCAAGTATTATCATTTCTGCTGTGCCTTGAGCTTGCTCACATAAGCATCGATAACGGCAACGGCGGTGATATTGACGATATCACGCACGCCAGAGTCGAAGTCGGTGAAATGGATAGGCTTGTTAAGACCCATCTGTATAGGACCTATCACCTCAGTCTCCTGCGAGAACTGCTTGATGAGCTTGTAGGCAGAGTTGGCCGAACTGAGGTTAGGGAATACCATAGAGTTGACCACCTGATTGTGCAGGCGGAGGAATGGGTACTTCTCGTCACGGCGCTCATGGTCAAGAGCCAGGTCAACACTCATCTCACCGTCAATCTTCAAATCAGGATACTCCTCCTGCAACTCCCTCACGGCATCGGATATCATCTTAGGGCTACCAACCTTGTCAGCGCCAAAGTTAGAGTAGCTAATCATGGCGATACGTGGTTCGTCATTGAAGAAGCGGATGGTGTCAGCCGTAAGGCGAGCGATATCCTTGATGGTCTCCTTGTCAGGATGACGATTGACGAGAGTGTCGGCGATGTAGTATGTACCACGCTTAGAGTTGAGGATGTGCATGGTGCCGAAGTGCTTGTACTCAGGACGTATACCGATAATCTCCTCTGCTGCCTGCAAGGTAGATGTAAACTTGGTATATACACCCGTGATGAGAGCGTCGGCATCACCTGTCTCAACCATCATCATACCGAAGTAGTTGCGGTCAAACATCTTATCGTTAGCCTCCTCGAAGTTGTAGCCCTCACGCTTGCGCTTATCAGCCAGCACCTGTGCGTAGCGTTCGCGCTGTTCGTGGGCATCGTCATGACGCAGATTGAGGATTTCCACGCCCTCCAGAGAAACGTCGAGTTCCTCCGCCTGCTTGGCTATCATCTCTGCATTACCGAGCAGGATTGGGTGGCACAGACCTTCGTTCTTAGCCTGCACAGCAGCCTTAATCATCGTGGGGTGCAGACCCTCAGCAAAGACTACGCGCTGTGGGTGCTTGCGTGCTGTCTCAAAGAGATTCTGAGTCACACGAGTCTCCTGACCCATGCGCAGACGCAGGGTATTCTTGTAAGCGTCCCAGTCGGTAATCTGCTTGCGAGCCACGCCAGAGTCCATCGCAGCCTTAGCCACAGCAGCACTCACCTCGGTGATGAGACGTGGGTCAACGGGTTTTGGAATGAAGTAGTCAGGACCGAAGGTGAGATTGTTCACCTTGTACACCTTATTCACTACGTCTGGCACAGACTGCTTAGCGAGGTCAGCGATAGCATGAACAGCTGCTATCTTCATCTCCTCGTTGATAGCCTTGGCATTAACGTCGAGGGCTCCACGGAAGATGTATGGGAAACCTATAACGTTGTTTATCTGGTTAGGGTAGTCAGAGCGACCCGTGGACATCAGCACGTCAGGACGAGCTGCCATAGCATCCTCGTAACTAATCTCAGGCACAGGGTTGGCGCAAGCGAAGACGATAGGATTCTTTGCCATAGAGCGTATCATATCCTGTGAGAGCACATTGCCCTTGGAGAGACCGAGGAATACGTCAGCACCCTTCATAGCCTCCTCCAGAGTGTGCACGTCAGTACGCTTGGTAGCGAAGTAGCGCTTCTGCTCTGTGAGATTATCACGGTCTGCCGTAATAACGCCCTTAGAGTCAACCATCAGGATATTCTCGAGACGAGCACCAAGGGTGACGTAGAGTTTGGTACACATAATAGCAGCTGCACCAGCACCAGATACCACAATCTTAACGTCCTCTATCTTCTTGCCAGCCACCTCAAGGGCATTCAGCAGACCAGCGCTGGAGATGATAGCCGTACCATGCTGGTCGTCATGCATCACAGGGATGTCAAGAGACTTCTTCAGACGCTCCTCGATGTAGAAACACTCCGGAGCCTTGATATCCTCCAGATTGATACCGCCAAAGGTAGGAGCTATCTTCTCTACTGCCTCGCAGAACTTCTCTGGGTCCTTCTCATCAACCTCAATATCGAAGACATCAACACCACCGTAAATCTTGAACAGCAGTCCCTTGCCCTCCATAACGGGTTTGCCTGACATGGCGCCAATGTCGCCAAGTCCGAGTACCGCCGTGCCGTTAGAGATAACAGCCACGAGGTTACCCTTGTCTGTGTACTTGTACACGGTATCGGGGTCAGCCTGTATCTCCTGACATGGGAATGCTACACCTGGTGAGTAAGCCAGCGACAAGTCTGTCTGAGTGCGATAAGGCTTGGTTGGCATCACCTCAATCTTTCCTGGACGACCACTCTCATGATAGAGCAGTGCATCTTCTTTTGTAATTTTTGCCATTTTTATTTAGTTGTTTAGTTGTTTAGTCGTTTACCCAAAAAGTTCTTTCAGAGCCTCTTCCACCTTCCCCACTGGGTGAATGTGGATAGAGTATTTCTTACCCTTCAGCGCACCTATATTGCGCTTAGGTATAAGGATGTCAGTAAAGCCAAGTTTCTCAGCCTCGCTGATGCGTTGTTCGATACGGCTCACAGGCCTCACCTCACCGCTCAGTCCCACTTCGCCGCACATGCAGTAGCCTGTATCTATAGGCATATCTAGATTGCTGGAGAAAACAGCAGCTAACACACTGAGATCCATCGCCATATCCGTCACCTTAATGCCTCCGGCGATATTGATGAAGACATCTTTCTGGACGAGTTTGAAGCCTACCTTCTTCTCCAGTACGGCAAGCAGCATATTGAGCCTGTGCTGGTCAAAACCTGTAGCACTCCTCTGTGGTGTGCCGTATGCCGCTGTGCTCACCAGAGCCTGTGTCTCAATGAGGAAAGGACGCATGCCTTCTACGGCGGCACTTATGGCTATACCACTCATACCCTCACGCTCATCGCTGAGGAGCAGTTCGGAAGGATTAGCCACCAGCCTCAGACCACTTTGCTGCATCTCGTAGATACCAATCTCGGATGTGGAACCGAAACGATTCTTGATGGAACGAAGCAGACGGTACAAACCCTGACGGTCGCCCTCAAACTGTATCACGGCATCCACGATATGCTCCAGTATCTTAGGTCCTGCGATGGTACCCTCCTTGTTGATATGTCCGATGAGTATCACGGGCACGCCACTGGTCTTAGCATATCTGAGCAGAGCGCTAGCGCACTCTCTTATCTGGGTGATATTGCCAGGGGCAGAATCCACCGTCTCTGTCTCCAGAGTCTGGATGGAGTCTATCACCACAAGGTCGGGTGCACTCTCGCTTATCTGGTCAAAGACCTTCTCAAGGGATGTTTCACACAGCACTTCTACGCTATTACCCGTAGCAGCAGAGCCACTACTTACTGCAAGTCGTTCAGCTCTCATCTTGAGCTGGTGGGCACTCTCCTCACCACTGACATAGAGGACATCCTTCTCAGGCATCCCCATCACCGTCTGCAAGAGGAGCGTACTCTTACCTATACCAGGGTCACCACCCAATAGAATGATACTGCCAGGCACCAGTCCGCCGCCAAGGACACGATTGAGTTCGGCATCATGAGTATCTATGCGAGGCAAATCCTGCAAAGGTATCTCACTCAGCTTCACCGCAGCATTCTTACCACGAGACAGCACAGATGCCGGAATACTGCTCCTCACGCTGGAGGAGGAAGAGGAGGGAGCAATGGTCACCTCCTTGAAAGTGTTCCACTGACCACACTCTGGACACTTCCCCAACCACTTGGTGGAGTCATATCCGCAGTTGTCACATACGTATGCTGTCTTACTCTTTGCCATAGACAATTACTTATTCATGCGGTTCTTCCACAGTTCTGTCATATCCTCCAGAGTCTTGCCCTTGGTCTCTGGCACGAGTCGCCATACGAAGAGAGCTGCAAGGATACAGATGACACCGTACATGCCGTAGGTAAACCAGTGGCCGAAATGGTCACCCTCTGTGATATGCATATTGAAGAGAGGTACGAAACTGGAACTTACGATAAAGTTGAATATCCACTGGAATGCTACTGCTATAGCTACTGCCGCACCACGGATAGTATTTGGGAACACCTCTGCGATGAGTACCCAGCAAATAGGTCCCCATGAGAACATGAAGCTGGCAGAATAGACCATGATGCTTGCCATGCAAACCATAGAGAGAGCAGGATTGCCGAAAGTGACGGCTACGCCGAGTGCTCCTATTGCCATACCGATAGAACCCGTGATGAGCAGTGGACGACGACCCAGTTTCTCAACAGTAAAGACTGCCACTAGGGTGAAGATGATATTGACGATACCCGTGAAGACCGTAACCTGCATAGGATTGTCCATACCCATATCTGCGAAAATACGAGGTGCGTAGTAGAGCACGGCATTGATACCTACCGCCTGCTGGAATACTGACAGCATGATACCTACGAAGATACACATCCAGCCATAGGTGAAGAGTTTCTCGGTCTTCACATGCATGGTATCCTTAATCTGCTGAATGATAATATCGGCAGCATGACTGCCATTGATGCGTGCGAGAACATTATGAGCCTTGTCAAACTTGGTAACAGACACAAGATAACGAGGACTCTCTGGTACGAAACAGATGAGCAGTGTGAAGAGAGCTGCTGGTATCATCTCGGAACCGAACATATAGCGCCATCCTACCTGAATAGTCCATGGGTCGCTGTCCGCCACAAGACGGTTCATACCCTCACCAATGCTCTCAATAATCGGCTGGGTGTGCTCACCAAGTATCATGAAGTTGACAAAATAAACTACAAGCTGGCCGAAGATGATAGCAAACTGGTTCCAGCTGACAAGCATACCACGAATCTTATACGGAGCTATCTCACCGATGTACATAGGACAGATGGCAGATGCCAGGCCTACGCCAATACCACCGATGATACGATAGATATTGAAAACAACAAGGAGTTCAAATACAGGCACACCACGATCAAAGAGAAACATCTCCGGATACATACTGCCCCAGGCAGAGAGAAAGAAAAGGATGCCTGCGATGACAAGTGACTTCTTACGACCAAGATTGGAAGCAAGAATACCTGAGAGAGCCGAACCGATGATACAGCCTATAAGGGCACTGGAAGAGGTGAATCCATGGAGGAAATCAGAGTAATCGAAGTCCGTGGCCCCGAGGAAGAATGCCTGCAGGCCCTTCTCTGCACCAGAGATTACTGCCGTGTCATAACCGAATAACAAACCGCCAAGTACGGCGACCATAACGATGGAAAATAGATAGGACTTGCTACCTTTTGTTGGCTGTTTCATTTTTACTTAGTTTTAGGTTATTTTTGTTGTCTATTATTTATTGTAAAGGTGTTCTATTCTGTATACTGCGAGCCAGTGTCACCTCATCGGTATATTGCAGTTCGTCACCCACGCTGATACCACGTGCGATAACGGAGAGTCTTACATCAGGAAACTCCTGCAAGCGACGTGAGATATAGAAGTTTGTCGTGTCGCCCTCCATTGTGCTGGCAAGTGCAAAGATGACTTCTTTTACTCCACCCTCTCTCACTCGCTCGACTAGTTCGTCTATCTTTATATCCTGAGGTCCTATGCCATCCATTGGTGATATGATACCACCCAGTACATGATAGAGGCCATTGTAGCCTTGGGTATGCTCTATGGCAAGCACGTCCTGTATATTCTCCACTACGCAGATAGTACTGCTGTCTCTGCGAGTATCGGAGCATATCGGGCAGACATCCTCATCCGATATATTGTAGCACACTCTGCAATATTTCACATCCCTGCGCAATACTTTAAGGGCATCTGCCAGCGCATCAACATCCTCCTGTTCCTGACGCAACATATGAAGCACCAGGCGCAAGGCTGTCTTGCGACCTATGCCAGGCAAACGAGAGAACTGGCCAACGGCGTTATCGAGCAGAGTAGGCATCAGAAGTGTTTTATTGCGCGTTCCATTTCACGCTTGTCCTGTTTCAGTTTGAGGGTCTCTCGTTTGTCGAATTCCTTCTTACCTCTGCAGAGAGCTATATTAAGTTTTGCGCGTCCGTTATCATTTATAAAAAGCAGCGTCGGCACTATAGTGTAGCCAGGTGTCTTTGTCTCCTCTGCCAGACGACGTATCTCCTTCTTGTTGAGCAGGAGTTTGCGGTCACGGCGTGCTTCGTGATTATTATACGAACCGTAGAAGTATGGGCTGATATTCATACCCTTCACCCACATCTCTCCATTGTGGACATAGCAGAACGTATCGACCAGCGAAGCCTTGCCTGCACGGATGCTCTTTATCTCTGTGCCTGTCAGCACGATGCCAGCCGTATAGGTGTCGATGAAGACATAGTCGAATGATGCCTTCTTATTCTTGATCTGTATGTTGTTCTTCTTTGTCGCCATTTTGTGATTTTACTGTAGATGGCAGGTGCAACAGTTTTATATTGCGCAGTACGAAAAGACGGAATGACTGCTTGGCATTTTCCTGACTCTGAGGCGTGACCATGAAGAAACCTGTCATTCTCTTCACCATCAGACTGTCAGCAGAGACCGAGACATTGCCCTTTCCAGAACTGGTGATGTGTGATATTCTTGACGTCGAGGTAGAATCCGTATAGAAGACATTCAGGCAGACAGTCATATCGCCCATACCCTCTTGTACAAGCAACTGAGATTCATACTGCAAGTTTATGCGGTCCCCTCTTCTGAATGTAGAGTCAGGCATAACAGAGAAAGACACCCTGTTGTATGGCGGCTGGTCCATAAATAACATGTTGGACTCCATATTCCACACATTTGCCGTATCAGCTTCCTCCGTCTCGATGCCCTGTATCTTACCGCCAGCGGCTACCACGTTGTCACGTATCTTCTCCGACAGGTCTTGATATATCTCGTTCATGTACTCAGCATGACTGCAATAGAACAGATATGAGCGGTCGTATTCCTCCTGTGTCACGTCATACTTCTTAAGCACAGCAGCACGCAGAGCCACCACATCCCTTTTATCATTCAGCGCATTAGTCTCGCTCATCGCCTGGGCCACATGGATGTCATATAGTATATCCACCATATCACCCTCTGACAGCACATCTGCAGGGATACCTGGGCGACAGGCTATCAACGATAACGATAGCGTTAACCCTAACGATATTTTACTAAGACTTGTCATTTAGTGTATGACTGAGCATTGACATTTCTTTCCTGCAGAAGAGGATTATCGCCACTACGCTGACTGAGATGCATGCATCAGCGAAATTGAATATCGGCGAGAAGAATATGTATGGTTCTCCTCCCATTACTGGGAACCAATCTGGATACTTGGTCACTATCAGTGGGAAGTAGAGCATATCCACCACCCTGCCCTCCAAGAAGGGAGCATACCCCGTGCCGAAAGGAACTATGAAGGATGGGTACATCACCGACGAACCCGAGAATATCAGTCCGTAGAACATGCAGTCTATCAGGTTGCCAGCAGCACCGGCGAGTACCATTGACAATAATACGAGCCACAGAGTCCGGGCTCCTCGCTTTATCTCCTTATTTATATACCATACGAGAAAGCAACATGCCACGAGACGGAAGACGGTCAGCAAAGGCTTAGGAATGAATGACATTCCGTATGCCATGCCATTATTCTCTATAAAAGAGATATAGAACCAGTCCGTCACTCTGATGCTCTCATGCAGGCACATCCCCGTCTTGACCGTGACTTTAATCACTTGATCAATAACGAGCAGCACCAACACAAAGACTGCTATTGAGAGTCTCTTCTTCAATGGTTCTTCTTCATCTTTGACTCCACAGAGAGTGTAGCATGAGGCACCGCGCGGAGACGTTCCTTTGGTATCAGTTCGCCTGTCATGCGGTCGATACCGTAGGTCTTATTCTGTATGCGTATAAGAGCCTGTTCCAGTCCCTTGATAAACTTCTGCTGGCGCTCTGCCAGTACCAGTATCTCAGCACGGTTCTGGGTCGTAGAACCCTCTTCGAGCACCTTGTACGTAGGCGATGTATCAGCTACGTCGTTGCCCTCATCATTACGAAGTTGCTTCATCATATCTTCGTAATCCTTACGTGCACGCACTAATTTCTCTTCGATAATCTGCTTGAATTCAGCCAGATCCTCATCGCTGTAACGTTTTACTATTTCAGCCATAATGTATTGGATTTTAAGTTATTAGTATTTATTCTTTATTTACTTTTACGAATGCTTTGAATTCTCCGAACTCCTGCTGGCTGCCCTCTGAGGCATCGCCGAACGAGAGACTGTTGGCCAGCACCTGAGATGCGATATGCTCACCGAATGCAGCTACGGCAGACTCCAGTTCTGGTTTCTGCTCCAGCACCACATTGATACGGTCTGTTATCTCGAAACCAGAGTCCTTGCGCATAGCCTGTATGCGCTTGATGATGAGACGTGCCATACCCTCATTCTTGAGTTCTTCGGTTATCTCTATATCGAGAGCCACGGTGATAGTACCCTCCTGAGCGATAGTCCAGCCTGGGATATCCTCGGAGATTATCTCTACGTCAACAGCCTCGATATTGACATCCTGACCTGCGGCAGAGAGGATAATCGAACCATTCTGCTCCAGTTCCGTTATCTGCTCCTGAGTCATTGCCATAACAGCGTTGTTGACGTCCTTCATCAGTTTGCCAAACTTCTTGCCCATGGTGCGGAAGTTACACTTCACCTTCTTCACCAACTGCATGCCTGAGCCTTCTTCGATGAATGAGAGTTCCTTCACGTTGGTCTCGGCTAGGATTACGCTTGCCATTCTTTCGATACGAGCGCGCATGGTCTTGTCGCTGGCAGGTATGGAGATGGTCTGCAGAGCCTGTATCACCGGTATCTTCACCTTCTTACGCAGCGAGAGTACCATAGAGGTTACCTGCATGGCTATCTGCATAGCCTCCTCCAACTCCTTATCTATATATGCGTCATTAGCCTCTGGGAACTTAGCCAGGTGCACGCTCTGGGCGCCGTCCTTCTTAGTCACCTCGTTGAGGTCGTTGAAGAGTTGGTCTGCATAGAAAGGAGAGATAGGTGCTATCAGTCTGGCCAGCGTCTCGATGCAGGTATAGAGAGTCTGGTAAGCAGAAAGTTTGTCCTCTGTCATGCCACCGCCCCAGAAGCGCTTCTTGTTCAGACGGATGTACCAGTTGGAGAGCTTGTCTATGACGAAGTTCTGTATCAGACGGCCAGCAGGCGTTACATCATAATCGCTTAGGTATTTGTCCACCTCCTTCACCAGAGTATTGAGTTCTGACAACAGCCAACGGTCAAAGTCAGGACGCTTGCTGTACTCCACATCAGCCTCCTTATACTCAAAACCATCCACATTGGCATAGAGGGTGAAGAATGAGTATGCCTGATAGAGTTTGATGAAGAAACTTGAGGTCACCTCCTTCACGCCGTCAGGGTCGAATGACAGGTTATCCCAAGGACTGGAGTTGGTCACCATATACCAGCGTACGGCATCCGTTCCGTAGGTATCGATACACTCAAATGGATTTATCACATTACCCAGACGCTTCGACATTTTGATGCCCTTCTTGTCGAGCACCAGACCATTGGAGATGACATTCTTGAATGCCACGCTGTCAAATGCCATAGTAGCGATAGCATGCAGTGTGAAGAACCATCCGCGTGTCTGGTCAACGCCCTCAGCGATGAAGTCTGCAGGGAAGGCCTGCTTCTTGTCGATGAGGTCACGATTCTCGAATGGATAGTGTATCTGAGCATAAGGCATGGCACCTGAGTCAAACCACACATCAATGAGGTCCAGTTCGCGGGTGAGCACGCTACCGTCCTTACCTACGAGTTTGATATCGTCAACATACGGACGGTGGATATCTATCTTGTCGTAGTTTGCCTGACTCATATCGCCTGGCACGAAACCCTTCTCCTTTAGTGGGTTGCTAGTCATCACGCCAGCCTCGACAGCCTTCTCTATCTCATTGTAGAGTTCCTCCAGACTGCCTATGCATATCTCTTCCTTAGTATCGCGGTTGCGCCAGATAGGAAGCGGAGTACCCCAATAGCGCGAACGAGAGAGGTTCCAGTCGTTAAGGTTCTCAAGCCACTTGCCGAAGCGTCCCGTACCCGTTGACTCTGGGTGCCAGCTGATGGTCTTGTTGAGTTCGAACATACGGTCTTTCTTTGCCGTAGAACGTATGAACCAAGAGTCCAGCGGATAGTAGAGCACAGGTTTGTCCGTACGCCAGCAGTGGGGGTAGTTGTGCACGTGCTTCTCTATCTTGAATGCCGTACCCTCTTCCTTCATCTCCAGACAGAGGACAACATTAAGGTCCATATCCTTAGCGGCAGCCTTCTCGTCGTATCCGTTTACGTTATATTTAGGGTCGTAGGCATTCTTCACGTAGTCGCCAGCATGCTTCCAGTAGCTCTCGTTCACGCACATCTCGCGGAACTCATCGTTCATGTCTTCCTTGACGAAGTACTTACCCTGGAAGTCCACCATAGGACGTGTGTCGCCTGCCTTGTCGATGATGAAAAGAGATGGTATGCCTGCATCCTTAGCCACCTTGGCATCATCAGCACCAAAGGTAGGTGCGATGTGTACTATACCAGTACCGTCTTCTGTGGTAACGTAGTCACCAGGGATAACTCGGAAAGCCTCCTCTTCCTTCACGACTATCGTGTCATTCTCCATGTCGCAAGGCTTCACCCATGGGAAGAGCTGCTCGTAGTGCAGACCCACGAGGTCAGTACCCTTGCCACGCCAAACAATCTCGAGTTTCTCTTCTTCTGTCTCTTCGAAGTAAGCACTCAGGCGCGCCTCAGCGAGAATGTATGTAGCCTCCTGTCCGGAGTATGGGTTCTTACCCTTTACCGCTACGTAGTCTATCTTTGGTCCTACGCAGAGGGCAGTATTTGAAGGCAGAGTCCAGGGAGTAGTTGTCCAGGCTAGGATATAGGTATTCTTCCACTCCTTCACCTTAAACTGTGCCGTTACGGTGGTATCCTTCACGTCACGATAGCAACCTGGCTGATTGAGTTCGTGAGAGGACAGGCCTGTACCGGCTGCTGGTGAGTATGGCTGTATGGTGTAGCCCTTGTAGAGCAAGTCCTTCTCGTAGAGTTTCTTGAGCAGATGCCACAGTGTCTCGATATACTTATTGTCATAGGTGATGTAAGGGTGCTCGAGGTCCACCCAGTAGCCCATCTTGTTGGTCAACTGAGTCCACTCGTCTGTGTACATCATCACATTCTTGCGGCATGCGTCGTTATAGTCATCCACGCTGATTTTCTTGCCGATATCCTCCTTGGTGATACCGAGCGACTTCTCCACGGAGAGTTCTACCGGTAGTCCGTGAGTATCCCATCCCGCCTTACGCTTCACCTGGTAACCCTTCATGGTCTTATAGCGCAGGAAGGTATCCTTGATGGTACGTCCCATCACGTGGTGTATGCCAGGATGACCGTTGGCAGAAGGAGGTCCCTCATAGAAGATAAACTGCGGACAGCCCTCCTTTTCTTCTATGCTCTTGTGGAATATGTCATTCTTCTCCCACTCTGCGAGTACTGTTTTATTGGTCTCTGTTAGGTTCAGACCTTTATGTTCTTTGAATTTCATTTTATACTTTATACTCTATACTTTATACTTTTCCTTTACTCTATTCTCATCGTTTTCGCTGGCTTCACCATCGAAGCACAGAAACTGGGCAATACCAGCGCCAGGGTGCAGAGCAGCAGGGTGGCTGCATTCAACAGGAGTATTATCATCCAGTTCAGTTCTACTGGCACTTCTGACACGTAGTAGGTCTCGGCATCCAGCCTTACCACACCGGTGTATTGCTGCACGAGGCAGAGTCCTATACCCAGGACATTACCTATCACCAGTCCTCGTACTGCCACCGAGAGTGCCAACCATCGGAAGGTGCTCCTGATGAGCGAATTCCTTGCTCCGAGGGTTTTCAGCAGTCCTATCAGCGAGGTGCGCTCCATGATGATGATGAGCAGTCCGCTAATCATCGTGAAACCCGCCACGCAGACCATCAGTACGAGTATTATCCATACATTCAGGTCCAGCAGTTCGAGCCAGGAGAATATCTGCGGATTCATCTCTTTTATGGTGAGTGAAGAGAGCGTGCGTCCCTCGCTGTCGAGGGTCTTGTTGATACGGTCTATCACTCTGTCTTCCACTACGTCGATGCTATCGAAGTCACTGACCAACAACTCGCATCCCGTCACCTCCATCTTTTTCTCTTCCTGCGAGCATGTCCATCCGTTCAGTCGGCTCACCGTGTACAGGTCCGCGAAGCAGAATGTCTCGTCGTATTTTGTCAGGTTGGTCTGATATATGCCAGCCACCTCAAAGACTCTTGTCTTCACGTCACCCTCGCCCAGGAAGTAGGCATACACCTTACTGCCTGTCTTGAGTTTCAGTTTCTGCGCTATCTGCTTTGACACAAGCAGTTGTCGCGTACTCTTCTCGCCACTCAGTCGGGGCATCACGCCCTCTACTATATTCTGGGCCAGGAAGTCGGTGTCGTAATCCTCCCCTATGCCCTTGAGCATCACTCCGAGGAAGTCCGTGTCCGTCTTGAGCACTCCCTGTTTCAGAGAGTATCGTCCTACGTGCCTTACTCCCTCAATACTCTTCATTCGTCTGATGACCGAGTCCGTGGCGTTGATGGGCTGTGTATCGTCTGATGTCTGCAGCGTCATGTAGTTAGACACCACGATATGGCTGCCGAATCCCACCACTTTATCCCTGATGGAGTGCTTGAATCCCATCACAACTGACACCGACACTATCATCACGGCTATACCGATGGCTATACCCAGCATCGCTATGCGCACCGAGGCATGCAGGTGGCGTGCTATGTAGAGAGGTACATTCAACCTTCAACTTTCAACCTTCAACCCTTCCCGGATACTCCTCCAGTGCCTTGCGCAGTACTACGAGGGCGCGCTCCAGATCAGGCTTCTTCAGCACGTAGGCTATACGCACCTGATTGATGCCGGCACCGGGAGTGGTATAGAAACCTGCACCAGGGGCCATCATGACGGTCTCGCCTTCGTAGTCAAACTTCTCCAGGCACCAACGGCAGAATTTCTCTGCATCATCCACTGGCAGTTGCGCCATGGTGTAGAAGGCACCCATAGGTATTGGCGAATAGACGCCTGGTATGCGGTTGAGTCCGTCGATAAGCACCTTTCTGCGTTCCACGTATTCGTCATACACGTCACGATAGTACTCCTCAGGAGCATCCAGCGAGGCCTCTGCCACTATCTGACCTATCAGAGGTGGTGAGAGTCTTGCCTGGCAGAACTTCATCACAGCCTGTCGTATCTCTTTATTCTTCGTTATCAGGCAACCGATACGTATGCCGCACTCGCTGTAGCGCTTTGACACGGAGTCGATGAGCACGGTATTCTGCTCTATGCCCTCCAGATGGCAGACCGAGATATATGGGCTTCCCGTGTAAATGTACTCGCGGTACACCTCGTCTGAGAAGAGGTACAGGTCGTACTTCTTCACCAGGTCACGTATCTGGTTCATCTCCCTGCGGGTATAGAGGTATCCCGTAGGGTTGTTGGGGTTGCATATCATGATGGCACGTGTGCGGGAATTGATAAGTTCCTCAAACTTCTCCACCTTTGGCAGCGAGAAACCCTCATCTATCGTCGTGGCGATGGTGCGTATCTTGGCTCCGGCACTGATGGCGAAGGCCATGTAGTTGGCGTATGCTGGCTCTGGCACTATAATCTCGTCGCCAGGATTGAGGCATGCCATGAAAGCGAAGAGGATGGCTTCCGAACCGCCACTGGTCACTATGATGTCATCGGGATTTACCTGGATATCGTACTTGGCATAGTACTTCACCAGTTTCTCCCTGTATGACAGGTATCCCTGCGAAGGAGAATACTCCAGTATATCGCGGTCGATACTCTTCAGCGCATCGAGTCCCACCTTTGGCGTCGGCAGGTCTGGCTGTCCTATGTTGAGGTGATACACCTTTATGCCGCGCTCCTTAGCGGCAGTTGCCAGTGGTGCTAATTTGCGGATAGGAGACTCTGGCATCTCCACGCCACGTGTTGATATTATAGGCATCTTATTGTAGTTGCATTATTATTTAAGGTGCAAAGTTACAAAAAATAATTAAGACCACAAAATACTTTAAAAAAGAATGTCACAAAAACGCTTGTTTTCGTGACATTACTACCGAATATATGTGCTATATTTACTTCTTCTTGAGCAGGTCGCGAATTTCAGCGAGCAGTTCCTCCTGTGTAGGTCCTGCTGGAGCCTCTGGTGCAGCTGGCTCTTCCTTCTTCACCTTGTTCATAGTCTTGACCATACAGAAGATACAGAAGGCGATGATGAGGAAGTCGATAACATTCTGAATGAAAGCGCCATACTTGACGTTAGCTTCACCAATGGTGACAGCCAAATCGGCGAAGTTTACGCCACCTGTAAGCATACCGATAACTGGCATCAGCATGTCATCCACCAGTGATGTTACGATTTTACCAAACGCGCCGCCGATGATTACGCCGACAGCCATGTCCATTACGTTGCCTTTCATGGCAAACTCCTTAAATTCTGAAATAAATCCCATAGTTTTTATAGTTTAAAAGTGTAATATTGATATTGCAATTTTTTTCGCAAAATTGATTTGTGTTAATTGTTTTGGCCTATTTCGGAGCAAAGGTACAATTTTTTTCTTAATATCCAACAATTTGTCAAAAAAAAAAAGTAATTTTGCACTTGCTTTAAGGTAAATAAGGATAATATTCCACATTTTTATAAATTAAATTCTATAAAACTATGACAAAAGTAGCAATTAATGGTTTCGGCCGTATCGGTCGTCTCGCATTCCGCCAGATGTTTGAGGCTGAGGGTTACGAGGTAGTTGCAATCAATGACCTGACATCTCCTAAGATGCTGGCTCACCTGCTGAAGTATGACACCGCTCAGGGTGGTTTCTGTGGTAAGTTCGGTGAGAACAAGCACACCGTAGAGGCAACTGAGGACTCTATCATCGTAGATGGTAAGGAGATCAAGATTTCTGCAGAGGCTGATGCAACCAACTGCCCATGGGCAGTTAACGATGTTGACGTAGTACTGGAGTGCACTGGTTTCTACACTTCTAAGGCAAAGGCTGAGGCTCACCTCAAGGCTGGTGCTAAGAAGGTAGTTATCTCTGCTCCTGCTGGCAACGACCTGCCTACTATCGTTTACAACGTAAACCACACCACTCTGACTGCTGACGATAAGATTATCTCTGCTGCCAGCTGTACTACTAACTGTCTTGCTCCTATGACCAAGGCTCTGAACGATTTCGCTCCTATCCAGAGCGGTATCATGACTACCGTACACGCTTACACAGGCGACCAGATGATTCTGGACGGCCCACAGCGTAAGGGTGACGTACAGCGCGCTCGTGCTGGTGCTCAGAACATCGTTCCTAACTCTACTGGTGCTGCTAAGGCTATCGGTCTCGTTATCCCAGAGCTCAACGGTAAGCTCATCGGTGCTGCTCAGCGCGTACCAACTCCAACAGGTTCTACCACTATCCTGCACGCTGTTGTTAAGGGTGACGTAACTGTTGAGGGTATCAACGCTGCTATGAAGGCTGCTCAGAACGAGTCATTCGGCTACACAGAGGAGAAGCTCGTTTCTTCTGACATCATCGGCATGAAGTTCGGTTCTCTCTTCGACGCTAACCAGACTATGGTAAGCAAGATGGAGGATGGCAACTCTCTCGTACAGGTTGTTTCTTGGTACGACAATGAGAACTCTTACACCTCTCAGATGGTTCGTACTATCAAGTACTTCTCTGAGATTTAAAGACGGCCCCTCTCCCCTGCCCTCCCCCAAATGGGAGGGGGTAGATACAATAAAGGTGCGTATCATTCGTGATGCGCACCTTTTCTTTTTCTAGATATACTAGAAGTACTAGACAGTCTAGATATATATTATCACCGCAAAGGCTACCACCCACCCCACGACCACGCATTGGGTGAAGTGGTCGTGCAGCAGCACCTTGGTGGGGTCACCGGTCTTCTCATCCACCACGGCGAGCTGTATGTAGTGCAGGAGGCCTACGATGACGAAGGCACTGGTGAGGTACAGATACTGCGACTCAAACTGCGCTATCACCTCCGGCGACACGGTGTACATGATGTAGCACACCAGCATGACGCTGCCCGTGATGGTGAGGGCCTCGTTGACGAATGTGAGGTTGTAGCGCTTCGTATTGTGCCTGACGGGTATTCCCGTCCTTGCCATCCTAAGCACGTCGTCCCTACGCTTTGCTATGCCGAGGAATAGCGTGAGCAGGAATGTCATCATGATGAGCCAATGGCTGATAACCACCCCGGTCGCCATACCGCCTGCGAGTATCCTGAGGATAAAGCCTACGGAGAGGATGCAGACGTCCACGATGGCAAATCGCTTGAGCAGTATGCAGTAGGCTATCTCCATCAGCCAGTAGATGACGATGACGGCTATGGTGCTCCAGCGGAATGCCTCGTCCTTGATGAGGAAGAGCACGCCGATGCTCATGGCCAGGAGGAGTATCATGATGCAGTATGCCACCGCAACGCTAATCTTGCCGCTTGCCACGGGGCGCTGACACTTCACGGGGTGCCTGCGGTCGTCCTCCACGTCAATGATGTCGTTGAAGCTGTAGATGCTCGACGCAGCAAAACTGAAGGCGAGGAATACCATAAGGGCATTCTGCACCAGGGTCACGTCAAAGAGTTTCTGTCCGAAGAAGATGGGCAGAAAGACGAATAGGTTCTTTACCCAGTGGCTGGGGCGAGTGAGTTTTATTATCGACTTCATTTTTCCTTCAATTTTTCAATCGCATATCGGTACATCATGGAGACCACTATCGTAGCCACGATATAGAGCATGAGTCCGTCGAGGATGTCACCATGACGGGAGATAGGTATGAATATTTTTCGCGTGACGGGATGCGCTACGAAGATGGCTGCTGCCAGTCCTCCCATCCATACGAGTGGTCGCAGGGCAACGTTGGGCAGCAGGCGCACCAGGGTGACATGCACCACCGTGATGAGCACGGGCACGAGGAGCCATGTCCAGAAGTTCAGGGAGCAGACTATCGTCAGGGCTATCGAGAGCACCAGCGCCATGAGGTGCCATGCGTTATTGCGGCGACTCATCCTGCCCTCGTAGCGCGCCATCAGGAGTCCCATGCCGAAGGGCAGCATACCGCCGATACAGTTGTAGCGCAGGCGGTTGAGCGTCTCGTCCTCTGGGTCTGCATAGCAGAGTGCCTGCGCCATGGTGCAGACCACCATCAGTCCTACAGTCCATCCCCAGTGGCGCTTGTGGAGCACCAGTATATATACAAGGTACAGTTGCATCATCAGTCCGAAGAACCAGTACGGTCCGGGCCAGATGATACGGTCTGGCGTGGGCAGTATGTTGATGGTCATGGTGAGCTGGGCTATGATGGCCTGCCACGACCACTGGTGATGCCCCGGCGTCATCCAGTCCACCATGGCGAAGATGACAAATCCCAAGAGCATCATGGGAAAGAGTTTCATGTAGTGCTTCCACAGAAAGCGCCCTGCCACTACCCTGCTGCCCATACCCTCCAGGGCTGGCTCTTGCGGTGCCTCGTACTTCTTCACCAGTCCGTAGCCTGAGAGGAAGAGGAATACCGGCACGCCGTAGTGGCCGAAGAAGGAGAAGAGGTGATAGAGGATGTCCTCCGTGGGGCTTGTCAGTTCGGAGAGCATGCGGTCGGCGTTGCTCTGGAAGAACTGGTACTCGTTCTCCTTCACCATTGGCGAGAGCCAGTGCAGGTAGTTGTGCATGAAGATGCCTATGATGGCGATGCCTCTGAGTGCCTGGCACTGCGCCTTACTTAAGAGTGTCATAATCCACTGTATTTTTTATTATTCGTTTTCTCTGTGCGTTGTACTCCAGCGAGAGCAGATCCAGGTCCGGGCGGTAGTACTTGGTATGCATGCCCGCCAGTCCCATGAGCAGGTGCGAGGTGGCGTCGGTCATAAATCGCTTACCCTTCGCCTGCTTCACAGCCCTGAATACGTCAGGGTGCTTCTGTCGGTACTTCGGCGTGCAGTATATCCACATCGGTATGCGGAACTCCTCGTCGGCCAACCGCTTCGAGATGACGGCATCATGCATGCGGCCGCAGAAATGGCGTGCACCTGGTCCGAACACCTCCTCGCCGTGGTCGGGGATGTAGATGATGACTGCCTCATCCTTCCTGAATCGCTCCACTATCTGCCCTACCACCGAGTCGTTGTACCACACGGCATTATCGTAGTCGGCCATCACCTTCCTGCGCTTCGCCGGCATGTCCATATCGTCAGGGTACGTGTCAGCACCCCAGCGCTTCTTGGAGTTCGGGCACCTTATCCTGTAGCTCACGTGCTGCCCCATCAGGTGGAAGATGAAGAGGTTAGGGTTAGGGTCAGGGTTAGCGTTAAGGTTAGGGTTAAGGTTAAGGTTATCATAGTCGCTAAGGAGCCCCTCGTCGAAAACGTGGAGCTTCGTGTTTCTCACGTCAAACTGCTCCTTGGAAAGCGTCTCGTTGTTGATGAAGAATCCGCCCGAGAAGTCATACACCGCCTCCTTGGCCTGCGGCAGGAACTGGTTGGTGAGGAATGTCACCCTGTAGCCCGCCTTGCGGAAGAGCTGGCAGAAGAGCGGATAGTTGCACCAGTCCGCCGTGTCGCCCACGCAGTAGGTGGTCATCAGGTGCTTGAATACGAAGCTCGTCAGGTTCCACGGCGCTATGGCGTCATCCATCTTGGTCAGCAGTCCCGAGCGCTCCAGCCTCACCTGCTGCGGCATGTTCTTCTTGTCGTAGCCGTAGAGCTGCGCATGGCGCTTATTGAAACTCTCGCCCAGGATGAGCACTATCGTAGGACTTTTCACGTCACAGGAGTCCACCTCCGCCCTTTCGAGCGTCTCGAAGAGCTCATCCAACTGGCGTGCTATCAGTTGGTTGCTGCGTATGGCAAAAGCCAGTCGCATCGGCGGTTGGTACATCTCCGTATGCGGTCTGTAGGCCAGCGAATGCTCCACGGCGCCGATGGTCTGCATCGTCATCGTCTTCTTGTACAGCCGCTTGTTCTCCCATGCACCGAAATACGCCGATGCCACGAGGGCAGCGAGGATGAGGAGATTGACCACGAGGCTCAGCACCTTTGACCTTTGACCTTTGACCTTCGGCCACTTAAACTTCAGCATCCTGCACATCCCTATCATGATGACATGCGCCAGCGGCACCAGCATGATGATGCCCACCTCAGAGGTGAGGAGGTCCCACGACAGGTAACTCTGCAGGAATTCGCTCGCCTCCCCGCTGTTGGTCTCCCCCACCAGCAGGAGCATGGAGGGATTGATAGTGGTGCCAAACTTGACAAAGCAAAACGTATCGATGATATACAGCGGATACACCACGCAGTATATCACCGCCTTGACGCAGGTTCTCAGCGGAAACTTCTTTAACTTCTCTAACTTCTCCGGAATAAGACACAGCACCGCCGACACCAGATACACGTCCAGAAACAGCTCCCACGGAGCATTCACGTACATCTGGGCGCCCTTCCAGTTAGGCACCGTCACTATGCTGCTGACTATTCCCAGCAGATACATAAAGAGGAAAAACCTCGTCGCTATCGGTCTTAGTAATATCGGCATACTGAGTGCAAAGGTACTATTAAGTTTTGAATAATGCAAGTAAAAAGCACTTTTAGTTACTCAATTCCATCACCATCGCACTGTCAGCATACCACGGAGGCCAAGCTAAAAATTATCAAAAAGTGGTGGAGTGGTGGGGTAAACTCTATACGTATCACGAAAATAAATCGATAAATAAAAAAAGATATCTACATTCGAATTAGTGAATTATTTTATACTTTACATAGAATTTCCCCCCACCACTCCACCCTTTTTCTCATACACGCCACCCCACCCCCTGTACTCACTTAGCCGCCATCCGTAGGGGCTTAGCACTCGCGTCTGGGTGCTAAGCTTCCGCAGGTGGGAGCTATGCCGCTATGGAGTAAGAAGAAGAGCGACCCGTTAAGGTCGCTCTTCGTGTATATGCTCTATGGGGTGGGGTCACTCCCACTCGATCGTTGCTGGTGGCTTGGAGGAGACGTCGTAACAGACGCGGTTGATGCCCTTGACCTCACGGATGATACGGTTGGAGACATCGGCGAGGAAGTCGTAGGGCAGGTGTGCCCAGTCGGCTGTCATGGCGTCGGAGGAGGTGACGGCGCGCAGGGCTACGGGATTCTCGTAGGTGCGCTCATCGCCCATGACGCCTACTGACTTGACGTCGGAGAGCAGTATGGCGCCTGCCTGCCATATCTGGTCGTAGAGGCTCACCTCTATCTCACCATCCTTCATATCGGCTGGCACTCCGGCAGCGAGCACGCGGCGTGCTTCCTCTCCGGAGAGTTTGGTCTTGTATTCGCGCAGGCCACGGATGAAGATGTCGTCGGCATCCTGCAGTACGCGTACCTTCTCCGGTGTGATGTCACCGAGGATGCGTACGGCGAGGCCTGGGCCTGGGAATGGGTGGCGTGTGATGAGGTGCTCGGGCATGCCCATCGAACGGCCTACGCGGCGTACCTCGTCCTTGAAGAGCCACTTGAGGGGCTCGCAGAGCTTGAGGCCCATCTTCTCGGGCAGTCCGCCCACGTTGTGGTGGCTCTTGATGACCTTGCCGGTGATATTGAGCGACTCGATGCGGTCGGGATAGATAGTGCCCTGGGCAAGCCATTTGGCGCCCTCAATTTTCTTGGCTTCTGCCTCGAAGACGTCGATGAAGCCGGCACCGATTATCTTGCGCTTCTTCTCGGGTTCGCAGACGCCGGCGAGTTCGCTGTAGAACTTCTCCGAGGCATCCACGCCCCTGACATTGAGGCCGAGGCACTCGTAGTCGCGCAGCACGTCCTGGAACTCGTTCTTGCGCAGCAGTCCATTGTTGACGAAGATGCAGGTGAGGTTGGGACCGATGGCCTTATTGAGCAGCACGGCAGCCACGCTGGAATCCACTCCGCCGGAGAGTCCGAGGATGACCTTGTCGTCGCCTACCTGCTCGCGGAGCTCCTTGACGGTCTGCTCTACGAAACTGTTTGGCGACCAGTCCTGCTTGCCTCCGCAGATATCGACTACGAAGTTCTTGAGGAGCTGCGTACCGTCTATGGAATGGAATACTTCTGGGTGATACTGCACACCCCAAATCTTCTCATTCTCAGCCTGATAGGCTGCAAACTTTACAGTAGAGGTTGAAGCTATGGCGCGAAAGCCTTCGGGCAAGCGGGTGATGGTGTCGCCGTGTGACATCCACACCTGTGAGTTGGGTGCGAAACCCTTCAGGAGGGCGTTGCCCTCCTCCATGTATTCCAGGTTGGCACGGCCGTATTCGCGTGTGCCTTCCGGCTCCACGTTGCCACCGAAGGTGTAGGCCATGAGTTGGGCGCCGTAGCAGATGCCCAGTATGGGGTACTTGCCGCGTATCTGCGAGAAGTCGAGCTTGAAGGCGCGCTCCTCATAGACGGAGTACGGCGAACCGCTCAGTATGACTCCGATGACGTCGGGGTCGTCCTGAGGAAATTTGTTGTACGGCATGATTTCACAGAACGTATTGAGTTCTCTGACCCTGCGGCCGATGAGCTGCGTGGTCTGTGAGCCGAAGTCTAATATGATTATCTTTTGCATATTGTGTAAATAGTCAAATAGTAAATGATTCTGCCTGAGCGAGAGTATCGAGCTTGCCGACGTCGAGGAGGCGGAGGCCAGGCTGCACGTAGCCCTGAATGCGCATCTCGGCACAGTGGCGGAGATAGAAGTCGATGATGGGGAAGCGCGAGGGCCACTCATCCATCAGGGGAAACATCGAGGGGCTCATGACATGGATGCCGGCGAAGGCGAGCAGACGGACGTCGGAAGGCAGCTGCTGATAGGGCGTCTTGACCTCTCCGGTATCTACGTTGGTCCACCCCACGAGGCGCATGTCGGCGTCAAACATCAGGTAGCGGCTGGTCTTGCGCTCTGATACGAGAAGAGTGGCATCCGCACCCTGTGCCTCGCTGTAGAAACGGCGGAGGTCGCAGTTGGAGAGGATGTCACAATTGTGTATCAGGACGGGCTCCGTAAGGTGCGGGCGGGCTTTCTTGACTCCCCCACCCGTCTCGAGCAGAGCATCGCTCTCGTCGCTGCTGATGATGTCCGTACCGTAGCGGGCCTGGAGCAGCTGGCAGTAGTTGATGACCTGCAGAGCGTGGTGGTGCACATTGACCACCACCCTGTCAGCTCCCGCCTCGATGGCCTTGAGATAGACTCTCTGCAGCAGGGGCACGTCGGCAACGGGTACCAAGCACTTTGGCACCACGTCGGTCAGAGGCTTGAGCCTCGTCCCCTTGCCGGCTGCGAATATCATGACCTGCATGGCTTACTGCTCTTCTGCCTCTGGGATGATGAGCTTGTAGCCCTTGCCGTGGATGTTGATAATCTCGATGTTCTCGTCCTCACGCAGGTGCTTGCGCAACTTGGTGATATAGACGTCCATAGAACGGGCGTTGAAGTAGTTGTCGTCTATCCAGATGGTCTTCAGGGCGAAGTCGCGCTGGAGTATCTCGTTGGAGTGTGAGCAGAGGAGAGAGAGGAGTTCGTTCTCCTTGGTGGTAAGCTTGGTCTGCTTGTCACCGATGCAGAGCAGCTGCTTCTGGGTGTCGAATAGGAACTTGCCAATCTGGTACTGTGTGGACTCCTTGGTCTTCTTGCCACGTACGCGGCGCAGGATAGCCTCGATACGGAATACGAGCTCCTCCATGGAGAATGGCTTGGTGATGTAGTCGTCAGCGCCAATCTTGAAGCCCTCGAGGATGTCTTCCTTCATCTGGCGTGCGGTGAGGAAGATGATAGGTATGTCGGCATTAGCCTGACGTATCTCGGTAGCCAACTGGAAACCGTCTTTCTTAGGCATCATGACGTCGAGGACGCAGATGTCGTACTGGCTCTTGAGGAAAGCGCGGTAGCCTGCCTCGCCGTCAGCGCACAAGTCGGTGTCGAAACCCTTTGCCTGCAAGTACTCGCGAAGCAACATGCCCAGATTCTCATCGTCTTCACAAAGAAGGATTTTCAGATTTTCTTCCATTGTTTTTTAGTTTTAGGGGGAGGTAGAAGGGAGGTAAAGAGGAGGTAAAGAGGAGGTACAGGGACATTACCTGTATCCTTTTTAACTGCCTTTCTAACTTCCTAAATTACTCCCATGTTTAACATTATTATTTATTTATATTATCTATCACTTAATATTGCCTATCGGTGAGGTCTAGAGTATCGTCCCTTTCACTCCTCTTTACCTCCTCTCTTACTCCTTAATATATTCAATACTAATCGTAAACGTCGTGCCCTTGCCAAACTCCGAATCCACGGAGATGGTGCCCTTGTGCAGGTCGATGACCTTCTTGACGTATGCCAGACCGAGGCCGAAGCCCTTGACGTCGTGGCGGTTGCCCGTGTGCACGCGGTAGAACTGCTCGAATATCTTCTTCAGGTTCTCCTTCTTGATGCCCACGCCCGTATCGCGGATGGAGAGGAAGACGCGGTCGCCCTCGTTCCAGGTGCGCAGGTATATATTGAGCGGCTGGTCTGGCTTGCTATACTTCACGGCATTGTCCAGAAGATTGAAGATGACGTTGCTGAAGTGGGTCTCCTCCACGTAGATAGTGCTCTCCACCGCCTCCACCTGGGTGTATATCTTGCCGCCCGTATGCTCTACGCGCAGGGAGAAGGAGTTGGCGATATTGTCCACCATCTCGTTGATGTCCGCCTCCTTCATCTTGAAGACGTTCTTCCTGCGGTCGAACATGGACATCTGCAGCACCTTCTCCACGAGGAAGCGCAGGCGCTTGCTCTCGTCGTTGATGACGCCGCCCAGGTGCTCCAGCATGGACTCCGACTTGGTGATGCTCTTGTCGTTGAGCATCTGCGAGGCCAGCGAGATACTGGCGATAGGCGTCTTGAGCTCGTGGGTCATATTGTTGACGAAGTCGTTGCGCATCTCTGACACCTTCTTCTGGCGGAAGATGACTACTACGGTGAAGATGAACGTAATCATCAGCACGCCCGTGAATATCAGCGCAGGGATGACATACCTGATGCTGGAGAAGATGTAGGAGTCGATGTCGGGGAAATGTACCGTCACGGTGCCCGTCTTAGCCTGCGGGTCGTTGCGGAAGAGCTGTATGGAGTAGCTGTACTCGCTGCCCTCGTCGGTATAGTCAGGACAACGGTACACCTCCGTGCCGTCATAGGTGGTCACCTTGAAGTGGTAAGGGATGTCGATGCCGTTGTGGAGGAGTTCGGTGCGGATATCCTGATCCAACTGGCGGAAGTTGACACGTTCCTTCAGCGGTTTGTCGCTCGCCGTATAGAGGATGCTATAGACCACCTCGTCGAGCAGCGAGCGCTGGTAGATGTAGCGGTTGCGCACGGCCTCCTGCATGGTCTTCTGCGCCTCTGCGATAGCCTCGCGGTCGCGCTTCACCATCAGGCCGCTGGACACTTTTCGCGGGGAGAGGGAGACGGTCTGCAGCTGGAATGAGGAGTATATCGTGCCGTCGTCACCCACTACGGAGTACTGGTGCGACTTCTGTACCCCACCCTGCAGCCCGTTGTTGACGGTCAGCGAGTCATTCACCAAGGCCTTGCCCTCGGTGTCCTTCACATTCTTCTCCAGGTAGTGCAGCGTCTCGTTCAACTCCATATTGTGAGCCGCCATGTACAGCGAGCGGCGCACGGACTCCTCAAACTGCTCACGCTTCATCTTGGCCATCTCCTCGATGTAGGAGATTTGCAGAGCGAGCAGGACTACAAAGGAGAGTCCCATCACAATGGCTATTATCCAAATCGTCGAACGTTTCATCGGGTGCAAAGGTAAGGATAATAGTTGAAAGTAGAAAGATGAAAGTTGAAAGTTTTTTTTAGATTAGCACAATATTAACAAAAATAATCTTTTGTAATTACTTATTTTTAATTACAAGGCTTACTTTTTCATAAGATTGTAGGCACCATACAGTCCCAGTTCGCCCGACTTGGAGAAGTCGCGACGCGCCTCCAGAGGGTGGCCAGACTTGAGGTACGCCAGACCTCTGTTATAATACGCGTAAGGCATGCGCGAGGACTGCTGGATGACGCGCGTAAACTGCTTGATGGCCTCCTCGTAGCGGCCGTTGCGGGCGTTGTAGGTGCCGTAGCAGTAGAGTATCATGGGATTGTCAGGCGACATCCTGAGCAGGCGCTCGAAACTCTCCTGCACGTCAAAATTCCGCAGTTCGGCCTCCTTAGGTGTGGTGTGCTTCTCATACTCCGCCATCATGGCCTTGCAGATGGTGAGTTGCCAGAGGGCTACGAAGTCGTCGGGCTTGTCCGCCAGTACGGTATTGAGGTCGGTGATGGCATCCTGATAGTTGAGCGCCGAGGAGTGAGCCACAGCCCTCATCATGGTGTAGGTCAGCGCCTTGTCGGTAGAGCGCGCATGGGATATCATGGAGGTCAGGGAGTCGATGGCGGCAAAGGTCTCCGTGCCGTTAGCCTCGCTGACGTTGCCCAGACGCATGCTCAGCAGGTCGTTTCCACGGAAGAGGGAGTGCATCTGCTCCAGCAACTGCGAGGCATGCTGCTCGTAGGGGATGTATGTGGAGACATTGTCACGCTGGCTGCTGGACATGGTGAGAGCCACGTAGGGCTGGAAGGCATCGGCGGTGGCGCGGTTCTGCACCTTGCCGCGGTAGGCGCTGTCGTACTCGTGCTCCTTCTGCTGCTCGTCGTCCACCACTATCTGGTTGTACTTCTCGGGGTCTATATCGCTGAGTTTGCGCATGGCGCTGAGTTTTGCCTTGCTCCAGCGATTCTGTATGCCCATGTGCTTGTTCATCTGCGCCTTCATGATGCGAAACTCGTCCTGCTCCGCCTTCGCCGTCATGCCAAGGCGACGGTAGCAGGCAGCGCGGTAGTGCAGGCCAGTCCAAAAGTTGGGAAACTGCCTGATGACGATGCTGTAGTCGCGGATGGCACCACGCAGGTCGCCGGTGCGGTCAAGGAGCGTGGCGCGATTGAAGAGCGCCATGATATTGCCGGGCTCGAGGGAGAGAACGTAGTTGAAGTCCTCGATGGCACGGTTGTCATCACCCACCTGCTGGCGCAGGATACCTCGGTTGTAGTGGGCAAGGAAATTGTTGGGGTCGTGCTCCAGGGCGGTATCGTAGTCGGCCATAGCGCCACGCAGGTTGTTGAGGCGGAGGCGCGCTACGGCACGGTTGATGTAGCAGTTTACATCCTTGGGCTTATAGTGAAGCGACTTGGTAAGGCAGGTATCTGCCGTGCGCCATTGCTCCCTCTGCAGGGAGATATAGCCCTTCATGCGCCACGCCTCGGCATTATACGACTCCACACCGAGCGTGCGGTCTATCCATGTGAGTGCCTCGGTGGTGTCCTTCTGCAAGAGAAAGACCTCAGACTTCATAAGGTACGGCTGGGCGTAGTTCTTCCACTTGCCGATGATGATGTCAAGTTGCTGGTGGGCGGTATCATAGCTGTGTTTCTCGATATAGCAGGCAGCGCGGTTAGACCAGTAGCCGCGGTTGTCGGGGTCCAGGGCTATCGCCTTGCCGTAGTCGGCGATGGCACGGTCGTAATCCTTCTGGCGGATGTAGGTGATGCCGCGCAGGTCGTAGAGATTGGTGATATAGGGATTGAGCGAAATGGCCTGCGAAGCATCCTCTGCAGCCCCCTGCCAGTCGTCCAGGTAGTACTTGGCGATGGCACGCAGTTCCCAGGGTTCCCAAAGATACGGCTTCTGACTGATGGCCTGATTGAAGTACTGTATCGACAGCACGTAGTCCTCATAATGCAAAGCAATCCGCCCGCTGGTCAGCAGGCGGTTGACGTTGTACTGGGCTCTCAAATGGTGAATGAAGAGTGAAGAGTGAAGAATCATCACTCCTATAAAACAAAGTATTCTCAAAGCACTCTTCATTTCTCTTACCTCTTACCTCTCACCTCTTAGGAGCCTTCACCCTGTACCCGGTGCGGAAGCGGCCCTGCAGGAGAGCACGGAGTTTGGACTTGATGAGCTGCTTGCGCAGAGGAGAGACCTTGTCAACAAACATCTGGCCCTCCAGATGGTCAAACTCATGCTGCATGACGCGAGCCAGGTAGCCCTCTACCCACTCGTCGTGCTCCACGAACTGCTCGTCCATATACCTGACGCGGATGCGCTTAGGGCGCACTACCGTCTCGCGGATGCCCGGCAGGGAGAGACAGCCCTCCTGTGAGGAGTCCGTCTGACTATTGTCGTACTCCACGATATGCGCATTATAGAACACCTTCCTGTATCCCTCGTACTCAGGCAGGTCTTCCTTGAGCAGGTCGAGGTCTATCACCACCACGCGGATAGGCAGGCCTATCTGTGGCGCAGCGAGACCAATGCCCTCACTCTCAGCAAGCGTCTCCCACATATTCTGCACGAGCGTCTGGAGTTCGGGATAGTCCTTGTCAATATCTTCGGCAACCTTCCTAAGCACGGGTTGCCCGTATGTATAAATTGGTAGTTTCATCTTCTTTTCAAATAATCTTGCAGGATAATCGTCGCTGAGATACGGTCCACGAGAGCCTTATCCTGACGAGCCTTCTTGCGGAGCCCGGCGTCGAGCATGGTCTGGTGAGCCATGACAGAGGTGAAGCGCTCATCATAACCCTCGATGGGAATCTCGGGGTGACGCTTGCGCCACTGCGCCTCAAACTGCTGCACGCGCTGCATATTCTCCGACGGCAGGCCATTGGGCTGACGCGGTTCGCCTATCACCACGCGCTCCACCTGCTCCTGACTTACGTACCTGTCGAGATACGCCATGAGGTCCTTGGTATCCACAGTATCAAGCGCACCGGGCACTATCTGCAACACGTCTGTCACAGCGAGCCCAGTGCGCTTCTTACCATAATCTATAGCGAGTATTCGCCCCATGCTGTCTTATTGCTGCATGAGCAACCAAGCATCAGGGTATGTGCCGAGCAGAGACTGCTTGCACTGTACGGCAGCATCGCGAGTGTCGAATGTAGCCACGATAACGCGATACATATTGCGTTCCTGATTGAATGCCACCTGTGCACTGTAACCAGCATTCTTCAGAGTGTTCTGCAGACCCAGAGCGTTAGCCTGCACGCCGAAAGAACCTACCACTACAGAGTAAGCCTTCAGACCTGCACCGTTGACTACGCTGACTCTCTCAGAGCGAACTGCCACATTGCCCACCTGAGCCTGCTGCTGCTGAGCGGGAGCCTCTACGAGCGGAGTCACTACAGGAGCCTGCTGAACAGGCTGCTGAACCACCTGCTGCTGAACTGGCTGCTGTGACTGCTCCTGAGCCTTAGCCTTCTCATAAGCCTTGCGGTAAGCACTCTCCTTAGAAGAACCACAACTGGTGAATGCGATGCCCGTACATACACAGGCTGCGATAATCAGATACTTTCTCATAATGTAACTTTTGATATTAATGGTTTATAAGTATTTCTGCTTTTTAATGCCACAAAGTTAATAATAAAAGTTGAAAGAATAGGGGCGAAAGTTGAAACTTTATACCCTCTTTGTTTTTTTTAACATAAAAAATTATCCCTTTAACCGATATTTTTACTACATTTGCAAATAGTTACACAAACAAACAAAAACAACCTATCTATTAACCAACTAAACAAAATTTATCATTATGAAAGCATTAGGTTATTTTGCAGCTATCGTAGGTGGTGCCGTTGCAGGTGCTACAGCAGCTCTACTGCTCGCTCCTGAAAAGGGAGAGGACACACGTGCCAAACTTCAGAACTCAGTAAAGGAACTGATGGACAAATATAAGGTGCAGGACACCATCAAGGAGTTTTGCGATAAGCATAACATCACCCTCTCCAAGAAGCAGGTAGAGGAACTGGTAGAAGAAGTAGCGGAGGCATAAGAAAGTGTTCTCAAACGATCAGAACATAGAATATATAGCGCAATTCGCGGAGGAGGCCAAGCAATGGTTTGACCTCAGGGTGAAATACACCAAACTCTCCTCCGTGGACAAGATAGTACGCATCATCACAGCACTGATACTCGTGGTGGTGCTGTCAGCCATCTTCACCCTGGCGCTGATATTCTTCTCCATAGCACTGGCAGTACTACTCGGCAAGGCTATGGGAAGCACCATACTGGGATTCACATGCATCGGAGTCGTGTACATACTATTATTTATAGCCGTGTACAGCGCACGCCATGCCCTGATAGAAAAACCGCTGGTACACTTCCTCATGAGCATTTTTGCCGAAGAAATGAATAAAGAAGAGGTATGATAGAATCACTAAAGACACTCAACGAACAAAGAGCCTCTGTAAAGAGCGAGATGAACGCTAAAGAGAAGGAGATGCGCAAACTGTGGAACAACCTGTTCCATAAGGAACCGCAGACGCTCCGAGAGTCACTCTCGCCCACACACAGGGCACTATCGATGCTCTCTTCATCAACAGCCGTAATCGACGGTCTCCTGCTGGGGTGGAAACTATACCGCAGATTCGGACGCAAGCGTCGATAACGCTACGCACTGGAACATTCACCCCCGAAGGCCGACCGTAATTTACGTAACACGCTTTCGGGCTAGATTCCAGTAGCAAGTGCAAATTTACAACAATAATTTGAAAAACTCAACCGTAGGTGTAGAAAAGTTTAACTTTTTTCTTGGCCTTCGGTTGATT
>CAJODK010000017.1 GCA_905233245.1 uncultured Prevotella sp. | reverse complement strand
GGCATTGACGGAACTTTTCGCGCAATGGTCGTAGATGGGAAGATTGTTGGTAGTGTTTCCGTTGAACGAAAAGCAGATATATACAGGCTTGACGGCGAATTAGGTTACATGTTATTGAAAGACTATTGGAATCGTGGCCTGATGAGCCAGGCTGTGGGACAAGTGTGTGAGATTGCAATAAAGGAACTTGGTCTCAATCGAATTACAGCAAATGTCTTTCATCCCAATTTCGCATCTCAGCACATTTTACTAAAGAATGGTTTTATACAAGAAGGAGTCATGCGCAAAGCGGTGATTAAAGGAGGCATTATTTACGATATATTCTTATATGGTTTATTGAAGTAAATTCCAATTTAACGAACTGACACTATAACTTAATCCTATTTCAATCATATACTCATAGAAAAATAAAACTTCCCCGCAAAGGTAAAGAAAAGACTTTGACTATTCAAGAAAAAATACTTACCTTCGCAGGGAGGTTACATAAAAATTCAAACTAAATCTGTAAGAAATGAAGGTATTACTATTAAATGGAAGTGCTAATAAGAGTGGCAATACATTTACAGCTCTCTCTCAGATTGCGGGGCAACTGGAGAAGAATGGGGTAGAGGCTGAAATCATGCAGTTAGGCAACAAGCCCGTTCGTGGCTGCATAGCCTGCGGACAATGCCAGACCAAGCAGTTAGGGCGCTGCGTCTTTGATGATGACGTTTGCAACCGAATAGTAGAAAAGCTCAACGAAGCCGATGCACTCATCGTAGGCTCGCCAGTCTATTATGGTCAGCCCAATGGTGCCGTACTGGCTGTGCTGCAACGTGCTTTCTTCTCAGGTGCCAAAGTTCAGAACAAGCCAGCCGCCGCTGTGGCAATCTGTCGTCGCGGAGGTGCCACTGCAGCCTATCAGACTATGAATATGATATTTGAGATGATGAACATGCCTGTGGTCACTTCCCAATACTGGAACATAGCCTATGGCCGTACACCAGGTGAGGCTTCACAAGACACGGAAGGTATGCAGACCATGCGCACTCTTGCCGACAACATGGCTTGGCTGCTGAAGAAGATTCATGCCAACGGCAATCCCGACTATCCAGAGCGCGAGCCTTGGCAAGGAATGAATTTTATCAGATGAACTTTTATATATGTTTGCCTGCAAAAGTAATAAGCAAAATATAAAACAAGAACTATTATGATATTATCAACAACCCCACAGATTGAAGGTCACACTATCCGCGAATATAAGGGAGTGGTGACAGGTGAAACAATTATCGGTGCCAACTTCGTCAAGGATTTCTTTGCAGGAATACGTGACGTTATCGGAGGTCGCTCAGGCAGTTATGAGAAAGTGCTCCGCGAGGCGAAAGACACCTCAATGCAGGAAATGATGGAACGTGCCCAGGAACTGGGAGCTAATGCTATCGTTGGTATAGATATAGACTACGAAACTATTGGCAAAGGGAATTCTATGCTAATGGTTGCTACCAGCGGCACAGCGGTTATCATATAAAAAGATTACCTGATGGACTACTCCTACGCAACCGAAAGATATGATACAGAGGTAAATGCCCGAGAGTATATTGAGGGATTTCACAATGCCGACTACTTCATAAAGTTCTGTCAGCAGTGTAGGAACTATGGTTGTCGTTACGGTTGTCCACCATTTGACTATGACCCTCTTGAAGTAATAAAAAGATATGATAGGGTACGCCCATCACTTGAAGCCTTCGGCTTTGACATCAGTAAAACTGCGAAAGAATTGCTGGGATTGGAAATCAAGTGGAGTAGTGGAGATTTTATACCAGAATACCTTACCCTTGTGGGTGGAATATTCTATTAAAAGCAAACTTTACAAGAAACAGACTAAAAATGTGAATAGTCACAATAAAAGTCTGTAAGATGGTAGTAAATCTACTCAGTTATATAAATCAGATGGAGTGACAGTAAGGTTTGTGGTGAAAGGTCTTACTTCTCCTTTGTACAGCAATATACTGCCATTGTAGGTAGGATAACCAGCAGTAGCTCATTATCTCCTTATCTTAAAATCTTCGCTTTCTGCAGGTTTGTCATTTCGTTCCAAAAGTCAGTCTGCTCCGCTTCGTCAAATCCGCCATGTGACATAGTTCCAAGAATTGCATCCAATAACTCTTCCTGGGTTATTTGCAGCTCGGGGGCAATGTCTATGGGCATAGTCAGAATGTCGCCCAGCGAACCAATATGCACGTTGGTCACAGCGATAACATTCTCCTTCTTCCTTACTGATGCAGAAAGCAACACCTTCTGACCATCTACATTCCAAAACTCTGGAGATATGCTATAGCCAGTTGTCGTCACCAGACGTTTGCCTTGTATCGTAATAGAACACCTAATAGGAGCCTCGCCCTGTTTGCTCAGTCTCTTTTCCAGATAAAAGTTTACAGCCATATTAATCTAATCATTTAGTCCTCTATTAATTTTACGCACACTTTTCGATATAAGCAAATATATTTTGTTATATTTTATTAAATCTATTATTAGTCTAAGCCGTTGATTTTCAGCTACAAATGTAAAACCTTGTATTTTAAGGGGGTATTGGGAGATTTCCTCTCTCCGCTGATAAAAATCCCTTGCAAACTACGGCTTGCAAGGGATTTCTCCTTTTATGTCGTTTGATTGGTTGCCTTTTCTTATGCTTCAGCAAACTGGTCTTTGCCTACAGAGCATAGTGGACAAACCCAATCCTCTGGGAGGTCCTCAAATGCTGTACCTGGCTCGATGCCGTTCTCTGGGTCGCCTACTGCGGGGTCATACTCGTAGCCACAAACTTCACATACGTACTTCTTCATAATGCATAATTTTTTAAGAGGTTAATAAATAAAAATGATGATTATGGGGCAAAGATACAAAAAAAAGTTGTAACTTTGTACCGTAATTAGTAAAAATAAGACAATGCTGGATAAAAATTGTAAGATATATGTAGCAGGGCACCGCGGATTGGTGGGTTCTGCTATATGGAATAACCTGAAGTCTCGCGGTTATGAAAATCTGGTGGGCAGGACTCATAAGGAGCTCGACCTGACGGACCAGTTGGCAGTGCGCAGTTTCTTTGATGAGGAGCGCCCCGATGCTGTGGTGCTTGCTGCTGCCTTCGTGGGTGGCATCATGGCAAACTCGCTGTACAGGGCTGACTTCATGATGATGAATATGAAGATACAGTGTAATGTCATCAGTGAGGCTTATGCTCATGGGGTGCAGAAGTTGCTCTTCCTCGGTAGTACGTGTATCTACCCGAAGAATGCGCCACAGCCTATGTCTGAGGATTGCCTGTTGACATCGCCGCTGGAATATACCAATGAGGAGTATGCCATAGCCAAGATAGCTGGTCTGAAGATGTGTGAGTCTTACAACCTGCAGTATGGTACCAACTACATCGCCGTGATGCCTACCAACCTCTATGGCCCTAACGACAATTTCCATCTGGAGAACTCGCACGTCATGCCTGCCATGATGCGCAAGATATATCTGGCTAAGCTCTTGCATGACCAGAACTGGGATGTAATACAGACGGACATGGACAAGCGCCCGGTGGAGGGTGTCGATGGCAAGGCGTCTCACGAAGAGATAGAGAAGGTGCTGGCTAAGTACGGCATAGAGAATAACAAGGTGACTCTGTGGGGTACGGGTACTCCGCTGAGAGAGTTTCTGTGGTCGGAGGATATGGCTGATGCATCGGTTCACTGTCTCCTGAACGTGGACTTCAAGGACATCATCGGAATAGAGAAGTACTCCAGCGTGCACTATGGCGCCAAGGCTGACGGACAGGTGGACCGCAACCACTCTGCGGGCCGTGGTGGTGCTATACCATCTCTGGGCGAGATACGCAACTGTCACATCAATGTGGGCACTGGCAAGGAACTCACTATCCGCGAACTCTCAGAGTTGGTGGTCAAGGCAGTGGGTTTCGAGGGCGAGGTGTTCTTCGATGCCTCTAAGCCTGATGGCACCATGCGCAAACTTATCTCTGTGGACAAGCTCCACCGTCTGGGATGGACTCACAAGATAGAGATAGAGGAGGGTGTGCAGAAACTGTTTGATTGGTATAAAAAATCATTACAATAATGGCAAAGAACATCGCACTTATCACAGGTGTTACTGGACAGGACGGCAGTTACCTGTCAGAGTTCCTTCTGGAGAAGGGTTACGAAGTACACGGCATCATCCGCCGTTCATCAGTGGACTTCCGTGAGCGTATCGCTCATCTGGAGGGTACACCAAACTTCCACCTGCACTATGCAGACCTCACCGACTCAATGTCGCTGGTGAAGCTGGTGGGTATGGTACAACCTACGGAGATATATAACTTAGCAGCACAGAGCCACGTTCAGGTGTCATTCGACGCACCAGAGTTTACAGCCGACGTTGACGCAACAGGCGTGCTTCGTGTCCTAGAGGCAGTGCGCACCAACCACCTTGAGAAGACCTGCAAGATATACCAGGCTTCCACCTCAGAGCTCTACGGTAAGGTAGAGGAGGTGCCACAGAACGAGAAAACACCGTTCCACCCATACTCTCCATATGCTGTGGCAAAACTCTACGGTTTCTGGATTGTGAAGGAGTATCGTGAGGCATACGATATGTTCTGCTGCTCAGGTATCCTCTTCAACCACGAGAGCGAGCGTCGAGGCGAGACCTTCGTAACACGTAAGATAACACTCGCTGCAGCCCGTATAGCACAGGGCAAGCAGGAGAAGCTGTTCCTCGGCAACCTGTCGTCTCTGCGTGACTGGGGTTACGCAAAGGACTATGTGGAGTGTATGTGGCTGATACTGCAGAACAAGACTCCAGAAGACTTCGTGATAGCAACAGGTGTTCAGCACTCAGTGCGCGAGTTTACTTATGCAGCATTCAAGGAGGCAGGCATAGAACTGAAGTTTGAGGGTGAGGACATCAACGAGAAGGGTATCTGCATAGCTGTGGATACAGAGAAGAATCCTCATCTGGCTGCTCTCAACCTCGTAGGCAAGACTCTCGTGGAGGTGTCAGAGGATTTCTACCGTCCTACCGACGTGGTAAACCTCTGGGGTGACCCTACGAAGGCAAAGAACCAGTTGGGCTGGAATCCGTCAAAGACCACCTTCGAGCAACTCGTCAAGATTATGGTGCAGAGCGATATGGCAAAGGTAGCATCAGAGGGTGCTGCTGAGAAGGTGCGCACCAACCTGGCTGAGTATCTGGAGAAGGGTATTGTGAAGTAGTGAATACACGCGAGGAAATACTGGAAGCCTTCTCGAGGTTGCTCGACGTGCAGGATGAACTGCGCGAGAAGTGTCCATGGGATCACAAGCAGACCAATGAATCGCTCAGACCTCATACCATAGAGGAAGCCTTCGAACTCTGCGATGCCATCATGGATGGCGACCCGGTGGAGATACAGAAGGAAATGGGTGACGTGATGGAGCACCTCGTATTCTATGCCATGATAGGCAGAGAGCAAGGGCTCTTCGATATGGGTGACGTGCTCCGGAAAGAGGCTGACAAACTCATCTTCCGCCATCCGCATATCTATGGCTACACCAACGAGAAGGGCGAATTTGTTAAACCCGAATGTGCCAACTCCGAGGAGGTGAGTCAGCTGTGGGAGCGCGTGAAGCAGAAGGAGAAAAACGCTAACAAGACCGTTCTCTCCGGAGTGCCTCGTTCGCTGCCATCACTCATCAAGGCCTATCGCATACAGGACAAGGCCAGCAATGTGGGTTTTGACTGGGAGAAGCGCGAGGATGTCTGGGAGAAAGTGTATGAAGAGATAGGCGAACTCAAAACCGAACTGGAGCGTGGTGACAAGGAGAAGTCCGAACAGGAACTGGGTGATGTGATATTCGCCATCGTCAATGCCGCCCGCCTGTATCACATCAATCCCGATACGGCACTCGAGCATACCAATCGTAAGTTTATCACGCGTTTCAACTACGTGGAGCAGAAAGCCAAGGAGAAGGGTAGGGAACTCAAAGACCTCTCGCTCGCTGAGATGGATGCTCTGTGGGATGAGGCGAAGGAAATTAAAGGTTAAAGATTAAAAATGAAGAATCTGAAGTTATTGTTAGGGTTAACGTTAGGGTTACTGACAGCCTGCACGGGTAAGAAGACAGCAGAGGACACCACAGGTGTAGATTCACTCAGCGGTGAAGTGGCAGTAGTGGATAGCGCACTTTATGGTACGGTGGGCAAGGGTACCACTATGCACACTCTGGAACTGGTGGACGAGAATGGTAAGCAGCAGACCTATCAATACAACGTAGATGTGGAGGCCAATGTACAGGGTGGTCTCTTCAGCGGCGACCGCATTACAGCCGTGCTCACCAGCAACGGCAAGGGCGAACAGGAGGTGCAGAAAGTGGTAAATATCACCAGTCTCTGTGGCAAGTGGACTGCTCTGGACCGCAATTTCGAGATTATAGAGGATGGCACCGTCATCTCCACCAAGAATATGGAGAGCAATCCATACACCCAGTGGTCTATGGTCAACTGTAATCTGGTGCTTAACCGCGATACCTTCGATGTGCTGTACGTAGGGCCTGACTCCCTGACGATAGAGAGTCAAAAAGGTATTTTCGTCTATAAGAGGCAGAAGTAGTATAGAGTATAAAGTATAGAGTATAGGGTATAAAGAAAGCCGAGCAATGTTGCTCGGCTTTTTCTTTACTTCGCCTCAGGCTTTGGCACAGAGTCCATGTCTGTTGGGTCGGGATGTATCTCTTTGAGGAATTGCACAAAGAACTGCAGTGCCTTGTGTGTAGCATTCTTGAGATTCTCCTCGCGACCCTCGTCGCCTTCCAGTTTCATGGTGCGTATGTCATCAGGTGTGCCACAAGCCAGCCATATAGTACCTACTGGTATGCCTGCATCAGCGCCAGGACCAGCGAATCCTGTGCTGGCGATGGCGTAGTTGGACTTGAAGATGCGACATGCGCCCTTGACCATCTCTATTGCTACCTCTTCTGATACTGCATTCTTCTCTGCTATCAGGTCTGCATCGATGCCCAGCACATTGGTCTTAGCCTCGTCGGAGTAGCAGATGGTGCCACCCTTATAATAAGCCGAAGCACCAGGTACTGAGGTGAGCACCTCGGCTATCCTGCCGCTGGTGCATGACTCTGCAGTACCGATAGTCTCTCCTGTCTCGTACAGTGTGTAGAGAATTTCCTTACTGAGTACTTTGTTTTCGAGTTCCATATTCTGTATTTTTTTGATTAATATTTTTTTAGAAGTCGAGTGATACACGGGCATTCAGTTGTCTGCCTGTGAGGTAGTTAGGCACAGCATACTGATGATTTGTCACGTCGGTAATCCAGTAATAGGAGTTGACGTTGCTGTGGTCGAAGAGGTTGAGGCAGTCCACGCCCACCCATAGATTCTTAAGGCAGAAACGCTTTGTCTCCTGATTCTCTCTCTTATATGCACGGAAACTCATACCGATATCCACACGCTGGTATGCTGGGGCACGGAATGTCTGGCGTGCATTGTCCTTATGAGGAGGACCGAATGGCAATCCGTCGGCATACGCTATCTTGAGCGCCATGCGCCAACGGTCGGTGCCAGGGAAATAGTCGGTGAAGAAGAGGTTGATGGCATATCGCTGGTCTGTAGGCAGAGGGATGCTCTGTCCGCGATATTTCATCTTGGCGCTCATCAGCGAGAAGGTTATCCAGGAGTCGGTGCCAGGCACAAACTCGCCATACAGTTTGAGGTCAATACCAGCAATGTGCCCTGATGCCTCATTAGTTCCGTTATAGGTAATCTTCACGTTGTTGACGCTGTATGGGATGAGGTTGTTGAGGAGTTTGTAGTATGCCTCTGCGGTAAACTTGAACGGGCGGTCGCCGTGCTTGAATCGGTAGTCGAAGCCAGCGATGAAGTGTATGCTCTGTTGTGACTTTATCTTGTTGTTGAGTCTTGCGTATGTCACGCCTGCTATGGTGGTTGTGTCCTTGAGCTCCTTGAAGAACGGTGCCTGATAGTACAAACCCGTAGCCAGACGGAATGTCATATTATTATTGAATGCGGGCACGATAGCCAGACTGACGCGTGGCGAGAGGATGCTCTCCTTATTGAAACTCCAGTGTGAGAATCTCAGGCCGTAGTTCAGGGTGTAGTGAGTCAGCGTGCTCTCATCCACAGTGCCATCATCGAGCAACTGCCCGCCAGAGGTGAATCGCCATGAGTCCTGTATGTAGAACTCCGTGCGTCGTGCATCCAGTTTGTTGTTTGCAGAGAGAGTGTATATCATCCTGAGGTCTTTGCCAGTGTGTGGCATGATGTAGTTGGCTGAGTCGCGCATCTCGTATTCGTGTGACTTCTCCTCCACCTTCTCCCATTTCATGGTTATACCAGCCTGTACGGTGTGATGGCGTGACTTGTGGTCAAGCATCAGTTTCAGGCTGCCCACGTCAGCCGTCAGGTAGTTGCGTGCGTATTCTATATACTTACCCACGCCTAGGCTGGACTGTGTCTCCGTCTGTGTCAGCCAGTACTCACCGCTGATGTCGTAGGTCTCACGTTCGTTGGTGTGGAATGCCGACCCGATGAGCGATACCGATGTCCTGTTTGTCAGGTTGCGCTTCAGTGTGAGTGCTCCGAAGTAGGTACGGAAGAGGTCTTTCTCCTGTCCGTCGAAATACACCTTGAATGATTTCACGTTGTCCTGCGTACCGAATGTCGTCTCGCGGTCCTTTGGGTAGAAGTTGTACTTCGACTGTGAGATGTTGCCTATGAAATCCACTTGCCAACGCTTGTTTGGCGTGTATGACAGGTAGGTCTGGTAGTCTATGAACCGTGGGTCGTATTCGCCCGTAGTGTCAAAGGACTTCAGCAGTGCCTTCGTCTGCTTGTAGCGCACGCTGTTGGCCCATGAGAATTTCTTGTTGCCAAAGCCGAAGTATATGCCGCCACCCAACAGACTGGCGTCGATTCTCATCTCCGTCTTTTGCGGACGATGGTATGTGATGGCGAGAGCTGATGACATCTTGTCACCGTACTTCGCTTCGTAGCCACCAGTAGAGAATTCTATCTTCTCCACCATGAAGGGGTTGATGATAGACAAACCTTCCTGCTGGCCAGAGCGCACGAGGAATGGACGATATACCTCTATGTCGTTGATATATACTGAGTTCTCGTCAAAGGAACCACCTCTCACGTTGTACTGCGATGATAGTTCGCTATGCGTCGATACACCAGCCTGTTGCTGTATCATCTCCTCCACGGCGTTGCCCGATGCTGATGGGGCCTGAGCCATATCCTTGATGTCCAGTTCCTGTGTAGAGCCCGTCTGTCGTCTCTTCTCCGTCACCGTCACCTCTTTCAGCAGGGTATTGTCCTCGTAGAGAGTTATCTGCAGGTTCTGACGGCCACGAGGGCGACGCAGTACGCGTGTCTTCGGTTTGTAGCCTATCATGGAGAATTTGACCACCACGGAGTCAGCGCTCGCCAGCGACAGCGAGAACTCGCCTCGGAGGTTGGTCATCGTTACCTTGCCCTGACTCAGGCAACTGACAGATGCCAGTTCTACAGCATGCTGATCCTGGTCCACCACCTTGCCCGTCAGTACAAAGTCTTGGGCATAGGTATAGGCAGATACCAGCAGGAGCAATATGGACATTACTTTTTTCACTAATTATTATAACGTACGCACGAGGGAATTATTGCAGAAAAGTTAACGTTTTAGTTCCCGTTCCCGTTTTTTTTCGTAATTTTGCACCTGTTATGATAAAGGAAATGCAGGTCAGGGTAGTGCCACAGGTGGCATACTCTGAACAAAACATAGCAGAATACGTCAGTCGGGAGGCGGGCATAGACCGTCGCACTATCAAGCATGTCCGTGTGCTCAAGAAGAGTATCGATGCACGCCAGCGGCAGGTGATGGTAAATCTCACTCTGAGGCTCTATATCAACGAACTGCCCACCGATGATGCGTATCAGAAAACGGAGTATCCCGATGTCTCGAAAGGCAAACGTGTGATAGTCGTGGGCGAGGGTCCTTGCGGACTCTTTGCCGCCCTTCGCCTGATAGAGCGAGGACTCAAACCTATCGTTATCGAGAGAGGCAAAAATGTGCGTGACAGGAAGAAAGATTTGGCGCTTATCAAGTCGCAACAACGTGTTGATAATGAGTCGAATTATAGTTTTGGTGAAGGTGGTGCTGGAGCCTATTCTGATGGCAAACTTTACACCCGTTCGAAGAAGCGTGGCAGCGTGGAAAAGATACTCAACGTATTCTGTCAGTTTGGAGCCTCTACCAGCATCCTCTCCGATGCCCATCCCCATATAGGTACCGACAAACTCCCTGCTGTCATAGAGGCCATGCGCGAGCAGATTATCAAGAGTGGCGGAGAGGTGCACTTCGAGACGAAGATGACGGAAATTCTCATAGATGTGAGAGGTATTGCCTTGCAAGCCAGCAGAGCTGGAGCGGAGAGGAGAGAGGTAAGAGGAGTGTGTGTAGAGGTGAAGGGCGAGAGACGGGAGATTTTTGGTGAAAGTGTCATCCTCGCCACAGGCCATTCTGCTCGAGATGTTTACCGTTACCTTGCCGCTGCGGGCATCGAGATAGAAGCTAAGGGCATAGCTGTCGGAGTTCGTCTGGAGCATCCTGCGCACCTCATTGACCAGATACAGTACCATAACAGACAGGGTAGGGGACAATACCTGCCTGCCGCAGAGTACTCCTTTGTAACTCAGGTGGATGGTCGTGGCGTCTATTCCTTCTGCATGTGTCCGGGCGGTTTCGTAGTACCTGCTGCCACAGGTCAGGAACAGATAGTTGTCAATGGCATGTCGCCCTCCAATCGTGGAGGTCAGTGGAGCAATTCGGGGATGGTGGTGGAGATACGTCCGGAGGATGTTAACCCTAACCTTAACGATAACCCTAACCTTGCGGTTATGCATTTTCAGGAGGAGCTGGAGCGTCAGTGCTGGCAACAGGGTTTGCAGAACGGAGGCAAGGGACAGACCGCACCAGCACAGCGAATGGCGGACTTCGTCAATGGACGCCTCAGCTACGACCTGCCTAAGACCACATACACCCCAGGCGTTGTCAGTTCGCCACTACATTTCTGGTTGCCTAAGGATATCGCCCATCGCCTGCAGGAAGGTTTCCGTTACTTTGGCAAACAGCGTCACGGTTTCCTCACCAATGAAGCTCTGATGATAGGTGTTGAGACACGCACCTCCGCTCCTGTTCGCATCCTTCGTGACAGCGATACCCTCCAGCATGTCACCGTTTCAGGCCTCTTCCCTGCTGGTGAGGGTGCGGGTTATGCAGGTGGCATCGTCTCTGCCGGTGTCGATGGCGAACGCGTCGCCGATATGGTTGCCGAGTACCTCTGACCTTGCTATGATGAGATTATTACATACGATAATGCTGATGATGCTTGTGTCTGTAAGTCTTCGGGCACAGGAGGATGAGGATATAGCCGTGACGATGGACCTGCCTGAAACGGTGGTGTTGGCTAATGGCATGACGTTTGAGGAGTATCTGCTGAAGCAGGTACTGGCGAATGCCAAACCGCTGAAGGCACGCGTCAGGACGTTGAGATACACGGTGACCTGTCAGTTGGAGAAGGATATGGATCTACAGAAGTTTCCTCACAGACGTACCATAACGTTTGCAGCAAGGCTGGCGGGCTACGGACCTATAGTGGACGCACTAAGGGAACATAAGCATTTTGGCATTACGATGGCAGAGGATGTGGTATACAACAATGGAAAGATAAAGACATCAGATGCCAGGATGGTGGAGATGAAGCAGGAACTGACGGAGAAGCAGAAGGCGTCGTTCCTGAAGCATGACGGTATGATGAGTGCCAATGTATATGACAAATTCTATGAGAAGGTGAGAGACAAAGTTAAGGAACTGCAGAAAAAACGCAGAAAGAAACAGGAGACAGACCTGAGATACAAAGGTAGCTACACCCAGGGCAAAAGAACTTACTACATAGTGACGCTGGACGATGTGAAGGTGCATATAGCTGAAGGTTGCTGGCAGATATCTCGCATAAGCTATGAGGAAGGTCAGAACACGATGTATTATGAATTTAAGGAGATAAAGCCAGACCTTTTTCTACTCTCTCACGGCAGAGCAAAACTGTATTTGGACAAGGCAAAATGGCCTAAAGGATATATATCAATGAAGATGGGATACAGCTACCACTAAAAAGGTAAAAAAATGTTATATAAGTAAGGTATGCAAGGCTATTCGAGAAAAAATGAGTACCTTTGCACGAAATTATGTACAAAAGGCGAAAACAAAGAACAACAGAATAATGAACTATCTAGACAGAAATGAATTTAACTTCAAGCCTTCACAGAAGGTAGTGGAGGCGATAAAGAACTTCGACCCCGAGACGCTGTGCTTCTACACACGTATTTACGATCAGGGCAAGAAGAGTGTCATCTCAGTGCGACTGAGCGAGATATACGGTGTGCCTGAGGAACAGGTGCTGCTGGGCTACGGCGGTGAGGAGATACTGAAGAATTCCATCCACTATTTCCTCATGAAGGGTGACAATAAGAAAATCCTTATTCCTGAGTTTTCGTGGTGGTACTACAACCGTGTAGCTGGTGAGTGTGGTGGCACATTCGAGATGTATCCCCTGCATGAGACGGGTGATACTTTCGCATATGATGTGAAAGAGGTGATAGAATATACCAACCGCGTGAAGCCACGCATGCTACTCTTGGCGTCGCCTAACAACCCAACAGGCAACTGCCTGACATCAGAGGAGATAGGCGAGATAATGGAGAATATACCAGAGGAGACAATGGTGCTGGTGGATGAGGCATACGCTTCGTTTATCACTTCTGACGTGGACTATATCGCTCCGCTGGTGAACAAGTATAACAACCTGATTATCTCTCGCACGCTGAGTAAGTTCTACGGTCTGCCTGGTCTGCGTTGTGGTTTCGGTTTCATTGGCAAGGGTCATGATCAGTTCCTCAGCTACTCTAACAAGTATCTGGGTTACAACCGTTTCTCTGAGACTGTGGCACTGGCTGCGCTGGATAGCGATGAGCACTACCGTCAGGTGGCTAATGATATGGCATGGGGACGCGACCTCTTCAAGAAGGAACTGGGTGACAAGCCTGGATTCAAGGTGTATAAGAGTGTGGCAAACTTCATCCTCGTCAAGTACCCAGTAGAGATAAAGGAGGATTTGCAGAAGGCTCTGGCTGACAAGAACTACAAGATTAAGTTTATGACGGACAAGGGGCTGGAAGACTGCCTGCGTATCACGCTGGGTCGTCGCGAACAGGTACAGACGGTAGTGGATACTATTAAGCAGTGTCTATGAAAGCGATAATCCTGGCCGCAGGGACGGCATCACGACTGCGCCCACTGACGGAGCACACTCCGAAGAGTCTGCTCAACATAGGCGAACGCCCGCTCCTGCAGCGCTCTATGGATGCGCTGACAGAGAATGGCGTGAGGGAATTTGTCATTGTGACAGGTTACCTGCATGAGCAGATAGAGGAATTCGTAGGGAAGACCTACGGCGATGATATCAAAGTGACGTTCATACACAATGATGTCTATGACTCCACCAACAATATATACTCCCTGTGGCTTGCGCGCCCAGAGGCTGACGGAGAGGAATTTCTCCTGCTGGACAGTGACCTGCTGTATGACCCACGCATCATCGGAAAGGTTTTGAGCTCAGGAACTCAGGCACCAAGGAACGTCTTGACACTTATCAAGCATGAGTTGGGTGAGGAGGAAATGAAGGTAGTGACCAATGCTGACGGTTCCATTAAGGAGATTAGCAAGACCTGCGACCCCAAGGATGCGGCTGGCGAGAGTCTTGGCATCGAACTGATAGGCCGTGAGTACAGCAAGGCGCTCTATCAGGAGCTGGACAAGATGATGAACGAGGAGCATCTGGAGAATAAATTCTATGAATTGGCCTTCGAACGCCTCATACCTCAGGGACATACCTACAAGGTGGTGGACGTCACGAACTATTTCTCTTGCGAGCTCGATACGGTCGAGGATTTTGAAAATGCTAAGGAGAAGATTCCTGCGGAACTGTATTAAACAATGAATAAACTACGACAAAAGACAATGTCAACGCTCAAGTCTTCGGAGACCGAGGACTGGCTGGACTACAGAGTGATACGCCCACTGAGTTATCTGTGGGCTTTGCTATTTGAAAAACTAGATATACACCCCAATACCGTTACCATAATGTCGATGATTATCGGTGTCGGTAGTGCGTACTTCTACATGCAACCCAGTTTCTGGTACGGTGGCGTATGGGGACTGGTGATGAATCTTATCGCTGTCCTGCTGTTGCTGTGGGCCGATATCTTCGACTGTTGCGACGGACAGTTGGCGCGCATGACGGGCAAGAAGAGCCGTCTGGGCAGAATACTTGACGGTATGGCAGGCTTCGTATGGTTTATACCTATCTACCTGGCACTGGTGTATCGTTTCTATCTGTATCACGACATCGAGTTCGGATGGCTGGGCATAGAGAACACGGAGCAGAATACACTCATTGCTACAGCGGTGGTCTTAGTGCTGGCATTTATCTCAGGTTTTGCAGGTATGGGCGGTCAGCAGCGCTTGGCAGACTACTACATACAGGTGCACCTCTTCTTTCTTAAGGGCGAGAAGGGTAGCGAACTGGATAATTCCGTCACTCAGCAGAAGATCTACGACGAGACACCTGACGAGGGCAACCGCTTGTGGAAGCACTTTCTTAAGACGTACATCGATTACACCAAGAAGCAGGAAGAAGCTACACCGGAATTTCAGAAGATGATGGTGGCGCTCAAGGAAAAGTATGGTAATGTAGCCGATATACCAGAGGAACTGCGCGAGGAGATACTCCGCGAATCACGTGGAGTGATGCCTTGGAATGCAGCACTGACATTCAATTTCCGCGCTGCATGTTTCTGGCTCTTCTGTCTCTGTGACGTCCCCGCCCTCAACTTTGTGTGGGAAATCGTTGGTATGGGTCTGCTATGGGCTTATACACGTCATCGTCATGAGAGTTTCTGTAAGCGTATTGCTGAAAGACTATGAATTGGACACGTTCGCGTTTAAATAACTTATTTTTTATAATAGGTGTGGCAGCATGCGTAGTGATGCTGTTCACGTTCGACGTAAGCTTCGTAGAACTCTGGGATCATCTCTGCACAGCAGGCTATTGGCTCATACCTATACTGGGTGTGTGGATTCTTATCTATGGCATCAATGCAGCCTCATGGTGGTGCGTCATCAAGGGTGTAGATCCAGAAGCCAGACTGAGCAAGTGGAAGATATTCAAGTGGACAGTGTCAGGATATGCACTCAATTATGCTACGCCAGTGGGCGGACTCGGTGGCGAACCTTATCGTATCATGGAACTTTCGCAAGAGGTGGGTAAGCAGCAGGCCACATCGTCAGTAGTGCTGTATGCCATGATGCATATCTTCGCACACTTCTGGTTCTGGTTCACGTCAATCTTTCTATATCTCATATTGGCGGCGGCAGGTGACCTGCCCCTCAACGGTGCTATCACCTTCGTACTGGGATTTATCGCACTGTTGTTCTTCGCAGCATTCTATCTGTTCTCTAAGGGCTACAAGAATGGTATAGTGGTCAATGTACTCAAATGGATAGGCAAGATACCAGGTCTGAAGAGATGGAGCGCGCGTACGTTGGAGCGTCATGATGAGGCCTTGCACAATGTGGACAAGCAGATAGCAGCACTCTTCTCCCAGGACAAAAAGGCGTTTTACAGCAGCCTGTTACTGGAGTATGTCTCACGATGGGCACAGAGCCTGGAGGTGCTCTTTATGCTTCTTCTCTTCGGTGTGGATAATGGTGGCGGAATTGACGGTATTATGCTGACATACCTGCACTCCGTACTCATCGTGGCACTCACCACATTCTTTGCCAACCTCATAGGTTTCCTGCCCATGCAGATAGGCGTGCAGGAAGGCGGCTTCGTACTCTCCATAGCAGCCCTCGGGCTCTCTGCCGCCCTCGGCATCTTCGTCAGCATCATCTGCCGCGTGCGTGAAATAGTATGGATATTCATCGGCATCATGCTGATGAAACTGCCCGAGAAGGAATAATACACTTTTATCAAGGTCTCGCGACAAGATATTTCGTCTAATCGTCTAATCCACCTATATATAGAGTGGATTAGACGATTAGATGTATTAGCCGCCTGAATATAACGCGTTGGTAGTTTATTATGTGCGTGCGTGAATGAACACATATATATAGTTCATTCACGCACGCACAAAATTTACGCATATATTCTCGATACGGAAGCTTAGCACCCGCGCGTGGAGGCTAAGTAACCGCGAGTCCTTGCGCAGTTACCGCAGTTACCGCAAGACAAATTTTATAATTTTTTTTAACTTTTCCTTTGTCTGTTAAAAATAATTTCTTACCTTTGCAACATCTTCCATGCCGAAGATGCCCTCAGCGGCATCGGGAAAGGTCTTTCCTTTGTGAAGGAACGACTGCCAAGGGAGATACATATATGTAAGAAGGCGTTTATCACGCGCTTTGTTCTCTGACTGCTGAAAGCGTAGGAAACTTTTAATCTTGTCAAGGAGCATAGCAACGGTAGATGCCCATGGGTATGATATTATGCAAGGCCTTATTATAAATAAGGTGTATTCTTGCATTTTCATATCGGCGTGGGGGTCTTAGGTTGCTCGTTCTGACAAGATGGGCAATTCCTACGGGCCTCAGCAGTGGAGCGAGCAACGGATACAGTCTCCACGTCTTTTTCATTTATGTCCGTAAACCAATACTCATCAACAAACCAAGCCGAATCAGGGAGAGTCTATAGGCGAATTAAAACCTATAAACGACTATGAGAAGAACTTTTTTACGACTATTCTCGCTGAGCATCATGATTATGATGGGCGTAATGGCGAGCGCAGCGGAGTACAGTCTTGTAGTTAACAGGGCAAGTGGAGGACAAAATATCTTTGCCTTGTCGCAAGAACCTGTTATTGCTTTCTTTGGTAACAAGATGCGCATCACAACAACATCAGCAGGCACAGTACAGATCCCCCTGGCAGATGTGACCAACTATGTCTTCAAGGATGCTACGGGGATAGAGGGTGTAAAGGCTGATGAAGGCTCCGCTACTCTTGAAGACGGTCAGGTGGTGTTTACCCAGATTGGTGCAGGTCAAAACGTCAGTGTTGTTACACCTAATGGTGTCAGCGTATTGACTACCTCAGCTGATGCACAGGGAAAAGCCACAGTCAACTTGAAGGCTTTACCAAAAGGCATCTACATTGTAAAATCACCAAAGAATTCAATTAAAGTTATTAACCAATAAAAAAGTTTCGCTATGAAAAAGAATATTATACTTACAGGCATTATGCTCCTTGCTTCAGTTGCAATGTCAGCACAAGACTATTACATGGTAGTAGATAAGACAGACGGAACCAAGGTTACCATTCCGACCTCAAGCATCAGTCAGGTAATATTCCAGCAAGACGGAGGCGATACGCCATCAGGCACTGGAACCTTTCAAGGAGCTAAGAGGGTGTTTGGCGATAATCTGATGAAGAAGTACGCATACCAATCCTCATCATCTTCTAATGGCAAGAGCTGGGATTACACGTATGATAGTAACGGTTACATAACGCGGACAGACTATGCTGATGGATACAGTTCCTCTTACGCCACGATAGACTACAGTGGTGGCAGTGTAGTCGTCTTCAAGAGCTTCGATAAAGCCGATGGTTCACTAATAAGGCAAGCTGTAATAAACATAGGCAGCAATGGTTATGCAAGTTCTAATAGTTACACTGACGATAAAGGCAAGGAGCACGTACAGGAGTTTACCTATAATTCAGACGACCAACTAACATATATAGTTGAATACACGAATGGTGCGAAGGACTGGGGCTATAGCTTTGAATACTCTGACGGAGACCTCGTGAAAGCTACGGAACTTGGTTGGGAAAATGATGTTCTGACGCACAATGAAGTGCGTGCTAATATATTATACGAAACAAGCACGCAAAGCAAGATTGACAATGTAGGTGGTGTAATGGAATATGACCACATGATGCACATTGACTGTGGACTGGACGGAATCTTCCCATTTGGTGCTTTAGGCAAGCCTTCCAAACACCTTCCTCTGCTAGTTACATTTGGCGGTTCTACCATTAACAATACATACACGCTCGATAGTGCCGGCAGACCTACCTCCGCTACCAGTGCTCGTACAAGCAGCAGTGGTTCTACATCAATCTACAACATTACTTGGGCGTGGTAATATAAACTTGAAACTTATTTAAGTATGAAGATAACAAAGAAATGGATTGGCGCACTGGCTGTAGTGGCTCTGTGCGCCACCGCTTCCCTCTTTTTCACCGCCTGTGGTGGTGGAGATCATGATGGCAGCAGTAGTGGGGCTTACGTTCCGCCTACTGACTATAATGCCTTGTTCGTTGGATACTGGAGTGGCAAGGGAAAAAATATAGACGGAGAATCCCTCTCCATCTATGCCAGATTTGATTCAGACAAAAGCGGAAGGGTGATAATGACAACACCGAATAGTTTCGTGGGGGCAGACATAAAGAGATGGTATGCTACTGAGAATGAAATCATAGTTCCATCAGATAAATTTAGTTATCCTCTTACATGGCGCATAATTTCAGGGTCAATCCAGAGTGGCAAAATCGTAATTGAAACCCAGGGATATGAGGGAGAATTCTGGGGTACGGTAACACTAACGCATGACGACGACAGCGGAGGTGGTGGTTCTTCTGACGTTAGCAGCACTCCGACAGCAGTAACTTGCTACATTGTGAAATACAACAATTCCACAGGAAAATATTCCACCAGCAGAGGTACATATTACAAAGCACTGTCTGCTTCAGGCAGGGTAGCCCTCTATTATTCCGCTAATGGCAGCATGATGGGGTATGCAAGTTCCAACAGTGATTCCTATATGGGAGGATATCCTGTTTCATCCTACTCATACGTATATCGAGACGTGAGCACCAGCAGCAGAACCTACTACTACTTTAACTAATAACTTATAAAACTCTTCTAAGAACAACATAAAGCAAAGCTACTCTTTATCACGCGAAAAGAAGAGAAAGACAAAGCTCCAAGCCTGAAAGGACTTGGGGCTTTTCTTTTTGTCCCAGTGATTCATGTGGCCTATGCTCTCAGCATTTACACACTGCCTGCTTTATGAAGTGAGTATAAGGGTATTAAAATTTAGTGAATAACTTTTGTTATTTATTAAACTCTCGTTAAGAACACTCTTTGAAGGATTAAAAAAAACAAAAGTGTTAATCAAAAATGTCTGATTAACAAAAAAAGCCATTATCTTTGCACTGAAATAACGATAAAGCTGGCAAAAAGACAAGAAAAACAACAAAATTAAAACAAGGTAAATATAATGACAATGATGAAACAAACTATTCTATCAACACTCATTGCGGTATCACTCTCCATTGCCGCTACTCAGGTGTATAACAACACCTGCTCAGCAGCACCTGTTGCAGCAGCTGGAGCAGTTGACCTCACAGTAGCAGCAGAGAAGGCTCTGCCTTGTGTAGTACACATCAAGTTCCTCCAAAACTCCAAAGTGCAGGAGGTAGAGGTGCAGAACGATCCGTTCGGCGATATGTTTGACCCATTCGGATTCTTCGGACAGAGAGGTCAGGGCGGTCAGAAGCGTAAGGTACAGACTCCTAAGAAGGAGGGCACAGGCAGTGGCGTCATTATCTCAACCGATGGCTACATCGTAACAAATAACCACGTTGTGGATGGTGCTGACGAACTGACTGTCACTCTGAATGACAATCGTGAATTTTCGGCTCGTATCATCGGTACGGACAAGAATACCGACCTGGCACTCATCAAGGTAAATGCTAAGGACCTGCCTGCCATCAAGGTTATCTCAAGCGATGATATCAAGGTGGGCGAGTGGGTACTCGCCATCGGTCACCCTCTCAACCTGCGAGCAACGGTGACAGCAGGTATAGTGTCAGCAAAGGCTCGTTCACTGGGTGCTAACGGTGTGGAGGCATTCATACAGACCGATGCAGCCATCAACCAGGGAAACTCAGGTGGTGCACTCGTTAACGCAAGAGGTGAGCTGATAGGCATCAACGCTATGCTGACATCGCCTACAGGTTCAAACATAGGCTATGGTTTTGCCATTCCTACAACTATTATGAATAAGGTGGTGGCTGACCTGAAGCAGTATGGTAGCGTACAGCGTGGACTGATAGGCATTCAGGGACAGGATGCCCGCCTGTATATTGACGCCCAGAAGGAACAGAACAAGGAGGTTGACCTCGGCACCAACGATGGTATATACGTAGCTAAGGTGCTGGACGATGGAGCTGCTGCTGACGCAGGACTGGAGGAAGGCGATGTTATAACTGCCGTGGATGGACAGAAGGTAACAAAGATGGCAGAGCTGCAGGAGATACTTGCTACGAAGCGTCCTGGCGACAAAGTGACACTGACATATCTGCACAAAAAGCATAAGAAGACCGCTACCGTAACGCTGAAGAACGAGCAGGGCAATACTAAGGTAGTGAAGGATGCTGACCTCGATGTGCTAGGTGCTGTTATCCGTGAAGTGAATGAAAAGGAGATGGCTGACCTTGACGTGAAGTACGGTTTGAAGGTCACGAAGGTTAATGCAGGCAAATTCCGTGAGCGTGGCATCCCTGTAGGGTTCGTAATCCAGACGGTCAACGAGACTCAGATGCGTACTCTCACAGACCTCGCTGATGCAGTCAAGGCTGCTAATAAGAGTAAGGATCCCGTACTTATTATAAAGGGTAAGTATCCATCAGGCAGAACAGAATACTTTACAGTACCTCTAGAGGAGGCAAAATAGGATTTTGTAAACTTAGAAATAGCAAATACGATAAAAGAACAATCAGGCTAAAATATTTTTAGTCTGATTTTGTTTTTGTAAGGTATTGAAAATTCGTTTACTACATCATTTGTATATAGCAATGATATAGTCAGAAGAAGAAAGTTTTTACAAAAAAAGTTTGTGAGAAATTATAAAATATATTACCTTTGTAAACGATTTCGACAAACAACTTACTAACCAAAATTCTTTACCAAAGTTATCCGAAATGGAAAACTTTGCGAAAAGAAAAAAGAAAAAAGTTTTCCGTTTTTAACAACTATGGAAGTTAGAAAATTTACAATTACAAAGCGTGACGGTGCCAGAGAAGACTTCTCCCTGGACAAGATTATGAATGCCATCGTAAGGGCATTCGAGGCAGTAGAAGAACCATTTGATGTAGCTAACATCTCTAAGATTATCAGCCACTTAGATATTACTAATAATATCACGGTGGAGGATATTCAGAATCAGGTGGAGATGGCCCTCATGAAGGAAGGCCACTACAAGGTTGCTAAGTGCTATATGCTCTATCGCCAGTCCCACACAGAGGATCGTGAGACACTGGAGAAGTTGTCTTTTGTGACAGACTACATGGAAGCAGCCAATGCGGCAACAGGTTCGAAGTTTGATGCCAACGCAAATGTAGAACATAAAAATATTGCAACACTTATCGGTGAGTTGCCAAAGTCTAACTTCATACGTCTGAACCGTCGTCTGCTCACGGATCGCATTAAGAAAATGTTTGACAAGCAGACGGCTGACAAGTATATCGACCTGCTTGCACACCACTTTATATATAAGAATGACGAGACGTCTATTGCTCCTTATTGTGCTTCCATCACTATGTACCCTTGGCTCATCAATGGTACCACAGCTATCGGTGGCAACTCAACGGCACCTACAAACCTCAAGAGCTTCTGCGGAGGATTTGTAAATATGGTGTTCATCGTGTCATCAATGCTGTCAGGTGCATGCGCTACTCCTGAGTTCCTCATGTACCTCAACTACTTCATTGGTAAGGAATATGGTACGGACTACTATAAGGATCCTGAAAAGATAGTTGATTTGTCAATCCGTAAGCGTTCTATCGATAAGGTCATCACTGACTGCTTCGAACAGATAGTATACTCTATCAACCAGCCTACTGGCGCTCGTAACTTCCAGGCAGTGTTCTGGAATATCGCTTACTACGATAAGTACTACTTCGAGTCCCTCTTCGGCAACTTCTACTTCCCAGATGGAAGCCAACCAGACTGGAATGGTCTGTCTTGGTTGCAGAAGCGCTTCATGAAGTGGTTTAACAAAGAGCGTGAAAAGACTGTTCTCACATTCCCTGTAGAGACGATGGCGCTGTTGGCCGACAATGGCGAGTGTCGCGATAAGGAGTGGGGCGACTTCACAGCAGAGATGTACTCTGAGGGTCACAGTTTCTTCACATATATGAGTGACAATGCTGACTCGCTGTCTTCTTGCTGCCGTCTGCGCAACGAGATTCAGGACAACGGTTTCTCTTACACCCTCGGTGCTGGTGGCGTATCTACTGGTTCTAAGTCTGTACTCACAGTAAACCTCAACCGCTGTATCCAGTACGCTGTAAACAACGGTCGCGACTACAAGGAGTTCCTTGAGGAGGTAATAGACCTCTGTCACAAGGTACAGTTGGCTTACAACGAGAACCTGAAGAACCTGCAGGCTCACGGTATGCTGCCACTTTTCGATGCTGGCTACATCAATATGTCGCGTCAGTACCTCACCATTGGTGTTAACGGTCTGGTAGAGGCTGCAGAGTTTATGGGACTCAAGATTACTGCCAACGACAAGTATAAGGAGTTCGTACAGGGTGTACTCTCTATCGTGGAGAAACTCAACAAGCAGTATCGTACTAAGGAGGTTCTCTTCAACTGTGAGATGATACCTGCTGAGAATGTAGGCGTAAAGCATGCGAAGTGGGACCGCGAGGATGGTTACTTCGTACCACGTGACTGCTACAACTCTTACTTCTATGTTGTGGAGGATCAGTCGCTCAATATCATTGACAAGTTCAAGATGCATGGAGCACCATACATTGAGCACCTCACTGGTGGCTCTGCTCTTCACATGAACCTCGAAGAACACCTTTCTAAGATGCAGTACAAGCAACTCCTGAAGGTGGCAGCAAAGGAGGGATGTAACTACTTCACATTCAATATCCCTAACACCATCTGTAACAACTGCGGTCATATCGACAAGCGCTACCTGCACGAGTGCCCACAGTGTCACTCCAGCAACGTGGACTACATGACACGTATCATCGGTTACCTCAAGCGTGTAAGCAACTTCTCAGCAGCACGTCAGAAGGAGGCAGCACGTCGCTACTATGCTGGCTCTGACAGGATGGGTAGAGAGGAAGTTGCACAGCCAATGCAGAAAGTTGGATAAGATTCAATGAAATACGTAAATACGGGCGTGGTCTTTCAGGAAATTCCTGACGAGGTCACGCTCTCTATAAATATATCAAACTGTCCGTGTCGCTGTCTGGGGTGCCATAGTGAGTACTTGTGGCAAGACATCGGTGAACCACTAAATGCGATGTCGCTGGGTATGATGCTCAAGGAATACGGTGATGACATCACCTGTGTGGCTTTCATGGGAGGCGATGCTGAACCGCAGGATGTGGACACGCTGGCAGCATGGACAAAGGAACACTATCCCAAACTCAAGACGGCGTGGTACAGTGGCAGGGGAATACTGAGCCATGCTATCCATCTGGAGAACTTTGACTTTATCAAGCTTGGCCCTTATGTGGAGAGTAAAGGTCCTCTTAACAGGCCCACTACTAATCAGCGTCTGTACAAAGTAGGGAAGGATGGAGAACTGAAAGATATAACAAAGAAATTCTGGAAGAAATGAAACCGATTTTTATAGCAGGTCCCTGCGTCATAGAGAGTGCAGAACTGCTCGACAGAGTGGCTCAGGAGTTGGTGGCTATCAATGAGGCTCTTGGTACGGAGATAATTTTCAAGGCTTCGTTTGACAAGGCTAACCGCACATCCCTCAAGTCTTTCCGTGGTCCAGGTATGGAGAAAGGCCTCCAGATGCTTGCTGACGTAAGGCAGAAGTACGGATTGAAACTGCTGACCGACATTCACGAGGCGTATCAGGCTCAGCCAGTAGCGGAGGTGGTGGATGTGCTACAGATACCAGCATTTCTCTGTCGCCAGACAGACCTGCTCGTGGCAGCTGCCAAGACGGGCAAGACGGTGAATATAAAGAAGGCTCAGTTCCTTAGCGGTGCCGATATGAAGTATCCTGTCAACAAAGTGCAGGAGAGTGGTGGCAAGGAGGTGTGGCTCACCGAGCGTGGCAATTCCTTCGGCTACAATAATCTCGTTGTCGATTTTCGCAATATTCCTGATATGCTGGAGATTACACCACGTGTCATCATGGACTGTACGCACAGCGTTCAGCGCCCCGGAGGTGGCAGCGGCACTACGGCTGGTGACCGTCGCTTTGTGCCTTCCATGGCTCTCGCTGCTAAGGCCTTCGGTGCTAATGGATATTTCTTTGAGGTGCATCCAGACCCAGATAATGGACTGAGTGATGGCCCCAACATGTTACGTCTTGAGGATCTAAAACCGCTGATAGAACAGTTATTAAAATGAAATCAATACGCGAAATAGCAACACAGGCACTGCAAGACGAGGCGCAGGCTTTGATGGGTCTCATACCACAACTTGACGAGCAGTTTGACAAGGCTGTTGACCTGATGCTCAATTGCAGGGGTAAGGTGATAGTGACTGGTGTGGGAAAGAGTGGTCACGTAGGAGCGAAGATAGCTGCTACGTTGAGTTCTACGGGCACGCCAGCCGTCTTCGTTAATCCGCTGGATGCCTATCATGGTGACCTCGGTGTGATAACTAAGGACGACGTGGTGCTTGCTCTCAGCAACAGTGGACAGACGGATGAGTTGCTACGCTTCGTGCCTATCATCTTGCACATGGAGGTGCCCATCATAGGTATGAGTGGCAACGCAAAGTCTTTGCTGGCAAAGTATTCTACTTACCATATCAATGTCTGGGTGGAGAAAGAGGCGTGTCCGCTGAATCTGGCACCTACAAGCAGTACTACAGCAGCACTTGCTATGGGTGATGCATTGGCTATTTGCCTGATGGAGCTCAGAGGTTTCAAACCGCGCGACTTTGCACAGTTTCATCCTGGAGGCGAACTGGGTAAGCGACTTCTCACCACTGCTGGTGACGTGATGCTCAGCGAAGACCTACCAGTCGTACCTGCTACGATGCATCTGGGTGAGGCCATCATTAAGGTTAGCGCAGGCAAACTTGGTTTGGGTATTGCGCTTAATGAAGACAAGACCATTGCTGGTGTCATCACCGATGGTGATATACGACGTGCGATGGAGCGCTGGCAGGCCGACTTCTTCAATCATACGGTGGATGACTGTATGACACGTACGCCAAAGATGATAACTGCAAGCACTCGCATATCAGAGATACAGCGCATTATGAATCAGAGTAAGATTCACAATGTGCTGGTCGTAGATGATGAGAAGCGCCTTATCGGTGTCGTGGACCGTTACGCTTGTGATGTGTAGTATTATCGGGTGATGACTTTCCTACCGCCCACGATGCTCATAGCATTGCTCCTGGGGTAGGAGAGAGGTTTGCCGCTTATATCATACATGTGGCTGTTACCTTTCGGGGTGACAGCTTCTTTTATATCCGTGACTGCAGTGGCGCCATCAAGGAGCGAGGAGAAGGAGATGCCACTAAGTGAACTTTGTGACAGTTCTGCAGGCAGGAAGAGGTATGCTTTGTGAGCCTTATTGGTGAAGGCCGCACCATCAGCGGCTCCCCAGTAGAAACCTATGCCATCAGTGGCATTGTTGGCAAGTTTGTAATATTTGCCATTCCCATCATCCATCAGGGCGTCAGTGTCAGTACCTTTCAGGGCATTGTTCTCGATAGGTGTGAGATTATTCTCCGTTGTAGCAGCGATGGTGTATAGGGTGGGGGTGAAAGCTGTGTTTTCTGTTCCCGTTACCACAACAGCAGTTCCGTGAGGTACAGTCTTACCGATGTTGTTGGCACGCAACTTATAATTGCCACCCATCTTGCTCAGAGTGATGGTGTAGGCAGTCATACCATCTGGGAGTTTTACGTCGCGGTCACTGTAATACATTGTTGCGAATCCCGTGCTACCGATGTTCATATTGATATGCGTGCTGTTAGCTACTTTCTTATAGCACATAGCGACGCAACCACTGGAACTGGTGTCAAACTTATAATACGTGTTTTTTGCTCTGAGGACTCTGTAGCCGTTCATCATAGTCCTTAAACGATGGAATTCGCTCTTAGAGCCATCGTCAAAAGTCCAGTAGCAGGGATTCTCATCAGACGTCAGTACCTGACTACCTGCTATGTTTCCTGTCAATCCCTTGACATAGAAGTCATCTCCGTAGTTATTCAGCAGGGCGAATGTTCCGCCAGTTCCCTTCTTATATATATATTCGTAGGGATTGCTGTCGGTGTTCACCTCCTCTATCTCAAGGTCTTTGGGTATGAGGTCATAGTCATTGCTACTGACTTCGATATTGGTTTTGTAATAGTTAAACACATTGTTTTCACCATCAGGACCACTCATGATGTTCACGTAGTACTTCGTGCCCACCTTGCAGATAGCTGCATAAATCAGGATGTCGCCATCCTGTAGTTCGTCTTTATTGTCTGAGGTTACAACGGTGTAAGTGCCTCCCGAAGTAGTGAGCTTATCGTAGGCACATGCGGTAGCGCCACATAGCACGAAGGCCATGAGGCTCAATATTAAGTGTTTCATTTCTTGTTTAATAAATAGTTATCCAGAATTACGATTGCTGCCATCGCTTCTACGATAGGCACTGCTCTGGGCAATACGCATGGGTCATGACGGCCCTTTGCCTTCAGAGTGGTGGGATTGCCCTCGAGGTCTATGGTGTCCTGTTCGCGAAGTAGCGTAGCTACAGGTTTGAATGCCACACGGAAGTAAATGTCCTCTCCATTGCTGATGCCACCATGTATGCCTCCGGAGTGGTTTGTCTGCATGCCCTTGCCGAGTCCTGGTTTAAAGATATCGTTCTGCTCACTGCCGCGCATACCGAGTCCTGCGAATCCCTCGCCATATTCAAAACCCTTAGCTGCGTTGATGGAGAGCATTGCCGCCCCCAGTTCCTGATGCAGTTTGCCAAACTCTGGTTCGCCCAGACCCACTGGGCAACCCTTAATGACGCAGGTGATGGTGCCACCGATGGTGTCGCCTTCTGCCTTCACCTCTCTTATCAGAGCTTCCATCTCCTTCGCTTTATCGGCGTCAGGACAGCGTACGGCATTCGTTTCTGTCTGTGAGAGGTCATACTTCTTGTAGTCGTGGTCAAGGGCTATCTCGCCTACCTGTGAGGTGTATGCCTCGATGGAGATGCCCAGTTCTTTGAGTGTCAGTTTGGCAAAAGCCCCTGCTACACAACGGCTTATCGTCACTCGTGCACTACTCCTGCCACCACCTCGATGGTCTCTTATGCCATACTTCTGCTGATATGTAAAGTCAGCATGCGAAGGACGGAAGAGACAACGCATATTCTCGTAGTCCTGCGAGTGGTGGTTGGTGTTTCTTACTATAAAACCTATCGGAGAACCTGTTGTCTTGCCTTCAAAGACGCCAGAGAGTATCTCCACCTTGTCAGCCTCGTTGCGACCAGTGGTGATATCACTCTGTCCTGGGCGACGACGATTGAGCTCCGCCTGTATGAAATCCATATCGACCTCTATGCCAGCAGGCATACCGTCGATAACTCCGCCGATGGCCTCACCGTGGCTCTCGCCGAAGGTGGTCAGCCTGAATATGTGTCCTATTGTATTCATTTCTTGCAATCACAATTACCGTCGCAACTATTATTCCCGCAACCGCCATCACCGGAGTGGCAACCACCACTGCAACCACCGCATCCGCCACCAGAGAGACGGTTAATCATTAGGGTGATTTCCTCATTGGTAGCCTCGCGACATTCCTTTACCGAACCCACAAAGTTGAGGTCACAACCAGCAAGAGGATGATTGAGGTCCACCTTCACCTTGTTGTCTGTCACCTCAAGCACCTTACCCATGAATCGCATGCCGTCCTCATTCTGTAGCGGGATGATGGCGCCGACGTATATCATGTTGGCGTCAAATACACCGTTGATTTGGAAGATACTCTTGTCAAGCGTGATGACGCGTTCTGCCACGTATTCACCGTAAGCCTCTGCGGAGGGAATGGTGAAGTCGAATGTCTCACCCTCTGCGAGTTTTTCTATCTCCTTCTCAAAGCCCGGAATAGTAGTGCCGAAGCCAGAGATAAACACGAAAGGCTCCTCAGTTGTAGCCTCTTCTTCCATTTTCTTTACACCAGCCTTTGTGGTGTAGAGTTTGTATGCTATTGCGTAGTACTTATTCATTATCAAGTGTTGTTTTGACTGTTATCAAGAAAACGTATTTAGTATAAAACTTTCATCTTTCATCTTTCAACTTTCACCTAAAAAACCGTACCTTTGCACTCGCTAAAAAAGATACGAGATATTTTTTAAGGTGGGTGGGTCCGCTCGTGCATTTCCAAAGACTTCGGTCAGAGGGTTGCTGAGCGGACTTTTCCCATTTTTTCAGTTACCACAATTGCAGGCGTTCCTCCTTTGGAATGTACATTTTGTCACCTTCCTTCACATCGAATGCATCATACCAGGCGTCGATATGCGGCAGAGCGCCATTGACACGCCAGCGCCCCAGTGAGTGAGGATCGCTCTTGGTGCGATTACGTATCTCTGCTTCGGTAATATTGTTGGCCCATACGCCAGCATAGGCGCGGAAGAAGCGCTGGTCTGCCTCCTTGTTGGCAGGAGCATTCTTTGTAGCATTCTTATAGGCGTACCAAGCCACCTGCAGACCTCCGTGGTCAGCGAGGTTTTCGCCAAGCGTCAGGCGTCCGTTGGCCTTCAGGTCTGGCAGTACATTGATGTTTGAGAAGAAGTCGGCATACTTGCCCGTACGCTCCGCAAAGTCCTTGATGTCGGTCTCTGTCCACCAGTCATGCATGTTGCCGTCCTTGTCGTAGTGGCGCCCCATGTCATCAAAGCCGTGAGTCATCTCGTGACCTATCACCACGCCGATAGCGCCGTAGTTGAAGGCATCATCCTCCTGCATGTCGAAGAATGGAGGTTGCAGGATACCCGCTGGGAAGCATATCTCGTTGGTCGTAGGGTTGTAGTATGCATTTACCGTCTGTGGTGTCATGTGCCAGTCGTCTCGGTCCACGGGTTTGCCCACTTTGTGGTTGATGTTCCACTCATTCCAGAACTTCATGCACGCCATCACGTTGTCGTAGTAAGACTTCTCAGGGTCTATCTCCAGTTTTGTCATGTCTGTCCACTTGTCAGGATAGCCCACCTTTACATAGAAGGAGTTTAGTTTCAGCAGGGCGTTTATCTTTGTTGAGTCATCCATCCACTCCTGAGCTGCGATGCGCTCGCCCAGAGCTATCTGCAGGTTCTTTATCAGCGTAGTCATACGCTTTTTGGATGCCTCGGGGAAAAATTTCTCGCAATACAGTTTGCCCAGTGCCTCACCCATCATGCGTCCCACCTGATTGGTGCTGCGTTTCCAGAGAGGGAAATTCTCCTTGCTGCCAGAGCGTATGCGGCCGTTGAAGTCAAACTTCTCAGCCACAGTGGCATCGCTCAGGTAGTTGGCAGCGCCAGAGATGATGCTCCATTCTATCACGTCGCGATACACCTCTGGCTTCATGTTTGCCACCAGTCTGTCTGCTCCCTCGAGGAATGCTGGCTGACCTACTACTATCTCCTCTACGAATTTCCTGTCAATACTCTGTGCCTGCATCTGTTCCAGGAAGGGTAGGTGAGGGTACTTCTGCAGGAACTCCGTGAGAGTCATCTTGTTGTAGTTGGTCTCTGGGTCGCGCAGTTCTGTCTTCGACTTCGACACCTTAGCCAAGGCTGTCTCTACGCTCATGATATTCTGCATCTTCTTCGTGGCTTCCTTCTTGCTGAATCCGAAGAGTTGAAACATTTTTACGATATGCTTCTTGAATCCCTCACGAATCTTCACCGTAGCCTTGTCGTTGTCCAGATAATATTCTTTCTGCTTCAGTGACAGTCCGCTCTGAGAGATGCTCAGGATGTTTTGCGAAGCATTCTTATCGTCAGCACCGATGTATGTGTTGTAGAATTCCTCCTCGCCGTATGGCGCCAGCGAGAGTTGTATGTCCAGCAGTTCCTTGGTGGTCTTTGCTGCCTCCAGTCTCTTGATGACAGGCATCACGGGAGCCACGCCCTCGCTGTTGCGACGCACGGAGTCCATCGCCAGTTTGTAGAGGTCGCTCAATTTCTGCTCTATCGTACCTTTCTTGTAGGTATTGTCCCGCAGTTCTGTCAGAATGCTGTTGACGCGTTTGTCGTTGTCCTCTTCCAGGCGTTCGAAGGTGCCGTAACGTGAATAAGCCGCTGGCAGAGGGTTATTCCTCACCCAGTCGCCGCATGCGTATTCGTAGAAATCATCACCAGGGCGCACGTCCTGCGCCGTCATTGTCATTGAGGCAGCCATTGTTGCCATTATCATCAGTATTTTTTTCATTAGTCGTTGATGTATGATTTGGTAGTCATATCGTAATAGAGTGCCTCAAGTTCTGCCAGCGTCAGTCTTTCTACATGGGCTTCTATGAGGCGTATGAGTTCGTCTCTGCGAAACTCCTCCGACTGCGTAAAACGATTCTTGTATGCCATCCGTCTTGCAGTGCTTAGAAGTTCAACATCATTGGCAGTCGTGCCTGCAGGCGGTTGCGCTGTGCATCGCGACGCATCTCTATCACGGGTTCATACATGCTGCCCAGCAGCTCGTGTAGTTCGCTGTCGAGATACGTGCCACGCTTCTTATCACTGTCCAGCAGGCTCTCGTACCAGGGCTGAGGCTCTGGGTAGTTCTCCGTGTGATATTCCTTGAGCTTAGCCAGTTCGGCAGCCTTCTTGATGGCATCGTCGAGTGAGCCGAGGCGGTCGATGAGTTTGATGGGCAGGGCATCACTGGCAAGCCACACACGACCTTGTGCTATGGCGTGAACATCGTCACGCTTCATCTTCCTGCCATCGGCCACGATGCTCAGAAAGCGCTCATAGCCTCTGTCCACATGGCTTTGCAGGAAGCGAATCTCTGCGCTGTTGTCCTTGCCGAGTATGAGGTTCTCCTCGAAGTCGGTATAGCGGTTGGTCTTAGTGCCATCGAAGGTGACGCCAAGTTTGTCGGTAGCCAGTCCGCTGAAGTTGGGCACTATGCCGAATATGCCGATGCTGCCCGTGATGGTGGTGGGCTCGGCAAAGATGTAGTTGGCTCCGCAACTTATCATGTATCCGCCCGATGCTGCCAGTCCGCCCATCGAAATGACTACGGGCTTCTTCGCCTTCAGTTGCTTTATGGCGCGCCATATCTGCTCAGAGGCTACGGCACTGCCGCCAGGCGAGTTGACTCGTATCACCACAGCCTTGACGTCATCGTCCTCTGCGAGGTCGTTGAGGTCCTCCACAGTCTCGTTGCCTATGATGCTGTGCTCAGTAGCGAAGAGGCTCGTCTGCTGGTCTATTATCTCGCCGTATGCGTAGTACACAGCCACTTTCTCGCCTTTCTCTTCCTTTTCTTCAGGCAGAGACTTCATATCGCTGAGTGTCAACTGATTAATGTCGTCGTCTTTTATCTTTAGTTTGCTCTTTATCGCTTTCTTTATCTCGTCAGGATACATCAGTCTGTCCACGAGTTTGCCCTTCAGATAGTCCTCTGGATTGGCGAATGCCAGGATGCTGTCGCTCACCATCTGGTCTATCTTGCTGGCCTCTGTCTTACGGCTCTCGGCGATGTCCTTCAGCCAGTGCTGCCAGATGCCATTTTGGTATGCCAGAGTCTGTTCCTTGTTCTCGGGGCTCATGTCCTTACGGGTGACGCTCTCTATGGCGCTCTTGTATTTGCCTACGCGAACAGCCTGGTACTTCACGCCAATCTTGTCGTAGAATCCCGTCAGGAATTCTCTCTTGCCGCCCATGCCCTTCAGCTCTATCATGCCAGTGCGGTTGAGGAACAGCGAGTCAGCCACCGAAGCCACATAGTAAGCAGCCTGCGTGTAGCCGTCGGCATAGGCGTAAATCCACTTGCCGCTCTTCTTGAAGTCCTTCAGCGCATCCCTCACCTGCTGGGCAGTAGCGGGAGAGTCAAAACTTGCCACGCCACCTTCTATGTATATACCCTTGATGCCATCCTCCTTGGCAGCCCTGCGTATGCTCGTCACGATGTCGTCCAGACCCATCGCCGACATATCGTTCCGTCCCAGCAGCATGTCCATCGGACTGCCCTCTTCAGCGCGCTCATCAATGACGCCGTCGAGTTTGAGCACGAAGACAGAGTTGTCCTTCACCTCTGCCACCGAACTGCCCGACGATGCCGAACCGACAGCTATGGCAATAATGATGATGACAGCTACTATGCTGAATATCAGCAGACCGCAGACAGTCGCCAGTGTATATTTCAGAAAACTTTTCACTTTCCGTTTATTTCAGTTTGTTCCACAACCACAATACCACTACTGCACCGCATACCGAGGTGATGAGTTCGCCAAGCCAGTTGTAGGCAGGACCTATGCCCAGCAGGCCAAAGAGAGTACCACCAACAAAGCCACCCACAATACCCAGAATCAGGTCCATCAGGCACCCCTTACCCTGTCCGTTGGTAATCTTAGCTGCGATGAAGCCTGCCAAGATACCTGTTATAATTCCTATTATCATAATTTGTCGTTCTTTTTTCTGTGAAACATTTAAAATGCAAAGTTACAATATTTTTCTCAAACTGCCAAATAACTGCAAAAATACTCTGTTCTTTGCAAGCAAAGCGGCAAATCCGAGCGGCATAGCTAGGGGATGCTATTGCTAAGCAACAGCGCGCCCTTGCTTAGCAAGGGCGTACAATCCGACTCGGATTACTTGCAGGTGCTTAGCACCCGCATCTGGAAGCATAGCACCCGCACGTAGGCGCTAAGTACCCGCAGATGGGCGCTAAGCACCCACAGAAGTGATATCTAGTGACACTTGGTGACACTTCATCTATCAAGTGTCACCCACTTTATTTCCTCATATTCAGCCACTTATCCCCCAAAGGTGACAGGTGACACCTTGCAAAACAAATTTCTATAGATAGCAAATCCATTCTCAATCACTACGTTACAATCATCATTTGCGATGTATTCCTTTCCTGATTTTCTTGAAGAATCAAAATCTTTTCATTACCCTCTGCAGGGAAGTTTTCTCTGCAATGAGCATCCGCAGTAGTTCTATGGCTTTGGAAAAAGCTTAGCAAATAGGCATCACGAACTTCTTGCTTAACACACAATAGTGCCTCGCTCTTGAATGGGAGCGAGGCACTGATGTTTGGTTATAACAACAACTAAGATTATTACATTCCCTGACCAGAAACAGAGTGTTTCTTGCCATTCTTCATTATTATAATCTTGTTGTCCTTGATGAACTTGCCAACGAAGGACTTGGCATCCTCTGCATTAATGCCATTGATGGCTGAAGGGTCGGTTATTACCACCTTCGCTGTCCTGTCACTTGGGTTGATAGGAGTGCCACCGTATGAGAGTTCCATATTGGCGAGTTTTATCTCATAATTGCCAGCCACCATGTTCTCCTTTGCCTTCACAGTGAAGTAGAATACAGCCTGGTCATTATCCTTAAACTTAGCACCAGAGGTACTTGTCTCTACCACACGTACAGAGCCGTCTTCCCTCAGTTGTGCAGCCACGCTGTGTGACTTGGCAGCTCTGCCGCCCTTGTCGGCATAGTATTTCTCATCACCATCCTCTTCAGGTACAAACTCCATACCCTCAGGCAGGTATATGTCGCACTGCAGTCCCTGTATATCATTTCGGTTGGTATTCATAAATACCTCCACCTCTGTCGTCTCGCCTGCCTTCATGGTGATGTCGTTAATAAAGAGGTAGTCATCATTTGCAGTCACATCCTCTAAGAATGCAAGGTCAAGACTGTTCTGGCTGTTGCCTCCGAGAATGTAGTCATTGATGAGTATCACCACGTCATTCACCGTTATCACTCCGTTGCCGTCAAGGTCGGCAGCAGGTTCTATGAAGTCCTCTGCTGGTGAACCGAGTATGTAGTTTATCACGCATACAGCATCGTTCACACTCACTGTGCCTGTGCCGTCAACATCGCCTGGGGTAATTGCTTTTATGTCAACTGTTGATGTTACCTCCATTGTATTATGCGCTATGCCCATCTTGTCAGACAGTTCTATATTCTTTAGCTTTATTTTGTAGTAACCTTCTTCTATGTCTGAAGTTACATCTAAAGTTATATTAATTAATATTCCTTCGTTGCCACTAAATGTCGCTCCACTCATTGACGTACATACAAAACGTATTGCACCATCGCTTTGCATTTTATAAACAAGTTCGTGTTGGTCTGTATCTGTACGGCTATCGTAGTTAACTACATATTTGTCGCCTTCGTCCTTTGCTATAGTTATTCCCTCTGGTAAATAGAGGTCAAACTGGAATGCTGTAATATCAGAAGTGTTATTCATTTCTATTGGCAACACTACCTGTTGATCCTTGTAAGCAGTCATGTTGCTGATAGCAAGAGTGTTATTTACATCATCCACAAAGTCTGGTATATATACGGCTGTTACCTCCAAGTCTTCAGCAGGCATACGCTCTGGCATGTTCATCCAGCCTGCGAAAGTGTAGTTCTTCTTTTCTGGAGCTTCCTCTGGCGTAATTATTGCTCCTGTTGTATATTGTTCTGTTTTATAAACCTCGTTATCTATCTTGTATGTCAAAGTATATGTACCAGAACCCACTACGGCAATCTTTGCAAAATTCTTCCAGCCATCGGCAGACTTGTAAAGGTCCATTGTTCCTTCGGGCACATACAGTGTAGCCTTGCTGTAAACTGCATCACTGAAATTTCCACAAGCAACGTTCGTTGGGTCTTCAATGTCACAGAAAATGGAATTAAGTCCGTCGCAACCTTCAAAAGCAGATGCCATGTTGGTTACGCTACCTGGAATATGTATTGACTGAAGACCTGTGCAACCAGTGAAAGTTCCAACCATAGTATTAATATTCTTTCCAAGTGTAACAGATGTCAGTCCTTTACAATAACTGAAAGCACCGTCAATAGTTGTTGTTCCATCTCCTATTACTATATTTTTTATCCCCTTGCAATCTGAGAACGCACCATTCCCAATGGTTGTTACACTGTTCGGTACTATAACAGATTGTAATTTAGAACATTCAGAAAAAGCGCACCACTCGATTTCTTTTAAGTTCTTGCCAAATGAAACAGTTGTTAAGCCTGAACAGTTGCTAAAAGCCGCCGAACCTATCCTAACAACACTATTAGGAATCATGAGTGATTCAAGATTGCTACAAAACGAAAACGCCTCGTTGTCAATGACAGTAACACTATTAGAAATATATAGCGTTCTGATATTACTACAATTAGCAAACGCACGTCCACCTATTGTTGCTACACCATATCCTATGGTAACGGAAGACAAGGAACTACATTTATAAAAAGCATTATGTTCTATTTTTGTTACATTACCAGGAATGTTTATAGAATTTAGCCCAGAACATTCTTTAAACGCTCCACAACCTATCCTTGTAACACTTTTAGGTAATGTTACAGATTTAATACCTTGACATCTCATGAATGCCCCGTCCTTAATTTCTGTAACCCCATCTGGAATAACCAAATCTGTTATTTCAGTATTCTCATCGCTAAATAAATGGGTAGAGTTTGCCAAAGGATTTGCATAGGTTTCACAATTATAATAATTGTTATATGCCATATCAAATTCAATATTACACCATGCTTCCAAATCCTCAATTATAACCTTTTCAAGTGGGTCATTCCTAAATGCCCAACCTTTTATTTGCGTGACACTCTTAGGGATAGTTACACTCTTTATTGAACCGCAGATAGAAGAGTTATAGATGCCTATTCCAGTAACCCTGTAAGTTTTTTTATCATATGTTACTTCGTTTGGAATTACGAGTTTCTCAGGCTCGCCTTCCACATAATAAACATAAACTGTTCCACCATCATCGTTCGTTCCATAATGTATGACTACCCCATCAGAGTTCTTTACTGTAAATTCAAGTGCATTAGCACTGACTGTTAGCATACTCATCAGTATGAACAGTAATAATGTCTGTAAATAATTGTTCTTCATAATTTTGTTTATTTGTTTAATAATAGTTATGTAATAGTCCAAGGCTGTGGGTAAAAGACATAAAAAAAACGTGGACAATTTACTTCGTCTACGTTCTTCCAGGTATCGCCAAACACCTAACACACTATATCCGAGTAAAAGCCCACGCCAAAACTGACGTGAGCATCCGTACTTTTACTCTTGTGTGTTCTTTTTAATTTGGCGAATTAGGAAGAACAAGATTCAAGCGGACGCTTCAGTTCTATATGTCTTTAAGTCTAATTTATGTCATAGGCATATTTAATTTCCAATTTTGTATTTTAATGCCGCGAATGCGACCGATGTGGTCAATATTGTCGGTAACCATTATCATGTCATGTTGCAAAGCGATAGAACCTATAGCCATATCGAAGTTTTCTATCTTTCGTCCGATAGACCTCAGGTATGCCATCTCCTTACCAAACGTATGTAGAGACTTGCTAAATGGAACTACGTTGAATAGACTGATAAAATCCTCTGTTTGGCGCATTGTCTTCTGAGGATTTTCACTATTTTCTGCTCCATAATATAGTTCAGCGACAGTAATCTCAGAAATGTAGCAATTCTCTATACCTGCACGAATAATTTTGCTATTCATGTCATACATTCCACGCATACAGAATACGCAGATGTTGGTGTCAAGCAAGAACTTCTTCTTCATTTGTTATCCGTTTATAGGTACGAGCTCACGCTCATAATCAGACTGACGTGCTTCCTGAATAGCTCTTGCCATATTCTCTCCGTCTTTGCCTGACCATACACCATAGAGTGCATTGAGTTTCTTTGCTCTTGCACTTTCCTCTGAAGATACACGATTGCTTGTTGACGCCTCAATGAGCCTTTCGCTGAGCCATCGTTGATTGCTGGCTGTGAGTGATAGACCTTGTAGGTAGCTCCATAGGTTATTTAGTGATACTGCGTTCATGTTGATATGATATTTAGTATTCTACGCTTGCAAAGTTAAGCAATCTTTTCCTTTTCTCCAAATTTGTAGTAAAAAAAGTTTGTGTATTGCGGGAATTATGCTAACTTTGTAGCCGAGAATACTAATCTAAAAAAAGTAAAATCATGAGTGAAGAAGTAATTGTCGGTATCGTGCTAGCGGTAGTACTAGGCGCTATCTTTGTAGGCATTGCGGTTTCTGAATACAAGAAAAAGCACAGGGATTGCAAGAAGTGCGGAGGGAAGAACAGCATGAGTACGGAGATGATGATTAAAAAAAAACAACACCCGATTAATACATCAGGTGTTGTTTTTCTTTTTTCTTCCAACCAGCATCACTCTTGTATTTCGTGAAATAGACAATCAGGTTGGCATCGCTCTTGTAGTTGGTGAAGTATATCTTTTTCTTGGCGTCACTTTTGTATTTGCAGAAGTACCACTTCCCATCGTTGCCTGTGGCATCGCTGCTGTAGTCGCACTTATAGACTACCAGGTCGGCATCGCTCTTGTAGTCAGTGACATACACGTCAGCATCAGAGGAATACTGACATGAAAAAACCTTCTGTGCCCTTGCACTGGTCATTGTGACCAGTGCAAGGAATGCGGAAAATATTATCTTCTTCATATTCTTACTGAATTAATAGTTAATAGATTCGTTCAAGACCTTTTGGGGGTATAGTTATTTTGTGCAAAAGTAATAAAAATACTTGGTTCTGCAAAAATACTGCCCGTCAACAATGTTAAAAAGGTTAATAAGTGTTATTTGTTTGGTAATATATTGAAATATTTCCTTAACTTTGGAATGTTTTAAACCTAAAATGTACACTTATGAAAATCTCAAAAACATTTCAATTCGCGATGGCTATTGCTGCCATGATGATTATGCCGATGAGTGCTAATGCCCAGTTCGGCAAGTTGATGAACAAGGCTAAGGGTGCCGCCAAGATAGCTGTAAAGGACAAGGCGGAAGCTGCAGTCATCGATGCAAAGAAAAATCCCGGCGGAGCTCTTGAAGATGCTAAGATAGCAAAAGCCGGAGGTCTGCAGAAGTACCTCGGACTTGACGATGAGGCAGGTCAGACCGTATGGAACTACTACCAGAGACACCTGACCTACGGAACTCCCCAGCAGGACAAGAAGTACATTGCCGGTGCTGTGCAGTGCGGTCAGGTTAGTGCAGACATGGTTGAGAGATACAAGATTCTGATGAAGGGTGACAAGGAGGAAATCTCTCAGCAGAAGATGACGGGAAACTTCCCCGGTAAATTCAAGTCTTGGGAGAAGTCGCTCAGGGAGACACAGTCATGGAAGGTTAATCCTATTCCCGACAAGGACCTGAAGGACTTCCTCATTGTAAGAGACCGCATACGTGACCTTTACAACCAGAGGGTAAAGGAATTAGACCTGTAGGCAACTTTCAGGCTAGACAGAAAAAGCAGGGGACCGGAAATGGTTCCCTGCTTTCTTGTGTGGGCAACAGTGCCGGCTTTGGCATGCACGAGTGCAAGCTCGTTTTTGCTGTTGCCATAGAATTCATTTCCCTGGTCAACGAGTCCTTCTGTCAGTATGGCGATACCGTTCATACGCGCCACCTCAGCCTTGATAAGTGCCACGTCCGTATCGCTGGCGAAGGCACCACGACCCTCAATGGTTGCGTCCCAGCGTCCCTGCTCTTCTTCTACTTCACGAAGCAGAGCATCTGCATAGCCGCCCAACTGTGAAAAGAGTCCAGTCTCCTGTGCCTTAAGAATCTTTTTGTTAGCCTGATAACGGGCATCCAACTGTGCTTTCAGCGTACGGATATTGGCAGGATCTTCCTGACCAAGAGAATATAAATACCATGTGATACTCATGGGATTCGTTAGTTTTCATAGGTTTGATAGTTGTTTGATGCAAAAGTAACAAAATTATCTGATTCTGCAAAAAAATAGCGCAACGGATTTTTTTCCGCTGCGCTACTACCTTATACTCTATACTTTATACTAAAAGATAGTCTTATTAGTTGTTCTCTGGACGGAGCTTACGAACAGTCTCAGCTGTGCGCCACATCTCAGAGTCGTGGAGAGCCTTGAGCTCCTTCTCCAGACCTACACGATAGTCAGGCTTAGAGTTTGCATCAATGGAAATCTGTGCCTCATTACCACTCTTTACTGACTCATAGAGTTGCTGTACTACTGGCTTGATTGCATCATGGAAACGTGGATACCAGTCGAGTGCACCACGCTGTGCTGTGGTAGAGCAGTTAGCATACATCCAGTCCATACCCTTCTCAGCGAAGAGAGGCATGAGTGACTGTGTGAGTTCCTCAACGGTCTCGTTGAAAGCCTCAGATGGTGTGTGGCCGTTCTCGCGGAGAACCTCGTACTGAGCAAGGAGCAGACCCTGGATAGCACCCATCAGAGAACCACGCTCACCAGTGAGGTCAGATGTAGCCTCGCGCTGGAAGGTTGTCTCGAAGAGGTAACCAGAACCGATACCGATACCGAGAGCAAGAGTACGATCGAGTGCCTTGCCTGTAGCGTCGTTATAAACTGCATATGAAGAGTTAAGACCACGACCCTCGAGGAACATGGTACGGAGTGATGTACCAGAACCCTTAGGAGCTACCATGATAACGTCGATGTCCTTGGAAGGTACGCAACCAGTGCGGTCAGACCATGTGATAGCGAAGCCGTGAGAGAAGTAGAGAGCCTTGCCTGGAGTGAGGTACTTCTGGAGTGTAGGCCATACTGACATTACTGCTGCATCAGAGAGCAGGCACATGATGATAGTACCCTTGTCGGCTGCCTCCTCGATAGAGAAAAGAGTCTCGCCTGGTACCCAACCGTCGTTCTTTGCTTTCTCGAAAGTCTTGCCCTGACGCTGGCCAACGATTACGTTGAAACCGTTGTCGCGGAGGTTGCAAGCCTGACCAGGTCCCTGCACGCCATAACCGATAACTGCGATGGTCTCGTCCTTCAGGATTTCGCGAGCCTTCTCGAGTGGGAACTCTTCACGTGTCATTACCTCTTCGATAACGCCACCAAAATTCATTTTTGCCATAGTTGTTTTGTTTTTAAAGGGTTATTTTGTTGTAGTTATATAATTTTAGAATTATCGCTTCTTCTTGAACTTCAGCAACAGTCGGGAAAGTTCCGTCTCGCTACTGTCATCCTCCATGTGTGTGACACGGAAATAGTGTTGCTCGTCTTCAGCGAGATGATAGATGCGGAGCGTGTCGCCCCAATGCCCTTCTGCCACGTAGGCTATCTCGATGCGCTTCACCTGATAGTCGCGCAGGTAGTCGAGTGGGAAGGTGTCCATCACGTGGTCGATATATTTCATGGAGTTGAGGTGGCAGTTGACATCAAGGTCGTTGTACTGCACCTTGAACTCGGTGTATTCCTCCATCTGAGGAGTCTTCACGCGCGATACATCTTTTATAGGGCACTCCTTATCTGGATAGAGGTAGTCACGAATCTTGCCATCGTTGATGGCGAAGATGTCCTGAGGTTCGCGTGTCTGAGTGTCTATCATTGCCCAGATGCTTTTGGCATATCCATAGACCTTCTTGCCATCCTCGGAGTAGATTGCCCAGTTACGATGGGTAAAGTACTTCATGGCACTCTCTACCCACGTTTCGATAATATACTTATCATGCTCCACGGGGATGTCCTCCAGTTCGATGGCGAGGCGAGAGAGCACCCACGTCTTGTTCTGCGTCCACAGATATGTCATGCCGAAATGGCGTGCCGTGGAGTGCATGTCAGAGGCGTTGAGCAAGGCATTGCCAAGATGCCCCATGCATAGTTGCTTGGAGAAGTCGCAATGGAATGCGTCAGCTGAGGTATGATATAGAGGTTCTGTCTTGTTCATTAGATTTCCTCTCCACGTTCATGAAGGAATTTGCTTACCTCCTCCTGGCATGAGCGAGTTACGGCGATGCGACCAGAACGAGTGAACTGAAGTACGCAGTCGGGAGTCTTGCGCAGTTCGTGGAAGAGTGCCACAATCTCAGATGTGGTGCCCTCGCATACCACGATGCAGAAGGTAGAGTTTACCTCAGTAATGCGACCGTTGGAGTGACGTATAGCACGAGAGATGTTGGGGTCGGCCATCACCTTGTCAGTAGCCAGTTTGAAGAGTGCCACTTCGACGTGAAAAACTTCGTCGCTGGTATAGTAGTGAGCCTTGACAACGTCAATCTTGCGCTCAATCTGCTTCACGACCTTGTTTATCGTCTCCTCATCACTGTATGCGGTGATGGTGTATTTGTGTATGCCCTTGATAGAAGAGGGTGATACATTGAGCGACTCAATGTTAATCTGTCTGCGGGTGAATACGCCAGTAATCTGGTTAAGCATACCAGCCATATTCTCGGTATATACCTGCAGAGTGAAGAATGTATTGTTGTTTTCGTTCATCTTTCTTTTAGCATTCTACGTTAAGTACCATTTCGTCAACCGCCTTGCCGGGAGCTGTCATAGGCTCAACGTTGGCATCAGGCTTGATAACCGTCTCGAGCAGGAACGGCCCTTTGGTCATGAGCATCTCCTGAATAGCGTCATTTAAATCTTCGCGCTCCGAGACGCAGCGATATGGTATGCCATAAGCATCGGCTATCTTGCCAAAGTCGGGATTGGTCATTGGGGTAAACGACTGCTTGTGATGGAAGAACATATCCTGCCACTGGCGTACGTTGCCCAAATAGTTGTTGTTAAGCAGAATCATCTTGACAGGTATCTGGTGCTCCATAATAGTGCCAAACTCCTGGATGACCATCTGCAAGCCACCATCGCCCATGAAGCAGCATATAGTGCGCTCTGGCGCTCCGAAGGTGGCGCCCATAGCAGCTGGCAGGCCGTAGCCCATAGTGCCCATACCACCAGAGGTTGCGATACTGCGACTCTTGTGGTATTTGAAGTAGCGAGCTGACATGAGTTGGTTCTGACCAACATCAGTGACGAGTACGGCTTCAGAGTTGGTAGCCTTAGCAACAGCATGTGCCACCTCGCCCATGAGCAGTGGACCTTCCGTAGGCTTCGTTGCAGGGGTGATAACGTTGTCTATTTCTTTCTGACGCAGTGGTTGGAAAGAATCCTTCCAGTCAGAGTGGTCTGCCTTTTTGACAAGGGCTGTCAGTGCAGGGAGTGACACTTTGCAGTCAGCAACAATGGAGACAGTGGTCTTAACACACTTGTCGATTTCTGATGGGTCGATGTCGAGGTGTATCACCTTAGCCTGCTTTGCATAGCGTTCCAAATTGCCCGTCACACGATCAGAGAATCGCATGCCGATAGCGATGAGTACATCAGCCTCTTGCTCCTTAAGATTTACTGAGTAAGAACCATGCATGCCCAGCATACCCATATTGAGGGGGTGGTTGGAGGGTAGGGCAGAGAGCCCCATGAGGGTGCGGCCAGCAGGAATATCAGCCTTCTCGAGGAAAGCTTTGAGTTCTTCCTGAGCATTACCCAACTCCACACCCTGACCAACAAGAGCCATTGGTTTTTTGGCGTTGTTGATAAGTTCTGCAGCAGCCTTTATATCCTCTTCTTTTGGTTCGGGATAAGGTACGTAGCTACGTATGAAGTCAATCTTAGCAGGCTCATAATCAATGAGTTCGGTCTGTGCGTTCTTGGTAAAGTCGAGCACTACAGGGCCTGGTCGTCCAGAACGCGCAATGAAGAATGCACGAGAGACAGCCCATGCTATGTCCTTAGCAGAACGTATCTGGTAAGCCCATTTGGTAATGGGTTGTGCCACATCCACGAGGTCAACTTCCTGAAAGGCATCGCTGCCGAGAACGCTTGTAGCCACCTGACCAGCAATGACCACGATAGGAGTAGAGTCCATCATGGCATCAGCAACGCCAGTGAGGGTGTTGGTGACACCAGGGCCAGAGGTCACGAGAGTTACACCCACCTTGCCGCTGACACGGGCATATCCTTCAGCAGCATGAGCAGCGGCCTGCTCGTGACGTACCAGAATATGATCAAAAGCCTTCTTCTCACCACGAGTGTAGTCGTAGAGAGCATCGTAGGTAGGCATTATGGCACCACCAGGGTAACCGAATATGGTTTTTACTCCTTCAGCCTTCAGCGAAAGCATCAGGGCTTCACCACCTGTAATCTTTTCCATTTATGGTTGTTTAGTCGTTTAGTCGTTTGGTTCTTTAGTCAATAACTCTCACGCCCCCCTTGTCAGCAGATGATACCGACTGAGCATATGCACGCAGAGCCTTGCTGACCACGCGATTGCGCTTCAGTGGTTGCATAGGACGAGCTGCGAGTTCCTCGTCAGAGAGTTTTACGTTGATAGAGCGTGAAGGGATATCAATGACGATGATATCACCGTCCTTTATCTTGCCGATAGCACCACCGCTGGCAGCTTCTGGGGAGATGTGGCCGATAGACAGACCTGATGTACCACCAGAGAAGCGTCCGTCAGTAATCAGGGCACATTCCTTACCCATGTGCATAGACTTGATGTATGAGGTAGGGTAGAGCATCTCTTGCATGCCAGGACCACCCTTAGGACCTTCGTGGGTAATCACCACGCAGTCTCCCTTCTTTACCTTGCCTCCAAGTATTCCTTCGCAGGCATCCTCCTGAGAGTCGAATACTACAGCAGGACCTTCGAAGTGCCACAGTTCTGGAGCTACACCAGCAGTCTTTACTACGCAGCCATCCTTGGCTATGTTGCCGAAGAGAACTGCCATACCGCCATCTTTGGTGTAAGCATGCTCAATATCGCGGATACAACCGTTTTCGCGATCTGTGTCAAGGCTTTCCCACTGGGCGTCCTGCGAACCCATAACATTGGAGAACTTGCGCCCCGGAGCAGAGTGATATATGCGTGATGCCTCTGGGTCGATAGTGTCGCCAGTGATAGAATACTTCTTGATATCCTCACCCAGCGTGGCGCCATTGACACGCTTGCAGGAAAGGTCAAGCAAATCGCCCTTTGCCAATTCACCAAGTATGCCGAGAATACCACCAGCACGGTTCTCCTCCTGAATAGAGTATTTCTGCCAGTTAGGAGCCAGTTTGCAGAGGAAAGGCACCTTGCGAGAGAGGGCATCGATATCCCTCATGGTGAAATCTACCTCTGCTTCCTGAGCAACTGCGAGCAGGTGGAGCACGGTATTGGTAGAGGCACCCATAGCAATATCGAGAGTCATAGCGTTGAGGAATGCCTGGCGCGTAGCGATAGAGCGAGGCAACACAGAATCGTCGCCATCCTCGTAATAAGCGAAGGCATTCTTAACGATGAGCTTGGCAGCATCCTTGAAAAGCTGGATGCGGTTTTTGTGGGTGGCGAGGATAGAACCGTTGCCAGGAAGAGAAAGACCTATAGCCTCAGTAAGCGAGTTCATAGAGTTGGCAGTGAACATGCCGGAGCATGCGCCGCAACCAGGACAGGCACACTTCTCTACCTCTTCGAGTTCCTCGTCAGAAACAGTAGGGTCACCACCCTTAATCATGGCAGTGATAAGGTCTGCGTTCTCGCCCTTGTACTGACCTGCCTCCATAGGACCACCAGAAACAAATACGGTGGGGATGTTGAGGCGCATGGCTGCCATCAGCATACCTGGGGTCACCTTATCGCAGTTGGAGATGCAAATCATTGCATCAGCCTTGTGGGCGTTGACCATATACTCCACAGAGTCAGCGATGACGTCGCGTGAAGGCAGAGAGTAGAGCATGCCGTCGTGGCCCATAGCGATGCCATCGTCGATGGCTATGGTATTGAACTCAGCAGCATAGCAACCGCTGGCCTCGATTTCTTTCTTTACTATCTGACCTATCTCGTGCAGGTGAGTATGTCCAGGCACAAACTGGGTGAAGGAATTCACGATGGCAATAATTGGCTTGCCAAACTGTTCGTGCTTCATGCCATTAGCTACCCATAGCGCTCTTGCGCCAGCCATACGGCGTCCCTCTGTGCAGACACTGCTGCGGAGTTTATTTTTCATAATGTTTTGTCGTTTTTTGTTGTTATATCTGAATATTCCTGCAAAGATAGAAAAAATATGACAAATAAGCAAGAAAAAAAAAGATTTTCTCACGTTTTGTAGTGAAAATCTTGATTTTGCCTTACTCTTCGTCTGGTTCAAGTGTTTCAGGGTCGAGAATATGCAGTTGGAATGCTCGTGTCACCAGTCTTAGTGCATTGACGCTCTGCTTATGCCCGTTAGGGAAGAGTTTCTGTACGAGGTCAACCTGTCTTTTCTCTAGGCTTTTCACACCAAAGGGCATGCCACGCAGTCCCGTAATCTGCTCCTTTGTGTAGCCAAGGGCGAGGTGGCGTAGGAAACGTTCATCATACTCATCGATATCATATCCTATGCTGGCATCCTGCTTGAGTATTTCCTTCGTGATGCCTTTGCGGAAATTGTTGACGATAACCTCCATGATGGGCTGGTTGAATACATATTTCTTGCCAGACATCACGTTAATCACGTCAGTGCGTGTGAGCATTTCACCCGTCTTGAGTATTATGCCGTCTGCCCCCGCATCTAGTACGTCAATCCAAAGTTTTTCGTTGAGTATTTCGCCTGTGAAGACGAGTACCTTTACGTTCTTGTGCTCAGCCTTAGTATTGCGACATAATTCCACTCCGATGGTGGTATTGCCCTGCAGTCCGAGATCAAGTAGCACGAGGTCGGGTTCTGCGGTACGCATCAGTTTGAGATACTCGCTCTCATTCTGTGCTGTACCGATGATTTCAGCCTCAGGCACTTCGCTTTTGAGCAGTCCTTCCGTACCCTTTAGTTCCAGTGGCACGTCTTCTACGATTATTACTTTGAACTTATCCATAGCTCTAAAACTCTAAAACCCTTAAAAACGGAAAGAGATTGCATTCGTCTATTTCAAACGGATGCAACCTCTTATGGGATTACTATTCTTTGAGAAGCATTTAGCCCTTGAAGAATGCGTCAACTTCTTCGTTACGAACCATGCGCTCGTCAAAGATGTATGCGCCTGTCTTCTGGCTCTTTACCATCTTTATAACCTTTGTATAAGCGCGACCATCCGATGAACCTTCGTGGAGGGTAGCGACCGCTTTCTTAGCCATAGTCTTTTGTTGTTAAAAAAGTTATTACTTAATCTCCTTGTGAAGAGTCATCTTCTTGAGGATTGGGTTGTACTTCATCAACTCAAGACGCTCTGGAGTATTCTTACGATTCTTTGTAGTAACGTAACGGCTTGTACCTGGCAAACCGCTGTTCTTAATCTCTGTGCACTCAAGAATTACCTGTACACGATTACCTTTTGCTTTCTTTGCCATGGTGCTTATTCTCCTATTACTTTAATATCCTTCCAATCTACGTAGCCTTTTGCTACAGCTTGCTTGAGGGCTGCATCGAGACCAACCTTGTTGATCATACGCAGGCCTGCAGCAGAAATCTTGAGGCTAATCCAGCAGTCCTCCTCTACGTAGAAAAACTTCTTAGAGAAGAGGTTCACATCGAAGCTGCGCTTTGTGCGGTGCTTAGAGTGTGATACGTTGTTGCCGATCATTGCCTTCTTGCCGGTGATTTGACAAATTTTAGACATTGCTATCTTTTACTTTTTTGAGATCGTTAATTGATACTTATTCCAAACGGTGTGCAAAGGTACAAAGAAAAGTTGAAAGATGAAAGATGAAAGTTGAAAGACGGGAGTGTTTTAAGGTTTTTTAATAATTATATAGTCATATCAAAGCAGTATGATACCGTTTTCGGTTATGTCTATCAATTTCTTTTTGTACAAATCACCAATAGCTTGTTTGTAGGTTCGTTTGCTGACGCCAAACTGTTCTTTTATTTCTTCTGCGTCACTTTTGTCGCCTAATCGGCATCGTCCGCCCTGTGTTTCCAGGTATCTCAGCAGTCGGGCAGAGAAGTCCTCGGTGTGCTGTCGGCCAATCTTCTGCAGGGCGCAGTCCACCTTGCCATCTGGACGAATGTGAGAGATGTAGCCCTTTACCTTGTCGCCCGTATGCAGGGGGCGGAATACCTGTGAGTCGTAGAGCAGACCAGCGTAGGCGTTGTCTATTATAACCTTAAATCCCAGATCGGTCTTTTGCCATACCAGTAGTTCCACCTCTTGCCATTCTTGGTAGTCCTCGGGCAGGGGTAGGAGATATCGTTCCACCTTGGCTGATGCCATTATGCGGTAGCTATCCTCGTCTATGTGTACGTGTACTATATATGAATGGTCTTGCAGCATTCGTTTTTTCTGTTCGCGGAAAGGACAGAAGAGGTCTTTCATCAGCCCCCAGTCTAGGAATGCGCCGTATTCGTTCACCCACGCCACTCTTAGGTAGGCAAAGTCTCCCACCATGGCCTTGGGCTCCAGTGTGGTGGCCACGAGTCGCTCTTCATTGTCGAGGTAGAGGAATACTTCTATCTCGTCACCAACTGCAAGGTCTTCAGGCACATAGCGTTCAGGTAGCAGAATCTTGCCGTCGTAACCTCCGCCCTCGAGATACATGCCGAAATCCACTTTCCAAGCGGCCTTCAACTTATTCTTCTGTCCCAATCTCAATTGTTCCATCGACTATGTGTATTGTTCTGTCTGTTATCTTGGACAACTCCTCGTCATGAGTGACGATTACGAATGTCTGTCCGTACTTGTCTCTCAGGTCGAAGAAGAGTTTGTGCAACTCTTGTTTGTTCTTTGTATCAAGCGAACCGGATGGTTCGTCTGCAAATACTACTACGGGGTTGTTAATTAGCGCTCTGACCACTGCGATGCGTTGCTTCTCGCCACCAGAGAGTTCGGCGGGTTTATGATGAGCTCTGTCGCTAAGATTGAGGAAGGCGAGCAGTTCCTTGGCTTTTGCCTTCGCCTCGCTCTTTTTTGTGCCTGCTATCAGGGCAGGAATGATGATATTCTCTTCTGCCGTAAACTCAGGCAGCAGCTGGTGAAACTGGAAGATGAAACCAATGTTCTGATTGCGGAAGTCGGCCAACTTGTTGGATGACAACTTGCTGACATCCACACCATTAATCATTACTTTGCCAGTGTCTGCTTTGTCCAGCGTACCCATTATCTGCAGCAGGGTGGTTTTGCCTGCTCCGCTTGGTCCCACGATGCTCACCACCTCACCTTTGTCTATGTGCAGGTCGATGCCTTTGAGTACCTGTAGGTTGCCAAAACTTTTTGTTATATTGCTAATATCTATCATTTCAATTTGCAAAGTTACGAAAATATTATTACCTTTGCAAAAGTTTATGCAATAAAAACGGCTCTCGTCACGTTATCTTTGTAATAAATATAATAATGTGTATGAAAAAGATACTACTCATATTACTCGTGTTTACTATGTGTGCCGCTACGGAGATGGTGGCACAGTCCATGACTGATTCCCAGATTATTTCCTTCATCCAGAAGGAGCAGAAGAAGGGTACTTCGCAGGCGCAGATAGTCACCAAACTGATGCAGAAAGGCGTCAGTGTGACTAAACTTCAGAAGTTGCGCAGGCAGTATGCTAGCGCGAAGAGCAGTTCGTTGGGTGCCGTAGATAACGAGATGAAGGACACTCAGAATCGCAGTCGTGTGGCTAATGGTGAGACATACTCTAAGAACGAGACTATGGGTAAGGATTACTCCTACACTTCTGTCAAGTCACGTATGACGGGCAAGGAAGATATGACCGAAGAGGAGATAAATGAGAGCAGGATGCAGGAAGAGGATGCTATGCTCAAGGAACTCAACGGCCTGACGAGTGACGAAACAGGAGAGAATGATGTCACGCAGAAGGGTCAGAAGAAGGTATTCGGCCGTGATATCTTCAATAAGAAGAATCTTTCTTTTGAGCCCAACATGAACATTGCTACTCCTCAGAACTACGTGCTCGGTCCTGGTGATGCCGTTTTTGTTGATATCTATGGTGCTTCGCAGAAGAGTGTGCAGTCCACGGTCAGCCCTGACGGTTTCCTGAATATTGAGGGCTTTGGCCCAGTGCAGGTGAGCGGACTGACCGTTAATCAGGCTAATGCCCGTCTGCGTTCTACGCTTGGAGCGCGTTATTCTTCTTCGAATATCAAACTTACCGTGGGACAGACTCGCACCATTATGGTAAATGTAATGGGTGAGGTGAAGGCGCCAGGTACATACACGCTGTCGGCTTTCGCCAGTGTGTTCCACGCTCTATATATGGCGGGCGGTACTAGCGAGATAGGTACTCTGCGTAATATCAAGGTATATCGTGCTGGTCGTCTGGTAAGCAATGTAGATATTTATGATTACATTCTCAATGGCAAACTGACGGGCAATGTTCGCTTGGCTGACAATGACGTCATCGTAGTAGGTCCATACGACTGTCTCGTGAATATCACAGGTAAGGTAAAGCGTCCGATGTACTACGAGATGAAGAAGTCAGAGAATGTGCAGACCCTTATCAAGTACGCAGGTGGTTTCACGGGTGATGCCTACACAAAGAGCGTGCGCCTGTTGCGCAAGAATGGCAAGGAGTATGGCGTGTACAACGTGACGGAGTTTGATATGGCTTCCTTCCGTGTTAGCGATGAGGACTCAGTAAGTGTTGACTCTATCCTGCCACGCTATTCTAATACGGTAGAACTCAAGGGTGCAGCCTTCCGTCCTGGCAAGTACCAGTTTGGCGGCGATGTCACTACGGTAAAGGGACTGCTCGAGGCTGCTGATGGCCTGCGTGAGGATGCTTTCACTCAGCATGCTGTGATGCATCGTATGAAGCCTGACCGTACACTGGAGGTTATGGCAATTGACGTGCAGGGCATTCTGGATGGTACTGTGGCTGATGTGCCACTGTGCAATGAGGATGTGCTCTTCATCCCTTCTCGCAAGGAACTCACTGACGAACGCAAACTGAAGATTTTTGGCGAGGTGTATTACCCTGGCACCTACCAGTATGCTGACGGCATGACGGTAGAGGACTTCATCCTGCAGGCTGGTGGTCTGAAGGAGACAGCTTCTACCGTGAAGGTAAACGTAAGCCGTCGTATAATAGACCCTAAGGCAACGGAGACGGGCATGGTGCGTGCTCAGACTTTTGAGATGTCGCTTGTGGATGGTTTTGTCGTGGATGGTCAGTCGGGTTTCAAACTCCAGCCATTCGACGAAGTATATGTACGCAAGAGTCCGGGCTACTCAGAGCAGGCTAATGTGGAGATAGACGGTGAGGTGATGTTCCGTGGTTACTACACCCTGCAGAATAAAGTCACCCGACTGAGCGATGTTGTCAAGATGGCAGGCGGACTGACTGCTGATGCCTATGCCCGCGGTGCCAAGGTGGAGCGCAAGATGACTGATGAGGAGAAGGAACGCGCTAAACAACTGGTAAAGATGATGATAAATCAGCAGAACCCTAACGAGGCGAAGCTCGACTCTCTGGAGATGGCTAAGCGTCTTGACGTAGCAGAGACCTACTATGTGGGTATCGAACTCGACAAGGCTCTCAAGGAACCAGGTTGTGATGACGATATCATCCTGCGTGAGGGCGACAAGATTACCGTTCCTCAGTATGATGGTACGGTGAAGATAAATGGTGAGGTGATGTATCCTAATACCGTAGCCTTTGAGAAGAAGCACCGCAAGGCAGACTACTATATATCTCAGGCTGGTGGTGTAGGCAATTTCGGTAAGAAGAGTCGCGCATACATTATATATCAAAACGGCATGGTGGGCAAGGTAAATGATGGCGCCAAGGTGGAACCTGGTTGCGAGATAGTCATACCACGCAAAAAGTCTATCGTATCTCCTGCACAGAATACCACGATGTGGGTCAGCGTAGGTTCTACACTAGCGACCATGGCGGCAGTCATAGTATCGGCTCTGAAGTAGTTGCTTCTATATTTTATTCCTCAATATCGGTAATCTTCGAGATGGCGTTCATAAAGTTGTACGATACCGTCTCGGTAAGTGCTACGTTAATGCGCGTAGCGGTGCTGAAAGAGTGCGTATCCAATGCCTTCCTGATGACGTTATCGTGTAGCGTCTTGGCTTTGCGGTACTCCTTCTTATAGAAAGGTATCTCCTCAGGGGCGAAGTCCCAGCAAAGGGTGAGCATATTAGCCTCCAGATTGGCTATCTGCACCAGTCCGATGTGCGAGAGCCATGATGCCAGTTTCGTAGTGTCTATCTTGTCCTTGTTCTGCCTCACCATGCGACCGAGAGAGATGATTCCCTCTATATTGACATCGGTGGTGATGATATAATGGGCATTTGCCACTATGGTATCGAGCAGTGTGAGAGTATCCTCGGAGGTGTCGGGGGCATTCATCTCCTCCTCTCTGACCTCCAGGAGATGCTTGTCTGACCAGTGGTTGAAGAGAGAGGCTTCCGTCAGAGGAAATTCGCGCTGAAAGGGTACGAGTTCGTTACTGTTAGGCAGCAACTTCTGTGCTCCCATAGCCACATAACCAAGTACGTTGAGGGCCTCTGCAGCCTTGTATAGTTTGCGCCACTTGTGCTGTGACATGGGCTCAAGTTTGTAGTTCGCGTTCCCGTTTACGTTCCCGTTATAAAAAGCGCCAGCCTTCAGTAGCGTTGTTATATTATTTATTATTGATGAGTGCATTAGCTTTTTCTAAGTCTTCAGGTGTGTCTATTCCAATAGTTTCGTATGTGGTTTCGCCTACCTTGATGCGATAGCCGTTCTGCAGCCAGCGCAGTTGCTCGAGCGACTCTGCCAGTTCCAGTGACGACTGTGGCAACTGTGTCACCTCTCTAAGTACCTCTCTGCGGTAGGCGTACATGCCGATATGCTTGAGGAAAGGGTAGGTGAGAGGCCACTCCTGCGGTTCCTTGCCGCGACAGTAGGGTATTACGCTGCGACTGAAATACATGGCAAAGCCATTGTTGTCCACCACTATCTTTGGCGAGTTAGGATTCTGTATTGCTTCCAGACTGTTGCCAAAGCGTATGCCGAGGGTGGCTATCTGTGTCGTGGCATCGTCAAAGCAATGACAGATACTTTCTATCTGTTCTGGGCGTATGAATGGTTCGTCACCCTGTACGTTGACAACCACGTCAAAGTGCCCGCCCATAGCCTCAATCTTCTCCATCGCCTCCTCTATGCGGTCGGTGCCAGACTTATGGTCATTACGCGTCATGACAACCTGACCACCCCATGAACGTACGTGTTCGTAGATGCGCTCATCGTCGGTAGCTACAAAGACGTGGACAATGCTTTTCGTTACCTGTTCATAGACTCTCTGGATGACTGTCTTGCCACCGAGTTTGGCGAGTGGTTTGCCAGGAAAACGTGTTGAGGCAAACCTTGCTGGTATTATTGCGATGTATTTCATGGCTGCAAAATTAGTAAAAAAATAATAAAAAAACACGTTTTCTTTCATTTATCTAAAAAAAAATGCTACCTTTGAAGCATGTTAAGCAGATATCCTATTATATATATACTCTCTTTTCTTACTCTTTCTGCCAATGCTCAGAAGATTTCGCTGGGCTCCTGCTATACCCATGACAAGGGAGTGTATCAGGGAGAAATACTCGGTGGCAAGCCTCATGGCAAGGGTATTACAAACTTTGCCAACGGCGATACCTACGAGGGTGAGTATGACAAAGGCAAGCGTCAAGGCTACGGTGTGTATAGCTTCACTGACGGCGAGCGCTACGAAGGCCAGTGGTTTCAGGATCAGCAGCATGGCAAGGGCATATATTACTTTGCCAACAACAATCGCTACGATGGCCTCTGGTTTCGTGATTTCCAGCAGGGACATGGCGTGATGTACTACCATAACGGCGATAAGTACGACGGCGAGTGGTATCAGGACAAGCGTCAGGGCAAGGGCACATACATCCACAAGGATGCTGGCGCCTACTACGAGGGAGAATGGAAGAATGACAAGAAGAATGGCCGCGGCAAGATGGACTGGGGCGATGGCTCTGTCTATGAGGGGCAGTGGTTGGACAACAATCGTTCGGGTAAGGGAACTTACCACTACTCCAACGGCGATGTCTATGTAGGTCAGTGGCTCAAGGACGTGCAGGAGGGAAAGGGTATCTATAAGTTTAAGAATGGCGACGTCTATGAGGGCTCTTACCAGAACGGAGAGCGTACAGGTGAGGGCATCTTCCGTTTTGCTAATGGTGACAAATACACAGGTCACTTCGTAAATGGTGAAAAGGATGGGCAGGGCACCTTCGTATGGAGCAATGGCGACCAGTATATCGGTCTATGGAAGGCTGACAAGCAGAATGGTAGGGGCACTCTGACAAAGAAGACGGGTGACCGCTACAACGGCACATTCAAGAACGGCCAGCTCGACGGTGAGATTATCATACACTACTCTGACGGCAATAAGTATAAGGGTATGTACAAGAACGGCAAGCGTGAAGGTCGTGCCATAGAGGAAACCCGTGACGGCGTGCGCTTCGAGGGTTCGTACCACGATGACGAGCGTGATGGCAAGTTTGTAGAGAAAGATAAGACAGGACAGATTATAGACCAAGGCGTCTATGAGATGGGCCAGAAAGTAAAACAATAAATTTTTAAGTATTATGATCGTTGACACATTAGACAATCTGAAGTATTATGTAGGCGTTAACCCTTTGTTCGCCGATGTAGTGAAATTCCTTGAGGATAATGACCTCGAAGCCCTTGAGCCAGGTAAGCATGAGATTAAGGGCAAGGAACTGTTTGTTAACATCATTAACCAGAAAGGTAAGATGCCTGATGAGGCTGTGATGGAGACACACAAGAATATGCTCGACATCCAGCTCCCTATCACTGGCGAGGAGACCTATGGCTACCTGCCACTGGAGGATATCACCGTGGAGGCAGAGTATAACGCAGAGAAGGATGTGACCAAGTATCCGGAACAGCCTGCTTCTACCTATGTGACCTGCCGTCCAGGCATGATGGCTATCTTCTTCCCGCAGGATGGTCATACACCATGTATCTCTACCTTCGAGACCTTCAAGAAGGCAGTATTTAAAGTAAAGTGCTAAGAAAAGGAGGCTATTATGTCTGCGACTAAGAAAACCACAAAGAAGACCGTCGCAAAGAAGCCTGCTACGAAAAAGGCAGCGACAAAGAAGGCAGCAGTCAAGACGCCCGATGCTCCGCAGCATATCGGTGTCGTAGCTCGTGACCCTTGGCTGGAACCATTTGAGAATGCTATCCGTGGCAGACACGACCATGCAATGTGGATGGCTGACCACCTGACAAACGGAGGAAAACAAAAACTCTCTGACTTCGCTACAGGTTACCTATACTATGGTCTGCATAAGACTGACAAGGGATGGGTACTCAGAGAATGGGCTCCTAATGCTACGGAGATTTACCTCATAGGCGACTTCAACGACTGGAAAGAGAATAAGAAGTATGCCATGAAGAAGTTGAAGAACGGTCAGGACTGGGAGATAAAACTGCCAGCCAATGCACTGAAGCATGGCGACCTCTTCAAACTGCTGGTGAAATGGAACGGAGGACAGGGCGAGCGTATTCCTGCATGGATTCGTAGAGTGGTGCAGGACGACGTGACCAAGATATTCTCTGCTCAGGTATGGGCACCAGAGAAGGAGTATAAGTGGAAGAAAAAGACTTTCAAGCCTAACACCACACCGCTACTCATATACGAGTGCCACATAGGTATGGCGCAGGATGCCGAGAAGGTTGGCACCTACAAGGAGTTTAAGGACAATGTGCTGCCACGCGTAATAAAGGCGGGATACAACTGCATACAGATAATGGCTATACAGGAGCACCCTTACTATGGTTCGTTCGGCTACCACGTGAGCAACTTCTTCGCGGCATCAAGCCGTTTCGGTACACCAGAAGACCTGAAGGAACTCATAGACACCGCACACCAGGCAGGACTGGCAGTAATCATGGACCTGGTGCACTCTCACGCCGTAAAGAATGAGGTGGAGGGTCTGGGCAACTTCTGTGGCGACCCTGACCAGTATTTCTACCCAGGCGACCGCAGGGAGCATAACCAGTGGGACTCTCTCTGTTTCGACTATGGCAAAGACCAGGTGATGCACTTCCTGCTGAGTAACTGTAAGTTCTGGCTGGATGAGTATAAGTTTGACGGTTTCCGCTTCGATGGCGTGACCTCAATGCTGTACTACAACCACGGACTGGGTGTTGACTTCGGTGGCTACGGCGACTACTATAACGGTGGTCAGGATGATAACGCCATCTGTTACCTCACACTCGCCAATAAGGTGATACACGAGGTAAACAAGAACGCTATCACTATAGCCGAGGAGATGTCGGGCATGCCAGGCTTGGCAGCCAAGATAGAGGATGGCGGCATTGGCTTCGACTACCGTCTTGCCATGGGCTTGCCTGACTACTGGATTAAGATGATCAAGGAGAAGAGCGACGAGCAGTGGAACCCACGTGATATATTCTGGGAGATGACCAATCGTCGTGCTGACGAGAAGACCATCTCATACGCAGAGAGTCACGACCAGGCACTCGTGGGCGACAAGACCATCATCTTCCGCCTTATTGATGCCGATATGTACTGGCACTTCAAGAAGGGTGACGAGAACGAGACAGCGCGTCGCGGCATAGCTCTGCACAAGATGATACGCCTCGTGGTGTCAAGCACCATCAACGGCGGTTACCTCAACTTCATGGGCAACGAGTGGGGACATCCAGAGTGGATAGACTTCCCACGCGAGGGCAACGGATGGAGCTGTAAGTACGCTCGCCGTCAGTGGAACCTCGTTGACAACAAGGAGCTCTGTTACCACTGGCTGGGTGACTTCGACCAGAGGATGCTCGAGGTTATGAAGATGGTGAAGAATTTTAACGAGACCCCTGTCCAGGAGATATGGGTGAACGAAGGCGACCAGATAATGGCATTCATGCGTGGCGACCTCATCTACGTATTCAACTTCTCGCCAACACGTTCATACACCGACTACGGATTCCTGGTACCTACAGGTTCATATAACGTAGTGCTGAACACAGACTCCAAGGAATTTGGCGGCAATGGCTTTGCTGATGACAGCATTACCCACATCACCAACTACGATGAGATGTATGTGCAGGACAAGAAGGAGTGGCTCAAGCTCTATATCCCAGCTCGCTCCGCAGTAGTACTGAAAAAGAACTAAATGCTCATGAATAAAAAAAACGATAGCACAGCCATCATCCAGATGGTGTGTGCTATCCTTTTTCTCTTTATCATATTCCATTACTTGTACTCATTCCAGGGTGACATCCTTGGGATGATGCAGTATTCGTGGTCTGACCACCAGACCCGCTACAACCGTCTTATCGGTGGTGTCATTATCACCCTCGTCACCTGCATTGTGGCTTGGCTGACGGCTATGGTCGTTAAGTTGCCTCAGAGGGTTAAGGCACTGGTATATCTCCCAGCTATGTTCATGTTGGGCACTCTGACGGCCGTTGATATCGATGCTGCGGGACATGTCAGCACCTCTGCCACGGCACTGGTGCTCATGGCGCTCGTGTTTATATTTTTCCCTCTGCTATGTCGCAAGCTCAATTCCATCGCCGTCCTGCACAGTTCGCTGCGTGATGGTTCTACGCTCGTCACACCGTGGTGGACTAATCTCCTGTGCGTAGTTCTCATGACAGTCATGATGTACTCAGTAGGCAATACCGACCGTACTCTCCACACACGTCTCGCCGTAGAGCGCTTGTGTCATGAGGGTAAGTACCAGGAAGCGCTTGCTACGGGCATAGCGAAGCATGATAATGACATGTCACTGACAATGTGGCGTGCCTACGCCCTTGCCATGTCATCCGATGGCAGAGATGGCAACCAGTTGGGATATTATCTCTTCAACTACAATATCCTCGGCAAGACGCCATCGCTCCTGCCCTGTCAGGGTAGGGAGCCCTCTGCGGCACTCCGTGACCCGTACCCTGTGTGGCAGTGCATCGGTTTTGTGCCACGCATTATCAACGAGGCGCCAGAGCGCTACATAGCCCGCGAAGAGCGTCGCCATACTGCGCGCCGTCCTGCTGCTGACTTCCTGCTTTGCACCTATCTGATAAAGAAAGACCTCAAGGCATTCGCTGAGACCTTGCCGCAGTACTATGATAGTAAGGCACCGCTCCCTAAGCACTATGCAGAGGCTCTCTGTATCTGCCAGGACACCAACATGACCATCGATGATGCCGTGCGTGCCGACTACCACGACTTCCTGTCGCTGCTCAGAGTACGCAAACCGCTGCTTCAGAAGCAGGCAGACATTCGTGACAATTACTTTGGCACCTATTGGTATTATTACTACCGCAAGTAGCCTTGGCACGATTGTTGTAAGTTCGGGATAACAAAAATAAAAACATAAAATATGAAAGAAGAAGAAATAAAGGATAACGACCTTAAGGAGCCTAAGGACCTTAATGATATTAAGGATGTTAAGGATGTTAAGGAGGATAGTGATACTCCCGAGCAGGACCCTCTGGACATTGCCCTCGCTGAGATAGAGAAACTTAAGGAGCAGGCATTGTACAAGCAGGCGGAGTTTGAGAATTACCGCAAGCGCACCCTCAAGGAGAAAGCCGACCTCGTGTTGGCAGGTGGTGAGAAGACTATTACTGCCATTTTGCCAGTGATGGATGACTTCGAGCGCGCCCTCGCTGACAAGAGCGACGATCCCAATGCTATCCGTGAAGGCATGTCTCTCATCTACCAGAAGCTTCTCAAGACTCTTGAGGGACTGGGCGTCAAGAAGATAGAGACTGAGGGAGCCGACTTTGATGTTGACTACCACGAGTCAGTAGCTCTCGTGCCAGGCATGGGAGAGGATAAGAAAGGCAAAGTTATAGATTGTGTGCAGACGGGCTACACCCTGAATGACAAGGTGATACGTTTTGCAAAAGTAGCAGTAGGCCAATAAACGACCAAACGACTAAACGACCAAACGACTATTATGGCAAAGAGAGATTACTACGAGGTGCTGGGCGTCGATAAGAAAGCCAGCGCTGCAGACATAAAGAAGGCATACCGTAAGATAGCCATCAAGTATCACCCTGACCGTCAGGGCGATAAGAGTGATGCTGAGAAGAAGGAAGCCGAGGAGAAGTTTAAGGAGGCTGCTGAGGCTTACTCCGTGCTCTCTGATGAGCAGAAGCGTCAGCAGTATGAACAGTTTGGCTTCGATGGTCCTAATATGGGCGGTTTCGGTGGCTTCGGCGGTGCAGGAGGCTTCTCCATGGACGACATCTTCGATATGTTCGGTGATGTCTTCGGTGGTCGTGGTGGCTTCGGCGGTTTCAGCGGCTTCGGTGGAGGTGGTTCACGTGGTCAGCAGATACACCGCGGCAGTGACCTGCGCCTCAAGGTGCGCCTCAATCTGCAGGAGGTGGCCACGGGCGTTACTAAGAAGTTTAAGGTGCGCAAGGACATCAAGTGCTCCCACTGCGGAGGCACGGGTGGCGAAGGCATAGAAACCTGTAAGACTTGTCACGGCTCAGGCGTTGTCACACGTCAGCAGCAGAGCATCTTCGGCGTGATGCAGACACAGAGCGTATGTCCTACCTGTGGCGGTGAGGGCAAGACCATCAAGAAGAAGTGTCCGCACTGTCACGGCGAGGGTGTAGAGCGTGGCGAGGAGGTAGTAGAAATCAATATCCCCGCAGGCGTTCAGGACGGCATGGTTGTCAATGCTCCTGGCAAGGGCAATGTGGGCAAGCGCAACGGCATAGCCGGTGACATTAAGGTCTTCATCGAGGAAGAGCCCAACGACACCTTCGTGCGCGACGGCAAGGACCTTATATATAATCTTTTGCTCGACTTCCCCACAGCAGCACTCGGTGGCGATGTCAACATTCCTACTATCGAGGGAGGCAAACTCAAGCTCAAGATAGAGGCAGGTACGCAGCCTGGCAAGACCCTCCGCCTGCGTGGCAAGGGACTGCCCAGCGTGCAGGGCTACGGCTACGGCAATGGCGACATACTGGTCAATATCTCCGTCTATGTCCCACAGACCCTCTCCAAGGATGAGAAGCAGGCGCTGGAGCACCTCAAGGACTCCGACAATTTCAAGGCTGACAGCGCCACAAAGTCCAGTTTCTTCAATAAGTTCCGCAGTTATTTCAGCTGATAAGATGAATTACTCCGAGACATTAGAATACCTATACACCGCTGCGCCTGCCTTTGAAAAGGTGGGCGCTGGTGCTTATAAGGAGGGACTGAGCAATACGCTCGCCCTTGATGAGCACTTCCATCACCCTCACCACCAGTACAAGACTATCCACGTCGCTGGCACCAACGGCAAGGGCAGCACCTCGCACATGCTCGCCGCCATGCTCCAGCAGGCAGGCTACCGTGTAGGCCTATACACCTCGCCCCACCTCGTTGATTTTGCAGAGCGCATCAAGGTCAACGGTCAGCCCATCTCCCACCAGTATGTCATTGATTTCGTGGAGAGGGAGCGCAGTTTCTTCGAACCCCTTTCGCCATCCTTCTTCGAACTCGCCACCGCCATGGCTTTCCGTTACTTCGCCGATGAGCACGTCGATATTGCTGTCATTGAGGTAGGTCTCGGCGGACGTCTCGACTGCACCAATATCATCACCCCCATCCTCAGCGTCATTACCAATATCTCCTTTGACCACACGGGATTCCTCGGCGACACCCTCGCCAAGATAGCCGCTGAGAAGGCAGGCATTATCAAGCCCCATGTGCCCGTTGTCATCGGCGAATACCTCCCAGAGACGCGCCCCGTCTTTGAGGCAAAGGCACACGAAGTCAACGCCCCCATCACTTTTGCTCAAGACCAAGAATACAGTACCTTACCAGACTGCCAACTTAAGGGATATTGTCAGGAAAAGAATGTAAAGACGGTGCTTTGTGCAGCTAAGCTACTTATGGAGGTTGGCTTGATAACAACAGAAAATGCTATAAGTGAAGGCATAGAGCACGTACTGGATATCACTCATCTGCGTGGTCGTTGGGAAACCATCCAGGAGCACCCCCTCGTCATCTGTGACATCGGCCACAACCTGGCAGGCTGGCAAATCCTCTCCACTCAAATAAGTGAAACATATCACTCCCTCCCATTTGGGGGAGGGTCGGGGAGAGGGGCTCTTAGAATTATATTTGGCATGGTCGATGACAAAGACCTAGACGGAGTACTCCGTCTCCTGCCCACCAATGCCGAGTACTATTTCACTCAGGCCGACACTCACCGTGCCATCCCTGTAGAGCATCTCCTAGCTGAGGCTAGTAGTGTAGGGCTCAAGGGCCGCGCATTCCACAAGGTCATCGACGCCTACCGTGCGGCTCTCTCCGATGCCTCACCCTCCGACTTCATCTTCGTCGGTGGCAGCAACTATGTCGTTGCAGACCTCCTTGCTATGCTTGAGGAAAAGGCGCAATAATGGTAATTGAGTTTTTTATTGAGTTTTTTCTTTATAAACTTTTTTT
>CAJODK010000016.1 GCA_905233245.1 uncultured Prevotella sp. | reverse complement strand
CAACTTGAGCCTACAGGTATAGATAACCTCAACGCTGACACTAACCTTAACTTTATACCCCACAAGGTGATAGAAGACGGACACCTTATTATATATAAGCACGACAAAAAATACAACGCACAGGGACAGCAAACAAACAACTAACAAAATATACAATTATGACATTACATTCTTTACACAAAACACTGGCAGCATCGCTTCTGATGCTCTTCACAGCAGCTACAGCTACAGCTACTGACATCCACGTGGCTACAACCGGCAGCGACACCAATGATGGTTCTGAGGCAGCTCCTCTTGCTACCATCCACAAGGCTATGGAACTGGTAAAGGCAGGTGACCGCATCCTCGTTCATGAGGGTACCTACACTATCTCTGAGCGTATCAAGATTCCAGAGTTGCCAACCAATGCTGACAAGCGTTGCGAACTGCGTGCTTGGCCAGAGAGTGCAGTAGGCAAGGTAATCATCGACGGTTCTGCTATGAACCACACTAAGTCTGCTGGTTATGCAAACCATAATGCTTTCAAGATGGGACGTTGTATCTACGTTAACCACCTTGCCAACTACTGGACCTTCTACGGACTGGTGCTCCAGAATGCAGAAGATAACGGTATGAAGGTGGAGGGTTCTTACAACATCATCGAGCGTTGTACCTTCCGTTGGAACAACGATACTGGTCTGCAGATTGGTATGTTCAAGGACTTCACCATTGAGGAGACAAAGTCATTCCCTATAAGCGGTCAGCCACAGTTCAACCCTGGCTACACCTACTGCCGCTACAACAAGGTAATCAACTGTGACTCATACGAGAATGCCGATGCAAGAACCTTCGATGGTGCTGATGACTACGGCGATGCCGACGGCTTCGCATGTAAGCTGTTCCCAGGACCGGGCACGGAGTTCCACGGATGTCGTGCATGGACTAACTCTGATGACAACTGGGACCTCTATATGGTATATCACCCAGTAGTAATCGACTCTTGTTGGGCATACAACGCAGGTCGCACCAAGGACGGCAAGGACGTAGGTAACGGCAACGGTTTCAAACTCGGCGGTGGTGGTACCTCTGGCGGTGCGGCATTTGCACAGTCAACAGGTGCTCACGTTGTTACCAACTGTGTTGCTTTCGGTAACCTCAAGAAAGGTTTTGACCAGAACAATGCATACGAGGGAATGTATATCCTTAACTGTGTAGGATGGGGCAATGACTTCAACTATCGTTTCTCTACAGAGTTCAAGTATGGACTTATGGATATCCACAACTGTATCGGTTGGGGTGCAAAGAGTAATAACCACGAGTTCCTCTCAAGCGGTCCTGAGCACAACACAGATTACAACTCATGGACAACTATTGACGGTTGCGAGCCAATCAAGGATAAGAAGATTAAGACAAAGGACTACAGCGGCGAGTTCCAGTCACTCTCTGTTGCTGACTTCCAGGCAGAGCGTGAGGCAGACGGTTCACTGCCTAACAACGGTTTCGCACGTCTGAAGGAAACAAGCACTGTATTCAAGGACAAGGGTATGCCTATCATAGGTTACACTCCTACACGTAAGATGACCCAGGCTGAGGCTGAGGCTGCAGGTGTAGAACTCGTTACTGCTGACGATATCTATATCGGTTATAACGATGCAGCACCAGAGTTCGGTGCATTCGAACTTCCTGGCGTGCCATACGAGTTTGAGAGACCTCAACCTATTGAGTTGACTTGTAAGACTGCAAACTCTTCACAGGAGGTTATCGCAGGTTCTGCTATCGAGCCTATCGTATATGAGTGGAACGAAGTAGCAACAAGCGGTGCTGTTACAAACCTCCCTGCTGGTCTGACTTATAACATTGAGGGCAACACACTGACCATCAGCGGTACACCAACAGCTGGCGGTACTTTCACCATCACTGCTTCTGCTGACGCTACAAGCCCTGTTAAGCCTCGCTCAACTACTGGTAGCATCAAGGTTGTTACTCCTTTCCGTGTTCTCACAGGTGACTGGTACAATTGTCAGGATGAGATAACATCACTTCCAGCTGATTTGCAGGGTGTTCTTTCTCTCGTGATGGCTTCTTCATCTGATACTTACACAAAACTCGACCCTGCATACGTTGAGCCTAAGGACGGCAGCATTCCTGGAGGTTGCACTCAGGGTGCCGTAGTAATGGGACGTAGCGGCGGTGGTGCTAAGTGGACCTTCGCTAATGGTGCTCTCCAGCTGAAGATTAACCTCCACTTCACAGGTGGTCGTGCATTCAAGATTGTATATCAGTTGGAAGGTGAATCAGAAAAGTCTGTTAATATCTCAACAATTTCCAAGGGTACCTATTGCGAATGGGATGTTTTGGGAGAAGCAGGTCTTACAGAAGCAGAAGCTCTGAAACTTAAGAGCATTCAACTTACCAATAATTCAAGTGGTGGTGAATGTCGTATCTATGATATGTACATCCGCGTTCCACTGAATGAAACTGGTGTAAACAACATTAACGCTAACGATAACGCTAACAAGAATGCTACTCCTGCTAAAATGGTCGCATTGCTGTTATCAAGAATGGTGTGCGCTACGACCTCATGGGACGTGAATTCTAATTCATTACTCACCTTATTATATTATACAGTCATGAAACGATTCATTTTTTCAATAGTAGTACTGACGCTCGCACTGACCGCCAATGCTGCAGACTTGCTGAAGGAAGACTTTACCTCACTTGCTGCTGGAGAGTACTCCACAACAGTCACAGTGCCATCAGGAGAGTGGACACTGAGCAGCATGAAGGCAACAACGAAAAACAGTGCTAAGGTTTTGCTTTTCAACAGTAATGGAGCTTACGTCATCTCTCCTTCCGTTGATGAACCAGGCAACATTGCAATAGGTTTTGGCTCAGGAGGTTCCAAGATTATTGAAATTGCTTATTCCGTAAACGGCGGAGAGTGGGTAACCTTAGATTCCTACAAGATTTCTGGTTCTGGAACATATTCCTACAGTAAAGGTACAGATCTTGACGAGACTTCAAACGTACGCTTCAAGATTACTTCAAATGGAAGTAATGTGTGGATAACATCAATCACTGTCAGCGGTGCTGCTGGTGGTGGTGGCGGAGGCGAAGGCGGAGGCGACGAAACCGAGCCAACCAACCCTGCCCCGCAGCCAGAGATAGAGTGGACAGGTCCTCACAGTGTGGAGCACTGCATATACGTTGCTTCATGGGCACCTGATGACAGTGGCGACGGCTCGTTTGAGAATCCTTACTACAACCTCCAGAAGGCAGTCAACGAGGCACAGCCTGGCGATACTATCTACGTGCGTGGTGGTACTTACTATCCCAGTGCATGGCGCGACAAGATGTCGGATGGCAAATTGCTCAAGACTAACAAAATACTTGTTGACAAGAAGGGTGATGCTGAGCATTGGTTCACCATCAAGACCTTCCCTGGCGAGTACCCTGTGCTCAACTTCAAAGACCAGCCAAAGGGTACAAACAAGTCATCCACCTATGGTGGTATACACCTTTCTGGTGACTACTGGCACATCTACGGTCTGCATATCACACAGGCTGGTGATAACGGCATCAAGGTAGAGGGCTCACATAATAAGGTTGAGCGTTGTACCTTCAGCTATAACGATGATACGGGCCTGCAACTCGGTTTCGGACATAATTTCTCCGATTCTCATCCAGGCATAAGCAGCAACGATGGCACATACTGCGCATATAACGACATCATCGACTGCGACTCTTACCTCAACTACGACAGTGACAATCGCGGTTCTGATGCTGATGGTTTCGCCTGCAAAATGCATAATGGCAAGGGCAACCGCTTCATCCGTTGTCGTGCATGGCGTAATGCAGACGATGCATGGGACTTCTACGAGACCGACTATGGTGTAAAACTCATCGAATGCTGGGCATGGGAGTCTGCTAAGGAGGCAGATTTCAAGTCATGGGCTACAAATCTCACGAGTGGTTCTTTCCAAGGTAACGGTAACGGCTTCAAACTCGGTGGTAATTCTTCTAAGGGTGACCACGAGGCATGGCGTTGTGTTGTCTTCGGATGTAATAAGACTGGCTCTGTAAAGGGTTTCGATCAGAACAGCCATGCAGGTACCATCAAACTTGTCAACTGTCTTGCCTTTGATAACGGCTATGATTTCATGTTTGAAAGCTGCAAAAATTTTGAATTTTATAACAACGTATGTTTTGGCAACATTGAGATAGGTGGTTCATTTACCGACAGTAACAATGCCCTGCCTGCTGGCAAAAATAAGGCATGGAGCAAAGATGTAATCACTTCAGGATTCTCCAAGAGTGACTACATAAGCCTCACGGAGGATGATGCCAAGGCTCCGCGTGCTGCTGACGGCAGTCTGCCAACACGTTTCGCACGTTTGAAGAGCACATCTGTTCTCATCGATAAGGGTCTTGACCTCAAGAGCGAGATGCAGGAGGAGTTCCCATATCTATGGCAACCTATCTATGGTTCTGCTCGTGACTTGGGTCCATACGAGTACTCTCCAGTATCTGTTACAGGTTCTCAACTCATTCTCACCAACGACAAGACCCTCTCACTCACCGTAGCTCACGGTAATATCCAGTTCACCGTACCTGCTAATGGTAAGGCAGTCGTAGAACTCTACTCTCCACAGGGAACTCAGGTGGCAACAGTGGCTAATCTTCTTGCTACTGCAGGCGGACAGTACAGCGTACCTGTAACAGCACAGCTGCAGAAGGGGGTATATGTTGCACGTCTCAGTTTCAATGGTGCAACTCGTACTGTAAAGTTCACTGTGAAGTAAACATTCATACTAAGATTACTACTTATAATGCACTATATCACAATGAAAAAAGTACTATCCATAACTCTCATGCTGCTCTGCACCTTCATGGTGCAGGCAGCAGATATGCTGAAAGAAGATTTCAGCACTCTGGCAAAGAAAGCATACGGCAACAGCGCAGAGGAGACTGTGACACTGCCCTCAGGGGAGTGGAAAGCATATAAGATGCAACTAAAGGAGAATAACAGCGTAAGGCAGTTTACCTTCACTAGTGGTAATTCATCTTATCTAATCACTCCAGCTCTTGATGACCCAGGCAAGATTACCGTTGACTGGGGTTCTGGTGGTAGCAACAAACTCACTGTCAGCTACTCCATCGATGGTGGTGCCTGGCAAGAACTCACCCAGCAGAACTCTGGTGGTTCGGGTGCAAAGTCGTTTGGCATGAAGACCGGTCTTGACGGTCAGACCAACGTTCGCTTCAAGTTCTCTGGTAGCTCCAGTAACACCTACGTTTCTAAAGTAGTCATCAAGTCTGCAAGTGTAGTGCCGGTTGATCCTGACGACCCCACATACGTTACCGAAGGAGCATGGGTGCCCGTGACGCCATTCCCTACAGCAGTGAAGGAGATATACATCGCTCCTGATGGTGACGACATCAATGGTGATGGTACGAGGGAAAATCCTTGGTGTGACCTTCAGAAGGCAATCAATGCCGCAGAGCCAGGCACTCATATCATCTGTCGTGGCGGTACTTATTCTCCCAAATTGCAAAGTGATGGGAAATATACTATTCGCATCAAGACATCAGGTACTGCAGAACAGCCTATCATCATTCGTTGCGAGGATGGTGAGAAGCCCATTTTCGACTTCATTCAGCAGTTGATAGACCTGAAGAATGACCCCAAAGCTATCTCTCAGAAAGACAGAATGGGTGAGCGTGGTATGACCATCACTGGCAGCCATTGGTGGATATTTGGTATTCATATCACTCACGCTGCCGATAATGGCATGAAACTTGAAGGTTCTTATAACCGTATCGAGCGTTGCGAATTCTCATACAATCTTGACACTGGGCTTCAGTTGGGCTTCGGGCACGACTTCAAGAACAGCATAGAGCAGTCCTACGGCAGATCAGATGTTTCGTCCAATGATGGTACCTGGTGCGCCTACAATGATATCATCGACTGTGATTCTCACCACAACTGCGATTGTGATATGAATTATGGTGGCGATGCCGACGGCTTTGCCTGCAAGATGCACCCAGGCAAGGGCAACCGCTTCATCCGTTGCCGTGCTTGGCGCAATGCAGACGACACATGGGACCTTTTTGAGACTGACTACAGTGTCGTAATAGCAGAATGCTGGGCATGGATGCCTGCTAATGCCGAGGACCACCTTTGGGTAAAAGAGTATCTTACTCCAGTGCAGAATTTCAATGGAAATGGTAATGGTATCAAACTCGGTGGTAATGGTTCAGGCGGTAGCTCTAAGGGCATCCACTATGTCTATAACAGCATAGCCTTTGGATGCAAGGATAAGGGTTTTGACGAAAACAATCATGGCGACGGTCACAAACTCATAGGCTGTTTAGCATTTGACAATGGCGGTTATTCCTTCATGTTCAAGGCCGTCAATCCCTCTAAGACATGGTTCTATAACAACGTATGTCTTGGCAAGCAGGAAATCAAGACAGGATGTACAGACGATTACAATGCCATAATATCTCCAGTAGATAAAGGTTGGTCCAACCATTTGAAGACAGGAGCAGATGGAGTGTCAGATGATAATTATATCTCTTTGGAGGAAGAGGATGCGCTGGCACCACGCGACATATACGGTGGCCTGCCACGTCGTTTCGGTCGTCTGAATGCTGACCCCGAAAATCCTTTGGTAGATGCAGGCGATGCTTCTTATGATGATGACGACCCTGTATGGCAGCAATTAGTCGCAGACTATCCGTTCCTAAAGCGTACTATCACAGGCTCTGCTCGTGATCTCGGTCCTTACGAGCGTCCAGACAACAGCGCGACAGGCATCAATAACGTGAACGCTAACGCTAACGGGAACACTCAAATCACAAAGGTTATCAAGGCTGGTCGCATGGTTATCGTGAAGGACGGCAATAGCTATAACGCACAGGGACAGAGGATATTTTAATTCATAGTTCATAGTTCATAATTCATAATTCACAGTTCGTAATTTGTTATGAAAAAGATTTCTGTAATAGCATTATTATTATGCTCCGCACTAACATCGTGGGCTGTCGGCGGTGACGGTCTTTATTTCTCAAATTCATTTGAGGCAAGCGATAACGTGCCAGCAATGGACGCAGTCACTGCTGACACTGAAATGCCTGTAACAATAACTGGTCAGGGAGAATGGATCTATTACAACGCATTCTATAATGACGACACCAGCACAGGCTACATGGGCAATGGCGTTCAGAACCTCCGTTTACCCAAAAAGGGTTATGTCAAAATCAACGCATCAGATGTTTCCTACGTTGCTTCTCCCTTATTGAGCAATGGTGTAAGCAAGGTGACATTCTATATCGGTCGTGGATCAATAAAGATGTACGCTTCTACCGACGGCGGCACTACGTGGACTGCTGTTGAGACAAAGACGAGCGGAAAGACTGTTACTGCCAACATCAACAACGATGCCGTGAACCGCATCAAGATTTCTAACGAGTCAACATCAAAAGATGCCGACATTGATGACGTTGCCATCTATGCCCAGACATACGACACTCCTGTAACGCTCACTACCGGCGATGCTACTGACATAGCAAAGACCAGCGTCACACTTAGTGGTACTATAACCAAGCAAGACGAGTCTGTTACCGAGGTGGGCTTCGTATGGAGCTACTCCAATAAAGAGCCTACTCTCAATGACAACGTCACCACAGCCTCAGCCGCTGCTGACAACTTCAGCGTACAACTCACAGAGCTTGCTGAAGGCAAGACCTATTACTACCGTGCCTATGCCAAGTATGGTGACACACAGACCTACGGCGAAGTGAAGTCATTCAAAACTCTCATGGACGAAAGTGCCCAGACTGTTGATTCAGAAGGCCGCTACTTCATCCAGGATTTTGAAGACGTCTCAACCTATCCTTCCAAATCAGAAGGCGAAACATCAAACACTGAATTATCCTTTAACGCATACGGCGGTGAATGGCTTTACTATAAGTCTTTCGAGCCAGGTAATTCTAATAACGTTTCAAGCGGAACACACAACCTTCGTATGCCAAAGAAAGGTTCATACGTCATCACTCCTATACTCAACAGTGGTGTGAAGAAGGTAACATGGAATCAGACACGTTCTGAAGTGACCGCTTACACCTCTACCGATGGCGGTACTACATGGAAGTCTGCTACTATCACCTCCAGCGACAAGGTACGCACCATTGAGGTTAACGACCTCAGCGTAAACCGCATCAAGATTTCTAACGAGTCAACATCAAAAGATGCCGACATCGACGACCTCATTGTCTATGCGCAGGCATTCGGCACACCTGCTACAGTGGCTACTGGCGAAGTTACCAACATAACCAAGAACTCTGCAGAAGTTAGTGCACAGATTGTTGACCCGGGCGACCAGCCTATCACTGAAGCTGGCTTCGTATGGGCTCTGCAGGCACAGCCTACCCTCGCCGACAACACCGTTGAGGTGGAGGATGTAAAGAACCTTACCGAGTTCTCTCTGCTCATCACAGGCTTGAAGGCTGAGCAGACCATCTACTATCGTGCATACGTTCTTTCTAATGCAGGCTATGCTTATGGCGACGTGAAGAGTTTCACCACTGCTGAGGCTACCCCAGCAGTAGTTGCTACGAGTGACGTTACCAAGAGCGGCAAGAAATATCGCCTCGGCGGTATCGTAACCGACGATGGTGGTATGGACCTCACTGAGGTGGGTATCATATACAGCAAGACTCCTGGTCTCGACTACAACTCCGAGACACGTATTGCCATGTCCAATCCTTCCAACAAGTTCTCTACCAGCGTTGCTCTCGACGAGGCTACCACATACTATGTACGTGCTTATGCCATCACGGCTAAGGGCACTGTATATGGTGAGGAGAAGGAGTTTGTGACAGACGATATACCTGACACTCCAGACGACATCAAGGGCGAGGTAATCTGGCTCTCTCCTGACGGCAATGATGCCACTGCTGACGGTTCAGAGAGTGCACCGTTCTTTGACCTTCAGAAGGCTGTTGACATAGCACAGCCAGGCGACCGCATCTGGATGAAGGCTGGCACGTATGTTTATGACAAGCGCATCAATATCGACGATACCAACGGCGAACCTGACAAACTCATAGAGTTGTGGGGTAAGGACGGTCAGGCTATCCTCGACTTCTCTGGCATGCCTTACCATGCTCACTCCAACAACCCTTATCAGGGTGTGCGTCTCACCTCTTCTTATTGGCACTTCAAGAATATCGACATCACCAATGCCAGCGACAATGGCCTGCTCATAGAGCGTAATAAGCCAGCTGGCGGTAGCAGCGCCGATGTAGTCAACCGCACTCAGGACGGTCACGACAACATCATCGAGCTCTGTAACTTCTACAAGAACGGCGATACTGGCTTGCAGATAAAGAACCTCGGCTCTGACAACAAGATTATCAACTGCGACTCTTACCTCAACTGTGACGAGGCTGAGGGTGATGCCGACGGCTTTGCTCCAAAGATTTCCGTAGGTGACAACAACTACTTCTATGGTTGTCGTGCATGGGCCAACAGTGACGACGGTTGGGATGTGTTCTACAAGAAGGATGGAAACTTCGGTGACAATATGACCATCATCATAGAGAACTGTATCACCTACAAGAACGGTTTCCTTGACCTCAATACCGTAGCTCCTGACGGTAACGGCAACGGCTTCAAGTGTGGTTCCAATCAGGGCGCTATGAATGTCTATATGAATCGTTGTCTTGCTATTCACAATAAGTCTAAAGGCTTCGACCAGAACCATAATGCGGGTGACATAATCCTCAATAACTGTACAGGTATGACCCTCAAATCCATCAATGAGAAGGCATACTCATATCGCATCTTCGAGGAAATTGCCAGTGGTCATGAGGTACGTCTTACCAACTGTATCGCCATCAATGATAACTATGACACCGACAAGCGCGATAAGAATACTGGTCAGCCTAAGCCTGGCGAATATGGCAAGAATGGACAGTACGGTCGTTTCGAGATTGACGAGACCCTTTCAGGACTCACCGTCACTAACTGTGAGTTCCACAAGGCACACCCCGACCTCTTCGAGAGCATTGACGACACCCAGCTCATCGCCGAGCGTGACGAAGATGGCAATCTGCCTGAGATAACCTTCGCCCACATCAAGGGCGATGGCACTCACAAGAGTTCTTACGACAATTCAACATGGACATCAGAGAGTCTTCTCATTGACAAGGGTGTAAAGGTTGATGCCACCACATATCGCGGTATAGACATCAACGGTATAGAATACGTTGGTGAAGCTCCTGACCTCGGAGCTTACGAGTATGATGGCGAACTGACTGCTGTGAAGCTCGTCAAGCAGGATTCTGCTAACCAGTCTGTCAGCCTCTTCCAGGCACAGAATGGTCTGGTCTTTGTGACCGTCAATGATGCTCAGGGTGGTCGTGACTACACTGTAGAACTGTTCGATGCCTCAGGCAAACAGCTTGGTCAGCACTCCTTCATAGGTGCTACCACTGCTATACGTCTGCCAGGCAGTGCCAATGGTATGGTGGTAGTGAAGGTGAAAGGCACCAATGGCTTCGTTGGAACAACTAAAGCAGTTGTTAAGTAAGCACTATCATTACTAAGAAAATAGATAACTCACGTAACGATTTAGTTGCGTGAGTTATTTTTTTTTCGTACCTTTGCAGGCGATATGAAGATTTTTATATTATTGTTTGCAATACTCTGCAACGCTGCCCTGTCAGCGTATGGTCAACTTGTGACGCTGAGCGATGTGGTTCCTGATGCTATACTGGAGATACGCTATTTCTCCACCTACAACTTTGTGGGAGTGCGCATCGATGGCTACGAGCAGCCTAAGGCAATGATGACACAAAGGGCGGCTGACAGCCTGCGCGCCGTGAGCGAAGACGTGAAGCAGATGGGCTACCGCCTGAAGATATATGATGCCTATCGTCCGCAGAGGGCAGTGGATCACTTCGTGAGATGGGCAGCGGATATCCCTGATACGCTCATGAAGCGTTACTTCTACCCCGACCTGGACAAGTCGGTGCTCTTCGAACAGGTATATATAGCAGAGAAGAGTGGCCACACGCGTGGTTCTACGGTGGACCTCACTCTCTTCGATATGAATACGGAGAAGGAAGTGGACATGGGCGGCACATTCGACTTCTTCGGCCCAGAGAGTCATCCTGACTTCTGCGGCAATCCAGATACTGACACATTCATAGGTTCTTACTCTGCTGCTGGGCGCACTATCACTCCTCAGCAGTTTCACAACCGCATGATACTGCGTCAGGCTATGCTGCGACACGGTTTTCAGCCTATTGATACTGAGTGGTGGCACTTCACTCTCAAGGACGAACCTTTCCCTGACACTTATTTTGACTTGCCCGTAAAATGAAGCAGCTCTGCAAATACATATCTGACTATATGGGTGTGATGGTGCTTGTGACGGCTGTCGCAGCACTGATGTTTCCCTCTTTGCTGAGTGGTGTGAAACCTACTGTCATCAATTACCTCTTGGGTGTGGTGATGTTTGGCATGGGACTGACACTCAGTCTCCAAGATTTCAAGGTGGTATTCAGCCGTCCTCGTGACATCATAGCGGGCGAGATAGCGCAGTTTGTCATCATGCCCCTGCTGGCATGGCTGCTGGCAAAGGCATTCTCCCTGGATGATGCTCTGACGCTGGGCGTGGTGCTCGTGGGCTGCTGTCCTGGCGGCACGGCATCCAATGTTATCACATATCTTTCCAAGGGCGACCTCGCTCTGTCGGTCGGTATGACGGGTGTCTCTACCCTGCTCGCTCCTGTCCTCACGCCGTTGCTCGTATGGCTGCTGGCAGGCAAGAGCATCGATGTAGATATGGTGAGCATGTTTCTCAGCATCCTCTACGTGGTGATACTCCCCATAGTGCTGGGATTGCTGGCTAAGAAGATGATGCCTACACTCACCAACCACGCCATTGACTATCTGCCAGCCATTTCATCACTGGCTATTGCTACGATAGTGGCAATCATCATATCGCTCAATGCGGAGAAGTTGCTCACCAGCGGTCTTATCATCATCCTCGTAGTAATGCTCCATAATATATGTGGTCTGCTGCTCGGATACAGTGCTGGTAAGATACTTCACATGTCGCTTAGCAAGCGCAAGGCGATAGCCGTGGAGGTGGGTATGCAGAACTCTGGACTGGCAAGCAGTTTGGCTGCCACTCATTTTGCTATGTATCCCATGGCTACTATCCCTGGTGCCATATTCAGCGTATGGCATAATCTAAGCGGAGCAGTTATAGCACGAATCTTTGCAAGGTATGAGAAATAGAAATGTAGGATTCATATTGATTATTATTGCTGCGGTGCTCATCGAGGTGACGAGTTTCGTGCAGTTCTGGTATGCCAAGGAGGGAATACGCAATGATGTGGAGACTCATGCCATCAGCGAGTTGCGTATCAAGAGTCTGCGCATACAGAATGTAATGAACGAGACGGAGGTGCTGGTGAAGTCGCTGGCGGATATCGTGGCGCATGACCTGGAAAAACCTGAGGACATGGGGGATATAACACGTAATATCCTCCAGAACAACCCCACCATAGTGGGCACTGCAATAGCCTTCGAACCATACTACTATAAGGAAAAGGGAAGACAGTTCTCACCATATTCGTATCGTGATGGTGACTCTATAAAGACTAAGCAACTGGGCACCGAAAAGTATGACTATCACAACAAGGAATGGTATAAGGTGCCCTTCAGTAAGGGTGAGGGCCATTGGAGCGAACCTTACTTTGACGAGGGTGGGGGAGAGATGGTGATGAGCACTTACTCCTTCCCCGTGAGGGATGACAGTGGTAAGATTGTCGCTGTGGTAACAGCAGATATATCCCTCGACTGGTTGTCCAATCTCATCAATAGCGGCAGCCGTCATGCATCTACGCAAAGCATGATAATATCCAAGACTGGCAGAATCATGGCATGCCCTGACCCCACGGCCATCATGAGCAAGACTCTCCTCCAGGCCACCTCGCACTTTGAGGATACTACTATCCGTCAGGTCAACCGTGAAATGCTCGGCGGACAGAGCGGCAAGGCTGAGGTATCAGCCAATAACGGCAATCTCTACTATGTATTCTACACCCCTATCAACCTGGCCAACGACAGCGATATGGCGGGACTTAATGATGATGACGACTCAGGGTGGTCTATAGCAATAGTATGTTCGGACAGTGAGATATACCAAGGTTTGCGACGCCTGAGTTTCTATCTCAATATCCTCATGCTGCTCGGTCTGGCGCTGATGGGCTATATCATCTACCGCACAGCGAAGAATGACAAGCACCTGGCTATGGTAAACAGTGAGAAAGAGCGCATAGGCAGCGAACTGCGCATAGCCAGTGCCATACAGCAGAGTATGCTGCCCAAGGACAGGGCTTCACTGCCCAATAGTGCGCACCATAAGGTGGACAGGGACATCAGTGGATTGCTGCTGTCAGCAAAGGAAGTGGGAGGAGACCTCTATGATTATTATCTCAATGACAACAAACTCTTCTTCTGCATCGGTGACGTGAGTGGCAAGGGAGTGCCTGCATCACTCATGATGGCGATGACGAGGAGCCTCTTCCGTTCAGTCTCCGCACATACCCATGCGCCTCGCAAGATAGCACGCGACATAAATATCACCATGTCGGAGAATAACGAGACGGGTATGTTTGTCACCTTCTTTGTGGGCGTCCTCGACCTTGTTACGGGGCATCTCAGGTACTGCAATGCAGGCCACTGTCCTCCGCTGCTGCTCAACCGCACCGACCACAGCGTGACGACACTTCCGGTGGAGCCCAACATCCCTATCGGTGTCACGGCAGAATGGGAATACACAGAGCAGGAGGCAGACCTGCAGATAGGCACTACCATATTCCTATATACAGACGGCCTCACCGAGGCAGAGAACCGCGACCATGTACTGTTCGGTGAGAAGAGTATGCTCTACGCAGCTCACATGGCGCTGCTCGGCAATGACTTCGACGCAGTATCACTCATCAACGATATGAAAGAGTCAGTTAACACCTTCGTGAACCACGCCGTGCAGAGTGATGACCTCACTATGCTCGCCGTGACATATCACCCTACGCTCATCCTGCCCAACGACATACAGACACAGCCACAGCTGACGGAGTTTGTGGAGAAAGTGTGCGAGGGAAAGGAGATAGACGAGATCACTGTTATGCAGGTCAATCTGGCACTGGAGGAAGCCGTGGTAAACGTCATGAAATATGCTTACCCAGAAGGCACGAAGGGCGAGGTGTGCATAAGGGCAATGGCAGAGGAAAAGCAACTGACATTCCTTATCATAGATAACGGCGAGCCTTTTGACCCGACACAGAAGGAAGATGCCGATACCTCTCTCTCTGCAGAGGACAGACCGATAGGAGGACTGGGCATACACCTCATACGACAGATTATGACCTCCATATCATACAACAGAATAAACGGAAATAATATACTTACTTTAACAAAACAACTATGACAACAACAATCAAAGAACAGAATGGCGCTCTCGTGGCATATCTGGAAGGCAGACTCGATACGGCTGCCACACCACAGACAGAGAAGGATATGCAGCCTCTCATGGCATGTGATGGCAAGGACGTGATACTTGACTGCTCTGCACTGGAGTATATCTCATCATCAGGCCTCCGACTCTTTCTCAATGTGCTGAAGAATGCCAAGCCAAAAGGCAGCCACGTATATATTCAGGGTATGAACCCTACCATCACCTCCGTCTTCACTATGACGGGATTTATGAACCTTTTTGAGTTTAAATGACACTGGACATCCACAACACAGCGCTGCTGGAGGAATACCATGAGCAGATGGCGAGCTACGTCATGCTGCGAAGTGTGGTAATGCAGCAACTCAACAATTTCATCGCAGAGGTTGGCATACAGGTCAACCAGGTAGAGTCGCGCATAAAGACAGAGAAGTCCTTCATAGGCAAACTGCAGCGCAAGGGACACAAATACCAGTCCCTGCGTGACATCACCGACATTCTCGGAGCACGCGTCATAGCCTATTACAATGAGGACGTGGACCGCATAGCGTCCTTGGCAGAGAAGTATTTCGAGATAGACTGGGCCAACTCCGTAGATAAGCGCAAGGCGCACCAGTTTGACAGCTTCGGCTACAACTCCCTGCACTATATCTGCAAGATACCCCAGTCGCTGTATCATGACGCAGAGCACCCCGAACTCAACGAGATATCCTTCGAACTGCAGATGCGCACCGCCCTGCAGCATGTGTGGTCAGACATACAGCATGACCTGGGATACAAGTTTGAGATAGAGACACCGATGGAGTACCACCGCGCGCTGAGCCGATTGGCAGGTATGCTCGAACTCGCAGACAATGAGTTTAGCCGCATACGTGGTGAGATAATAGCCCACCGCCGTCGTATCTCCGCCCTCATGGAGCAGGGCCGTCTGGAGGACATCCCTCTCGATGGTGATACCTTTGCTGCATACCTGGAGCAGAAGCCGTTTGAGAAGCTCAACCGTTACATCGCTTCCATCAACAATGCAGAACTCTATGAGACATCCACGATGGTCTATCTGCGCGTACTCTTACGTCTAGGCATGAAGACGCTCGCTGACGTAGAGCAGTTTATCCGTGACAATTACGACGATGCATACCAGTTGGCACTCGCCCAACTGGGTCCTGTGGACCTCGACATTCTCTCTGAGAGTATCGGCATACAGAACCTGTGCATCGTACACATTATAAAGGATGGTGGCGGCGTGATGGGTCTGAAGCGTTTCTTCGATATCGTCAATGGTGAGTCACCTGCCAATCAGACCCTCGCCGAGATGGTTATGGGCTTCGCCAAGCGCCTCTCTTTCTCGTAAGACAAAAACAAGAAAAACGCCGCTTCGCTAAAAAACAATCATAGCTATGAATTACAATATTTCAAAACTTGCTGATATCAATCCTGACCTTACCACAGAACTTAAAAAAAAGTGTTACAGAGTAGTAGGACTATGCCAACAGGTGCATAAGGAAATGGGACCCTTTCTAAACGAATATATGTATCAGGAGGCTTTAGATATATTGTTCGGTGAAAATGATATCGTCAGAGTGAAGGAATATTACTTCTCCGTAGCATTTCATGGCAAGCAGATAAGACATAAGCACTATGTTGATTTCCTTGTTGGTAATGACATAATGATAGAATGTAAAGCCATTGAACATATAGGACCAGAGCAACGACAGCAGTTATGGAATTACATGAGACTGTCTGGTATTTGTATTGGAATATTATACAATTTTGCTCCAGTCCATGACCAATGTGAACGATATTATTTGGACAAAGAGACTAGTAAAATGCACGCATTCTAGGTTGTCATCAATGTTATGAATATTGATGTTCTACGATTTTTTAGGCTTGAAAAGCCGATGTTTTTGCTTTCCAGGTCTTGAGACCACGTCAGTGGATGTGGAAAGTGGTGTGAATTGGCGTAAAAGCTTGCTATTAAAGGCAAGGGCATACCACTTTACACAAGAGTTCTGAAGGAACTTCAAGGCCGCAGAAAGGGTTATTTATGTTTTTTTCAGAATAGGATCTTTTTCCTGTTCTTTACAATTATGCCCTTATAACCATCCTTCACTCTCTGGCCTACAATATTATAGTTTTCGTAGCGCAGCGTTTCGTTTTCGTACGAGCATAGCGAGTTCACCACCCCCGTCTCTCCGTCCACCGTCACGTTGGCTACGGATGTCTTTACGGTCCTGTCATTGGCTGTTGCAGTACAGTAATAGTTGCCTGGGTGCAGAGGAGCAATAGTAGCACTTGTGGCGCCCTCCACAGCAACACCGTCCTTATACCACTGGTAGGTGATGGCTGAGCCACTGCCTGATGCAGGGCACGATATCTCATCGCCAGACTCAAGGTCATACTCAGGAGCAAGGTCTTTCTCAAACAATACGGTGTTGTCCTGATACAGTTTCTCATACTCCGTGGCAGCCAGGATGAAGGCACCTAGTATTTTACCCTCTGTCACGCCCTCGCTCTTAGCCACTCTTGCCACATCACCGCCAAGCAGGTAGTAGGCCTTCGAACCGTCACGATAAGACCATGTACCCAGACCAGCTGAGCGACAAGAACCAAAGAGATGCACACCCTCTTTGCCATCGGTGGCAAAGAAGTTGTTCACCAGTCCTGCGTACGCCTTCTTTGCTACAGTCTCGTATGTAGCACTTGAGATATACCCTAGTCTGATAGCCTTCATAAAGCCTGCTGCAAACAGTGCAGAAGCAGAAGACTCCAAGTAGTTGTATTTCGCAGGCTTGCTCTGTCCGTTATACTTGTCAGCATAGAAGGTATCATCCTCGTCCAGTATCTGATACCAGCAGCCAGAGGTTTCGTCCTGCCTTGCAGCAAGACCAGCTGCCAGCTCGCTCAGGTGGCTCTTCAGCGTATTGTAGTTATCAGTACCATTAAGTCCCGTCTTCTCCATCTGCTCCAGTATGTCAATCAGCGCGAGGAAAAACCATCCGCAAGCCCTGCCCCAGTAGGATGCAGAGTGATATACACCGTTACTTGGGTTATAGCCAGCCCAGGTCTTGGAGTAGGTATCGTGTCCCTCTGCAGCAAAAGCGTGGTAGAGCAATTTGTCCTCAGAGTTCCAGCACATCTCCCACAGAGCCTGTATCTGCCTGTATGCTATAGTCCAGTCGTCACCGATGATATCGCTGCCGTTATAGTTCCTCAGTTGCGCAAACAGCGCAGGTCCCATATACGAACCGTCGAGCCACATCTCATCCTTATACTGCGACTTGTGGTACCAGCCGCCCCCTACTATAGTGTGACCAGCCTTGTATGCAGACGTAGTGTTGGAGATTTTATATTTATTGTTATGATCTGTAAAGCCAGACATAGCATTTCCCAATGCAGTTTGGGCATGTGACCTTGTGGTCGAAGCAATAGAGTTGGAGGCATAAGCACCGCCGGTGTTTGTCAGTTCATATATTCCGAAGAACATCTTCGTGGCATTCAGGTTGTCAAGGCTGCCGCCAGACGTTGGAGCGTTACTATAAAAATCATTACAATAACCAGCCATGCTGTAGAAGAATGGCAGAGTCCAGCCTTCAGCCCACTGATACTGTGAGTAGTACTGCACATTTTCTACGATAGCCTTCGCTACAAGACCTGGTACATAGTCAAACGCAGTTTTACCATTCGCCGTCTTGTTGCCTTGAGCATCATACACAGCAAAGCCATCTTCATTCTTATTCCTGTAAAAATTGTTCAGCCTCGCCTTCGTCACCCACTGTGAGTAACGCACACCACTATTAAACTGGAAGTCGCTCTCTTCCTGCGCCTTCACGCTCACTGCCCCGATTATCATCAGGAGCAGCATCATTATTGTCTTATACATGCCACAAAGGTACAAAAAATATTTGACATGCCCTTGCTTAGCAATAGTCTTTTGTTGCTTAGCAACAGACTTTTGTTGCTATGCTTCTGGAAGCATAGCCCCCACATCTGGAAGCATAGCCCCCACACGTGGGCGCTAAGTACCCGCAGATGGGCGCTAAGCACCCGCAAATGGAGGAAAAACCTCCACTCTCCACTATCCTCCACCACCCGCTCAGCCCAGTATTTATGGGCTTTCCAGACGACGAGTGGAGGATTTTAGGTTTTTTTTCAAATTTTAATCTTCAAATCCTCCTTACCCTCACTTCCTCCTCGCTATCTCCAGTATTCATGCGGGCTACGGACGAACAAGTAAGTAAGTGAGGGTAAAAAGTGACCTGACAGATATTTCTCTGTCAGGTCACCCTAATTATGCATTATGCATTATGCATTATGAATCATGCATTGAACACTATCCATTAGGATCATCATCACCACCTTCACCACCAGGAGTATCACCGCCCCACGGGAGATCTGTTGGGGTATTATCCTTTGTAGTACCCGAACCTTGCGTGTCAAACTTCGAGAGTTCCATCAGGTCATCCATGCCCTCTATCTCCTCAAACTCAGCCGAAGGCTGTATATATCGTTTCTTTTTCATCTATGTAAACTTAACTGTGAACTGTGAATTATGAACTGTGAACTGATCAATACATTACCTTCTTGCCATTGATGATTACCAATCCCTTGGCAGAGCGAGGGTCTATCTCCTGTCCCATCAGGTTGTAAGCCTTGCCGTTGTCAACTGCACGTAACTTGTATTCTGCAATGCCATCATCGGCAATCAGTTCTATACGTGTAGCCTCCTCGCCAACAGACTCCCAAATCTTTTCCACGTCATCCTCGGTGAATGAGAATGAGATGGCATCCTGTTTGATGTTAGAGTCGTTAGCCTTTATCAGCGCATGGTAGGTGTTCAGCGAGGTGCCTGCCCCCATGTACCTCTTCAACTCACCTGTCTTAGGTGTGTTGTAGATGTCGTACTTCTCTATAGCGGTAGGCTTGTAAGAACCCGTGAATATATAGCTCTTGGTGCCATCGGCATCCTTGTCGTTGCCGTAGCTTGCGTTAGCCTGCTTCAACTTGTCGATGTCGATGAATACCGTACTGAAGGTTATACGTGTGCCTGAAGCCCCCTCTATAGTATTGTCACCTATCACGCCGTCCACGTTAGGCAGGTCCTCGCCGCCGGCATCCACACCCGTTGGGTAAATCAGGTATGGCTGACCAGGCAGAATGTTCTGATCCACATGGCGCAGGTACCTTATATGATATATATGATTGGCACTGTCATGGTTCAGACCGTTGAAGATGGCGAGCTGCGTACCCTTACCGAATGCCTCCTCCACTTGATCCTCAGACAGGGCGAACGGCAGGCAGATGGTGTTCCACTTTGCCTTGCGGTAGTTACTTGGCAGCGTCACCTCGTCAAACACGGTGCTCTTGCTGAGCACGCTGCCGTTGAATGTGTAGGTCGTCATGTCGTCATCGGTCTGCAGGTGCAAAGTAGCTGTCTCGTGTTCGATGTCACTTCCAAGCACTGCATCATCCTCCACGAAGTTCATGCCAGCATAGCCTATCTTCGTCATCATACCGTAGAAGTAGTATGACTTACCTGCCACCACGTTGAGGGTGTACTTCACGTACGCAGCCTCAGGTATCAAATAACCGTTGTGGAATGGCACCGGAGTCATTGACTTTGGTACTGCCTGGTCAAGGTTGGCGCCTACCTCGTCGTTCGTTCCCCAATAGTATGGGTTCTCGTAAGCATCCTCCCAACCTGAGTCAGTATTGTTTTCATGGAACTGGCTTACAGCAGTAGTAGAATCAGGCAGAGCTACCTTACAATACTTATACTTCAGCAGTTTTGCCATGTTCTGGTCACCTTGTGCTGCCGTCCATTTTTCTGTCATCTGGCTATCCACATTTCTGCCGTCACGTCCTTTTCGCTCTTGATTTGACATCACGCCCAGAGGCTGCTTGGTGACAGGAGCCGTCGTAGGATGCTGCACCCATCCGTCCTGGTCAAACCAGTAACCCAGACGAGGCTTGGAGCCCAGCGTATTTTTAGATTCGTCTATCGTACCGTTCTGCCATACGTATGCCGTGAGCTTACCGCTCTTCTTTGGCTCAAACTTTATGTAGCTGCCTCGGCATGGCAGGTTGAACGGACGTACACGCTCGAACTCTACATAGTTCGTGCCGTCAGGCTTTGTCTCCGACGTCTGGTACCACATGAGGGAATCTACCGCAAAGTAGTCATCACTCATGCCCTTCAGCTGGTGGTTGTACTCATCCTTGGCATCATCAGACCCGTAACGTGTATAATACTCATAACCGTCAACGAAGTACTTGCCTCTCGTATCACCAGTTGACCACTTGCCTGTCTTCGTCTTAATGTACTTATATCCGCCGTAGGTGATTCTTACCACTTCCTCACCTGCAGAGTTCCTCATGGGGAACTGCTGATATATTTCAGGTGAAGTGCCCTTTGGAAGTTTGTTTGAGGTGCCGTTCTCCACGACGAGGTCAAAGTAAGCCACCGCCTGGTCGTAATTGCCAAATGAGTTTACATAGGCGTAGATACGCGCACCGCCCTGACCGCCTCCATACCTGATGGTGTATTCGGTGCTGGCAACGCCATAGTCGCTTGATGCGTATGTACCCTTTGCCACGCCAAAATAGCCTATGTTTCTGTCGTCACTGTGGTAGTATATAGTGCCCGTATAGTCCCTGCCATCGTCATACTTGGCAGTGAGCACAGGCAGAGAGCTTGCAGATATTGCATCGTTTTCTGTCAGCGAAGTACCCTTATACGATGACTTGTCGAAGGAGAACGAAAGAATGACAGTATGCTTCTTCACCGTAACGGTCAGCGTGGTTGAGCCTTCCGCGTGAGTAGCGTTGGCATCCTGTTTGAGGGTTATCGTCGTTGTGCCCGCAGCCAATGGGGTTACCGTAAGCACTCCTCCTGCGTATGACGCGGTAGCTACAGATGCATCATAGCCCTCGGCAGACGTATCCACCGTAATGTCACCCGTGCTGTTGCTCTCCACCTCGTAATCCACTTCCGCGTCGATGTACTGCTCAGCTTCAGTTATTGCCTCACCGTCCTTCTTCACTATAATCGTAGCAGGAGATTTCTCATAGAACTTGAAGCCGCCGAGGAATACATCGCCTCCACTCGGACTGTCTATAGTGATGTATGAACCTTCACTATTGAGGGCAAATGTCTCTGACCAGGAATCTGCATTCAGCGCTAAGGTCTTTATCTTCTCTCCATCTACATTGACGTCCACACTTCTATTGTTTGTACCAACTATTTGGAAGGCAGTAGCGCCCTTTACATAGAAGGTGATAGATCTCTGATTATCTGAATTCTTCAGCCTTACGTAATTATCACTCGAAGAAGATATTATTGAGATTGTAGCTGAATTAGTCAAGGAAACACTACTTTCCTTCGTCCAGAAATGGTTGGTAGTAGTTACGCCACCACTGTTCTGCGTATCGTAGTTTGACTTATTGAGTACATAGATTTTCTCATTATCCGTAAATGAAGGAGTGTACCATCCGTGCGTCAGCGACGTTACGGTCACTGTGGCAGCCCCGCTCGTATCGGTGTTAGAGGTGCCTGTGTCTGTAACAATACACCTGTAGTATCTTGTAGCCGTAAGTGCTACAGGAGCAAAGGTGGATGTAGCACCGTCAGTGGTAACCGTACCATCGGTTGGGGTGGTTACGTCTGTCCAAGAACTGTTATCGGTGCTTATCTGCCACTGGAAAGAGTATGAGCCCGTGCCGTCAGATGCTGTCACGGTTAGCGCCGTAGGTGTCTCACCGCTCTGTATGGTCTGCGTGCTTGGTGTAGGGTCAGTAATCTTCACCGCACCCGGAGTATAGATGATAAGGTCAGTGAAGTAGTTTGACATACCATCATACTTACCCTTGATGGTGAATGCGGTCTTGCCATTGAAACCTGCTGGTACTGTTGCGGTGTAAACTTTGTTGTCGGTATCAGTCTGATACATGTCAAGGCTGTTCGTACCGTCTGATATGGTTATGCCCGCGCTCGTTCCGAGGTAACCGTTGAGACGTACGGAAATCTGGTCACCGGTAGCCACTGCATTGTCCAACTCAATTGAGATGTAGTTGGTACCCTGGTTCACAACGTACATGTGGGCATAAGCCGTAGTTGGACGGGTGATGTAGCGATAGTACTCGCCATTTCCGTAGTTAGCCGTAGCCGAGCCACCAGCTATCACCTGTCCCGTGATTGTCTCGCTTGTTTTTGTCGTTTGTCTGTTGCCAGCAATGTTGCTCATGTGGAACTTGCGACCTGAACTCGTCGTGAGCACGTATGCCACGTTTGAAGTCTGAGCCTTGATGGTGTCCTTTGCCACCTTTGCCACATAATAGTAGAACGCAGCATCCTCAGCCGCATTGGTGGTGCTTGGGGTGTACGTGCTGCTCGTAGCTCCGCTGATAGCCGTGCCACCCGTGTTGCTATTGACGGTGTTCTTGTACCACTGATAGGTGATAGTGCCGCCCATGCCGGCAGACTTCGATGCACTGGCGCTGAGAGCCGTGGCACTCGTGCCATACTCATATATTGCGCTTGCAGGCTGGGTGTTAATGGTGATACCATGAACAGTAACTGGTATTGAGAGGTCTGTGTCATCAGCCACACCGTCATCGTTGGTATCTACGGCGAGAGTTATGTTTTCGCCAGTTCCTATCGCCTTTGGCGTTATCACCAGCTCGCCCGTAGATGGGTTGAACGAAGCATTGACATAGCTTGGCACATTGCCCAGCACGGCACGGTGAGTAGAATAATTGGTGATAGTAACCGTACAGGTGTCTTTCTCTGCATCACCCATTGTCACTGATGCAGGCGAAGCCACGAGAGTAGCGCCCGGCGTGGTAATACGCACCTTGTCTATGAGCTTGTATGAAGAGCTGTTGACACCGAGGTAGAGCACACCCGTCGTAGCGGAGATATCCTCGATGCGGTAGTGGAACACTCCGGGAGATGACGAGATATCGTAGTCACTCCATGCCACTGCACTTGGTGACTTGGGCGAGTTCAGATTCACCGTAGTACCGTTGACAGTGTCGAGGTATGACCTTACCTTGTAGTTGCTGGTAATGTAAGGCGCCGTGACGTAAATATCGATACGTCCGTTGATTTCCTCAAGAGGTATAGCGAAGTAGTGGTTGGTGGCAGCATTGGAGTTCACCTGCAGGTGCTGGCTTCCATCATTTATAATCTTGAACTCCGTGCTTGACGTACCGCGGAAGGTTACTCCGTGTACGGTTGTCTGAGCTGCCGCTGCGCCTGTCAAGTCATCACTGGTGCTCCATACAGCGTCTGAGCCGTCGAAGTTTATTGACACCGGCCATGAGAAGCTGGTGTATGCACAATTCTGAGAAACCACTGCACTATTTGTTGCATTCTTTATAGCTATAGCCTTGATAGTCTTTGTAGCAGTGATAGCGAAAGGATCTTCATAAACCGTACCTGTAGAGGTAGTTGGCTCAGTACCGTCATCAGTGTAACGTATCGTTGCGCCGTCCGTAGCACAGGTTATCGTCACCGTATTGCTTGAGCAAGAGATGACAGGGGTTGCCACACCAACAGAGAATGTGTTGGTAAGCACGTCGCTATAGAATGTGCCATCAGTAAGGAGGGCTGAGAGCACCCAAGAGTTTGTACCCAAGGTAGCACCATTGCTAACACTCCATCCTGCTGAGCTTATTCCCACAAGATTGCCAGATGATTTCAGTGTTTCAGCATTGGATGGACCACCACCCTGAGCAATGCGCATTTGTGTCACTCCTGAGGCGGAAGTCGTAGCAGTAGTATATACGGGATCTCCAGCCTTGACGGTGCTGCCAGCTGCAGGTGAAGACGAGATAGAGCCGTCAATCTGCCACTGAGCATAGAGCGTAACGTTGCTTGTGCCCATAGTGAATGTTTCTCCAACAAGGTCTGCGCTATAGCCAGAGGTGGTGCTCCAGCCAAGGAAGGTATAGCCACTCTTAGAGAAACTGTTAGCCTGCGTTGTTACACTGGCACCTGCCTCGTATGTGCTGGCATCTGTAACAGAGCCTGACGCGCCAGCAAGGTTGGCATTGTAGGTCACAGTGTAGGTGGCTGCTGCCTCCCACTTAGCGTAGAGAGTAACAGCGTCATCGTTAGTCCAGTTGCCACTTGCGTCTGTGTAAGTAGTGTTTGCCTGGAGATTACCGCTTGCATCAGCAATCTTGTTGGTGCATTCTGCCTCCTCGTAGTAGCCCTCTACCACCATGTCTGCGTATGTTGGGGCGCTAACGCTTGTCAGAGCATTGCTCTTATATGTAGCTGTTGCACTACCAGCAGCACTACCACCATTTGCATTGAGGGTGATAGAGTAGGTCTTGGCAGTGAAGTTTGCAGTATAGGTCTTATTACTTGTGGTTGCCGCAGTGGTGAATGTTGCAGTAGTATTACTTGAACCACCCCACGAACCTGCAAATTGATAACCTGTATTAGGAGATGCCGTAAGGGTCAGTTTCGTATCTGCTGACACTTCATCACCACTACTGAAGTCATCATTTATTGCCTTGCCGTTATATGCATCAGCTGTATTATATTTACCACTTACACTACCACCAGCTGCAGGTGAAGATGCAAGTGTTACTGTATATTGCGTAGGAACTGCGTTGACTGTGATAGTGTATGTTGCCTCCGCAGCTGTATAACTTGCGTTTTCTTCCTGTGCAACGGTGATTGTCGTAGAACCAGCTGCTACACCAGTGATTACGCCTGCTGACGTTACCGTAGCAACGCTTGTGTTATTAGAGGTATATGTTACGGTTGCGTTAGAGTTAGTATCAACGTATCCGCTTATATCGAGGGTCTTGCCTACATATACGCTGCCACTGGTTGGATCAAGAGTCAGTTCCGTAGTTGTGGTGTAGGTGACAACAATAGATGTGATACGGTCTGGACTGCTATCGTTAGTACCCGTAATGGTAATAGTTGATGCTGTACCTTCCCATGTTCCTATTTTGTTAGATACAGACCAAGCTGTGGTTGTGGTTCCACTACCATCTATTGCAAAAGTGCTTTTTGAGCCGTCATAACGATTAAATGTTACGTTCACTGCTGTAATGGTTTTGCCACTTTCTGCTGTTACAGTTATAGCTTCTCCATTGGCAAGCGAGTGTCCGTTTGAACCTGACTTAGAATCACATGTTGATGTTGATGTAATTCCTGTATCAGCTACACTTGCTGAAGGATCTGAATTGCCATAGGTGAACGTCACCGTTTCCGCCCACGCTCCGATAGTGGAGAGTAGTAGAAGTAGAAGGGTCGCCATGCCCTTGTGCAAGAATTGCAATTTTCTCGTTTCTTCTTTCATCGTTGTTATTAGTATTTAGTTTTCATTCTTATTTCTTCGTTAGCTCATTTCTGATGAACATCGTATATAGTTGGGACACGCCTGAATCACCCAGTATGGCGACTTCTTGTTTATTTCATCAACAGACAGTCTCATGCGATGCCCAGTTCCTTTTCACGCTCACGGAAAGACTTAAGCCACTTTTCCTTAGCTCCGAGCATTCCCTCCACCATTGACACGACTTCCTCGTCTGTCGCAGTGTTTATGTCAAACATCTTATCCATATCTCTATTCTCTAATTGTTTATCTTTTTTCCTTCGTTATGCTTTGTAAATGAGCATATTTGGTGCAAAGTTACTCATTATTAATAATATGGACAAATAACGAAGGTAAAAAATGGTGAAAAAAGTAGAAAAAATTGATAAGAGGCAAGGGAGGAGAGGGGAGTTTACCTGACATATGAACCGTAGGAGATGCGGCGATGCTGGAAGTCGGAGGCGCGCTTCTCAGACCAGGGGGAGAGATGGCCCGTGATGTACTGCTCCATGAGGAGGCCTCCGATGGGCACACCGTACTCGGCGCCGAAGCCGCCGTTCTCTACATAGACGGCGATGGCTATCTTAGGATTGTCCATAGGGGCGAAACCCATGAAGACGGAGTGGTCCGCACCACGGTTCTGGGCCGTACCGGTCTTTCCGCAAACGGGGAAAGGCAGGGCGGAGAGGGCGTGGCAGGTGCCGCCAAGGACGGAGGCGCGCATGCCTTGCACTACCCAGTCGTAGGCTTCGCGGGATGCCATAGTGTAGTGCTTGGTCTGGAAGAGGGTGTCGAGTGGTTCGCCCTGCACCTTCTTCACTACATGGGGCACGCGGTAATAGCCGCGATTGGCGATGGTGGCGCCGAGGTTGGCTATCTGCAGGGGGGTGAGGTTGACCTCGCCCTGTCCGATGGAGATGGAGATGATGGTGAGGCCGTTCCACGACCCTTTATAGTGCTTGTCGTAGTAGTCGCCGTTGGGGATGAGGCCTCGCTTCTCGCCTGGCAGGTCGATGCCGGTCTTGTAGCCGAAGCCCATGGAGACCATGTAGTCACGCCAGCGGTTCATGGCATTGATGGGCTTGCCGTATTTCTCGCGGTTGCCTATCATATAGTAGAGGCCCCAGCAGAAGTAGCCGTTGCACGAGGTGGAGATGGCGGGCACGAGGGCGAGGGGAGAGCTGTGGCCGTGACAGCCTACGTGGAGGCCCTTGAAGGAGAAGCCGTGGGCGCAGTGGAACTGTGTCTGGGGGGTGATGATGCCCTCGGTGAGGTAGGTCAGCGCCTGTGTGGTCTTGAAGGTGGAGCCTGGGGGATACTGTCCCATGATGGAGCGGTTGAGGAGGGGCTTCCACGTGTCTTGCTGCAGGGCGAGGTGGTTCTTGCCGCGCTTGCGGCCTGTCATGATGCGGGGGTCGTAGGTGGGCGACGATACCATGCAGAGTACCTCGCCGGTGGAGGGCTCGATGGCTACGATGCTGCCTATCTTGCCTTCCATGAGTCGCTCGCCGAGTGCCTGCAGCTGGAGGTCGATGGAGAGGGTGAGATCCTTGCCTGCTATGGGGCGACGGTCGTAGGCTCCGTTGCGATAGCGTCCCTTGATGCGGCCGTGGGCATCGCGCAGGAGTATCTGCATGCCCTTCTCGCCACGGAGTTGCTTCTCGTAATAGCGCTCCACACCGAGTTTGCCGATATAGTCGCCCTGCTGGTAGTAGTCGTCCTCCTCGACGTCCTTCTTGGAGACCTCGGCGACATCGCCCAGCACATGGGCGGCATAGGGGTACTGATACTGACGGATGGTGCGTCGCTGGATGTAGAAGCCGGGGAAGCGGAAGAGTTTCTCACGGAAGACGGAGAAGTCCTGCTCGTCGAGCTGGGTCATGAAGACCTGCTGGGTGTAGCGCGAATAGCCGGGGTTCTTGTTGCGGTCCTTGATGTCGGCCATTCGCTTGATGAAGTATTCCTTGGTGATGCCGAGGGCATCGCAGATGTCGAGGGTGTCGATATGGTCGCGTGCCTCATTCATCACGACCATGATGTCGAAGGCAGGCTGGTTATAGACGAGGAGTTTGCCGTTGCGGTCGTAGACGGCGCCTCGTGAGGGGTATTCCACCTTCTTGAGAAAAGCGTTGGAATCGGCACTTTTGCGATAGTCGTCACTCATAATCTGCAACACAAAGAGCCTGACGATATAGGTGAGCACTATGATGAGTGCTATACCGCCGATGACGTATTTGCGCTTTGTGTAGTCGTTGGTCATTACTTTTTTCTAGCCACTTCTATCGCTATTATTATCGCAAGGGTGAGGAGCAGGCTGGAGGCGAAGGAGAGCACCCAGTGGGCGAGTTGGTCAGCGCCTGGCAGCATGTAGAGGGTGAAATAGACGAGGGTATAGACGAGGAGCAGAATGAGCGAGTAGATGAGATAGCGCGTGAAGCCCATCCCATGCAGGGAGGGAAGGAAGCGGGAATCGTCCTCACGACGGAGGAAGAGTTCGAGGGTGTAGGGCTGCAGACAGGCGATGAGAGTCATCGAGGTGGCTGCAAGGCCTGGTGTGTTCATGAAGATATCCACTGCCAAACCCAGTATGAAGGCGAGCACCATGGAGAGCATCTTATGCGTGCCGCGACGCATCCTCAGCACGAAGTAGGTGTAGATGAGAGGTGTGGCCACATCGAAGAGATGGATGCGACCAAAGAACAACGCCTGCAGGAGGGTGAGGGTGATTATGGTTATAAGTAATTTCATTCTTTCTTGATGGAATCCTGAGCGGCTCGGAGGATGCGCAGACGCTCACGCATGAGGGCGTCATCGATAACGAGGACGTCGCGCACATTGCCGAAGTCGGTGTAGAGCTGCACCTGCACGCTGTAGGAGAGGCCGTCGGCGGAGTTGAAGACATGGATTATCTTGCCTACGGCGATGCCAGGAGGGAAGACGGAGGAGTAGCCGGAGGTGACGATGCGGTCGCCAATGGCAAAGCGTGCATGGCGGGGCACATCATCGACATAGGCGATATTGCTCGCCTTGCCGTCCCAGCGCAGATAGCCGAAGTAGCCGCGACGCTGTATCATGCAGCTGATGCTGGACTTGGAGGAGAGCACGGGGATGACTACGGAATAGTGGTCGGCAGAGAGATAGACAATGCCCACCACGCCCTTGCCGCTGATGACGCCCATGTCGGGGTGCACACCGTCGGCGGTGCCCTTGTCGATAGTCATGTAGTTGTCGCGCTCGTGGATAGAGTTCTGCACCACCTTGGCGGGGGTGAGACGGTAGCCCTGCAGAACGGAAGAAGCAGAAAGGGCTCTGTAGGTAGAGTCCCCTTTCTGCTCATCAAGTTTCTCGGAAAGTGTCTGTACCTCGTGCTCTAGGTACGCATTGCGCATGGTGAGCTCCTCATTGAGGTGAGCCAGATGGAAGTAATGCTTCACGGCGGACTCTGCCTCATAGACCTTGGCAGCCACGGTGTTGGCGGTGGACATAAACGCTGCACTCTGAAGGCTGTTGTGTCTGAACAACAGCGTGAGGCCCATCACCTCAAGCAGGAGGAAGACAAACCAATGGAAGTGGGCGTTTATGAAGTCGAGGAGATTGCGCACGTATCTATCTCATCAGGAATGAGAACTTATCGATATTCTTCAGTGCGATGCCTGCACCACGTGCTACGCTGAGCAGTGGGTCTTCGGCTACGTGGAAGGTGATGCCGATCTTCTCCTGCAGACGACGGTCGAGACCACGCAGCAGGGCGCCGCCACCAGAGAGCCAGATGCCATTCTTGACGATGTCAGCATAGAGCTCCGGAGGAGTATTCTCAAGTGCCTGAAGTACGGCGTTCTCTATCTTGGCTACTGTCTTGTCGATGCAGTGGGCTATCTCCTGATAGCATACTGACACCTCCATAGGCAGTGCGGTGATGCGGTTAGGACCGTGTACGACGTAGTCTTCCGGTGCCTCCTCCTCAGGGAGTTCGGCAAGGGCAGAACCGACGTTAATCTTGACGCGCTCTGCCATACGCTCGCTGACCTTGATATTGTGCTGGCGTGCCATGTACTCCTGGATGTCAGCAGTGAGTTCGTCGCCTGCCACACGGATAGACTGGTTGGTGACGATGCCGCCAAGGGAGATGACAGCAATCTCAGTGGAACCACCACCGATATCGACTATCATATTGCCCTCTGGCGCCTCTACGTCAATGCCGATGCCTACGGCAGCTGCCATAGGTTCGAAGACCAGATAGACATCGCGACCGTCAGCATGCTCTGCTGAATCGCGAACGGCACGAAGCTCTACCTCGGTAGAACCAGAGGGAACGCCTATCACCATGCGGAGTGAGGGAGAGAAGAGGTGACGACCAGAGTGGACCATACGGATGAGGCCACGCATCATCATCTCGCAGGCAGAGAAGTCTGCGATGACACCGTCACGCAGTGGGCGCACGGTCTTGATGCGGTCATTGGTCTTCTCATACATGCTCTTGGCGCGCTCACCAACGGCAATCATCTTGTTGGTGTCGCGGTCTATAGCTACAACGGAGGGCTGGTCAACAACAATCTTATCACCCTGAATGATGATGGTGTTGGCGGTGCCGAGGTCCATTGCTATTTCCTGAACAAAAGAAAAGAATCCCATTCTTTTTTAGTTGAAAGTTGAAGGTTGAAGGTTGAAAGTTATTTTGCAAACCAAGAGTGGATTGCAGTGTCGTAATGGCTGGAAACACCAAAGGCGCGAGTAGCAAACATGCGACGGTCCTCGATGTCGGTCTGAGCACCCTTCTTGTTGAGGATGTCGAGGAGCACAGAGTACTCTGCCTTGGAAGGTACGATGACAACGTCCTTGAAATTCTTGGCACCAGCACGGATGAGAGAGATGCCGCCGATGTCTATCTTCTCGATGATGTCGGCCTCAGAAGCACCGCTGGCAACGGTCTGCTCGAAGGGGTAGAGGTCAACGATGACGAGGTCTATCTCAGGTATCTCGTACTTAGCCATCTGGTCGAGGTCGTCCTGCAATCCGCGACGACCGAGTATGCCACCGAAGATTTTAGGATGAAGTGTCTTGACACGTCCACCGAGGATAGAAGGGTAGGTGGTGACATTCTCTACTGCCTCGCACTCATAGCCGAGAGACTCGATAAACTTCTGTGTGCCGCCTGTAGAGAGGAATTTTACGCCCTCTGCATTTAGTTTTGCCAACAATTCGTCAAGTCCGTCCTTATGGAATACGCTGACGAGGGCTGTCTTGATTTTTTTAGTTTCTGCCATTTTCTTCTGACTACTTTATTGATGTAATTTGGGTGCAAAATTACTAAATTTCTCTGGCATAGACAAAATTTTTGCACTTTTAATTGTCTATGTTGATGAAAATAAGTAACTTTGCACAAGTTACAGTAACTAAAACCACCCACACTTATGTCAATTATTCGACAATCTGCCGGACGCTTTGCTGTAACTATCATGGCACTGCTGATGGCTACAATAAGCGCTTTCGCCGAAGGACAACAGAGAGGCAAGGCATCATATTACTCAAAACGCTGCAACGGAGCGAGGACCAGCAGCGGCATAAGACTGAACAATGATTCGCTGGTCTGTGCGCACAAGACGCATCCGTTTGGCACAAAACTGCTGGTGAAGAACCCTGTAAACGGCAAGCAGGTAGTGGTGAAGGTCATAGACAGAGGCCCGCACGTGAGGGGACGCATCATAGACCTGTCACACGAGGCGGCACGACGACTGGGTATCATAGCAGCAGGAGTGGCAATGGTGGAGGTGGAGGTGTATAATGAAACTGAGATACCATACGCACCAAAGCCATACGAGAAGCCAGAGGTGGAATTCGAAATCCCTGCCAAGGGAATAGGAGGCACCGTGCCGGACTGGCAGAAGAAGGATGACGAGGAGTCTAAAACAAAGTAATGAAGGAATATACCGACGAGGAACTGGCCGAGATACTCGACAAAGACATATTTCACCTAATATCAGAGGCGGCAGACGAGCAGCAACTGGAGTGCTATGTCGTGGGCGGATACGTTCGCGACATATTTCTTGAGCGCCCGTCGGACGACATCGACTGTGTGGTGGTAGGCAGTGGTATTGCAGTGGCGAAACAGCTGAAGAAGAAACTGGGCAAGAGGGCTTCGCTGTCTGTCTTCAAGAACTTCGGCACCGCGCAGGTGAAGATATACAACGGGAACGGCAGTGAGACGGAGGTGGAGTTTGTGGGGGCTAGAAGAGAGAGCTACCAGCGTGACTCGCGAAAACCGATAGTGGAGGACGGCACGCTGGAGGATGACCAGAACCGTCGCGACTTCACCATCAATGCTATGGCGATATGCCTGAACAAGGAGCGATTCGGCGAACTCGTGGACCCCTTCGGAGGGCTTGACGACCTGTGGGACGGCATAATACGCACACCGCTGGACCCCGACATCACATTCTCTGACGACCCGCTGAGGATGCTGCGCTGCATACGATTTGCCACAAGGCTCAACTTCATGATAGAGGATGAGACATTCAGCGCCCTGGAGCGTAATGCCGAGCGCATAAAGATAATCTCCGGTGAGCGCATCAGTGAGGAACTCAACAAGATACTGATGACCAAGACGCCATCGAGGGGATTCGTAGATTTGCAGCGCTGCGGACTGCTGCAACTGATACTCCCCGAACTGTCGGTGATGGACATGGTGGAGGAGCGCAATGGCAAGGCACACAAGAATAACTTCTACCACACGCTGGAGGTGCTGGACAATGTGGCGCGCAAGAGTGACTCGCTATGGCTGAGATGGGCTGCCCTGCTGCACGATATCGGCAAACCGAAGTCGAAACGCTGGGACAACAGACAGGGATGGACGTTCCACTCGCATAACTTCATAGGGGCGAAGATGGTGCCACATATCTTCAGAAGGCTGAAACTGCCGATGGATACGAAGATGAAGTACGTGGAGAAGATGGTGGAACTGCACATGCGACCGATAGCAATAGCTGATGACGTGGTGACGGACAGTGCCGTGCGACGACTGGTGAATGATGCCGGTGATGATATTGACGACCTGATGATACTCTGCGAGGCTGACATCACATCAAAGAATCAGGTGAGGAAGCAGCGGTTCCGCGACAACTACGTACTGGTGCGCGAGAAGATAGAAGACCTGAAGCAACGTGACTTCAAGCGCTTACTGCAACCCGTCATAGACGGTAATGAGATAATGGAAATGTTTGACCTGAAACCATCGCGCGAGGTGGGCGAACTGAAGCAATATCTCAAGGATGCGGTGCTCGACGGCATAGTGCCTAACGAACGTGAACCACTACTGAAACTACTAATAGAAAAGCGGAACTCACAACTGTGAGCTCCGCTTCTTCTTTATACTGTATAAATTGTTGCTTATGCTTCAGCCTCTGCTGCTGGTGCAGCTTCCTCTGCCTTAGCCTCCTCAGCTGCAGGAGCCTCCTCAGCTACAGGAGCCTCCTCAACTGCTGGTGCAGCAGCCTCTTCTGCCTTAGGAGCAGCGGCCTTCTTGCCAGCACGGCGGGTCTTCTTAGCAGCCTTAGGAGCCTTTGCCATAGCCTCGTCGAAGTCAACGAGCTCGATGAAGCAGATATCTGCTGCGTCACCCTGACGAGAACCGAGCTTGATGATACGTGTGTAACCACCTGGGCGGTCGCCTACCTTCTCAGATACTACAGAGAAAAGCTCCTTGATAGCGAACTTGTCCTGGAGGTAAGAGAATACGACACGACGATTGTTGGTGGTGTCTTCCTTAGCACGTGTAATCAGTGGCTCCACGTACTTCTTGAGTGCCTTAGCCTTGGCAACGGTCGTAGTGATTCTTTTGTGCATGATCAGCGACACTGCCATGTTAGTCAACATAGCGCTGCGGTGAGATGCAGTACGACCGAGATGGTTGAATTTCTTATTGTGTCTCATTTGACTTTAATCTTGATTAAGTTTGTATTTTGAAATGTCAGTTCCAAACGACAGATTCAGACTCTCGAGCAAATCATCAAGCTCTGAAAGCGATTTCTTACCAAAGTTGCGGAACTTAAGGAGGTCAGTCTTATTGTACTGAACGAGGTCGCCGAGCGTGTCAACGTCAGCTGCCTTGAGGCAGTTGAGAGCACGAACAGAGAGGTTCATGTCAACAAGACGGGTCTTCAGGAGCTGACGCATGTGGAGAATCTCCTCGTCAAACTCCTGGTTGACGTCAAGACCTGTATCCTCCAGCTGAATCTTCTCATCAGAGAAGAGCATGAAGTGATAGATGAGGATCTTGGCTGCTTCCTTCAGCGCATCCTTAGGCTGTATGGAACCATCCGTAGTGATCTCAATGATGAGCTTGTCGTAGTCGGTCTTCATCTCGACACGGGTAGGCTCAACAGAGAACTTCACATTGCGGATTGGAGTGTAGATAGAATCGATGGCAATTGATGTGGCATCAGTGCAGAACTCACGGTTCTCATCAGCAGGAACGTAGCCACGGCCCTTGTTGATGGTGAGAGTAATCTGCATAGAAGCCTTTGAATCTAAATGACAAATCACCAACTCGGGGTTTAACACTTCAAATCCAGTAAGGTACTTGTTAATATCACCAGCGCGGAACTCTGTGCAGTTCTCTACCGTGATAGTAACTTTCTCATTCTCGAATTCTTCTACTAACTGCTTGAATCTTACTTGCTTCAAATTCAAGATGATGTTTGTCACATCTTCCTTCACACCTGGTACGGAAGAGAACTCCTGCTCAACACCCTCGATGCGGATGGTATTGATAGCAAAGCCCTCCAGTGAAGAAAGAAGGATGCGGCGAAGAGAGTTACCAATGGTAACACCAAAGCCTGGCTCCAACGGACGGAATTCGAACTTGCCGAACTTGTCTGTTGACTCCAACATCACGACTTTGTCGGGTTTTTGAAATGCTAATATCGCCATTAGTTTAATGATTATTTAGAGTACAACTCAACGATTAACTGCTCCTTAATATTCTCTGGGATGTCTGCACGCTCTGGACGATGCAGGAACTTACCACCCTTGATAGCGTTGTCCCACTCTATCCAAGGATACTTGCTGTGATTGAAGCCTGCGAGTGCATTCTCTACAACCTCGAGAGACTTAGACTTCTCGCGAACAGCAATAATCATACCTGGCTTAACCTGGAAAGAAGGGATGTTAACTACATTGCCATCAACAGTGATGTGCTTGTGACCAACGAGCTGGCGTGCTGCACGACGTGTAGGAGCAATACCGAGACGATATACTACATTGTCAAGGCGGCTCTCCAGCAACTGGAGGAGGTTCTCACCCTTAATGCCGTCCATCTTGGCAGCCTTCTCGAAGAGATTACGGAACTGGCGCTCGAGTACACCGTATGTGTACTTGGCCTTTTGCTTCTCTGCCAACATGACACCATACTCAGAAGTCTTGCGACGACGATTATTGCCATGCTGTCCAGGCGCGAAGTTACGCTTAGACAAAACTTTTTCCTTACCGAGGATGGCTTCGCCAAACCTGCGGTCGATTCTTGATTTCGGACCTGTGTATCTAGCCATTTTGCTAAAATAAAAATATATGAAATAAATAAATTATACGCGACGACGCTTTGGAGGACGGCAACCATTGTGTGGCAGTGGTGTAACGTCAACAATCTCCATTACCTCAATACCACTATTGTGACAAGCGCGGATAGCACTCTCACGACCGTTACCTGGACCCTTAACGTATGCCTTTACCTTACGCAGACCAAGGTCATAAGCTACCTTAGCGCAATCCTCTGCTGCCATCTGAGCTGCATAAGGAGTATTCTTCTTAGAACCACGGAAGCCCATCTTACCTGCTGATGACCAAGAGATAACCTGACCCTCAGAGTTAGCAAGGCTCACGATGATATTATTGAAAGAACTGTGAACGTGGAGCTGACCGATAGCGTCAACCTTTACGTTTCTTTTCTTATTTGTTGCTACTTTCTTTGCCATTGTCTTTAAACTTTAAACGTTAAACTTTAAACTTTACTTAGTGGCCTTCTTCTTGTTAGCAACAGTCTTCTTCTTACCCTTACGAGTACGAGCATTGTTCTTAGTGCTCTGACCACGAACAGGAAGACCATTACGATGACGGACACCACGATAGCAACCAATATCCATCAGGCGCTTGATGTTCAACTGAATCTCACTGCGGAGATCACCTTCTACCTTGAATTCAGCACCGATAATTTCACGGATCTTGGCAGCCTCGTCGTCAGTCCAATCGCACACCTTCGTGTCGCGGCTGACACCAGCCTTATCCAATATCTTTGCTGAACTACTTCGACCTATACCATAGATGTAGGTCAATGCGATTTCGCCACGCTTGTTCTGGGGCAAATCTACTCCAACAATTCTTATTGCCATAAATGTTTTAAAATGATAAAAATACTTGTTAATTAACCAATTGCCAAAATTTTGAGGTGCAAAGGTACATAAAAACCCCTACACCACAAAGTTATTTAACATTTTGGTGTTAACTTTTAACTTTTAATAATTTTTAACCCTGACGAAGCTTAAACTTAGGGTTTTTCTTGTTGATAAGGAAAAGACGACCCTTACGACGTACGATAACGCAGTCAGGAGTACGCTTCTTTAATGATGCTCTTGTCTTCATCTTCTTATTATTTGGATTTTGTATTGTTTACTTGTAACGGAAACTTATACGTCCCTTGGTCAGGTCATAAGGACTCATCTCTACCTTGACCTTGTCGCCAGGGAGAATCTTGATATAATGCATGCGCATCTTACCAGAGATGTGAGCTATGATCTGCACACCATTCTCGAGTTCTACACGGAACATTGCATTGCTCAGTGCCTCAATGATGGTACCATCCTGTTCTATAGCAGACTGCTTTGCCATACCTTTATTATATAGTGTATCTGATTAATTAAATCTTGAAAATGTTTTCTATTTCTTCGAATGAGGAGAGTATCTCTGCCTCGCCCTTGCGGATTGCTATAGTGTGCTCATAGTGAGCAGCTGGTTTCTGGTCGCGAGTTACGATAGACCATTTGTCCTCCAGCATCCATACCTTGCGGTCACCCTGTGTCACCATAGGTTCGATGGCTATGCACATATTCTCCTTCAACTTGGGACCGTTACCACGTCTGCCGTAGTTGGGTACCTGAGGGTCTTCGTGCATTTTCTTGCCAATGCCGTGTCCGGTCAGTTCGCGGACGATGCCGTAACCCTGTGCCTCGCAATAGTCCTGTACGGTCTGACTGATGTCGCCTACGTGACCGCCGTGCACTGCCACCTTGATAGCCTCGTAGAGACTCTCCTTAGTGGTGCGGAGCAACTGACGAACGTCATCGCTAATCTCCCCCACAGGGAAGGTGTATGCCGAGTCACCATTATATCCGTTGAGCAGCGTACCACAGTCGATGGATATGATATCGCCTTCCTTTAGGATTTGGTCTTCTCTTGGCACTCCATGTACGACGCACTCATTTACCGAAGTACAGATACTTGCAGGAAAATCGCTGCCGTAGGGATTGGGGAAACCAAGGAACGTTGGCGTTGCACCATGATCTCGTATGAAGGTGTCCGCAATCTTGTTGAGCTCTGCAGTCGAAACACCCGGCTGAATGTGCCTGGCGAGTTCACCAAGCGTGCGACCAACCAGTTGATTGGCCGCGCGCATTAGTTCTATCTCTTCCTCAGTCTTTAGAAATATAGCCACTTCCGAAAGACTAATTAATAAGCACTCAAACCATGCTGTGGACGCGTGCGACCTGAATTGAGCAGACCATCATAGTGGCGCATCATCAGGTGAGACTCTATCTGCTGCAGTGTATCTATTACTACACCCACAAGGATGAGCAATGATGTACCACCGAAGAACTGTGCGAATCCCTGCTGCACATTAAGCAGACCAGCAAGTGCAGGCATGATGGCGATGAAGGCTATGAACAGTGAGCCAGGCAATGTCAAGCGAGACATAATCTCCTCAATGTAGTTGGCTGTGTCCTTACCTGGACGAACGCCAGGGATGAAGCCGTTGTTTCGCTTCATATCCTCTGCCATCTGTGTGGGGTTCAGAGTTATAGCAGTATAGAAGTATGTGAATGCTACGATGAGCATTACATAGACCACATTATACAACAGGCTGCGGTTGTCGAGCAGAGAGCGGGTGAACCAACCGAGGTTGTCACTGCTGTACTGCACGATAGCCAGCGGTATGAACATCAGAGCCTGAGCAAAGATGATAGGCATAACATTGGCTGCGAACAACTTCAGCGGGATATACTGACGAGCACCGCCGTACTGCGTGTTGCCAACGAGCTTCTTAGCGTACTGTACTGGTACCTTGCGTGTTCCCTGTACGAGAAGTATTGCTGCGCAAATTACTGCATACAGGATGAGAATCTCTGCGATGAACATTATAAGACCACCACCAGTGATAGCAGTCAGACGACTACTGATTTCCTGGAAGAAAGACTGTGGCAGACGAGCGATGATACCAATCATAATGATGAGTGAAATACCATTGCCTACGCCCTTGTCGGTGATGCGCTCACCCAGCCAGAGAATGAACATCGAACCAGCAGCAAGGATTATCGTAGCTGGAACCATGAACTCAGACCATGACAGACCAGATGCCAAAGCACCAGGTGACTGCATCTTAAGGTTCATGAGGTAAGATGGAGCCTGAAAGAGCAATATGGCTACTGTCAGGTAGCGGGTATATTGCATAATCTTCTTACGGCCACTCTCACCCTCACGCTGCATCTTCTGGAAAGAAGGTACTGCGATAGCTACGAGCTGCATTACGATTGACGCAGAGATGTAAGGCATAATACCGAGCGCAAAGATAGATGCGTTGGAGAATGCACCACCGGAGAACATATCGAGAAGGGACATCAAACCACCTGCCGTCTGCTGCTGCAGTTTTTCGAGGTTCGCTGGGTTGATACCCGGCAGAACCACGAAAGAACCGAAGCGGTAGATAGCGACAAAGAGGATTGTGATGAGGAGTCGCATGCGCAAGTCCTCAATCTTCCAGCAATTCTTCAGTGTCTCTATAAATTTCTTCATTATTACTTAGAGTAAAAAACGTTGTTTTCTTTAGAGTACAACAGCGTTGCCGCCTGCTGCCTTGATAGCCTCTTCTGCAGTCTTAGAGAAAGCGTTAGCCTCTACTGTCAGCTTAGCGGTGAGTTTACCGTTGGCGAGAACCTTAACGAGTTCCTTACCATTGGTGAGACCTGCTGCCTGCAGTTCTGCTATGCCAATCTTCTCATAACCCTTACGCTCTGCAAGCTTCTGCAGGGTAGAGAGGTTTACTGCGAAGTATTCCTTGTGGTTGATGTTCTTGAATCCGAACTTAGGAACGCGACGCTGCAGAGGCATCTGACCACCTTCGAATCCAATCTTTCTCTTATAACCAGAACGTGCCTTAGCACCCTTGTGACCACGAGTAGAGGTACCGCCGAGACCTGAACCAGGACCACGACCGATACGACGACGTGAATGGGTTGAACCAGCAGCTGGCTGCAAATTATTCAATTTCATAATCTTGTCGTTTTAGTTTGGTTGTTATTACTCTACTACTGTTGTCAGGTGATGCACCTTACGTATCATACCACGGATAGATGGGTTGTCCTCAACCTCTACTACCTGAGAGATCTTGCGGAGACCCAGTGCAAGAAGGGTACGCTTCTGGTCTGCAGAAGCACCGATACGGCTCTTTATCTGCTTTACTTTTATTGTTGCCATTGTGTATTCCTCCTATTATATTAACCGTTAAATACTTTACTCATAGATACTCCACGCTCGTGAGCTACTGTGTAGGCATCACGCATCTCAGAGAGAGCCTTGATGGTAGCCTTTACGAGGTTGTGAGGGTTAGAAGAACCCTTTGACTTAGCGAGCACGTCAGTAATACCAACGCTCTCGAGCACTGGACGCATAGCGCCACCGGCAACAAGTCCTGTACCCTGTGCAGCAGGTCTCAGGAATACCTGAGCACCACCGAAGCGTACCTCTACCTCATGAGGGATAGTACCCTTGATTACTGGAATCTTAACGAGATTCTTCTTAGCAGCCTCAGTACCCTTAGCAATTGCCTGCTGTACTTCGCCTGCCTTACCCAGACCCCATCCGATAGTACCATTACCGTCACCTACAACGACAATAGCAGCGAATGTGAAGGTGCGACCACCCTTTGTTACCTTAGTAACACGGTTGATAGCAACCAGCTTGTCTTTCAACTCAACGTCACTGTTTATTTTTACTTTATCCATTGCTATATAATCGTTTAGAAGTTAAGACCACCCTCACGAGCTGCGTCGGCAAGAGCCTTTACGCGACCGTGATAGAGGTAGCCGTTACGGTCAAACACTACTGATGTAATACCTGCTGCCTTAGCCTTCTCAGCCAGAAGAGCACCGACCTTCTGTGCCTGCTCAATCTTTGGCATAGCCTCCAGACCGAGTGAAGATGCAGAAGCCAGAGTGGTACCAGTTACATCATTTATTACCTGAGCGTAAATCTGCTTGTTAGAACGGAACACGCTGAGACGTGGACGCTCTGCATTGCCATTTACGTTCTTACGAACTCTATACTTGATTTTGATTCGTCTTTCTACTTTCTTTGTTGTCATAGTCGTAATTTACTTAGCTGAAGCTGACTTACCAGACTTTCTGCGGATAACCTCGCCCTGGAACAGGATACCCTTACCCTTATAAGGCTCTGGCTTACGGAAAGAACGAATCTTTGCACAGATGAGTCCAATCAACTGCTTATCGCATGACTCGAGGATTAAGAGTGGGTTCTGGTTACGCTCAGACTTGGTCTCAACCTTTACCTCCTTAGGAAGTTCGATGATGATAGGGTGAGTATAGCCGAGAGAGAACTCGATGATGTTACCCTTGTTTGACACACGGTAACCTACACCTACGAGCTCGAGCACCTTCTTGTAGCCCTCGCTGACACCTACAACCATGTTGTTTACAAGTGAACGGTACAGACCGTGGAAAGCCTGCTTCTGCTTGTAGTTTACAGGGTTGTTCTCGTCAATCTCGAATGTAATCTGATTATCTTCAACCTTCATGATGATAGAAGAGTCAACCTTCTGAGAAAGTTCACCCTTAGGTCCCTTTACGGTTACAACGCCATCATTCTGTGATACTGTAACACCTGCAGGGATGCTAATTGGCAATTTACCTATTCTTGACATATTGTAATCCTCCAATTAATAAACATAGCAAAGAACCTCACCGCCAATCTTCTGCTCGGCAGCCTCTTTGTCTGTCATTACACCTTTAGATGTGGACAGTATTGCGATGCCCAATCCGTTAATAACTCGTGGCATGTCCTTGTAACCGGTGTACTTACGAAGACCGGGAGTTGACACGCGCTTCAAACACTTGATAGCGTTCTTCTTTGTGATAGGATCGTACTTGAGAGCGACCTTGATAGCGCCCTGAGGACCATCCTCAATGAACTTGTAGTTCAAGATGTAACCTTTCTCGAAGAGAATCTTTGTGATTTCCTTCTTCAGGTTTGACGCAGGAACCTCCACAACACGGTGATTAGCCATGATGGCGTTTCTGAGTCTTGTCAGATAATCTGCTATTGGATCTGTCATAAAAATGAATTGTTAATTGATCGGGACTTCCCCGACAATATTAATAATAAAAATAGTTTTCGCTTCTGTTTACCAGCTTGCCTTCTTAACGCCTGGGATAAGTCCTGCAGAAGCCATCTCACGGAACTGAATACGAGAGATGCCGAACTGGCGGATGTAACCCTTTGGACGACCTGTCACCTTGCAACGGTTGTGCAGGCGGATAGGATTGGCGTTCTTTGGAATAGCCTGAAGTGCACGTGCTGCCTCGTAGCGCTCTGCAGCATCCTCTGAGGTAGCGATGACCTTCTTGAGAGCGGCACGCTTCTCAGCGTAACGAGCAACGAGTTTTGCGCGCTTTACCTCGCGAGCTTTCATTGATTCTTTTGCCATAGTGCTTTGTCTTTATTAAGCGTTCTTGAATGGAAGACCGAATGCCTTGAGCAGTGCGAAGCCCTCTTCATCGGTCTTTGCTGATGTTACGAAGGTGATGTTCATACCCTGGATGCGATCGATAGAATCGATGTTGATCTCTGGGAATATGATCTGCTCCTGAATACCGAGGTTGTAGTTGCCACGGCCATCGAGCTTTGTCTGAATACCCTTGAAGTCACGGATACGTGGAAGAGCAACGCGAACGAGCTTCTCAAGGAATTCGTACATGCGCTCACGACGCAGTGTTACCATGACACCGATAGGCATCTTCTTACGGAGCTTGAAGTTTGCGATATCCTTCTTTGAGTATGTAGCAACGGCCTTCTGACCGGTGATTGCTGTAATCTCATTGATAGCTACCTCGATAATCTTCTTGTCCTGGGTAGCGTCACCGAGACCCATGTTGACAACAATCTTCTTCAGCTCAGGAATCTGCATTGCTGAAGTGTAGTTGAACTGCTTCTTCAGCTCAGGAGCGATAGTCTCCTTATATACTTTCTTTAATTGTGCTGTATCCATTACTTGATTTCCTCCCCTGACTTTTTAGCGATACGGATAACGTTCTTGCCCTCGTGCTTGATAGACACGCGAGTAGCCTTTCCGCTCTTTGGATCAATGAGGCTCAGGTTTGAGATGTGGATAGGAGCCTCCTGCTTTACAATACCACCCTGAGGGTTCTGTGCTGAGGGCTTCTGGCTCTTAGAAACCATATTGATGCCCTCTACGATAGCGCGGTTGTCCTCTACGAGCACTTTCTGCACCTTACCGGTCTTGCCTTTGTCGCGACCAGCCAGTACAATTACGTTATCGCCTTTTCTGATATGTAACTTACTCATTGTTTTAAATACTCTTTTAAGGTGTGAGAAACTAAAGTACCTCAGGTGCGAGAGAAACGACCTTCATATTAACGGCACGGAGCTCACGAGCAACAGGGCCGAAGATACGGCTGCCGCGGAGTTCACCAGCGTTATTGAGGAGGACACAAGCATTGTCATCGAAACGGATGTAAGAGCCGTCAGCACGACGGATCTCCTTCTTCGTACGTACGATGAGAGCCTTAGATACTGCACCTTTCTTCAGGTCGCTAGAAGGGATAACGTTCTTGACAGCTACGACAATTACGTCACCTACGCTAGCATAACGGCGCTTGGTACCACCAAGAACACGGATGCAGAGAGCCTCGCGTGCACCGCTGTTATCACATACTGTAAGTCTTGATTCTGCCTGTATCATTTTTACTTAGCTTTTTCAATTATTGAAACTAATCTCCATCTCTTAGTCTTAGAGAGTGGACGGGTCTCCATGATGAGTACGGTATCGCCTACCTGTGCCTCATTCTTCTCGTCATGTGCATGATACTTCTTGGTCTTCTGCACAAACTTTCCATAGATTGGGTGCTTCTCTTTGAACTTTGACGCAATAACAATGGTCTTATCCATCTTGTTACTGGTAACGACACCCTGTCTGGTTTTTCTTAAATTACGCTGTTCCATATGGACCATTATTATTTATTACGTGAATTGAGTTCTGTCATCATACGTGCGATGTCACGACGAGCAGCCTTAATCTGTGATGGATTCTCAAGTGGAGAAACCTGGTGGTTGAGCTTCAGAGTTTCGAGAGCTACCTTTGCATTCTCCAACTTCTCTACCAAATCGTTGGTTTCGAGTTCTTTTACTTCTTTAATCTTCATAGTTTAAGCGTTTTTATCGTAATCACGACGTACAACAAACTTTGTCTTTACTGGCAGCTTCTGAGCACCGAGACGGAGAGCCTCCTTAGCGGTGTCAAAAGGTACGCCTTCTACCTCAAACAGAATACGTCCTGGAGTTACAGGTGCTACCCATCCAGCTGGGTCACCCTTACCTTTACCCATACGTACGTCAGCAGGCTTGCGAGTGATTGGTTTGTCAGGGAAGATACGGATCCATACCTGACCCTCACGGTTCATGTAACGGTTGATAGCTACACGGGCAGCCTCTATCTGGCGGCTGTCGATCCACTTTGGCTCAAGAGTCTTGATGCCGAAAGAACCGAAAGCAAGCTGTGTACCGCGATGTGCGTTGCCCTTATTGCCACGACCATCCTGCGGTCTTCTATATTTTACTCTTTTTGGCTGTAACATAGTAGATTCTTACTTTTTTAACGGTTATTGTTTCTCTTACGGTTACCGCCACGACCGCCCTGACGGCCTGCTGAACGACCAGCACCCTTGCTCTCCTGAGAGAAGTTAGGAGCGAGATCCTTCTTGCCATATACTTCACCACGGCAGATCCATACCTTGATACCAAGGATACCTACCTTAGTGAGAGCTTCTGTCTTGCAGTAATCGATGTCTGCGCGGAAAGTGTGCAGAGGAGTACGACCCTCCTTCAGCATCTCTGCGCGAGCTATCTCGGCGCCGTTCAGACGACCAGAGATCTGTACCTTGATGCCCTCAGCGCCAGCACGCATGGTGTTCTGAATTGCCATCTTGATGGCACGGCGATAAGCTATCTTGCCCTCTACCTGGCGAGCGATAGAGTTTGCTACGATATTAGCATCGAGGTCTGGCTTCTTGATTTCGAAGATGTTGATCTGAACCTCTTTCTTATAGAGCTTCTTCAGCTCTTCCTTGAGTTTGTCAACTTCTTCACCACCCTTACCAATGACAATACCCGGACGGGCTGTGCAGATAGTGATGGTGACACGCTTCAAAGTGCGCTCGATGACGATGCGAGACACGCTGGCCTTAGCGAGACGCTCGTTCAGATACTTACGGATTTTCTGGTCCTCTACGAGGTTTTCTCCGAAGTTCTTTCCACCGAACCAGTTTGAATCCCAACCGCGGACAATGCCGAGGCGGTTTGCTATTGGATTAACTTTCTGTCCCATTCTATTCCTTATTTATCATTAGTTTTGGTGTCAACAAACAGTGTTACGTGGTTTGAACGCTTACGGATGCGGTATCCACGACCCTGTGGAGCAGGGCGCATGCGCTTCATCGTAACGCCTTCATCTACGAATACCTTTGATATATACAGCTCACCATCCTCAGCCTTGCGGTCGTTCTTGACCTCCCAGTTGGCGATGGCAGAGCGGAGCAGCTTCTCTACGTCAGCAGCAGCCTGCTTCTTAGAGAATCTGAGCACGCCAAGTGCACGATTTACCTCCATGCCACGAATCATATCTACTACGTAGCGCATCTTGCGTGGTGATGATGGTACACCTATGAGCTTGGCAAAATATTGATTCTTGCGAGCTTCCTTAAGTTTCTCAGCCGCGATATGTTTTCTAGCTCCCATTTTTTGGATTTACTTTTTTAAATGGTTAGGTGCCTGTCATTATTTCTTGTTGCCAGCATGGCCACCGAAGCGACGTGTAGGAGCAAACTCACCGAGCTTGTGACCTACCATGTTCTCCGTAACATAGACAGGAATGAATTTATTACCGTTATGAACAGCTACTGTATGACCCACGAAATCTGGTGAAATTACAGAAGCTCTAGCCCATGTCTTTACGACAGTCTTCTTACCGCTCTCGTTCATAGCGAGAATCTTCTTCTCGAGAGAAACGTTGATATATGGACCTTTTTTAAGTGAACGACTCATAATTTTCTCTTGTTAATTTTGTGGATTACTTCTTGTTAGCTCTTTCTATGATGTACTTGTTAGACTGCTTCTTTGGTGCGCGAGTCTTCTTACCCTTAGCGTAGAGGCCAGTGCGTGAACGTGGATGACCGCCTGACTGACGACCTTCACCACCGCCCATTGGGTGATCTACTGGGTTCATTACTACACCACGGTTGTGTGGGCGACGACCAAGCCAGCGAGAACGACCAGCCTTACCGGACTGCTCGAGTGCGTGGTCAGAATTGCCTACAGCACCAATGGTAGCCTTGCAAGCAGAGAGCACCTTGCGGGTCTCACCTGAAGGGAGCTTGATTACACAGTAACTGCCTTCACGAGAAGTCAACTGAGCGAAATTACCAGCCGAACGAACGAGCAGAGCACCCTGACCTGGGCGGAGCTCGATGTTGTGGATTACGGTACCTACTGGAATGTTAGCAAGTGGGAGGGCGTTACCTACCTCTGGTACAGCATCAGCACCAGACATCAGAGTAGCACCTACCTGAAGTCCGTTAGGAGCTATGATGTAACGCTTTTCACCATCAGCATAGTACAGGAGTGCGATGCGCGCAGAGCGGTTTGGATCGTACTCTATTGACTTTACTGTAGCTGGAACACCATCTTTCTCTCGCTTGAAGTCGATGAAACGGAACTTCCTCTTGTGACCGCCACCCATGTAGCGAACGGTCATCTTACCGGTGTTGTTTCGACCGCCGGTAGAGCGAGACTTCTCTGGCACGGATGCAGTAATATCCTCGAACGTGCCAATAACCTTGTGTCTTTGACCAGGTGTAACTGGTTTTAATTTACGTACTGCCATTTCTTATATTAAATATTGCTGTAAAAATCTATTTCATCGCCGCTCTTCAGAGTAACGATAGCTTTCTTGAAGGCGTTACGCTGACCACGAATGAGACCTGCCTTAGTATAGCGTGATGAACGCTTGCCAGCATACTTCATTGTGTTAACGTCTTCTACTGTCACATTGTAGCGAGCCTCAACCTCCTGCTTAATCTGGAGTTTGTTAGCCTCTGGCTTAACGATGAAGCCATAGCGGTTTGGCTGCTTCTCAGTAATCTTAGTCATCTTCTCGGTGACTATGGGCTTAATGATAAATGCCATAATTCTTTTCTCCTATTTTAAGCTTTGGTTAAAACTGCGTCTATCTTCTCAATAGCACCCTCGGCCATAACGAGCACGTCAGCATTCATCACCTTGTAGGCGTTGATATTCTGAGCACCCATTACCTCTACACCCTTCAGGTTGCGTGCAGAAAGATAAACATTCTTATTCTCTTCAGGCATAACAAAAAGCAGCTTCTTGCCTTCTACCTTCAGATTCTTGGCAATTGCAAGAATCTCCTTAGTCTTTGGTGACTCGATGTTGAAATTCTCAACAACGATAAGACCATTCTCCTGCACCTTGTAAGAGAGAGCACTCTTACGTGCCAGCTGCTTTGTCTTGAGGTTCAGCTTAGTGCGATAATCACGAGGACGTGGACCGAACACGCGTGCACCACCTACCAGTACAGGTGAGTTGATGTCACCACGACGTGCGCCGCCGCCACCCTTCTGACGACCAAGCTTACGAGTAGAACCACTCATCTCTGAGCGTTCCTTAGCCTTTGCTGTACCTTGGCGCTGATTGCCCAGATACTGCTTTACATCGAGGTAGAGAACATGGTCGTTTGGCTCGATAGCGTAGATAGCGTCATTAAGAACAGCCTTACGTCCTGTCTCCTTGCCCTGTATATTCAATACATTTACTTCCATGTCGCTTACTTCTTAATTAATACGGTTGAACCATTGTATCCTGGCACTGAACCCTTCACGATAATCAGGTTCTGCTCTGGGATAACCTTTAACACTCTCAAGTTCTGTGTGGTAACACGCTCGTTACCCATGTGTCCACCCATGCGCATGCCCTTGAACACCTTCGCAGGGTATGAACAAGCGCCGATAGAACCTGGCTTTCTAAGACGGTCGTCCTGACCGTGAGTAGCCTGACCGACACCACCGAAACCGTGACGCTTTACAACACCCTGGAAACCCTTACCCTTAGATGTGCCGACTACGTCAACGAAGTCGCCATCTGCGAAGAGTTCAGCAGAGATAGTGTCACCGAGGTTGTGCTCCTCGTCAAACTTGAACTCAGCCAAGTGCTGCTTTGGTGTTGTGCCTGCCTTCTTGAAGGTACCCATCAGGGGCTTTGAAGTGCGGCTCTCCTTAGCCTCGCCGAAGCCCAGCTGCAGAGCGGCGTAACCGTCCTTCTCGACGGTCTTCACCTGAGTTACGACACAAGGACCAGCTTCGATAACAGTGCACGGTGTATTCTTACCGTCGGCACTGAATACGGATGTCATTCCGATTTTTCTTCCAATTAATCCTGGCATTTCTGTTTAAATATTAATAATGTGTATAAAAAATTTTCTTTCTGTGTGAAGTTTTGCTGTTCAGACAAGCTTACACACAGAAAGAAAATACACTCAAGTTCTTCTTTTTCAGTGTGTTGATAGCCTACTGCCAGCGCAACAAACACGTTTCGAGGTGCAAAGGTACTGCTTTTTACGCAAATTGCATACTATAATGTATAAGGAATATTTATAACAACATAATTTCTTATCATATATCAAGAAATTACAATCTTATCATCTCGAGAAGTTCTTCACCAGTGAGACGATGACTTGTGTCGGTAGCAGATAGTATATCGCTGACGAGAGATTGTTTGCGTTGGTGTAGGCGTTGTATCTTCTCCTCGATGGTGCCTTGAGAGATGAGGTGATAGACGGTAACGGCCTGTCGCTGTCCAATACGGTGTGAGCGGTCGGTGGCTTGTGCCTCGATGGCGGGGTTCCACCATGGGTCCATGTGGATGACATAGTTGGCACGTGTGAGGTTGAGACCGAGACCGCCAGCCTTGAGAGAGATGAGGAAAACGGGGCATTCACCAGCCTGAAATTTCTCCACGAGACGCTGGCGTTCTTTGATAGGTACTGTGCCGTCTATATATATATAAGGTATAGAGAAATTTTTGAGTGCCTGCTGTATCTGTGATAGGTAAGTGGTGAATTGGGAGAAGATGAGAACGCTGTCTCCTCCTTCGAGTACCGTTTGCAAGAGTTCAAGCATGGCAGTGATTTTGGACTGGCCGCAGGCAGCGAGGCGCAGTCGTGTTATCTCTGCCAGAGTGTTAACATTAACATTCAGGTTAGCATCAAGCATAGCCTCTGCTCGCTGTCGGAGGGCTTCATAGGTGAGTTGCTCTTCTTCGCTCATTGTGACATGCTGGTAGATTTCCTCTTTATCTGGGAGTTCGCGGGCCACCTTATCCTTGGTGCGACGGAGCATGAAGGGTTTGACAAGTCTGTCCAGCAACTGCTGGACTTTCTGGTCTTTGTTTTGCTCTATGGGTATGATGAAGCGACGGTTAAATTCCTCAAAGGAACCGAGCAGGCCGGGATTGACAAACTGGAAGAGGTTCCAGAGTTCACCGAGGTGGTTCTGCACGGGAGTACCAGTGAGCATAATGCGGTTGCGTGACTTTAGTTTCATAGCTACAGCAGAGGTCTTGGCACCGCGATTTTTTATAATGTGAGCCTCGTCGAGACATATGGTGGTCCATTCCTTCTTGACGAGGGTATCTTTGACACTAAGCAACAGCATATAGGTGCAGACGATGACATCGCCTGCCTTGGCTTGGCAGATGGCCTCGTTGCGGTCTTGCTCAAAATTGAGCAGGGTGACACGGAGCGAAGGTGCGAATTTTTCAAATTCCACTTTCCAATTGGGAGCTACAGAGGCTGGTGCAACGACGAGGGCAGGGCCTTCTTCTGCCTTGGCGAGCAGAAAGGCGATGGTCTGTATGGTCTTGCCGAGCCCCATATCATCAGCAAGCAGGGCTCCGGCTCCCCAGTAGTTGAGGCGTGATATCCACTGGTAGCCCTCCAGTTGGTATTCACGTAGTGTGGCGTGGAGCGTGGCAGGCACCTCTGGTGAGTAGGTACTGGACTCCTTGATACGCTGTCGTATCTGCTTGAGTTCGGCATCCTCGGTGATGGTGAGTTCGCCATTGGTGATATCTGGTTCGAGGAGTGCTGCCGTGAAGGGTGACATTTGGAGATGTCCGTGATGGCGTGATACGATGGCGGAGAGTTGATTCAGCTGGCGGCGCAGTTTCTCGCTGAGAGCGAGGTAGTCGCCATTGCCCAGTGGTATGTATCGTCCCTTGGACTGACGAGCCAACTCCAACAGTTGTGCCATGCTAATAACCTTTTCTTGATCAAGTTGTATGTCACCTTCCAGTTCGAACCATCCGTTGTCGTTCTTCTTTATCGTTCCATTCCATGCTATGGTGCTGTTGCGTTGTTTGATGCGCATTTTGGCTCCCTCAGGCCATTCACATGATATACGGTCTGGGTTGGCCTGGGCGTACTCGATGAGGGGGAGGAGAGAGGCGCTGTCCAACAGGTTTTCTTCCAATTGGAAACTGTCAATTGTAAATTGTAAATGGTCAAGGTTTTCCTTTTCCTTGGCAAGGTCGCGCTTTACACGAGTGCGGATGTCAGCATTGTCTATGATAACCTCATTGCCCTCGCCAGGGGTGCATTTGATACGTCCACCTTGCAGAGGTCTTACGAAGAGGGAGACGCTGTAGAAGGACTCACCACCACGAGTGTTGCGGTCGGGACGCATTTGCAAGACCAGTCGTGAGTCGCCGTCGCAGATGGGTAGCGTACTGCCTCCCTCGATGAGGTCGCTGTGCACCTCTATCTGTCCCCCCAGACCTGAGAGGAAACGACGCAATTGCGGTTCAGCCTCGTTGGGGAAACGATCAATGGAGAGCAGTCGGCGGTAGTACGGCCTCTGGCGGTCGGTCATGTGTATAAAATTGATGCTCGCTGCTCCCCGGTGGGTGATGATGATATCCTGCTCGACCTCGGAAGGGTTGACATTGCTGGAGATTAGGAATCCCTCTTTGTCATGATGCATGGAGATATAGGGAACCTCCTCTATCACCTCCACGATAGAGTAGGGGGCATAGCGACCTACGTAGAGACGGCTCTCTTCTGTCATCTCTGGTAGTACATCCTCCAGTTTGATAGTGTCGCCATCGGACGTGCTCTCATCCGACCTCATCAGCACCCTGTCTGCTATGCGGTGGTCAGCGTCGCACATGCCGTCGGCTCCGCCATGCATAAAACTGTTAATATTGAGTAGTTTGCCTGAGCCCCAAGTGCCATTCTTCAGTATCGTCTGCAGTCGTGGTGTGACGTTGTTGGCCTTCATATTACTCAGGTAGTAAGCTACTCGTGAGACGCGCACTTGTCGGATGGGGACATCAATACCCTTGTCGTTGAGTCCTGTGAGATCACTCAGCACGTTCTCCCACTGTTTGCGATGGTGTATGGCAGACAACAGAGGAGCTTCCCCAAAGGGAGTCTTCTTCAGTATAGGCATGGAGAGATCATTGAAATACGGACTCATCTCATGTATTAATATGGCCCATTGAGGTTTGGCATTCTGCGAGAAGTCCTTACCTACGTAGCGGCACATCAGTGTAGCCAGCACGCGATTGATGCCATGGCGGCTGGCATACAGCAGATTCAGACGGTCGAGTATCTGTTTATCGGTGGCACTGCCATAAAGGATATTGTAGAGTACTTTGGCAGCTGCGGTGACTCTGGTGTCAGTTGACTTAGCGATGGCGAGAGCTTTTTTGTTGGAATCATCAGACCCGTCTTTGTAACAAGCCAGAATGTAGTAGAAATTGGCTATGGAGAGTGGTAGATAACTCTTGGTGCTGACGTAGAAGCCGTTGGTACTGTTAAACTTCTTCAGTGACCTGCGAAACATGGTCAGGGCATTTTTCATATTGCCACGATATGTGTCGCGTATGCCTGCCAGTATTTCGTGGTACTTATCATCCAGATGCACGTAGTCGGGCATCCTGCCATCTGCCAAATAGGTGTACAGGCCGCAGAGGCATAGCACTTCGTGGAGTATCATTTCCTCCTCCAGGCTGTCGTCATCCCTGCGAAACAGCACTACCAATTGGCGTATATGCTGTGCGTCAATGATACCCTCATCCTCTATTGCCTCCATGATGGTTTGTGTCAGCAGGTCAGCGAAATTGCCAAGGCTGAAGACCATCAGTAGTGGTGCAAAGCGCTTGTCTGCGACAGCAGGCATGAAGTATGGCAACCGTTCGCTAATCTGGTAGTCACTGATGATTTCGATATTGATGTCACTATATCCAGTACTGATAAATTGCCACAGCATTCTCTGCACGGAAGTTGTCTCCATGCTTCGCGCTGCTTCCAGTACCTGTATGGTGAGTTTTGGCTCTTCCTCGTAGTAATGTATCATCAGGGGGATGAGCCTCTTAGGGCTTATCACGTAGTCATACGAGTCGGTGCGCCAGTTGTAGGACTTCTGTTCCAGTTCGCCCCTATTCCTCATTGCTGCCAGTGTAGCTTTGAGGTCCACGAAGGATTGCCCTGTGAGTTGTTCTACTATGCTACGCACCCTCTCCTGCTGAGTTCCCTCAACATGAAACAGTGTGTATATGCATAGCAGAATGTTTTCTTGCATTTATGAATTGGAATACGCCAGTGCATAGGCCTTGATGCGCTTCACCATAGCGAGAAGGCCGTTGCTGCGAGTAGGGGAGAGATGTTCCTTGAGACCTATCTCCTCAATAAAGTAGAGGTCTGCATCAAGAATATCCTTGGCTGGTTGGTGGTTGATGACACGTATGAGCAGGGCTATGATGCCCTTCACTATCAGTGCATCGCTGTCAGCGAGGAAAGACAGAGTGCCCTCCTGCTCCTTATCACACTGTATCCATACGCGGCTTTGGCAACCATCGATGAGGTTCTGTTCTGTTTTGTACTTGTCATCCAGCGGTTCCTGCTCACCAGCGATATCGATGAGCATCTGGTATTTGTCCATCCAGTCATCGAGGGCGCTGAACTCCTCTATTACTTCGTCTTGTATCTCGTTTATCGTCATAGTTTCTCTATTACAAATACTTTGTCGTTAGGTCTCACTTTTTCTGGCACGGCGATGCTGATGCGTTGGCCTTTCTCTGCGCGGTTGACGGGTTTTAGGTCATAGCGTATCTCTTCTACATTTTCTATGTACATAGCACCAGTAGTATTGCCGGTGAATAGCAGTTTGTCGCCCACTTCTATCTCATGAGCTTCCACCTGCAACTCTGCCACCGAGAGTTTGGAGAAGTATTTTATTACCTTGGCAGCATATACTTTTTTCTCAGTAGCCTTCGAACCATAGCTGTCGTTCCACTCGCCAAGAGTCTGTCCTTGGTAGTAGCCATCCCAGAATCCACGATTGAAGACGGTAGCGAGACGTTCATCCCATTTGTCCTTGGCTTCTTCGGTAAAACCTCCCTCCAGCACTGCGTTGATAGCTTCCCTGTAACAACGTACTACGGTATCGACATATTCGGGACCGCGGGCTCGTCCCTCTATCTTGAACACCCTCACGCCAGCATCCATCATACGGTCGATGAAACGGATAGTTTTGAGGTCCTTCGGCGACATAATGTACTTATTGTCAACAAGCAGTTCGTTGCCCGTCTCCACATCTTCCACCCTGTATGCCCTACGGCATATCTGTACACACTCGCCACGATTGGCAGAACGATTGGCATTGTGGAGTGACAGGTAACACTTGCCCGAAATGGCCATGCATAGTGCTCCGTGACAGAACATCTCTATGCGGATAGGCAGTCCCGACGGACCACAGATATTCTCCCTGACGGCTTGTTCGTGGATGGCCTTCACCTGCTCTATACGGAGTTCGCGAGCCAGTACCACTACATCAGCAAACTGAGCATAGAAGCGCAGTGCCTCAATGTTTGAGATGTTAAGTTGCGTAGAGAGGTGCACCTCTTGTCCCACCTCACGGCAGTACATCATCACGGCCACGTCACTGGCTATCACAGCAGAGATTTCCGCCTCCTTGGCAGCATCGATTATTTCGCGCATCTGCTCCAAGTCTTCACCGTAGATAATGGTGTTGACAGTGAGGTACGACTTTATGCCGTGCTCCTTGCATGTGGCGGCAATTTCCTTCAGGTCGTCGATAGTGAAGGTAGAGGCGGAGTGTGCCCTCATGTTCAGTTTCTCGATACCGAAGTATATAGAGTCTGCTCCTGCATTGATAGCAGCAGCGAAACTCTCTCTGCTTCCCACGGGAGCCATTATTTCATATTCAGATTTCCCAGACTGTGCCATCAGGAGTGTCTTTAATGATTATACCCGCCTCATTGAGTTCATCACGTATCTGGTCAGAGACAGCCCAGTTCTTTTCTGCCTTAGCCTTGGCGCGCATATCAAGCACCATTTGCATCACCTTGTCCAGAGCCTTGTCCTTTTCAGAGCTCCCGTTCCCGTTAGGGTTAGCGTTAGTAAGCCCCAGTATGTCTTCTGTGAAGAGGTGCATGGTCTCTGAGAGTTTCTCGAGGTCAGCAGCACTAATCTTCGCCTTGCGGTCCACCAACAGGTTCACTTGGTGACAAGCCTCAAAGAGTTCAGAGATGACGATAGGAGTCTGCAGGTCATCATTCATTGCGTCGTAGAGTTTCTCGGGCAGTTCCTTGACAAACTTCTCCACTTCAGGCGAACTTCCCTTTGCCACTTGTATGCGCTTTAGGTCCTTCAATCCCTGCATCAGGCGTGCAAAACCCTTCTCTGCAGCCTCCAGAGCCTCACTTGAGAAGTCCACCGTTCCACGATAGTGCGCCGAGAGGATGAAGAAACGTATGGTCATAGGCGAGAACGGCTTGCTGAGCAGTTCATGCTCTCCCTTAAAGAACTGGTCGAGGGTGATGAAGTTGTTATATGACTTACCCATCTTCTGTCCGTTGATGGTAATCATATTGTTGTGCATCCAGTAGCGCACGGCCTGATGTCCCATCGAAGCCTGTGCCTGAGCTATCTCACACTCATGGTGAGGGAACACGAGATCCATGCCGCCACCATGTATGTCAAACTCATCGCCAAGATACTTCCTGCCCATAGCGGTACATTCGCAGTGCCAGCCGGGGAATCCATCGCTCCAGGGGCTTGGCCAACGCATGATGTGCTCTGGCTGTGCCTTCTTCCACAGTGCGAAATCAGCCTGATTCTTCTTCTCACCCACACCAGCGAGAGTATCACGACTGGCATCCTTCAGGTTCTCCAGTGTGCGACCAGAGAGTATGCCGTACTTATAGTCCTTATTGTATTTCTCGATGTCGAAATATACAGAACCGTTGCTGACGTATGCGTAGCCATTGTCCAGTATCTGCTGCACCAACTGCTGTTGCTCTATGATATGACCAGTGGCATGTGGTTCGATAGATGGTGGAAGCACGTTGAGTTTCTCCATCGCAGAGTTGAAGCGACGGGTATAGTACTGTGCTATCTCCATTGGTTCCAACTGTTCCAGGCGAGCCTTCTTGGCTATCTTGTCCTCGCCCTCGTCTGCGTCGTGCTCCAGATGGCCTACATCGGTAATGTTTCTCACGTAGCGCACCTTGTAGCCCAGATGCTTCAGGTAGCGGAAGAGAATATCGAAGGTGATGGCTGGACGTGCGTGTCCCAGATGTGCATCGCCATAAACGGTAGGACCGCAGACATACATGCCTACGTGTCCAGGGTTGATTGGTTTGAACGCTTCCTTCTGTCTTGTCAGCGTGTTGTATATCAGTAATGTCTTTTCCATTCTCTTATGAAAGTTCTAACATACGGTTTATTGGTTTTACTGCATCGCGAGCTATCATTTCAGGTACATCCACCTGTGGTGCCTCATTCTTGAGACAATCGCGAAGCTTTTCAAGGGTATTCATCTTCATATACTGGCATTCGTTGCATGAGCAACCCACGCCCTCTGTTGTCTCTGGTGGCACAGGTATAAACTTACACTCTGGACATGTTCTCTGCAGTTCGTGCAATATGCCAGCCTCCGTCGTCACGATATATGTCTGTGGAGGATTGTTCTGTGCGTACTTCAGCATATCTGCTGTGGAACCCTTCACGTCAGCCATTGCCAGTACTGGTGCCTTGCACTCCAGATGTGCCATCACCTTTGCTTCGGGGTATTCTGCCTTAAGTTTTGCTATTGCCTCCACCGAGAAACGCTCGTGCACATGGCAACCGCCGTTCCACAGTTCCATCTGACGTCCTGTCACACTGTTGATATACGATCCCAGATTGTAGTCTGGACCGAAGAGTATTTTTGCATCCTTTGGCAGTTGGTCTATTACTTTCTTGGCATTGCCCGATGTCACTACCACGTCGGTGAGTGCCTTTGTGGCTGCAGTAGTATTCACGTACTGCACTATCATAAAGTCGGGGTGTGCCTTTTTCCATCGCCACAGGTCCTCTGCATCACAAGAGTCTGCCAGCGAACAACCTGCCTCCAGGTCTGGTGCCAGTACCAGTTTCTCTGGCGAGAGCAGTTTGCAAGTCTCTGCCATGAAGTGTACGCCACACATCACGATAATGTCGGCACTCGTCTCAGCAGCCTTGCGAGCCAGTGCGAGTGAGTCGCCCACGAAGTCTGCCACTTCCTGTATATCACCTGTAGTGTAGTAGTGTGCCAGCACTACGGCATTCTTCTCTTTGCACATCTGGCGTATCTCCGCCTGCAGTGCTTTAGTCTGTTCGTCGTTCATATTCTATGACGTATTTTTCTATATAATGGCGCAAAGTTACTAAAAAAAATCCAACAAAGAAAAAATCTTAACTCTTAATTCTTAATTCTTAATTAAAAATAGTACCTTTGCACTAATCATTCGTGTTAATACAGGTGACTCAGGACCAAATACATACTCTCGCCGCCACTCTCCACCTTGGCCAGACAGACAAGGGTGGCAAACCCTATATAGACCATCCTGTCAGGGTAGCAGCACGCTGTAGCGACCCTCAAGCCAAACTCGTAGCTCTCCTCCATGATGTCATCGAAGATACCACAGCTACTGCTGAGTATTTGCTACGACAGGGTGTTCCCGGTGAAGTGGTAGAAGTCGTAGAGGTCTTGACTCGCAGGAGTGGTGAGAGTTATGATGACTATATCCATCGCGTTGCGCGGCATCCGCTTGCCAAGGTCGTGAAACTTGCAGACCTGGAGGACAATATGGACATACGTCGTCTTCCTACTCTTACCGATGCTGACCTCCGTCGTTTGCAGAAGTATCATCGTGCGTGGCGATACCTTAATGAGAAGAAGTGAGGTATAGTATAGACTCTGGTCCCTCGTTGAAAAGCAGATCGAGGATGGAGAGACCAGCGATGAAACCGTTTTTTTTCTGGAAGGTCTGATAGTATTTTATGGGAGGTATAGGGGAGGTAATGTGGAGTGATAGGGGAGTTATAGGGACATTTGTGACTCCCAGTAATTCCTTAATCTTTTCTATGATAGCCATATTGTAGTCATAGAGGTGCTCCCAGTGGTTATCATGGAAAGCCTGTTCGTCGAAGAAGGGATATATGTCGTCTTGATAATAGTCGAAGAAGGGCGACATGCCGTAGGCGCTCTTGAGTGCCTCCCAGTGGTGATGACGCCAGTTGCCGTGCTCGCTCACCAAAACCTCTCGAACCTTTTGAGCCCCTTGAACCGTGACAGGCACTGTCAGCACCTGTTTGCCATTGGCAGTTGCTATCTCACAACGATTGCGGGAAGTCTGTTTTACATATCTCTCCTCATCGTCTATTACGACGGGCTCATCGGCAGTTATCAGTTGCCGATACCAGTTTACACTTCCAAAGTATGTTGTATGAAGTTTCACCACTTACCTCTATCTTCTCTGCACACCACCTTCTTGTTATGATAGTATGCATGACTGAGTGCCTTGATGACTTTCTTGGCGTCTCGCTTAGGCACCTCTATCAGGCAGAAGGCTGGCATGATATCGATATGCCCCACCTCCTGACGGCCGGGTACGTTGCGATTGATAAACTGCATCACCTCGCCAGGGAAGAAACGGTCGTTTCTGCCGAGATTTATAAAGAGTTTGGTGTAGCCTTTCTGTACGCCCTCACGTGGTTTCTTTGACTTCCAGTCCGTGCGGTCACCCTTCATCCCTCTTCCTTCATCCCTTTTCTTTACAGACACCTCTTCTATCTCTGGCGCATTAGCGTAGTATTTCAGGAATCTGCCAAACTCTCTGCTTACCACCTTTTTGAGTATCTCCTCCTTATCGACATATTCGAAGTGGCGGCGTATCTCCGTCATGAATGGCTCTATCTGTTCATCGATAACGTCGGTTTTCTCGATTTCATCGATAGCGCGAAACAGTTGTTTGGTGCATATCTCCTCTGCAGAAGGTACGCGGCCAGCCACGAAGTTCTTGCCTATCGCCTTCTCCACATCACGTATCTTATGACGCTCACGGGTGTGGATGATGGCGATGCTTGTGCCTTTTTTGCCTGCTCTGCCAGTACGCCCCGAACGGTGTGTGTATGACTCCGTGTCATCGGGCATGGAGTAGTTGATGACGTGCGTAAGGTCATTGACGTCCAGTCCGCGTGCTGCCACGTCGGTGGCCACGAGGAGTTGTGTTATGTGGTTGCGGAATTTCTGCATCGTGAGGTCTCGCTGTTGTTGCGACAGGTCACCATGCAGGGCTTCGGCATTATATCCTTCTTTGATGAGTTTGTCGGCTATCTCCTGTGTCTCCACCTTGGTGCGACAGAATATGATGCCGTATATGCGGGGATAGTAGTCCACGATACGTTTCAGAGCGAGGTATTTGTCCTTGGCATTCACCATATAGTATATGTGGTTGACATTCTCTGCCCCCTCGTTTCGCGAGCCCACCACTATCTCTTCGTAGTTGTGCAGGTAGCGTTTTGCCACTCGTTCCACCTCACGACTCATGGTAGCAGAGAAGAGTAGCGTCTGGTGTTCCTCTGGCAGGGCGTCGAAGATAGCATTGATGCTGTCAGAGAAACCCATGTTGAGCATCTCGTCAGCCTCGTCGAGCACTATGTGGCGCACGTCTTCCAGATGAGCCTTGCCTCTTTCCATGAGGTCTATGAGACGACCAGGTGTAGCCACTATAATCTGTGCTCCGTGCCTCAGCGAACGTATCTGGTCGCTGATACTCGTGCCGCCATATACGGCTACCACCTTCACCCCCTTGAGATATTTGGAGAAGTCGCGCAGGTCATCGGTTATCTGCAGACACAGTTCACGAGTGGGCGAGAGCACCACCGCCTGTGTGGTACGGTCTTTTGCATCCACCATCTGCAATAGAGGCAATCCGAAGGCTGCCGTCTTTCCCGTTCCCGTCTGTGCCAGTGCGATGAGGTCTTTACTTTCAACTAACTTCGGTATCACCGCCTCCTGTATGGGCATGGGGTGCTCGAAGCCCAGTTCCTCTACTGCACTGCAAATCTCCTGTTGTATCCCTAATTCACTAAATGTCATTCTACAATCACAAAGTCAAGTTGTCTCTTTTCCAAATTCGCCTTTACCACCTTTATGCGGATTGCCTCACCCAGTTGGTATGTGTTATGGTGGCGGCGCCCTACGAGGCAGAAGTTTCTTTCATCAAACTCATAGTAGTCATCCTTCAGGTCATGGATGCTTATCATACCCTCGCAGTGGTTCTCGTCTATCTCGGCGTAGATGCCATAGCTCATCAGACCGGAGATATGGGCGTCATATTCCTCTCCGATAAATTGCCCCATGTACTCCACCATTTTATATTTGATGGAGTCACGCTCTGCATTGGCAGCTATCTGTTCCATGTCGCTGGAGTGCTCGCACAGTTCCTCGTACTTATCCTGGTTGGCGCTCTTACCACCCTGCTCGTAGCGTGTCAGGAGTCGGTGCACCATCGTGTCAGGATAGCGTCGTATGGGTGAGGTGAAGTGGGTGTAGTAGTCGAAGGCTAGTCCGAAGTGTCCCACGTTATGTGTGGAGTACTTAGCCTTCATCATCGCCTTGAGTGCCACGCGCTGTATGGTATTGCTCTCCACTCTGCCTTCGCATTCGTCCATCAGGGCATTGATGGCACGTGCCGTAGCGCCCTTCGTGCTGGTTGACTTCATCTTGTATCCGAAGCGCACGGCAAACTGCTTCAGCTGTTCCAGTTTGATAGGGTCTGGTTGCTCATGTATGCGGTAGGGTAGAGTCTTCGCTTTTTTGCCCTTAGGCACCCTGCCGACGCTTTCCGCTACGCATTTATTGGCGGCGAGCATGAATTCCTCGATTAGTTTGTTGGCATCCTGCGAACGCTTGAAATACACCCTCAGCGGTTTGCCCGTCTCATCGATGTCGAAGCGCATCTCCTCGCGGTCAAACTTCACCGAACCGTTCTTAAACCTCTCTTCCCTCAGTTTCTTAGCCAAGCGGTCGAGGGTGAGCAACTGTTCAGTGTAAGGGTCGTTCCCGTTCCCGTTCCCGTTATCCTCGATTACCTTTTGCACCTCCTCATAGCAATACCTCCTATTGCTCCTGATGACCGTGTGCACTATGCGGTGTGCCTTGATTTGTGCCTCATCGTCCATCTCGAAGATGACGGAGTATGCCAGTTTATCCTCGTCAGGTCTGAGCGAACAGATGTAGTTGCACAGTCTCTCGGGCAGCATCGGTATGGTGCGGTCCACGAGGTATATGCTCGTGGCACGCTTCTGTGCCTCCTTATCTATTATGGACCCCTCTGTCACGTAGTGACTCACATCGGCGATATGCACTCCGACCTCCCACAGTCCGTTGTCCATACGGCGGATGGACAGTGCATCGTCGAAGTCCTTGGCATCGTGTGGGTCTATGGTGCAGGTGAATACCTGACGGAAGTCCTCTCTCCGGTCTATCTCCTCCTGAGGTATCTGGTCGCTGATTTTATTGGCAGCATCCTCCACCTCCTGCGGATATTTGTAAGGCAAACCATACTGCGCCAGTATAGCATTCATCTCGGCATTGTTTTCTCCCATTTCACCGAGGATGTCCACCACCTCAGCCAGAATGCTTCGGTGCTCTCCGTCAGGCCATGCTATCACCTTCACCACAGCGCGGTCTCCCGTCTTGCCGCCCTTGAGTTTCTTGCGCGGCACTATGATATTGACGCTCACGGGTTCCTGTGGCACGAGGAATGCCATATCCTCCTCCACCATCAGTTTTCCCACAAACTGGTCTTTCTTCCTTTGGATTATCTCTAGCACCTCGGCTTCACGGATATGGGTACGGCGACGAGCCATGATGCAGAATCTCACCCTGTCGCCCGTCATTGCCCATTTACTGTTGCGCTCAGCCACGAAGATAGGTTTGTCGCTGCCATCGGGCATGATGCTGTTTCTGCCATTCGACTTCGCCTGGAATATGCCCTCCATCACCTGCGTACTGTCCGCCAGTTTGTATGAGGAGTCAGTCACCTTGACGAGGAAGTCATCCCACGCCATATCTTCCATGATGTCGATGGCGAGCATCTTCATGGGATGGGTGTCCAGGCGCAGTTGTCTGAACAGTTCCTTGAAGGGAACCACCTGATCGGGTCTTCCCCTGAAGAAATTCTCGATTCTCTCTGCCAGTTCAGGTCGGGTAATTCTCTTCCCGCCTTTCTTTCCACTCTTTTTGCCCATAACTTTATATCGTTGATGTGATTTCTCGTTTTCGTAGGCCGTGGGCCGTTTCGTAGCGTCAGCGTTTCGTAGCGTCAGCGTTTCGTAGCTGCTCTATAGCAGCTATAACCACCTTATCCCTCTGTATCATATTCGCTATGGCACCACGCTGATAGTAGTAGTGCGTCACGATGTCCTGCTCCAGCATCTGACTGATGACCTTGCGATTATTGTCCAGCTCGCGTTCCAGATTATGCTGCAACTTCTTCTCCAGAGCCTCAAACTCCGCCTTGGCATCGTCGTAGTAACCCTCAAACTTCGCAAATTCCACAAGTTTTTTGTATTCCTTGCTCGTCTCGCGGTCATATTTGAAACCACTCTTCAGCACCCTCTGCTTGAAATCAGCATAGTCAGCATCGCTCAGGCGGAAGTCCTCCGCAGGGGCTATCGTAGGATGGCTGTTGATATAGTCCACCACGTAGTGGAATGCCACCTCCGTAGAGTCCAGACCACCCTGTCCCAGATAGAGGGCGATATTTGGCAGCGAGTCCGCCTTCACCTCTATGTCGGGCTTTATGCCACCGCCATCGCGTACTATCCTGCCCTTTCTGGTCTTGAATTCCTTCGTCAGCGAGTCAGGGATATGCTCCTTATATCCTCCGCCCGTGTGTTTGTAGTTTATGGCCTGTATGCATCGCCCGCTCGGTATGTAGTATTTCGATACCGTCAGTTTCAGCGAACCGTCATGAGGTAGCTCCACCGTCTGCTGCACCAGTCCCTTACCGTAGGTTCTGGTACCCATTATCGTGGCGCGGTCCAGGTCCTGCAGTGACCCTGCTGTTATCTCACTTGCCGATGCCGAATTGCCGTTCACCAGCACCACTACGGGCATTACGGTATCCAGCGGTTCCTGTTCCGTCTTATATACGTTGTTGGTACGCTTTATCTTTCCCTTGGTGGTGACGATGGTCTCACCCTTTGGTACAAACATATTCACTATCTTTATCGCCTCCTGTAGCGAACCGCCGCCATTCCCTCTCAGGTCCAGGATGAGGCTCTCCATACCCTTGCTGCGCATATCCACGAGGGCACGTCTCACGTCCCTTGCACAGTTCTCCGTAAACTGCGTCAGCACCAGATAGCCTATCTTGTAGTTTTCGTAAGCCGAAGGCTGTTTCGTAGCGTTAGCGTTTCGTAGGGAGTTCGCTCCCGTTTCGTTGATTATCCCATAGTAAGGTACGCTAGGCAGTTGTATCGCCTTCCTCGTTATCATCACGGTTTTCGTAGTGGCTTTGCCACGTTTCGTAGCGTTAGCGTTTCGTAGGGAGCTTGCCCCCGTTTCGTACGTAAGTTTAAACGTCGTTCCAGGGTCACCCCTCAGATGACTGCTCACGTACGACACATCCTTTCCCAGCATCGTTGTATCATCCACAGCCACGATGACATCACCCTTCTTCAGTCCCGCCTCATCAGCAGGCATACCCTCGTAGGGCTCGTCTATCACCACGTTGCCCGTGCTCAGGTCCTTCTTTATCAAGGCGCCTATACCAGCATACTTACCCGTCAGCATCTGCTTCAGGTTCTTCATCTCGCTTGCGGGATAATACTCCGTGTAGGGGTCCAGCGAGCGCAGCATTGACTGTATGCCGTTACCTATCGTCACGTCAGCATCCAGCGTATCTACATACATCAAGTCCAGATTCTTGTAGATAGCCGTAAACGTATCCATATTCTTCGCTACCGTGAAGTTATGATTCTTTTTCTCCTCACCCATTGCCGATGTTACCGCCATCAGCAATATTCCTATCAGTACCTTATACATATATATACCTTATACTTTATACTTTATACTATTTCTGAGTGCAAAGTTAACAAATAGTTATGAAATAAACAAAAAAAAGACAGCCTAAGCTGTCTTTTGCGCTCCCTCTTGGGCTTGTAATCGGACGCACCTTCAGGTGCTACGCTTTCACCAAGCCTTCGGGCGACTGAAAGAACCTTGGTGAAAGCCCAAGAAAAAACCTCAGCAATTGCTGAGGTTGATGCGCTCCCTCTTGGGCTTGAACCAAGGACCCCCTGATTAACAGTCAAAAAAATAAATATTTTCTCATATTAAAAAATATCAAAAAACTTTACATTTATTTGCTTGATTACAAACTATTTAGTAACTTTGCAGCGTATTCCAGAACCGAATCGATTTTAGACCCTAAAAGGTCTTTTAATGGCTCAAATCGTTCGCAAATCGTTCGCAAAGTAATAATATGGGTAAAAAAGTCACATCATTAACGACAAATCGAGTAGGAGACTTTAATATCTCTCTGCTGCTTGACAAGCGCAGTAATCGAAGTTCAGATGAATATCCTTTGTCTGTTCGTTTCTACAGGTCAGCTAATGGCAAGGAGGAACGCTATTTCCAGCATCTTAATGAGTATTATACGGAGAAATATTTTAACGAGGTGTGCAGCGTGAGTGCAAGCAGGAGTGCCCTATTCCCGATAAAAAAGAAATGGGAAGCTGTATTGGAAGGGTATAGGGCACGTCTTGTTAAGGTTGCCGAGAAGCAACAACTTACCATGCCACTTATTCGTGCTATTCTTTCTGGAGTGGATATAGACGGAGAGGCGAATAAGTCTTTCATCGGAATATGGGAGGGCGTTATTGCAGCCAGGCGTAAGGAAGGACGTGCAGGAACCGCTGAAAGCTACGAATGCGCCTTACGCTCCTTCCGAAGGGTTGTTGGGGATGTAGAGGGCTTTTCTCTTAACAAGAGCGTAATTGCCCAATGGAGTGAAGGAATGAAGAACGGGGTAGATGCAAAGGGAAATAGCATAAAGAAGATGTCGGACACGACAAGAGGCATATACCTTCGTGCTTGTCGCGTTATTTGGAACGAATGTGTTAAACAAGGTTTTCTGGCAGAAGCCGAATACCCGTTTAGCAACAAGAGTAACGACCTGGTTTCGATACCTCGAGGCAAGCGTCGTCAAAAGTCATACCTCAGCGTGGAGGAATGGACTGAACTATATAAGATTTTTATGGAAAAGCGATACCCTATGGAATGGGGCGTTTTTTACATCGAGCGCGCCCATCAATCGTTGGGGCTATTCCTGGCACAATATCTTTGCAACGGTTGCAACCTCACGGATATTGCACGACTTACCTATAATAAGGCATATTGGAGTGACAAAGGCAAAGCGTTAGAATTTCAACGCAGGAAGACAGCAGCACGCAGCAACGACAACTCTGTAGTAATAGTACCTATCATCCCCCCACTCAAAAGAGTGTTGGATGAAATAGCGGATAAGCCGACAAAAGGAGGATTTCTCTTTCCTTTCATTTTTCATGATGTAAAGGACGAGGATGAACGAAGGAGAATAATCCTCATGGAGAATTGCAACGTCCGTGAGAGAGTGCGCAGAATATGCACTGAAATTCTTGGCTGGGAGAAGGAGGTGTCTGGTACCTGGGCGCGACACTCTTTCGCAACCAACCTAAAGCTCGCTGGGGTGGAGGAAGAATACATCGCAGAAAGCATGGGGCACTCCCACGGCAACGATGTGACTGCAGGGTACATGGACGCATACCCCTTGGAAATTCGCTATCGCAATAATATGAAGTTGCTCAATATAGAGGAAGAGGCTCCTGCCGAAAAGCCCAATCTCGACAAACTCACCAAAGCAGAAATGAAGGCTCTGCTGGAGAAACTGCTCGGGTGATTATTGTTTTCGAGCATTTTTGAGGAAAATTTGTTAAAAATATTCAACAATTAGAGGTGGTTTGAAATATTTTCAGTAATTTTGGCACATCTAAGCAGATTTAGTCTGCGCAAAAAATTTAGTGGGCGTGAAAACATAGCGGAACCACGTCAAGAGAGCTAACATCTGACCAAAAGGGTCAACTCCTTCGGGAATATCTTGGCTGGCTGGACAGCCTCATGCTGAGGGCATAGCCACTCGGTAAGCGCAAATAACATAACCATACGACCGCAGCATCCAGCTTTTTAAATGGGCTCTCGCTTCCTCCTTACATTAAATTGATGTGAGAAGGATGTCTTTTTGTCATGTTTTTAATCAAACGGTCGTATGGTTATGTTTTAAAATGAGTACAGAACTCTTGGAATTGATGGAACGCGAGATAGAGTCTCGCGCCAGAGCGTTGGCTGCGGAAATGGTTGCAGCCATGAAGAAACCGCAAATGCCTTCGGACATAGCTCCGAATGGTGAAGTTATTACACCTTTTGCTTTCGGGGGTGAGAAGCTGCTGACGTGTCAGCAGGTGCAGACGCTCCTGGGCGTGAAGTACCCTGCACTGTGGGTAATGAACCGAGACGGAAAGTTAAAGTACCGAAAGGTCGGTTCGCGCATCCTCTACGACTACGAGGACGTGAAAAAGGTGATGAAAGGAGGTGTCGAGGCATGAAACTGGATAAAGAACACATAATCAATCGCCTGGCATACGTCGATATGTGTATGCATCAGGTTATGCAACACAACATGGGTAATGAAGACTACAAGGTGCTGCAGAAGGCAAGCCAGGTGATTGATAACCTCACCGACTATGTGCGCCATCCCAATAATGGACATTACGGAATATCTACAGTAAAATGAAAAATCCCAGACAGGCGCAAACTGTCTGGGACTTAGAAAATACTAAAATTCAGTAAATTCTTCTCTATTATGACTGCAAAGGTAGAAAATAAATCTAAAACTTCCAAATCTTTTGAAGGAAAAATCCTTAAAAGGAATAAATTAAAGTGGTTTGGCTACCACTTAACTGGGATGTTGTATTATCAAAATCCCCATAGTCTGTTAGCGCAAGCGTATCGCAATACCTTCTATTGCAGCAACGTTATAGAGGTTACTGCTGATGGGCTTGCTAAGTCAAAATACTGCAAGAATAGGTGGTGTCCAATCTGCCAGCGCAACAAGATGGGGGCGATGATAAATGCGTACTCGGAACGCCTTAAGCTCGAAAAGGAGCTGTGGTTTATCACTCTGACACGCCCCAACGTGACGGCAGAGGAACTGAAGAAAGAGATTTCTCGCTATCAAGAACTTTGGCGACAAATAGCAAACACCAGCGAATATCGAAAAGCCATGAAACAAGGTGTCATAGGCATCCGAAAAATAGAGTGCACCTTCCACGGGAAGCAGTTCCTAAAAGATGGCTCTCCCGACCCACTCTTCAACACTTACCATCCGCATTTTCATCTCTTGGTATCAAGTGAAGAGCTCGCCAAATTCATCCTCTTCCAGTGGCTCCTACTGAACCCCTGCAGCAATGAGAAGGCACAAAAGTGCGAGAAGGTAAATAGCGATGGTGGTATCTTGGAAATATTCAAGTATTTCACGAAGCTCATCGCCAAAGACAGTAGCGGTAAACGCTTCTTCGATGCGGTTCACATGAATACTATCTTCGAGGCGATGCAGGGTAGGAAGGTGTATTTCCGTCTGGGGCAAGGCAAGGTGTGGGGTGTGGCAGAGGTTACCGAAGAGGATGAAGACCAGGTTGCCACCATCGAGACTGATGCTACACCATCATTCTACGGCTGGGCAGAGTTCGAGAAGGAGTTTGGTTACTATGACATAGAGAGTGGAGAAGTGCTGACAGAACTCCCTAAGGCTGGCAAACTTTTCGACCTCATTAGCGACAGCGAACAGCGCATAATGAGCAAAAAGGGAGAGAATAAATTGTGAGCCTGCGAGCAATTCAAGAAGAATGTATCACACGTGACACATTGTGTCACAGGTGATACAATTCGGTTTTTGTATCACAAAAACACTTCTTGCTAAGAACTAAATTTCCGACGGCTATCATATCATAGTCGGAGGACGTTGTGATACAACGTGGGACAGACAGGGTCTGTCGTCCAGATTGCGACAGAAGGGAAAGAATAATATCAACGCCCAGTAGTTGCCATTGAATAGGTTCTTAGCAAGAAGTGTCTTTGGGTACCCATTGGGCACCCACGACGGGCGTACAATGGGTACCCATGCCGGGTACCCATTTGCGCCGCTTCTTGAATTGCTCGCAGGCTCACAATTAAAAAATATGATGGTAGCATAGAAACAGTCCGTCGCATTGTAAATGCTCTTAACCTTTCCCTTTTGTCAAAATCAAAATTTTAGGTTGCCTCAAAGCAAAGGCAACCTTTTTTCATACACACACACGTACACGTGCGCACACGCACTTGATAAGTTAGCAGTACTGCGTTGATTTATCAAATTACTTTAATTTGTTCTTTGTTTCTTTGCTTTCAGCCTCGAAATAGATTATCGAAACCGATTGTCAATCGTTCGCAAATCGTTCGCAAATAAAAGAAAAAAGCAGTTGCGATTTCTCGTAACTGCTTGATTTTCTTTTGCGCTCCCTCTTGGGCTTGAACCAAGGACCCCCTGATTAACAGTCAGATGCTCTAACCAACTGAGCTAAGGAAGCAAAGCGGGTGCAAAGGTACAAAGAAAAGTTGAAAGTTGAAAGTTGAAAGTTGAAAGATTTCTCCTTTTTAGTATTTATTAACAAAGAAACCCTATTATCCAAGTAAAATCCACAAAAAATGTCCCGACCACAGGAGTGTGATCGGGACATCGTTATTGTTACCTCCCTCCCTGTGCAGAGAGGGTTTGAGTGAGTCATTTAGAAGTCATCCTCGAATTCTGCATCGAATGAAGCGATGTCATCCTCATTTGTGATGGTCTCTTCGGGATCGAGTTGCTTGCAAGGATTACAGACTGCAGTCTCAGCTTGATTTCCTTAGCCTCTGGCTGTATATATTCTTTCTTTTTCATTGTCTTATAGTCTTTTAGTTGTTTAGTTGTTTGGTTGTTTAGACTATCTTTACTTAACACGAGCGCCTGCAACTGTGTAGTTACCGATGAACAGCTGACCGTTCTTGATAACCTTTACTGGAGCAGCAGCGTTAGCCTCGTTAGCCTCAGCGATAGACTCTACTGCTGTAGCACCATCGAAGTCGATGTCGAGAGATGCAGGTGCATTAGGAGTAGCAATCTGGAGGTAGCACTTGCCTGCAGGAACCTTAACAGTTTCAGCAACCTTCTTGAACTTCAGGGCACTCTTTGAGTAAGCATATACGTTGCCCGCCTCACCTGTTACCGTGCCAGTAGAAATCTTAAGCAGATTATCGACAGGACTTGCGCTTTCTACTATCTCTATATCATAGTCTCCCTCTGCACCCTTGATGAGAAGAGGAGTACCAGCAGGAACCTGTGTTACCTCAGCAGTTGCTACAGACTCTGTCTTGATATCTGTTACAGCGTATGCCTTGATAGTACCATTAACAGTAGAGAAGTCGAGTGCACTCTTTGTTACGTATGTTGCAACACCCTCTGTTGGGATTGTAACAGTCTCTGTCGTAGTTGGAGTAAATGTGATAGAATTGATACGGAGATACTGGTTAGTCTGATCTTCCACGCTTGGACCAAACTTACCTGTGATAGCGACCTCGCCTGCAGCAACAGAAACTGTTGTTGTTGTTGTCTCGTCTGACCTCATTGCGCCCACGCCATAGTTGATACCGTTTACGTTAAGGAATCTGCGGTCTGCCTCTGCAGTACGATTGCCCGTGTTAGAATAAACTACAGTAATCTTTCCAGGAACAGTAGTGTTGAACTTGATAGATGGACCCTGGAAGTATTTTGTATCACGAACAACATACTCTGTTGTAACCTTCAACTGCTGTGCATTGCCGAATTCAGAACCTATTGAAGCACAAAGACCATAATTTACAGCATTAGAGAGAACAAATTCTGTAGTCTTTGAAGGAGTCGTTTGGTCTGTCAACTTGATTTCCTTTGTTCCAAATTTTGACCAATCCCATGAAGCTGCACCTGTTACGTCAACCTGTGGGTCGAGAGTAACCTTTGTGAATGTTGCTGTAGCAGTCTCACTATTAAGGTAATCCTGCTTTGTTGCCTTTGCAATAATGGTTGTTGTCTCTGTGATGTTCAGAGCCTCAGTATAAGCTGTCCATGACTCACCACCATCTGTTGAGTATTCAATTACAGCATCTTCTGTTGCACTTGCGATTTCTACACTCTGTGACTCCTCGAAGTATGCTCCGTTAGGAGTGATTGTTGGCTTTGCAACCTGCTCCTTAACAACTACTGTCTGTTCAGCAGATGTAGCGTTTGGCTCTACACCATTTGAAGCAACAGCATAGAATGTATAAGTTCCAGCAGTGTTAGTAGGAACTGTGTAAGCCAACTCTGTACCTTCCACTGTGGCAACTGCTTCATCACTACCATTATACCATGTAATTGTAGGAGTAGGAACACCTGTAGCTGTAGCGGTCAGAATAACCTCTGTACCTACCTTTACAACCTCCGCAGGAGTGCCTGATACGCTGATTGTTGGAGCTTCAGCCTCAGATACTGTAATCTGAGCGACATCAGAATCAACATTGCCGTTATCATCCGTTACGTTTACGAAATAGAAGCCTGCAGCAGAAGGTGTGTAAAAAGCAGATGTTGCACCATCAATAGCTGACGCATTTGTCTTGTCAGCATCATCGCAAGAATACCACTGATAAGCGAGTGTACCAGCAGAAGCTGTAGCCTCAACGGTCAAAGCATCCATTGTTGCACCAGAGACATATGCTGCGTCCTGTGGCTGAGTAGTGATGGAAGGAGCTGCGGGAGCTGGGTGTACCACTTTGATAGATACAATGTAAGTTGACTTTCCTGCAGCACGCGCTACATATATGTCAGTTTTCCCATTGAAAGCATCATTGGCAAGTACTGTATATGAATACTCTTTCTCTACGTTCTTTGCTTTTGCTTCGAGATACAAAGTTGTTACAACTGCTGAATTATCTGCGGATAGAACAACACCATAATCTGAACCACCTGGATTTGAAGTTGCACCAATCGTCACAGAAATAACATCACCTGCCTGCAATGCCTGTGTGGCAGTAGCTTTAATATACTTACTACCCCCCAAATCACCATCAGACTTGAAGGCATAGCCACTTGATGACCAAGTCTGTGATTCAACCTTGTCTGCACCAAGTTTTACGGTGCCTGTAGTTGCAGTTGCAGACGAACTGCTGTGACCTTCTCCCACCGTATATTCAAAAATGGTGGTGTCTGCTGCCTGTGCTCCCGTGACTATCGCTACTAAGAGCATCAATAAAGATAAAATCTTTTTCATGTTGTTAATAAATTAATTAGTTAATGAAAATGTTTGTTTATTTATTTTTGTCTGTCATCTTACACGCTTATACGCGCGTGCGAAAGTTATAATTACGATACGACTCTACTGGGTGCAGAGGCTCTCTGGGGAGCGACTGTACCTACTCATTCAGTGCCAATAAGGGCGTAGAGCGGGACGTAAAATCTTTTCAAAATGTTAATAAATCTAGTTAATGAATCAAAGTTTGCGGGACAAAGTTACAATTTTTCTTCGAAACTTGCAAGGAAAATAAGAAAAAATTGCCACAATTTTTCCACGATACGTGAGCAGAGCTCACTACGATACGTCCTACGGACTACGATACGGCTCTGCGAGCCTACGATAACGGAAGGCAAAAACCATAAAAACAGTCAAAGGTCTAAGGTCAAAGGTCGAAGGTTGTGGGAACGGGGGAGAATAGCTAAGTAACAAAAGACTAAGAGCGACACCTTGCGGCGCCGCTCTTAATCATTTTATACTATATACTAGAGCTACAGCTTCTGCTCCACCTCGATTTCGGTGAAGGTCTCGATGATGTCGCCTGCCTCGATGTCATTGAAATTGACGAGGGAGATACCGCACTCGAAGCCGGTGGCAACTTCCTTGACGTCGTCCTTGTAACGCTTGAGGGCATTGATCTCGCCTGTGAAGATGACGATACCGTCGCGAATGAGGCGTGCCTTGTCCTTGGCGTGTACCTTGCCGTCGGTGACCATACAGCCTGCCACGGAGCCGACCTTGGAAATCTTGAAGACTTCCTTGACCTCAACCTGACCGGTGGAGACTTCCTTCTTGACCTTGTCGAGCATACCTTCCATGGCGGCCTTGATGTCGTCCATAGCGTCGTAGATGACGGAGTAGGTATTGATTTCCACGCCTTCCTGCTCTGCCAGTTTCTTGGCTGCTACGGAAGGACGTACCTGGAAGCCGACTATCATACCGTTCTCTGCGGTAGAGGCGAGAATGACATCGTTCTCGGATATCTGACCGACAGACTTGAGGATGACATTGACCTGTACCTTCTCCGTGGACATCTTGATGAAGGAGTCGGAGAGTGCCTCGACAGAACCCTGCGTATCGGCCTTGACAACGAGGTTGAGTTCGTGGAACTCGCCCAGTGCCACGCGGTGTGCTATCTCCTCGAGAGAGAGCGTCTTGGTGGTGCGGAGGCTCTGCTCGCGCTGTAGCTGCATACGCTTGTTGGCGATGGTCTTAGCCTCCTGCTCGGTCTCCATGATATGGAATGAGTCACCAGCCTGTGGTGCACCGTTGAGGCCGAGGATGATGACTGGTTCTGATGGGCGTGCCTGCTCTACATTGGCGCCACGCTCATTGAACATAGCCTTGACTCTGCCCCATGCTGTGCCTGCGATGACGATGTCGCCGACCTTGAGGGTACCGTTGGAGACGAGTACGGTAGAGACATAGCCGCGTCCCTTGTCGAGAGAGGACTCGATGACTGAACCTGTGGCATTGCGGTTAGGATTGGCCTTGAGGTCGAGCATCTCTGCCTCGAGGAGCACTTTCTCCATAAGTTCCTCTACGCCGATACCCTTCTTGGCGCTTATCTCCTGACACTGGTACTTGCCGCCCCATTCTTCCACGAGGAGGTTCATGGCAGCGAGGTCCTGACGTATCTTGTCGGGGTTGGCGCCTGGCTTATCAATCTTGTTGATGGCGAAGACCATAGGTACGTTGGCTGCCTGGGCATGGGCGATGGCCTCCTTGGTGGTAGGCATCACGGAGTCGTCGGCAGCGATGATGATGATGGCGATATCGGTCACCTGGGTACCACGGGCACGCATGGCGGTGAACGCCTCGTGACCAGGGGTATCAAGGAAGGTGATGCGACGGCCGTCCTCCAGTTTCACGTTGTAGGCACCGATGTGCTGCGTGATACCGCCTGCCTCACCAGCGATGACGTTGGTATTGCGCACGTAGTCGAGGAGCGATGTCTTACCGTGGTCCACATGGCCCATGACGGTGACGATAGGAGCACGGGCGATGAGGTCATTCTCATCATCCTCCACCTCCTGGATGGCCTCCTGCACCTCAGCTGAGACATACTCGGTGGTGTAGCCAAACTCGTCAGCGACGAGATTGATGGTCTCAGCATCAAGACGCTGATTGATGGACACCATGATGCCTACTGACATGAGGGTGCCGATAAGTTTGGTGACAGGCACATCCATCATGGCAGCCAGTTCGCTGACGGTAACATACTCGGTGAGCTTGAGCGTCTTGCTCTCCATTTCGCCTATGAGCATATCTTCCTCACGCTGCTGTGCTGCTGCATCGCGCTTCTCCTTACGGTACTTGGCACCCTTCTTGTTCTGGGTGGTCTTGCTGGTAAGGCGTGCGAGTGTCTCCTTTACCTGACGTGCTACGTCCTCGTCAGAGACCTCCTGAGGCTGGTTGCCCTTCTTCTTCTTATTCTTCTTGCCGCCGCCCTGCTGGTTAGGATCTACCTTGCCAGCTGTAGTGCGTGCATTCTTGCCGTTCTTGCCGCCCTGCTGGAAGTTTGCGGTGTCATTGACATCCACGCGTTCCTTGCCGATGCGGTTGCGCTTCTTGCGCTCTGCCGACTTCTCCTCGCGCTCCTTGCGCTTCTCCTCCTTGGACTTCTTCTTAGGGCGAGTGCTCTGATTGATAGCGGAGAGATCCACGGTGCCAAGCACGGTAGGGCCTTCCACCTTCTTGTGGTCGCTCTTGAGGGTGAAGATTTCGGGTTCGGAGGGAGCAGCTGCGACGGAGTCGCTGCTTACGGCAGGAGCCTCTGGCTCTGGCTTTTCCGGAGCAACGGCAGAACCGTTGCCTACGGGTAAAGCCTCGCTCTTCTTGGGCTCGAGGTCTATCTTGCCGAGTGGTGTGGCTGTCTGCCTGCCGATGAGGGCATCACCAGCAGTGGTAGCCTGCTCTGGCTGGGGAGCGGGCTGTGGCTTCTCTTTCTTCGCAGGCTTCTCCTTGCGCTGGAAGATTTTATCAGCCTGGGTGCGTACCTCCTTGTCTCCCTTGAAGGCGACCACGAGGGCCTCGTACTGTGCGTCGTTGAGTTTGAAGTTCAGATCGTTCTTCACCTCACCGAGCTCAGCCTTCTTCTCAAGGAAGTCAACGGCGGTCTGCAGGCCGATATTGAGTTCGCTGATTGCTTTATTTAGTCTTATACTCATTTATTCTTTTTACCTCCTTAATAAATTAATTATTCTCAAACTCGGCACGCAGTACGCTGAGGAGCTGATCCACGGTCTCCTCCTCAAGGTCTGCCTTGGTGATGAGCATCTCACGTGGAGCATTGAGCACCTGCTTAGCGGTGTCGAGGCCGATACCCTTGATAGCATCGATAACCCACTGGTCAACCTCGTCATTGAACTCGTCGAGGTAGATGTCCTCCTCGTCGATGTCCTGACTGTCGAGTTCGCGGAATACGTCGATGGTGTATTCGGTCAGCATAGAAGCCAGTTTGATATTCTGACCGCTGCGACCGATAGCGAGTGATACCTCCTCTGGGCGCAGATATACTTCTGCCTTGCGCTCTTCCTCGTTGAGCTGGATAGAATTAATCTGTGCTGGAGCGAGTGCACGCTGTATGAAGAGTTTTGTGTTGTCGGTGTAGTTGATGACGTCGAGGTTCTCATTGCAGAGTTCGCGCACGATGCCATGCACACGGCTGCCCTTGACGCCTACGCAGGCGCCTACTGGGTCGATGCGGTCATCGAAACTCTCTACTGCCACCTTGGCGCGCTCGCCTGGTATGCGGGCAATCTTGCGGATAGCAACGAGACCATCGGCTATCTCAGGCACTTCTGCCTCCATCAGGCGCTGGAGGAAGAGGTTGGAGGTGCGGGAGAGGATAATCTTTGGATTGTTGTTCTCGTTGGTCACACGGTCGATGACGGCACGGATGCTTTCGTTCTTGCGATATACGTCGTTAGGTATCTGACCAGACTTTGGCAGCAGGAGTTCGTTGCCCTCATCGTCGATGATGAGCACCTCGCGCTTCCATATCTGATATACCTCGCCGGTGACAATCTCACCCACGCGATCCTTATACTTATTGTAGAGGGTGTCGTGCTCCAGTTCCAGGATCTTTGAGGCTAGGGTCTGGCGCAGGTTCAGTATGGCACGTCTGCCGAACTTGGTGAAGTCAACGCGCTCTGACACGTCCTCGCCCACTTCGTAGTCGTCCTGGATTTTCTGTGCGTCAGAGAGGGCAATCTCCTTGTTGTCGTCGCTGACCTCGCCGTCAGGCACTACCACACGGTTGCGGTAAATCTCGAAGTCACCCTTGTCGGGGTTGACGATGACGTCGAAGTTGGCGTCGCTGCCAAAGATTTTTGAGATAACATTGCGGAAGCTCTCCTCGAGCACGCTTACGAGTGTTGTACGGTCGATATTCTTCGTCTCCTTGAATTCGCGGAAGGTATCGATCATGCTTGGTTGTTGTGATACTGTTTTTGCCATTATTTTGTTGTTTTTATTTAAAGTCGATTACATACTTGCAGTACTTCACCTCGTCCATGGAGAAGGTCTTCTCCACCTCGACGAGTACGGGGCGCTTCTTGCCCTCCACCTTCTGCTTCTCCTTAGTGAGGATGGTGAATGAGGGTGCCTCTACGCTCTTCAGCGTGCCTACGAACTTCTTGCCGTCAGCAGAGAGAACCTCTACAGTCTTGTCTATGCAGTTGATGTACTGCTGCACCACCTTGAAGGGCTGTCCCAGACCGGCACTGCCGACCTCCAGTTCGTAGTCCTCCTCGTCGCGGTTGAGGCGTTCCTCTATGAAACGGCTCAGCTCCACGCAGTCCTCTATCCACACTCCATCGTGATGGTCTATCTCCACTACGATGCGGTCATCGGGGGTCACCTCCACATCTACCAGGAAGTACTCCTTACCGTCTAACCATTCCTCTACGATACTCTTAACTCTGTTCTTGTCAATCATAATTACATTACTAGATAAAGAAATGAGAAGCTCTTTCGAGCCTCTCATTCCCCTGAATTCGGGTGCAAAGGTACTAATTTTAGTTGAAAGTTGAAGGTTGAAGGTTGAAAGATTACTTATGTTTTGCTTTTTTTAACATCTCACCTCTCACCTCTAAATAGGATAATACTCTTCGAAGTAACCTTTGACAGAAGTGTCGGCATTCTGATTCTGTGCCTTGATGATATGTTCCACTATCTTATTGAAGTACACCTCGGCATTGGTGTAGAAGCCGCGCTTGTCGAGGGTGTATGCATTGCCATCGGTGGCATCGTTGGGGTTGAGGCCGTGAGAGGTCTCCCATTCGTCGGGCATACCGTCGCCGTCAGAGTCGGACAGGGGAGTGCCCTTCTTCAGTTCGGGCCAACCGCCCACCTCCTCCTGAGAGTCGATGAAACCAGTGAGAGTCTCGCTGTGCTTATTCTTGCCATTGAGCGTCTTGCCGTACTTCGCAATGCCCTTCTCGGCATCGTCAGCCACGTCGCTGTCCACGCGGTCACGATGCAGCGAAGCACCAGCATATGCCAGCACCTGCTGGAAGGCGTTCTCAGCCGAGTGTGTAGTGACATTGCCGTATGGGATAGGCTCCTTTATTATTAAGGTGTCCTTGGTCTTCTGGGTGAAGGTGCCCTCAGCCTGTTCCATATTGGTCTGGGCTATCACGCCCCACTTGGCATTGTCTGCCGTCACCTGTGGGTACATGGGGTTCACATTGCCATTGACATAGAACTTACCCCAGACATGCCACATGACGTCCCATTTGTTGGGCTCTGCGGAGTTGTGGTGGGTGTATTCGCTTGTGCGTATGCCAACGGATGCTATGCGCATCTGTAGCATCTTGCCGCGTGTCAGGGTGCCAGGACCTGGTTTGTAGTAGTTGTTGACGATATTCACCTTCTGGCCCTCGCCGCCATAGCAACCGTTGCCACCCCAGTTGTACATCACGTTATTGCGCAGGTCAACACGTTCGTCGGTCTGAGTGCCCACACGCGGACCCAGTCGCGGACAGCGAGAGGTGTGGTGAGCCAGGAGGTTGTGGTGATACGAAGCACCAGCGCCACCCCAGTTGCCGCCATAACCGTGAGCACCCTTCTGATGACCGCTGTTGACCATACTCTGTGCTACGATATTCCACTGTATGGAGATATTCTTCGAACCATATACGGAGAGGCACTCGTCCACACTCCAACTGACGGAGCAGTGGTCGATGATGACATTCTCCTTGTCCATGCCACCCAGTCCGTCGCCCTCATGATACGCTATCTGGCGGTTGCCCAGACGGAAGCGCATGAAACGGATTATCACATTGCCGCAAGAGAGCGAGAAGGGGTAGTCGGCGATGCAGATGCCATCGCCAGGTGCCGTCTGTCCGAGGATGGAGACGTCGCCGTTCTTCAGTTTCAGTTCCGATGTGAGGAAGATGGTGCCATCCACATCGAAGACGATGGTGCGAGGACCTTTCTGTTTGCATGCCCAACGGAAGGTGCCCTCCTTCAGGGCATTGTCAGGACAATCCTCAAGGGTAGTCACATGCAGCACCTTGCCTCCGCGACCACCAGTGGTGGTGAGACGAGCGAAACCCTCTGCGCCGGGGAAGGCGGGAGCGGACTCAAACTGAGCGTGTGACAAATTGATAATTGATAATTGACAATTGAGAATTAGGATTAGCAATAATATTTTTTTCATTTGCGTTGTGGTTTTAGTTCTGAGTGCAAAGTTAATAATAACTTTTTAATTTTACGCAAAAAAAAGCTGAAAAGTGCAATTGCTACCTTTCAGCTTTAATTAATTATGCATTATGAATTATGAATTATGCATTGTTCTCTTCGTTCCCGTTATCGTTGAAACGACGTGGGCGGTCGCTGCGACGCTCTCCGCGCTCAGGACGTGGACGGCGCTCAGGACGAGGACGACGCTGACGCTCCTCGTAACCCTCCGGCTTCTCGATGAGCACACGGTGAGAGAGCTTGTACTTGCCAGTCTTGTCGTCTATCTCGAGGAGTTTCACCTTGATGGTGTCACCCTCCTTGATGCCAGCCTCCTCGACGGTCTCGAGACGCTTCCAGTCAATCTCAGAGATGTGGAGCAGACCATCCTTGCCAGGCATAATCTCTACGAAGCAACCGTAAGGCATGATAGAGCGTACGATACCATCGTAAACCTCGCCAATCTCAGGAACGGCGACGATAGCCTTAATCTTCTTGAGGGCTGCCTCGATGCTCTCCTTGTCAGGAGCGCTGACCTGTACCTTGCCTACGCCGTCAATCTCGTCGATGGTGATGGTAGCACCGGTGTCCTCCTGCATCTGCTGGATAATCTTACCGCCAGGGCCGATAACAGCACCGATGAACTCCTTAGGAATCTCTATCTGTTCGATGCGTGGCACCTGTGGCTTGAAGTCGGCACGTGGCTCAGCGATGGTGTCGGTGATGCATCCGAGGATGTGCTCACGACCGGCCTTTGCCTGCATGAGTGCCTTCTCCAGTATCTCGTAAGAGAGACCGTCGCACTTGATATCCATCTGTGTAGCGGTCAGACCATCCTTGGTACCAGTGGTCTTGAAGTCCATATCGCCAAGGTGGTCCTCATCGCCGAGGATATCAGAGAGCACAGCATACTTGTCCTCACCAGGATTCTTGATAAGACCCATAGCGATACCGCTGACAGGCTTCTTCATAGGTACGCCAGCGTCCATGAGGGCGAGGGTACCGGCACATACGGTAGCCATAGAAGAAGAGCCGTTGGACTCCAGAATCTGTGATACTACACGTACGGTGTAAGGGAAGTCCTCAGGTATCTGACCCTTCAGACCGCGCCAAGCCAGATGTCCGTGACCTATCTCACGACGACCTACGCTACGCTGTGGGCGAGCCTCGCCAGTACAGAATGGAGGGAAGTTATAGTGCAGAAGGAACTTCTGATAGTAGCGGTCCAGTACGTCGTCCACCAGTTTCTCGTCGAGCTTGGTGCCCAGAGTAACGGTAGTCAGCGACTGTGTCTCACCACGAGTGAAGATAGAAGAGCCGTGAGGCTGTGGCAGTGGAGATACCTCGCACCATATAGGACGGATGTCAGTAGTCTTACGACCATCGAGACGGATGCCCTCGTCGAGGATGCAACGGCGCATAGCGTCGCGCTCCACGTCGTGGTAGTACTTGTCAGCGAGAGTGTTCTTCTCCTCGAGTTCCTCCTCAGTGAGGTCAGAGTGTGCCTCTGCATACTTCTCCTTGAACTCAGTGATGATAGCCTCGAAAGCCTCTGCACGGCCGTCCTTGTCGAGAGCCTGCTTAACTACAGCATAAGCCTTGTCATAGCAGTCCTTGCGCACCTGCTCCTTGAGGTCGTCATCATTGACCTCGTGGCAGTACTCGCGCTTGGTGTCGGTGCCGAGTTCCTTCATCAGTTCATCCTGCAACTGACACATAGGCTTGATAGCTGCATGAGCAGCCTTGAGGGCATTGAGCAGGTCAACCTCCTGCACTTCCTTCATCTCGCCCTCTACCATCATGATGTTCTCAGCCGTAGCACCTACCATGAGGTCCATATCAGCCTCGGCCATCTGTGCCTTGGTAGGATTGATGACATACTCGCCATTGATGCGAGCTACACGAACCTCAGAGATAGGGCACTCGAAAGGAATATCTGAACAAGCCAGGGCGCATGAAGCAGCGAAGCCGGCAAGGGCATCAGGCTGATCAACGCCATCGGCACTGAAGAGAATTACGTTTACGAATACTTCTGCGTGATAATCGCTTGGGAAGAGTGGGCGCAGTGCGCGGTCCACGAGACGGCATGTCAGGATTTCGTCGTCGTTAGGTTTGCTTTCGCGCTTGTTGAAGCCGCCAGGGAAGCGACCTGCTGCGGCATACTGCTCACGATACTCTACTTGCAGTGGCATAAAGTCTGTGCCAGGCACTGCATCCTTTGCTGCACAAACGGTGGCGAGCAGTACGGTGTTGCCCATACGGAGGGTACATGAACCGTCGGCCTGCTTTGCCAGTTTTCCGGTTTCAATGGTGATGGTACGTCCATCAGGCAGTGAAACGGTCTTTGTGATTACGTTCATCTTAAAAAATTTCTTATTGTTTTAACTGTACATCTAAAAATCGCCTGCAAAGGTAATAAAAATAATTCATAATTCACAATTCACAATTCATAATTTACTCTTTTTTACGAAATTAGTCATAGAAAATCCCCTAAACCATCCATCTTAAGAAGACTCAGGGGATAACTATGTATTATGCATTATGCATTATGAATTATGCATTGCATTACTGCACCACAACTTTCTTACCTTTTATTATATATACGCCTGGAGCCACGTTGCTGCGCCATGAGCCATCGTTGACCTCCTGCTCAGTAGCCACGCAGCGGCCCTGCAGGTCATAGACACGACCTTCGCCGATGGTTGTTCTGTAGCCGTTACCATCTTCCTGCAACTCCGAATCTTCGTCATCGAATATTACAGGGATATAGTCAGCTTTCTCGAATGCAAGGTCAAGGGCAGAGCCTCCTGCGGAATTCACTTCTGCACGATAGTATATCTTGTTGCCATAGACATACTTATTGTTACGTGTCCATTCAGCGGCATCCTTACTGCTCTCGCGATCCAGATTGGCATTCTTGTAAAAACCTACACCCCTGTCTGATGCAGGTGCAGATACGGTGATGAGACCGTTGGTGCTGAAGCTTGGATCCTCGGTGAATGTACCGGAAGAAGGACGTCCGAACACAAACACGTAGTCACTGCCCTGTGCCAGCATCTGCTCCAGATACTGTCCTGTAAATACACATGATACAGAGGATGAAGGTGTCGCGGTCGGCAAGGCAAGCGTCACGTATCCGGAAGTAGCCTTAGTACGTATAATTGCTGCTGTGCCGGCAGGTATGAACTGGTTGTTGCCAGCATACGTACCAGTGTTCACTCCTTCGTCGCCCATCTTCTTAGGACGTATTGTGTATTGAGTATCTGCTGTGAGGGCAGGCATCTCGCCCGTAGGTACTATGTATGCCATGTCCGTAGAGGCATTGGTTAGCAGTACGTCAAACGGAGCATAGAAAGTTGCATAGCGGATAGCGTTACCGTCATCGTGTGTACGAACCCTCAGTCCCATTTCGCCTAAACCTGCCGTCGTGCCTTTCTGCACTGGCTGCATGCACCATCTTGCGCTCTCCTTTTCGGAGTAATTACCGTATTTTAAGTCATACTTCTTCCCTGTTTGATTGTAGCAGAGATAATCGGTGCCGTTGGATAATGCCACGATGGCACCTCCGATGTCAACGATATTAAATGATGTAGCAGATCCTTCTGTTGCAGTCATTTTTGCATCACCTTCTGTTGCATTCCTTTTACTGCCTACGACATACAGTCCTTGCGTGCTCATCTTTGCTGCTGTTGCTGTTCCTGTAAACTGGAAGATGCTTGCGGGATCCTCATCCACCGTTGTGATAGGTACTTCACCTCGTGTGGCATTTGTTTCTGTGAAGTCTGTACCAGCTACGCCGAGGTCACCGAATACGGGTTCGTCTATATTGTATTCTGTCTGCTCGTAGAAGTGCATAGGTATAGCATCAGCCTCATCGCTGTCTCCATTAGGGTCAAGCTCTATGGCATGTTTATATCCACTTGCATAGCGTGGTGTACTTATGCCAGATGAACCAGACTGTGAGTGCAGACGATAGTAGCCAGGAGCATAATGCACGATGTAGTTAGGATTCTCAGGGTCGCTGTCGTCGTTATCATGATTATAGACCACGTTTTGAATACCCATAAGCCTTTCCAGTGGATTGGTCTTTGCTGCCTCTGTATCATATGCAGCCTTGCCGGCAGCGTTGAGTCCTCCTACATAGCCTGCAGCCGTGTAATATGGACTCATCACGTCCTCGCTCAGTCCGAAGGTCCATTCTGTAGGTGTCGTTCTCAGTTCCATGCTACCGTTGTTATCGTACATGTAGTACTGCGCTCCTGAGTTGTTGACAACGGGGTGTATGCGGAAGTAGCCTGGAGTAGTGGAACTGTTTGATAGCAGTTCATAGACAGAATTGGCAGGAGAATAGATATTCGTGCCATCGTCTGTTTCCATTTCTATAGCCCTGCTACCTATTTCAGAGGAACTCATCACCATGTTTGCTTCCAGATTCTTCTGTATGTAACGGTTATACATCTTGAATCCGTAAGGGTCGCCTACAGGAGTCCACAAGTAGTCATTGGTGAAGTGTGTTGCATATCCGCTCACTGTTTGGAGAGAGCCTGTATATTGTGCCAATTTCGGCGTGAGACCGCTTGTTTCAAACGTGTACCACTTGTTCTGGCTGACACTTTCTACGAAGTCACTACCAGAGTTGGTGTCCAGACCGCCCATGAAGTTATAGACTATGTTCACCAGAACGACCTTACCCAGCAATTCGCTGTTCTCGCCCATGTTAGCCATCTGCAAGCCCTTGTATTCAGCGTTCATATCTGCGATTTCAGTTGTGCCGTCTTCACTGTAAACACCTTCTATGTAGAAGTCATAGGTGACGTTTGGACGATAGAAAACAGTAGGTACGGTAAAAGCAGCACCAAGGCTGACATGACCAGCGTCATAGCAATAGATGCTATCCCTTGCACCTACTCCTGAGGCATGACTTATTCCATCGATTCCTTTGAGGGTTGATCCAAGCTGATACCAGTCGCCATCTATACCAGTATCGCCAGAATTTTTTGTCTTAAGGTCGCGCGTGGTAGTGCCATACTTTCTCCAAGTGGGCTTAACCTCATCGCTTTTAGTCTTTCTGTATGGAATTATAACGTCTTGACCTATATTTTTAATCATGAGGTGATATATGACCTTATACGTGGAAAGTGCAAAGATTATAAACTTCGTCGGGTCACTTGTAGTCAGTACATCGCCATGACCGCTGAGCATGACAGGGGTTGCATCTGTTATGGCTGTACCTGTCTTTGTAAACACTCCATAGTCATAGTTGTCTCTGCCAAGAAGCATGAAGGTGGTTGCCTCAGCATTAAGATTTGTAGTAGTCGTTGTATTCTCATGTACGTATGTTCCGGTACTTGAGTTCTTAATTTTAATAGCATATGGGTCATCACCTTCAAAAGACCATTCGTATGCGGCTACTGCCTGCAATGACTCATCCGCATCGGAAGCGATGGCAGTGCCGTTGCTCTTCATCATGTTGTCCTGATACCAGATGATGTTGTACGGACGTGTGCCGTCAATTCCGATTGGAGCATCGTTAGAACCTACGCCACGTGCAACAGGGTCAACATTGGTCGCATTTCTGACGTTAGGCACCAGATAGGTGCTCTTCGCATCGCTGTATGGAGTATAGTGTGTATAGACCACATCGTCATACAGACCATAGAGGAAAGGCAAAGACTTGTTGAGGGTGTCGTTTTCTGCAATTGTTCCGGCAAGACTCTGTTCATAGTATCGGTATTGATCCATGTTGAGCAGAGGCGTATGGGCGGTTTCCGGCAGTTCTGGTATCCAGTTGTTGTTGTCCACCTCATCCTGCGTCTGCGTGGCATCAATGGCATTCACACCATTGTTGGTATATACCTTATATATAAAGGTGTGCTGTACCTCGTCGGCAAACTCCACCTGGGAGTCTGTTCCGCTGAAAGTGCCTTCAGAACTTGTGAAGCCTTCTTCTGTCTCTATCGTGGCATCAGTGCCGGTGTCCATGCTGCTTCCGTTAAGGAATTGGTAAGTGTAGTCTCCACGTCCAGCCTTAGCAAAAGCATAGCCTCCACTGGTGTGGGAGAGAATGGCAAACCTGTCCTCAATAGCCTTGGTTCCTTCACTTTGGCTGCGGCTGAAGATATATGCCGCGTATGGGTCGGGCTCGCTCAGTGGAGTTTCGAGGAACTTCCACTGCCATTCCCTGTCGTCATTGTCAATAGTAGCAGGCTTGCCCGTTCCTTGCTTTATTCCGCTGTTGTATTTTGCATCTTTCTCATCTATCTGCATGGTGAGCCACTTACCCTTCAGTATGCCAAGGTTGTTAGACTCCTCATCAAATTCATAGCGCACATAGACTATGTCGTCAGTCAGGGTGGCACCGTCGAGTGAACTCTCAATCTCATCGGCAACATTGTATGTGTCGCCTTCCTTAGTCGCAGAGGCATAGTACTTGAAGTTCATAGCCAACGGACTCTTGAAGTGGTCAGGTGTCTGTGGCATGAGGTCGCCGCCTGACTTGTAGCGCAGTGACTCCTTACCGCTGTTGTCAATGATACGGTATTCATACACCACTGGTCGATATAATGTTGTGTATGTCGTTGAGGCGCTGGCATCAGTAGGAGCAATAAGCGTGCCGAACTCACTCATGCGCAAGTCGTGGTCAAAGCGCGGCATCAGCTGCATGTTGCCTGCTTCATCCTGCACGAACATGAAGGTCGCGTCGGTGATAGACAGTTTTCTGCTGTCAAACCATATAGAGTTATTCTTGTCAACAACCGGAATGCTGTCGCCTAATGAGATTGCAGCAGTAGAAGAATATACTCCATGCAGTGCGCCTTCATCAAGGTTCATGCCAGTGGCATTGGTCTTCATGAACTTTCTGTCATAGTCAACAGGCATTATCTGGATGTTATACGGGTCGAAGCCATTGGAGAAAGAGAAGTAGCCGAGGCTGTCCTTGTTTGATATGTATTGGGCAGTCCTGTTGTTCTTGTATCTTGCATCCTCGTATGCATTAGGATTCTTGGCAGCCCAACTGTGACCGGCATCACCGTATCCCATTTCGTAGTCTATGTTCCAGTTAGGCTTGATATACCATTTTTCGGTATTTGGAATGGCATTGTTGGTGATGTAATCCAACATGCCATTGGCAGGAACACTGTTCTTGGTAATAGTGGAGCCGTCTGATGTAGAGGCATATTTCGTGCCTTGTTCAATGACGAAGGGCTTCGACGTTTTGTCGGCAGGATTGTATGTCTGTGCATACTCGTCCTTGACTATGTAGGTGACGTACTGGTCGTTGAGGTTGCCCTTCTTGTCGTGTACGTTCTTGCCGTTGAACGGAGGAAGACTTGTAAGGTCAGTGGAAGTATAGTCGTCTCCCATGCGGTCGCTCAGCAGGTAGTACTGGTGGAAGCCTGAACGTTTCTTTGCCGTTGCCCAGAAAGCGTATTCCTTTACCATAGGGCTGTTGTATGGACGTATGGCATCATACTTTTCTTCCTTTTCGGGGTCGTCATCACTTGTAGGTATAGGCTTACGCATTATCTCCCAACCGTGCTGGTCAAGGAGTATCAGCACAGGGTCGATGGTGGTAGGCACGAAGTCGAAGTAGCCGTCACCCATATCTACCGTCTGATACCAGTGCTCTATCTGTTCCCAACCTTTCTTTGTTTCGGGAGTACCTACTGTGCTGCTGTAGCCGTTGTTATAGCCATTGAAACGCTTGGCGTATGCCCAGTTCTCATATTTGTGGAAACCGTATGTATCTTCCAACAGGTCTATGTATTTCGCCTTTTCAGGAACGGTGATAGAGACAGAGAGTTTCGCTCCTTTGTCCTCTTCGTCCAGAATACTTGACAGCAGTTTGTTCTTTAAGGTGTCGTATGTCTTCCAGTACTGCTCGAACGAATCTACCACTTGTCGTTCGTCCTCGGCATCGTCGGTGTCTCCGTCTCCGTTGACATCCACCTTGTAGGAAGTCATCAGCTGGTACTGTCCTTCACTGCCGAGTACCATATAATCAGTTGCAGGTTCGCCGGATATGCCAGGCCACACCAGACTTGTCACCACATGTTCATAGCCGGCGGGCTTAAAGGTTGCAAAGAAGGCATTGTACTCTTTGCTGTCTGTGATAGGATAAGATTCTGACTGGCGTGACCTTATCTTTACGTGGTAGGGGTCGCCCTTCTCCCCTAAGTCGCTCTGCAAGAACCAAGCCCATCGGGTACGTGTGCTTGATGCACCTTCCTGCTGAATGTCATACTGTTCCTGACCATAGACGAAGAAGTTGCCGTCACCGTTAACGTAGGGATAGATGGCTTTGTATCTGTATGTGTTAGTTGACATGTCTGCTACGTATGGCAGCAGGTTGTCGCCGCCGTCCTCTTGACGGAAGTTCTCACCTGCCTCATATTTCAGCAGGTATAGCTGTCCGCGCTGTAGGTTCACGAGGTCATTTACGTCGTAGGTGACGTAGATGTGTCCGTTCTCACCTACTGTTGCCACCTCTGTCGGTGTCGGTGTATTGAGAGTATAGATGCCGTTGGTTTCGGTAAAATCACTTTTAATAAAGTAGTGGTAGTCACTTACCAACGGGCTTCTGAATTCTGGCGGGAAATCAACGGGGTCTGTCTGGGTTTGTCGTGTCGCAGCCTTTAGAAGGACTTTTCCTGCCTTGTCGATAAGGTGATATTGCACCACCGTAGCTTCTGTGCCTATAAGCTGGAAACGGATTGTCTGGTTACCATGCAGATAACTGGCATTACTGTAAAGCTTCACGACATCTTGCTCTGGGCGACCAATGTTGTAGTATGTTGTTGAGGCATTCACGCTTTCGCCAGTTGCAGCCATCACCTCGTATGTGCCAGTTAATGCACCACTTTTCGCTACGAAATATGATGGAGTATCACTCCAACTTATGGATGCCTTATCGGTAAATTCGACATTGACATATTTGTTTTTGTCTTTGTTCTTTATCGTCATGTGGTATGGATCGCTGTAATCCAAAGTCCACTGGAATGGGTTCTGATCCCTCTCGGAGTCGCTTATGCTCGCCTTGCTTTTGATGGCATCTCCCTCGTCAGTATAGATGTAGTCATTGTTGAGTCTTACGTTGTAAGCAGAGCCTGATATTGTTACGTCATACCTTACGTATATGTCGCCACCTGTGCTGCTGTATGCTGCATTTTTTATGGCAGACGTTTTTGCCATGGCATTTTCTGGTGTAGCATAATAGGTAACGGTGGCTGTTGAGAGGAACGGACTGCGAATGATATCTGGTATGTCCTGCCATGTTCTCAGCATCTTTCCCATGTCCTGATTTACTGTAGCCTTTACGGCTATGTCACCGGCATCGTTGCGTACGATATGGTAGGTATAGGGAACCTGTTTAAGTTCGACTACCCTTATACGGCTTTCTGTGGTGCTGTAGGTGACGGGATGGTCGCCAGCAGAACTCCAGCCGATGTATTTTGGTGAGGCGTATGTGTTGTATTGTCTCAACACGAATCTCTCAAAGTCTGTGTTCTCATACACTATTTCCCATGTGCTGATGTCGGAGGAACCAGTCTTGTTGGTGTTGAGGGTTGTGCCGTCTGTAGCACCTGTGGCACACCCTATGTATCGGTTGGCATTTGCATTCTCACTCGCTTCGCGGCTAATGATTTTCAGTTCGTATGGATCGCCAATGAATGCCACCTGCACCTTGACACCTTGGTCTTCTCCTGTATGGAGGTCGCTATTGCTGCCTATAGAGGTTGAGCCAGTTATGAGGTTGTTGGAAGAGTTGTAGGCAATGTTCTTCTGCTCTGCAGTACCGTTCATACGCATAGTGTACCAACGGGCATTCCTATAGTCATACGTGCCGCTTGTAGCAGCGAGTGTGTCGAAGGGCAGCGATTCTGAAACTGTGTAGTCAAGCCATATCACGTAGCTATTGGCAGCAGCCTCGTCAAAGGTTGTCAGAGGCTGTGTCAGGGCTTCGTCCTTGTATGCGCTGTAGGTTACGTATTTACGCTTGAGGGCATCAGGAACGTGGTCGGCAGGATCCTCGGAAAGCATGGCATCACTCCACTTCATGGTAGCAGTGAGCGTACTTCCTGAGCCATGTGTCTTGATGTTGACGGTATAGTTCCTTATCTCATAGAAGTTTGTGGGGTAGGCAGAGTTGAGCGACTGTAGCTTAAAATACGGCTGGCTTCTTCTTTTGCCACCATCAGTGTCAAAATAATCATAATAGACGTAGTATTGGCCGCTTGCATTTGGCTGTTTAATGGTAGGAGCTGTACCTCCAGTATTTTGGTTCGCTTTACTTGCAACGAACATATATCCGCCATTAGCAATATTAGGCAGTATGGCGTATGAATTCATTGTGGGAGTCTCGCCTCGGTAGAAACCCGTCCAGACCTGATATCGCTCTGCATCGCTTTCAGCGTCTTTCCATTTTTGCTTGTATTCAGCATATTTCGCAGAGGTGTATTCTGAGGCACTGGCATTACCAGCCTCAAGTATGTAATGCCTGTTGTCGCTGGCATCAAACCACATTGAACTGGCACCAAGTTGGGAAAAGAGAGTTGAACCTGCGTACGGTTTGATGGTTGCTTTAGAATCCGCACTGGTCTTGTCTGTTATATGTATCTCTTCTCCTTCGTATGAGGTCTTTATGGTGATGTTGTAAGGATCTTTACCTTCAAGTTCGAATCCCATGAAAAGTCCCTTGGGACCCCAACTGCTGTAATAGAAACCAAGTTGGTTGGTTCCTGTTCCTTCTTGAGGTAAAACAAAGTCTTCGCTTGCCAGTTGCTCTCCAGACAAGGCTGCGGCGTTGGCGTTTGCAACGCGGTTGTTACGGCTACGGTTGAATGCCATGAATTTCTTCGTTCCTCCAGAGGTTATGGCAAGGTTATATTTCGTTGCACCGTCAAGTTCCATGATGCCGTTTTTCCACCCGAGTTCATGACTGTCGTTGATGTAGTCGTAGGTTACGTATATGTCGGTATATGCATCTGAAGAGGTACCTTCAGGATTGAGTATCTCATTACTTAAACATGCATACTGGTTTCCCTCTTCACACTGATAAATGTAGTATTTCGCATTTATGATTTTTGTACCAGTGTGGTTGTCGTATAGATTAGCATAGGTATATGTTGCACTTCCCCAATACCTGAAGTTGGTGGCAAGCGGACTCTTGAACTGGTCTGGCAGTCCTACCTTTGCTTCCTCGCTGATGCACTGCAATGCTTCAACACGGATATTCGACCTGAAATCGCCTTGGTTGTCCCATGTCCTTACGTTGAATGGCTTGGTAAGGATGTGGTATGTCACCTTCTTTGCCGTAACATAGTTCATCATGCCTCCAGCGATGAGCAGGAGTGCTGTAAGTACTAAAGTCTGTATGTGTCGCTTAATGTTCATATACATGTTATTTGGCTTCATTTCTGTGTTTCTTCTCATGCTATTTTACCATTGCTCAACGGTGTATTTGTCAACG
>CAJODK010000015.1 GCA_905233245.1 uncultured Prevotella sp. | reverse complement strand
CCTGCATATAACTCCTATGGTAATGGTAGTGCCATGCGCTGTTCGGCGGCTGGTTGGATGGCAAAGACGGAAGAGGAGTGCATAGAACTGGCAACAAAGACTGCTCTGCCTACGCATAACCACCCAGAGGGAATAAAGGGGGCTGTGGCTACGGCTCTGACTATATTCCATCTGATGCAGGGAAGGAATAAGGAGTTTATACGCAAGAATGTACTGGAGAAGTATTATCCAGAGTGGGCTAATCTGAGCTATGCTGACATCAAGCCGTCGTATGACTTCACGGAGTCTTGTCAGGAGACTGTTCCTGCTGCCATCATCAGTTTCTTGGAGAGCGAGGACTATGCGGACTGTCTGAAACTGGCTATCTCACTGGGTGGTGATGCTGATACATTGGCTGCTATCGCTGGTCCTATGGCATACGCCTTCTACAAGGAGATGCCTCAGGAACTGATAGATAATGCTAAGGCGAAGTTGCCTGAGTGGATGCTGAAGGTCAGCGAGCAGCTTGATGCTTACGTAAATAAGGTATAGAGCCAATAATCATAGAGCGGTTTAGAAAGGAATAACACTCTATTGAGATTTGCATTACAATGGTGTCACTTTTAATGTCACTTTGACTGCTTTATCAAGTCATACAGATAAGCAGGACTTTGCACATACAGTTCGCCTTCCTCATCCTGCAATGCGGGCATAATGGATGAGTTGTACACACGCTCCATAGCCTGTATAGCAGAACATCCGGTATCTTCCATGACGTACTTCACAAGTTCGCTGAGTGCATAATCGGTAAGGTATGTTGCAATCTGATGATGTGATGGCTGAGTCATAGTTTTTCTACGCAGATTTTGTGGATATATTGCAATGCCTTCTCGCTACCTATGTAATATTGCTGATCGAGATACTTATCTTGTAGTAATCTCGCTGCTTCCTCTGGAGAGTATATACCCTCGTGATAGTTGGTGAGTTGGAGAACCACCCCATCATCTGCTATAGGCCCCACAATGATATCGTAGTCATGTGTGGGAGCTTTGTGAGTTCTATCTCGATTGGCATCTACAAAGAGGAACCACTCTACAGTCGCCTTTTCTGGGAATATCTTGACCTTCAACTCCGACTGTTGGTATGTATCATCTAGTTCGTATGTTATCAAAGTCGTTTGTCCTCCGAAGAGCCGTGCTTTCTTGTTTGCCATACGCATAGCGGTCTCCTTGTTTGAAGTAAGATAGAATCCTCTACCGAAATCTTTATATTGAGATCCGATTTGCAGGTCAATCTTTTCGATATCAGTATTTGTTCCGTGATATAGTGTCATGCGAATGCTCCTCCATTTTTTTTGCAGACAATGAGTAAATCGTCTATGGTTTCTTCCATAGACTGTAGATGCTCTACATCGTAGTATTCCAAGAGAAATGCTAATCCCTTGTGCTCGTGCAGATACCTAAATGCAGCTTGGCGCGTGATATTGAAGCGCCGAGCAAAGGCTTGTATGCATGCTGTCAGGAAAGGAATCTCGTATTTACTCATGTTGCAAAATTAGTTATTTTTTTTTGTAACTCCAAATTATTTCAGAGAAAAAGAGTTCGCAGAAGGGTTTCTTTTACTGTTTTTCTTGCTCATCTCGTAGCTTTTTACTATCTTTGCAAAGGATTTAGCTAACAAACTAGGTTGATGTTGAATTGTTAGTTAGAAGCTAATGGACAAGAGGTTAGAGGTGAGAAGTGTGGCAGGCTGAAGCTGTCTGTGGAATCGGAGGGTGTGAGTGATCCTAAGGACTTCAATGTGGCTCATCATATCAAGCGCGTGGTGTGTAGATTCATAGCTGCTGGCAAGCTGGTAGAGAATGTTGTTTTTCTTCTTAAAATTTGGAGATTTCAAAGAAAAATTGTAATTTTGCAGGTTGAATACTAAAAATAAAAGATGTATATGACTGCAAAAGAAATACGTGAATCTTTCAAGAAATTCTTCGAGAGTAAGGAACACCTCATCGTGCCCAGTGCACCGATGGTAGTAAAGGACGACCCAACGCTGATGTTTACCAATGCTGGCATGAACCAGTTTAAGGACATCATCCTGGGCAATGCCACGCCAAAGAGCCGTCGTCAGGCGGATACGCAGAAGTGTCTGCGCGTGAGTGGCAAGCATAACGACCTGGAGGAGGTGGGCCACGATACGTACCACCACACCATGTTTGAGATGCTGGGCAACTGGTCGTTCGGCGACTACTTCAAGAAGGAGGCTATCTCATGGGCATGGGAGTACATCGTTGACGTACTGAAGATAGACCCGAAGGACCTCTACGCCACCGTCTTCGAGGGTTCGCCTGAGGAGGGACTGGAGCGCGACAATGAGGCGGCAAGCATCTGGGAGCAGTTCCTGCCTAAGGACCACATCATCAATGGCAACAAGCACGACAACTTCTGGGAGATGGGCGACACGGGACCTTGCGGACCTTGTTCGGAGTTGCATGTCGATTCACGTTCTGCAGAGGAGAAGGCAAAGGTGCCTGGCAAGGACCTTGTGAACAAGGACCACCCACAGGTAATCGAGATATGGAACCTGGTATTCATGCAGTTCAACCGCAAGGCGGACGGTTCGCTGGAGGGCCTGCCAGCAAAGGTTATCGACACGGGTATGGGCTTCGAGCGACTGGTGCGCACCCTGCAGGGCAAGACCTCAAACTACGATACGGACGTGTTCCAGCCGCTGATTAAGGCTATGGCTGATATGGCTGGCTGTAAGTACGGCGAGGACGAGAAGAAGGACGTGGCTCTGCGCGTTATCGTGGACCACCTGCGCGCTATCGCCTTTGCCATCGCTGATGGTCAGTTGCCATCAAATGCCAAGGCTGGCTACGTTATCCGCAGAATCCTGCGTCGTGCCGTACGCTATGGCTACACCTTCCTCGGACAGAAGGAGGCATTCATCTACAAACTCGTGCCAACACTCGTAGCAGAGATGGGCGAGGCTTTCCCCGAACTGCCTGCTCAGCAGAAGCTCATCATGAAGGTGATGCAGGAGGAGGAAAGTGCATTCCTGCGCACTCTGGACAAGGGTATCGCCCTGCTGCAGGGCGTCATCGACGAGACCAAGGCTGCTGGCAAGACAGAGATACCTGGCGACAAGGCTTTCACTCTCTTCGACACCTTCGGTTTCCCTCTCGACCTGACAGAACTCATCTGTCGCGAACAGGGCATGACGCTCGATGAGGAGGGTTTCAACAAGTGCATGGAAGAGCAGAAGAACCGTGCCCGCAACGCTGCTGAGGTGAAGCTGGGCGACTGGGTGGTCATCAACGATAACGATAACGCTAACGATAACTTCGTAGGCTACGACTACACGGAGTACCCTTGCCACATCGTGAAGTATCGCGAGGTGAAGCAGAAGAAGGGCGTGGCATACGAGATGATACTCGACCAGACTCCTTTCTACGGAGAGATGGGCGGCGAGATAGGCGACACGGGCGTCCTCGTCTCTGAGAATGAGGAGATAAAGGTGCTCGACACCAAGAAGGAGAACGGCATCTCAATACATATAGTAGATAAGATACCTGAGCAGCCTGAGGCAGAGTTCATGGCTTGCGTGGACACCGACCGTCGTCATGCCATAGAGAGCAACCACACCTGTACGCACCTGCTGGACCAGGCTCTGCGCGAGGTGCTGGGCGACCACATCGAGCAGAAGGGCTCGCTCGTCACTGACAAGGGCCTGCGCTTCGACTTCTCACATTTTGAGAAGGTTACGCCAGAGCAACTGCGTGAGGTGGAGCACTTGGTGAACTACCGCATACGTCAGAACATCCCTCTGCAGGAATTCCGCGACACACCTATCGAGGAAGCCAAGCAACTGGGTGCCATCGCCCTCTTTGGCGAGAAGTATGGCGACAAGGTGCGCGTAGTGAAGTTTGCTGACTCCGTGGAGTTCTGCGGCGGTTGTCATGCCAAGGCTACAGGTCAGATAGGCATGGTGCGCATCCTGTCAGAGAGTTCTGTGGCAGCTGGCGTACGTCGTATCGAGGCTATCACGGGCGAGGAGGTACAGAATTTCCTCGACAATATGCAGGATATGCTTGATAATCTGCGTGGTCTCTTCAATAACGCTCCTAATCTGGTGCAGACTGTCGAGAAGGCTATTGCCGAGAATAAGGAACTGCAGGCTCAGGTGGATGAATACAAGGCTAAGCAGGCAGGTCAGCTCAAGGAGGAATACATCAGACTCGCCAAGGACATCAATGGCGTGAAGGTCATCTCTGGTGTGGCTCCTATGGATGCCCAGAATGCCAAGGATATGGTATTCCAACTGCGCAATCAGTTCCCAGAGAACCTGCTCGTAGCTATAGGCAGCGTGTCAGGTGGCAGACCAACTCTCACCGTTGCCTTCTCTGACGACCTCGTCAAGGCTGGCAAGAATGCAGGCCAGATAGTACGCGAGGCAGGCAAACTCATCCAGGGTGGCGGCGGCGGTCAGGCCCACTTCGCTACCGCTGGCGGCAAGAATGCTGACGGACTGAAAGATGCAGTGAACAAGGTCATAGAACTGGCCCAACTATAAACAAACAAGGTGGGCGAGAGCGCTCGCCCTCCTTTCCCAAACACCCAAACGACTAAACAACTAAACTACTAAACTACTAACCATTATGGAAAGAATTTTCTCACTACTGTTGACGTTAACGTTAGCGTTCCCGTTGACCTCATCCGCCCAGACAGCCAACAACGATCCAGCATCCATCAAGTGGGCTATGACAAGCGGCACCATTAATGAGGTTCCAGCATACGACCCCACTACCTCTTCCCAGTTCTTTGAGAAGGCAGAGATTGTCAAGGGATCTGGAATTAAAGACCCCATCGCCCAGACTTCCACTGTAGATGCTGTCACACAGACCATGTTCCCTGTAACGTCTAAGACATCAGGTGCTACTGATGCTAATGCCGTATCATTCCTCGTTACCCTTAAAGAGGGCATAGCCTTTACCCCAACAAAGGTAAGCTTCAAATCATTCCGTTGGAAGACCAACAAAGGCAACTTTGACGCAGAGTGGCTCTGCGATGGTAGCACAACTACCCTCGTATCTGGTGCTCATCCTAATCGCGGTGCTGGCGATGGTGCTGGCGAGGTTTCTTCATACAACTACGACATCAGTGGCACGCAAGCCAGCGAGAATACATTTGGTTTGAAGTTCCATATATACAACTTTGACGTAGCGGCTGACAAGGGTTGTTCCTTTGGCGACATCGTCATCGAAGGCACGCTCTACGGCACAGTAGGCCAACCTCTCACATATACCCTCAATGTTAGCGTCTCTCCTGACGGAGCAGGCACGGTGCAGGTATCGCCACAGGGTACCAGTTTCGAGAGTGGCACACAGGTTACCCTCTCCCAGCAACCCACCGAGGGCTATATCTTCACTGGATGGCAGACATCAACTGGTAAGGTGCTGACTACATCTGACTCTTACACCTTTAATATTAAGGGTAACACCTCACTGACCGCAACCTACGTTACATCTGAGAGTCTCCAGACTAACGATTATGTTGTTGTTGGCACACAGGAGGAGTTCCGTGCTGCCATCAAAGAATTTAATGAGACGCCAAGCGCTCTGCGCCGTTTCATCTTCCTCAAGAACGGCACATACGACTATGGCACATACAAGAACCCCGAATCAGGTGCTGACCCTTATGGTCGTGACACTATAAAGGTGGACAACATATCTCTCATCGGTGAAAGCACCGATGGCGTCATCATCACCATCACTCCTACTATGTCGAGCGTCAGCCGTACCTCTCCTATCGTGATTACAGGCACTGGCACATACCTGCAGAATATCACCTTCAAGAATAACTTCTCCTATGGAGGCAACGATGGTCAGGCAGCAGCTCTGCATGATCGCGGACATCATACCATAGGTAAATTCCTGCGTCTCACGTCTAATCAAGATACATACTACTCTCACACAAACACAGGTCAACTGTATTTTGAGGATACACAGTTCGAGGGCACCGTTGACTTTATCTGTGGTCGTGGCGACGTCTTCTTCAATCGCTGTTTCCTCCTCTGCGTAAATCGTCAGCCCAAACAGGGTGACTACAAAGGCGACACCCATATTGCAGCTCCTTACACAGTAGCAGAGGATTTCAATGCCGTTGGTGGTCATGGCTATATTTTCCAGGATTGCACCGTTGATTGTAAGTCTAAGACATGGGACTTCGGTCGTGGTTGGCGTGCTTGGCCAAAGTTAGTTTATATAAACACTAAACTGACCGCTGACGCAGCAAAGCGTATTGGCAACGACCAGACCAGTGGCAAGGAGGCTGATGGCTATGCCGTTGTACGTGATATCGACTACACCTTGCGCGTAAGTACCGATGGAGTAAAGAAAAAAGATGACAGCGAGAGTGTTTGCCGAGCAATGGATTTCTTCGAATACAATACGATGGATATGGACGGCAATGTTGTTAGTCCATCCTCCAATGTGCTTGAATTCACTGCAGCAAACAGCAAGACCTACGAGACCATCCTCAAGACTGAGGACGAGATAGAGCGCTTCAAACTCCGCAACGTATATCCCGACTGGGCACCCGACGAGGACTGCCGTCAAGTAACGGTAACCAGCGTGACCCGCAATGGCGACAATATCTCCTGGACTACCGACGCTGATGCCAAGGCTTTCCTCATAGAGCAGGACGGCGATTTCGTCACCATCGTAGATGGCACCCAGAACAGCTATTCTCTCACCTCTAACCTCTTATCTCTCACCTCTAAATACACCGTTCGCGCTGCCAACATGATGGGCGGATTCGGACCGGCTAGCGAAGAGGGCGAGGTAACGGCGGTTGAAGCAGTCAAAGTTGTTCCCGTTAACGTTAACGTTCCCGTTCAGAAAGTTATCGAGAACGGACACCTTATTATATATAAGGAGGGCAAGAAGTATAATGCAGTAGGACAGCAGAAGAATTAAGAGTTAAGAGTTAAGAATTAAGAATTATGAAAAAGATATTTCTGTTAGGGTTATGGTTCGCTCCAGCTTGCTGGCTTGGCTTGCCAAGAACGTTAGGGTTAACCGCCTCTGCCCGAAAACTCTACATAGAACCAGGAGGCGAGGTAAATGCTGTAAAGACGGCTATCGAAAGTCTCGTGGCTGGTGATACGCTCTACGTGAAGTCGGGCACCTACGAGATTGACGACCTCATCAACGTGCGCCACTCCGGCAACCGCAACCATCGCATCTGCGTCTTCGGATATGATGACGAACCAGGCAAGAAACCTGCCGCAAACCCCGTCTTCGACTTCTCCAAACAGCCTCACACGGGTGACGATACAGCTAAGCAGTTTCGTGGCGTGCTCCAGAATCCTAATGCCGACTACTGGTACTGGCGTGACATCGATATTACCAAGGCAGCTGACAGCGGCATGAAACTAGAAGCCTCCTACTGCGTCGTGGAGCGTTGCAACTTTTACCGTTGCGGTGATACAGGCCTTCAGTTGGGCTTTGACAAGGACGGCAACGGTGGCAACAACCGCAATCCGAAATATCTCTATGGTCGCTATAACATGATAATCAATTGCGACTCCTACTACAACTACGACGTGCAGGCTCATGGCGGCAATGCCGATGGTTTTGCCAATAAGCTCTATCCTGGTCCAGGCAACGAGTGGCATGGTGACCGCTGTTGGGCTAACAGCGATGACGGTTGGGACCTCTACTATGCTGTCTATCCCTGTCTGATAGACAACTGCTGGGCTATCTACAATGGTTATCTCGAAGATGGCAGCATTGGCGTCAATGGCAATGGTTTCAAGCAGGGCGGCAACAAGCAGAGTGGCGGTTCGGCTGATGGCAAAGGCGGCTCCTATGGTGCTCATATCTTCACCAACTGCGTAGCCGCTTACAATCTCTATCACGGCTTTGACCAGAACAACCACGACGAGGGTACCTGGCTGCTCAACTGTACTGCATTCAATAATAAGCAGGTGAACTTCCGTTTCAACTGCGACGTGGAGATGATAGGCGACACCAAGTTCCATCTGCGCAACTGCCTCGGTTTCAATCCTGGCGAGGCCAATCACCGCTTCGGCGATATGTGGCCTGACTCTGAATACACCAGTTGGCAGGATATGCTCGGCGTATCACCTCAGTACAACATGGGTAAGGGCATCGACCCCAAGACAGGAAAGGACTATATACGCATCTCTGCCAAGGACTGGCCTAACTACGATGATGAGTTTGAGGACATCAGTCTTGAGACAGCCATCGGTCCGCGTCAGGCCAACGGCGAACTGCCTCTGAAGTTTGCGCGCCCCAAGGTGGGAAGCATCTTCGAGGATAAGGGCACGCCGATAGAGAATTTCTATTGCTCAGACGTGTTCAAGGACTATTACTATAAGATGCCGGGCAAGTGGCTCGACGACTACAGCACTACCGTCACCCTGCCCTACTACGGTGCGGCCCCCGACTACGGTGCTTACGAGGCTGGTTGGGAGCGTCCCACTTACGAACTCACCACTCTCCCTGTCAACGACGGCACCCTGCCCGATGCTGATGAGATAACCACCTTTGGCGACAAGAACTACCAGAAGAAACTTCTCATCAATGACTACCTCTTCCAGGATGCTACTCTCTCTGATGAGGTGTCGCAGTACATCTCTGGTGCCGCTACGGGCAACCAACTACTGCCCACCTACTACGGCAAGAGCGGCACATACCCTACCAAGCCTGGTTCACTCTATGGTGGTGCTACCAAGGGCGCTTACAAGATAGCAAAATCGGGCGGCTACATAGAGTTTAGCGTGCCTTCACTCAGCGAGATGCACTCCAACTGCTATGGTGGTGGCAAGAACTCCACGCTTCAGATGCAGTGGAAGCGCCCAGGCGAGAACTCTTGGCACGATGGCGAGAGCTTCACTACCGACCAGCGTGTCTTCACCGCAGACTTCGTGGCTTACGGCGTACCACAGACAGAAGAGCCTATCATCGTGCGCATCAATAGCACGGGCAGCAACGATATGTATCTCACTGACCTCACCCTCAATGGTTTTGAGGAATACAAAGGTGATGACCCAACGGCAGTACATCTTTCAACTTTCCGCTCTCAACTTTCAACTTTATTCACCTCCAACGGCATCATCGCCTATGGCGACATAGCCTCTATCACCATCTACGATACTGCCGGCATGCAGGTCGCCAGTTCCGTTCTCTCGCAGTTCTGCAACCTCGCCAACCTCGGTCAGGGCCTCTATACAGTAGTAATAATTGCAAAAGATGGCACTAAAACGGTGAAGAAATTCATTAGGCAGTAGGTTTTTCAAAAAATTATTAGTACCTTTGCACCCGATGAAAGCAAAAATCAGTAATATACTTGCCACTCTGACACTGGGGTTAACCTTAACCCTAACCTTAACCCTAACCAGTTGTGGTACCTCCCGCACCGTTCCCGTGACGGGGCGTAAGCAGTCGCTGATGGTAAGCGACGAGCAGATGCTCTCGCTCTCTACTCAGCAATACACTGACTACATGAAGAAGGCCAAGAAGTCCACCAACGTAAAGAACACCCAGATGGTGCAGCGCGTAGGTCAGCGACTGGCAAAGGCCGTGGAGTCCTACCTCCGCCAGAATGGTATGGCGAGCGAACTGAATGGCTACAAGTGGGAGTTCAACCTCGTACAGGACCAGAGCATCAATGCATGGTGCATGCCTGGTGGCAAGATATGTGTCTTCGAAGGCCTGTTGCCTGTCACTCAGACAGAGGATGCCCTCGCCATCGTACTGGGTCACGAGATAGCACATGCCGTGGCGAAGCACTCTGCCGAACAACTCTCTCAGCAGTACAAGCAGCAGATGGGACAGCAGATAGCCGGCAGCGTCCTCAGTGCCGTACTGGGCAGCAATACCGCAAGCCTCGCCACATGGGTAGGACAGCAGGGACTGCAACTGCAGAACCTCAAGTATTCCCGTGACCATGAGAACGAGGCCGACCATATGGGACTCATCTTCGCTGCTATGGCGGGATACGACCCTCAGGTGGCTGTCTCTTTCTGGCAGCGCATGGCCGCTTCCTCTACCAATAAGCAGAGCGAACTACTCAGCGACCACCCCTCTGATGCCAAGCGCATAGCCAACATCAAGGCGTGGATGCCTGAAGCGATGAGATACTATAAGAAGTAATTCATAATTCATAATTCAAAATTTTAATTCCAAAAATGGACGACGATTATTACGCGACAAGTCACGAGAGTGTTTAGCGTGGAAATCAAGCCCCTATAAGTAGGCTGTTTTCCTCGCAAGTAGTAAATCAATGCATAATGCATAATGCAAAATTAGGAAGACAGCCAAATGAAAAGATTTTGGAACACTAACTATGGTATCCGCGAGATAGAGAAGTGGGAACCAAACTGCTGGATACAGGTGACATGCCCTACCGACGAGGAGCGTACGGCAATGGAGGATCTGTATCAGATACCCGATTATTTCTTCAGCGACATCAGCGATGCTGATGAGAGAGCGCGTTACGAGTTTGACGAAGGATGGCAACTCATCATCCTGCGTATCCCCTACATGAAGGAGGTACGCTCACGCACGCCCTACACCACTGTGCCTCTCGGCATCATCCACAAGGGCGACGTCACCATCACCGTCTGCTATTTCGAGACCGATATGATGATAGACTTCGTGACCTATCAGCAGCGTCGCGGTGAGGGATTCACCGACTATGTCGATATGGTCTTCCGCCTCTTCCTCAGCACATCCGTATGGTACCTGAAGCGACTAAAGCAAATCAGCCTCCTGCTCGACCGTGCCAAGCGTTCGATGGACCACACGGTGAACAACACCTCGCTGGTCAACCTCTCACGCCTGCAGGACTCCCTCACCTACTTCATCACCTCCATACGAGGCAATGAGACACTCCTGCAGAAACTGAAATTCAAACTGCCCGTCGATGAACTGGATGCCGACCTCATCGAGGATGTCAACATCGAGATATCGCAGGCCCGAGAGACGGCAAATATCTACTCCGAGATTCTCGAATCTACGATGAACACCTACACCTCTATCATCAACAACAATATGAACACGGTGATACGTACGCTCACCTCGTTCTCCATCATACTGATGTTCCCCACGCTCATCTCCTCGCTCTTCGGCATGAATCTCATCAATGGCATGGAGGCCAGTTCGTGGGGCTTCCCCGTAGCACTCATCATCTCCATCGTCGTCTCCATCGGTTCGTGGTGGATATTGAGACTTAAGAACCTACTTTGAATCTCCCCGAATACCCCGACATACGCATACGAGAGTCGCAGAATGGCAGGCATGAGGTGCTCGACGTTCTGCGTCATCGTTTCGTCACTCTGACACCAGAGGAGTGGGTGCGCCAGCATTTCGTACACTGGCTCATCACAGAGAAGGGTTACCCTCAGGCACTGATGGCCAATGAAGTAGAACTGCGCGTGGGCGACAAGAAACTGCGTTGTGACAGTGTTCTCTTTGGAGCTGACCGCCAGCCGCAGTGTATCATGGAATACAAGGCGGAGAGCATTCCCCTGACGGAGAAAGTCATACGTCAGGTCACCACCTACAATATGCTCCTGCATGTTCACTACCTCATCATCAGCAATGGCAATACCCATCTCTGTCTGCACTATGACGAGGCTCAGGAGAAGTGGGAGATGCTGAGTGAGGTTCCTGGATATAAGGAGTTAAGGAGTTAAAGGAGTTAAGGAGTTAAGACATATGAAAAAGATATTATTTTTTTGCGTATCGTTATTGCTGACGTTTCCGTCAGCAATACTTGCCCAAGACTCTCTCGGCACGAAGATTACCTACGACCTCTCGGCCGAGACTGCTGTCGGTACGGGCGACTATACCGCCTACCAACTGGTGACCAACCGTCACCACGTGCTGAGCAACCGTCCCAATACGGCGTACCTCAGGGGTGCCGTCAATGCAGAGCATGCCTTCACCGACGACCTCCGTCTCTCTGGCGCCGTCGATATGATAGCCTCCGTGCATGCCGACCACAAGGTGTATCTCCAACAGGCATACATGAACCTGCAGTACAAGAAATTCTTCATCGAGGCAGGCAGCCGTGAGATAAACCCTGCCGTTCGTGATGCCACGCTGTCTGTAGGCCTCTTTACTAACGGCACCAATGCCAAACCCGTTCCACAGGTGCGCTTTGGCACTGACGGATTCATTACAGTGCCTTATACCAAGGGTTGGCTGCAACTGGATTTCGACTTCGGATTCGGTAAATTCATGGACAGCGATTACCGAGAGTCTCACCCCTTCTCCGATGGTTCTTATACCACAGGGGCATATTTCCACAGGAAGCATCTCTATTTCCGTTCTAACCCCGAGAAACGCTTTTTCGGCATTATCGGTATAGAGCACGCCGTGCAGTTTGGTGGTACACGCCACTACTACGATGCTGACGGCAATCTGCAAAGCAAGACCAAGCCACACAACCTGAAGGCTTTCTGGAAAGTCATCCTGCCACTTGGTGACAGCAACTACTTTGAGAACAACTCCATGGAGGACTGGGTATATGGCAACCACATCGGTATGATGACCTACCAGATAGGTTGGAATATCAATAAGCACCACACCCTGCAAGCCTACCTCGACAACATCTTTGAAGACGGTTCGGCCATACGCAAGGGTAATGGCTATGACGGTCTGTGGGGACTGCAATATACGAATAAGACGCCAGGCCGCCAACTGGTTCGCGGTGCCGTCTTCGAATATTTCCAGAGCACCAATCAGTCGGGACCGCTCCACTGGGATCCAGGTGACTATCCCGAACCCGTCCGAAGTCAGATTACCAAGACCGTCACGGGCAGGGATGACTACTATTACCACCTGTTCTATGGCAACTACCAACACTTCGGCCGTACGCCGGGCATAGCCCTCATCACCCCTGACAACAATCGCGTCAAGGCATGGCATCTGGGCGTCATGGGCGAACTCACCCCACGTCTGTCATACCTCATAAAGGGTTCCTATCGTGAGGGTTGGGGCACATACACGCGTCCCCTGCATCCCAAGCGCCACTCCTTTGATGCTATGGTGCAAGGCAACTACCAGATGGGTCCATGGCAGTTCTCTGCCGCCTACGCCTTCGACAAGGGCAACGTCTATGGCGACTGCTCTACGTTCAACTTTAAAATCCTCTATCATGGCAAAATATTTTAAACTCGTAGCGAAGCGTATCGTAGCAGGCGCGGCCTGTGTATCGTTAGCGTTCCCGTTAGTGACCTCCTGTCAGGAAGGCCACAGCGCCGGCGACCTGCTCGGCAACTGGTGTATGAATGATGACGATGCTAAGTATGTAGCCTTCTCAGGGGGCATATCCCTCTTCCGCTATACCGACCATGCTGAGATATACGGCAATTTCCAGCATGTCGGCGACAGCCTCTTCATACAGTGCTACTCCATCAGCCCCGACCTTCAGGAGAGCGACCGTGACGTCGTGGAGAATCAGTACGGTTTCCGTCCCTTCAGCGATATCCGCGTCAAGATAGAGGCACTCGACTCCGACCATCTCGTGCTCAGCAAGAATGGGCGGCTGTGGAAGTTCTATAAGTATTAAGTATAGAGTATAAAGAAGAGTGGCACCGAGGATTTCTCGATGCCACTCTCTTTATGTGGTTTACTATGAGTTGTCTGTGTGATTAGAAGATTACCTTCTTTCCACCCACTACATATACCTGACCCTTGACAGGAGCAGTCACCTGCTGACCTGCGAGGTTGAAGAATGCGCCCTTCACCTTCTCCTGCTGAGCCTCTACTACCTCTACTGCTGTAGCGTCGTCGAATTCAGCGTCGAGAGAGTTGGATGAAGAAGATATCTCGATAGCGTAGAGATTCATAGAGTCACCCTTGGTGAGAGTCAGAGTGCCAGAAGTGAAGCCGCCTGACCATGTGCCGGAAGAGCTGGTGGTCTTAGACGAACCGTTGAGCTTGAAGCTCTTTGATGCACCGTCGAAGTACAGCTTTACGTTCACTGAACCAGATACTGTAACCTTGATAGAAGTAGAAGACTCCATCTTAACGCAAGTAGTGTACTTGGTGCCGTTGATGGTTACTGAACCCTTGTTGGTAGCGTAGTTGCCAGTTACTGATACACAGCTCATAGATGGCTTGCTGCCTGTGAATGTGCAGAGACCAGATGTAGCAGAAGAACTAGAACTGCTAGAGCTGCTAGAAGAGCTAGAGCTGCTAGAACTGCTTGAACCACTTGCTGTGAATGTGATGCTGGTGATAGTCTGACCACCTGATACGAAGTAGATGTAGTAGGTCTTACCAGATGTTACGCTTGCTGACATAGTACCCTGTGAGCATGTAGCGGTCACGATTGGTGAACCCACTGCTGTGCCGATAGCAGAAGTACGGCTGTTGTCAGAAGTGTTGTTAGACTGGAACTTTACAGTCAGAGTACCGTTAGCACTTGGAGTGTACTTGATGTAGCGGATGCTTGAAGAAGAAGCGCCGTTGCAGTGGAATCCAGCCTTTGAAACGTAGTCGTTGGTGTAGCTTGAAGAAGTGTTACCTACGAGGGTAAGACCATTATAAGAATAGTTGTAGTTGCTGCCGGTGAGCACCACCTTAGAAGAGAACTGTGAGAAGTTCCATGTAGTGCTGGAGCTTGAAGAGCTAGATGAGCTAGAGCTGCTAGAAGAACTAGAGCTGCTAGATGAACTAGAACTACTAGAACTGCTAGATGAACTAGAGCTAGAAGAACCACTCTCAGATACAGAACCAGAGGTAGATACGGTCAGAGTAGCACCGCAGTAAGACTTGATGTCAGAGTAAGCAGCATCAGCACCCTGTGTAGAGTAGCTGTAGCCAGGAGAAGAAACGCTGCCTGAGTTGGTCATGTAAGAAGAAGGACCAGAGCAGCTGTTGAACTTGCAAGCGTTAGTGCCGCCGTAGTTCTGGTAGAATATGAAGTTCTTGCTTGAAGAAACGCGCTTAGAAGGAGTAATGAAGTAGCAACCGTCGAAGAGAGCAGTAGCATTCTGTGGGCCAACGAAGTAGTGAGAATCGTCAGAGGTCCATGCACAGTTGAGGAAGTGCAGGTTAGCGTTACGGCAGCGTGCCTGACGCTCTACACAACCAGAATCCCACCAGCAGTAAGCCCATGTGATAGAGTACTTGCCGTCAGATGGCTTGTCTGAAGAAGAGGAGCCGATGAGGTTAGAGAAACGGTGGTCGTCAGTACCGCCAGAGCCGCCTGCCTTAGGTGACTTCAGATAGTGGAAACGGCACCATGAGATGGTGATATTGTCAGTCAGGCCCTTGTTGTCGAAGTTGCCGTCGCAACCGTCCTGGAAGTCGCAGTGGTCCACCCATGCCTTGGTCACGCCGTCGAAGCAGAGGTTATCCCAACCGTCGCAGTCGTATGCGCCAGGACCTACGAAGGTGAGGTTGCGCAGGATGATGTTATTAGAGCCCTTCTTGAAATACAGAATACCAGAGTTGGAAGAGTTCTGCTGGTTAGAGATGAGCTTTACGCCCTTCACAGCCATCAGAGTCTTGTTGGTAGCCTGCACAGAGATGTGGTTAGAAACCGTGATGTCCTTAGTGATGATGATAACCTTCGAACCAGAAGCCTTGAGGGCACTCTCCAGTTCTGAAGCAGAAGTGACGAGAGTAGGGGTAGCAGAACCGCCACCAGTAGCGCCTGCACCATAACCGAATGCAGATGATTTGTAGCCAGATGCACCAGCAAAAGCTGATGTTACACCCATTGCGAGGCATGCGAGCCCAGCTAGTAGACTTTTCTTCATAACGTCTTGAAATGGTTTAAGTTAGTAAATTGTTAATATTGTAGTTAGTAGTTGTTTCAGAGAATTGTGTACGCAAACAAAATTCTGCTGCAAAGTTCTGAATTTTTCTTTTTTTCTCCAAAAAATTTTTGTTAAACTAAGTTAATGACACAATTTTTTTGCGAGTTAAAAAAATTATTTGTACCTTTGCTAGCGCAATAAATCTTACATCACAAATGGCACTCAACATCAACAAAAATCTGAAGGCATTCTATAGTATAAAAGAGGTGGCAAAACTCATCGGCGTCTCTGAAGCCACACTGCGCTATTGGGAGACCGAGTTTCCCTTCCTCAAGCCCCGCACCACTTCCAATAATGTCCGTCAGTATCAGGACAAGGACATCGAGGACCTCAAGGTCATATATAATATGGTAAAGGTGCGCGGATTCAAGATTGCCGCAGCCCGCAAGATGATTAGCGCCAACCGTGCCCAGGTAGAGTCACAGACCAAGGTAATGGAGAACCTCCTGGATGTCAAGGCACAACTCACCGAGCTCAAAGAAGCGCTCGACAAAATAGTATAAAAATTATGTATAGCGACCCAAAAGACTGTCTGTATTGCACCAACAATCAGACCCAGAAAGACCTAATGATTGAGATATGCCACCTGCGCGTATCACGTCTCTTCCTCTTCAAAGAGCAGACCTACCACGGCCGTTGCCTCGTAGCCTACGACAAGCACGTCAATGACCTCAACGAGCTCAACGACCAGCAGCGCAATGACTTCATGGCCGATGTGGCACAGGCTACCAGAGCCATGCAGCGCGCTTTCAATCCAGAGAAGATAAACTACGGTGCCTTCTCCGACACCCTCTCCCATCTCCACTTCCACCTCGCTCCTAAGTACAAGGGCGGTCCCGACTATCCAGGACTCTTCCGCATGAATCCTGGCGAGGTATATCTCTCTGACGAGGAGTACAAGGAGATGATTGAGAAAATCAAGGCAGAACTGTAAACTGTCAACTGTGAACTCTCAACTGATATACCCTCTCCTCTTTGCCCCCAACCTCCACACCATCGTGTGGGGCGGCAACAAGTTACGCCCATACAAAGGAATGGAACCCAGCGACGACCCTATAGGCGAGAGTTGGGAGGTGAGTGCCGTGGAGTCAAGTCCGTGCATCATTGCCAACGGTCCGCTGAAAGGCAGAGACCTCATCAGCGTGGTGGACGAATGGGGCAAGGAACTATTGGGCGAAGCGGTTTACAAGCAGTATGGCGGCAAGTTGCCACTGCTGGTGAAATTCATTGATGCCAAGAAAGACCTCAGCATACAGGTACATCCCAATGATGAGCTTGCCAAACGAATGCACAACAAGTTTGGCAAGACAGAGATGTGGTACATCATAGATGCCGAGCCTGGCGCTACACTATACTCCGGTTTCAAAGAAAAGATAACGAAAGAAGAATACAAGAAGCGCGTTGCTGACGGAACAATATGCGATGTACTGGCAAGACACAAAGTAAAGCCAGGCGACGTGTTCTTCATACCCGCCGGCAGAGTGCACGCCATCTGCGGCGGCATAATGCTGGCAGAGGTGCAGCAGTCAAGCGACGTGACCTACCGCATATTCGACTACAACCGCCCGGGGCTTGATGGCAAGCCGCGCGAGCTGCACACGGAACTTGCGGCAGAGGCGATAGACTTTGATGTGTCACCAGAATATCGCACCTTCTATGGCAACGCCAAGGACAAGGCAGCCCAGATTATTGACACCCCGTTCTTTGATGTGAGGGTGATGGATCTCAACGAACCTTTCCATCGCAACCTTATCAAATACGATTCTTTCATTATCTCCATGTGCATCAAGGGCAGTTGCAAAATCGTCATGCGCAACTACAACGGTCCCGAGAAGGAGATAGAGCTGCGAGAGGGCAACTCATGCCTCATACCCGCATCACTCGCTGATTATGACATCACTCCCCTATCCCCTGACACCCGCTTGCTCGATGCACACATAGACCGTAAGAATCGCACCCTTATTCATAAGGTTTTACGTGCTCTCAAGATAACTCGAAAATAACAATTCAACCTGAATTGTAAAACGAAACAGGTTGAATTGTAAAACAAAATAGCTTGATTTGTTGAACAAATCAAGCTATTTTGTTTTCTTTCAGCTAAGCTTTAACCTTACCACATCTATGCTTTAGCAGTGTTATATCTTAGCTTTAGCAGCGCTATGTCTATGCTCTTACTCCACTCGCTGACCAGCAGCGTTATACGCCTTGCCATCCTTGATGATATATAGCTTGCCAGAGCGCAGGACCTTACCGTTTGTCAAGCCATTAACAACAGCTGACTCCTTAAGTTCGGCTATGCCAGACTCATCATTTACAAGATAGGTGAACGTAACTTTTAAGTAGGCTTGCTTGTTCTTGCCTGCAGAATCTGCAGAATCTATATTTGAGTTGTCAAAAGAGAGAACTATACTCTGAGTGGCTTCGAAATCAGAGTACGACTTGCTTACTGGAGTTTGTCCTGCTGTGCCTCCGGGGAGAATGAGAGAAGGGGCAGATGTTGAGCCATCGATAACCGAACCGTCAACAGCCACTGTGGTGAGACTGATGGAACGGTCTGCCGTAGTTGACTTATTGTTGGAGTAGCCCTCTACCTTTACGCCGATGATTGTGTAGCCTTCCTTGACGTTATAGGTTATGGTATTGCTATTGTTGCCAGTGCGCACCTTGACATAGCCGTCGGTGCTTGAATCTGTATATTCCTCTTTTTCACCAGTAGTATAGCATATACCCGAAACGACAGCCTTGTCTGAACCAGCAGCAACAACCACCTCGGTCTTTCCTGCAGAAAGGTTCTCGTAGGTAAACACTGCCTTTAGGAATATCTGCTTGTTCTTGCCGTTCGTATCCTCCTCTTTAGCAACGATATTTGAATTATCAAACATTAACACGATGGACTCCTTTGCATCAAGCGCATTATAGTTCTTTATAACAGGTGTCTGACCTGCCGTACCACCAGGGAAAGTTACCTCATCATTGTCAAACTCAACACCATCTACAAAGATTTTCTTCATATAGATAGAACGGTCTGCCAATTGAGAGTCGTTGTTCGAGTAGCCTTCGAGTTTTAAAGAGGTAATACGGAAGCCCTTGTTCACTGTGAACGTAATCGTACCATAACCCGACTCGGCATCGATATTGTTGCCCGTGCGAACCTTAAGGTAACCTGTCTTAGTATACGTATTTGTCAACTCGCCATTGGCACCGCACGTAAAGCTTGTTCCTGTATATACTTCCTTATCAGCAGAAGGCTTATGGTCTGAATCCAACTTGTCAGTCTCCTCAATCGTCGGCTCCACTGTTCCTGCAGGAGCATGGCTTGCAGTCTGAGTTACATATGTAGAACCATCAACACCAAGATAGTCCGGCAGATAATAGCTGAGGTGTGGAGGCTGATTGTAGCTGGCGTTCTGCCAAGCAATAGCCATACGATACTGATGGTCTTCCATAAGGCAAGGAACCTTATACTCTGTTGGCTCTGGAGTAGAGAAGATGAGCAAGTCACATGTTGAAGCGCTCCAGTCTGTCTCATAACCTGTCATAATAAGCTCCTCACGCCAGTCACCCATAAGGTCTGCCTGCAAACATGGCGTAGCCTTTGTGGTGTTACATGTCTGTGGCTGACCGAAAGTCTTAAACTCCTGGAAGGTAAAGATTTTGCCAGAAGTTGAGTTGAACGAACGTATATTTGGCGAGGAAATACCCGCATCCTTGTTGTAGTGTCCGTCGAATGTCTGGTCATATGGGTCACCAGTCCAATAGATGCGGAAGTTTGTATCGGGCTTGCTGCTGTTAACTACAGTGCCGTCAACACATGAGCGCATATTGCCGTCAGCAGAAGACCAGAACTCAAAGCCTCTCTTAGCAGGAATGAAGTCTGCCGCAAGACCACGTCCGTTATCTTCGCTACTATTGGCGCTGAACAACACCTCACCTGTCTTTGCATCATGAACATCCCAGCCAAAGCTGCCGAAAGAAGATGTTTCCTCATGAGGCATCATGAGTTGCAAGCCGTCACGGTCTGGGTTCAGAGGTGCAAGATGTATGGCATCACCATGACCGAAACCTGTAGAGCAAAGCAACTTGCCGTCTGAACCGATAGAGGCGCCACCCGTAACAATATCGTCTTTACCATCACCGTCAACGTCGCCAATAGATATACCGTGTACGCCCTGTCCGTAACTTGACTTACCCTGAGAGGCTACAGGATCAGTAGTCTGATTAGCCAATTCTGAACCTGCAGCATCAACTACACTCCACGCCGTCTCCGACGTACCCTTATGGAGCCAACGAGTCTTGAGTTGACCATCGCGATAGTCAACAGCCCACAGGTAGCAATGATAATAGTAGCCACGCTGCATAATGGCTGAAGGAAGTTGGTTAGGTCCGTCAAGATAAGCAACAGCAGCATTATGTCTGTTGCCACGATTATTATTTGTATCTTTCCAAGATGAACTGTACGTACTTGCCGATGTTGGGAAATCTACCATTCCCCTATTTGGAGAATACCATATAGTATGCATAGCAGCACCTGTCTGACCGTTGAATACTGTGAGGAACTCCTCACCATCTGTCACATGACCATTTGAGTTGACGTATGTTTTTGAATTATCAACTGCCTGAATGGTAGCATCGCCAACTGCGCTTACATATTTGCCAAGTCCATCCTTAGAGCCTGGGGCTGTCTTACAAATCATCTCAGCCTTGCCGTCACCATCAAAGTCATATACAAGGAACTGAGTGTAGTGATTGCCTGAACGAATGTTAAGACCAAGGTTTACCTGCCACAAGCGTGTGCCGTCAAATTCATAAGCCTCAAGAATACATGGAGAAGTATAGCCCTTCTCTCCATTATCTCTTTGGTTGTCTGGCATCCACTTTAAAACAAATTCATAGTCGCCGTCACCATCAAGGTCTCCAACGGAAATATCATCTGGACGATAGCGACCCGTGGTGTTTCCGCTCTTTATAGCTGCAGGACGAGGCAGGCTTATCTTGGTAAACATATTATCCCAAGCCTTGCACTCAGCCTCGCCACCCTTGCTGCTAACCACCTTGTAGGTGTCGCCGGCAGAGCCGTTGGCGTCGAGGTAATTGGTAACATCAGCTATGCCTTCCTTTAGGAGAGTGCCGTTGCGATACACCGAGAAGGTAGCATCGCCATCGCTGGAGAGGTAGCGCCATGAAACGAGGATGCCCTGAGAGGTCTTGACGGCCACGGGAGCACGATTGAGTTTTTCCTTCACCTGCACGTCAGCATTGGCGGCGAGAAGGCTGATTGCCATTACCAGGCATGAGAGAAATAGTCTTTTCATATTGTTTAGTCGTTTGGTTGTTTAGTCGTTTGGTTGTTTAGTCGTTTGGTGGTTTGGGGTACAAAATTACAAAATAATTACGAGAATAGCAAAAATATTAGTACCTTTGCACCCAAATAATGAAAAAAAGCAAGATTCTCATAGTAAGTGACATGTGCGGCTACGGCAAAGTGGCTGCAGCGGCACAGATGCCCATATTCTCGTATATGGGGCACGACGTATTCACCCTGCCCACAATGCTCATCAGCAATACTTTCCCCTATGGCAAGTACGCCATAATGGAGAGCACCTCTTATATAAAGGAGGCGCTGGAGAAGTGGGAAGAACTGGGATTCCGCTTTGATGCCATCACAACGGGATTCATGGCGAGCGAAGAACAGGCACAGATGGTGGCACAGTATTGCAGAAAACAGGCAGCAAGGGGCACTGTAGTGTTTGTGGACCCTGTAATGGGCGACTATGGCAAACTCTATGGCGGTGCTGACGAGCGCACCATCGCCTGCATGAGGGAGATGCTCAGAGTGGCACACCTGTGTTTCCCCAACTACACCGAGGCGTGCCTGCTGACGGACATGCCATACCATGAGGAGGGCATCACCAGCGAGGAGGCAGAGGAACTGGTCGATAAGGTGCGCAAAATCGGAGCACGGTCGGTCATCATCACCAGTTGTATAGTAAACGGAGAGCACGCCGTGGTGGGCTACAACCACTACAGCGATACGCACTTCCTACTGCCCTACGAAGAGATACCCGTAGCATTCCCCGGCACGGGCGATATATTCTCAAGCATCATCGTGGGACGTCTGCAAGATGGCGATATGCTCAAAAATGCCACACGCTACGCTATGGACATGCTACACCACTGGATAGACATGAACAAGGACAACGAAGACAAAAACCGTGGAATACCTATCGAAAGACACCTTAGTGAACTTTAAGACCATACGTGATGAGATAATTGCGGATGTAGAAAGCCATGAGGAATGGCGCGAGGAGGTAAGTCGCGGCAAGATGTTTGGGTTTCTCATAGCAGAGGGCGGGCGGGTGCTCAAGGCTTACTCCGGACAGATATGCGGAAGAAGCGACTGGGAAGGGTATGTGCCCGCCATCTACGACTACCTGCAACCTGACGGATACTTCAAGACTCACGAGGCGGAAATCAGCGAACTGAACAGAAGAATTAGGGAGGCAGAGGCTCAGTTGCCCAAGGGTAAGCGCACACGAGAGGTGGAGGAGATGAAACATGAGCGCAAGGAGCGTTCGCAGGCTCTGCAGAGGTGGCTGTTTAGTCAGTTCACAGTAACCTCTCCCCTACCCTCCCCCGCAGGGAGGGAGATCCTATCCATATTTACCGAGTACGCCCAACGGACGGGTTCAAAACAGGTGGTGCCACCAAGCGGAACGGGCGAATGTTGCACCCCTAAGCTCCTGAACTATGCCAATCAGCACGGTCTGAAACCGCTGGCAGTGGCAGAATTCTGGTATGGCGAGTCACCAAAGGGTGTGATACGCCATCACGGACAGTTCTACGAACCCTGCCAGGCGAAGTGCATGCCACTGCTTTGGTATATGATGCCTGAGGACTGTGTGGTGTATCCCTTCAGACCTCTCCCCCCGCCCTCTCCCGCAGAGAGGGAGCTGGAAGTGCTTTGGGAGGACGACTATTACCTCGCCATCAACAAACCATCAGGACTGCTCTCCGTGCCCGGGAAACGTAATCTGCCAAACGCGGAAGAGATGGTCAAAAGTCAAAGGTCAAAGGTCAAAGGTCTAAGGGTCAAAGCCTGTCATCGTCTCGACATGGACACATCGGGCATACTGCTCTTTGCCAAGACCGAAGATGCCTTCGTGGCTATGCAACGCCTTTTTGCTGAGCATGATAAGGTAAGGAAGGAGTATGAGGCGATAGTAGCCCCCCTCAAGTCCCCCCAGTTAGGGGGAGAACCGTCATGCAGCAAGGGGGTTATCTCTCTGCCGCTTAGTGCAGACTTTGAGCATCGTCCCATGCAACGGGTGGACTATGAGAATGGTAAGGAGGCGGTAACGGAGTATGAGTTTATCGATGGGAACCGAGTGCGCCTATTTCCCCTGACTGGCAGGACGCATCAGCTACGCATTCACTGTGCTCATCCCGATGGGCTAAATAGTCCCATCGTGGGCGACCCTCTCTATGGCAACACCCATGCCGAGCGCATGATGCTGCATGCCACACGCCTCACTTTCGAGCATCCATTCACACATGAGACCATAAAAATAGAGTGCCCTACTCCATTCTGAGTAAGGCACCCTGTTTACCATCCGAAGCTTACATTCTCGAGACGGATGTCACGAGTCTTACCCGTCACCTCAACAGGCATCTTCTGGATGTTGTTCCACTTACAGTTCTTGATGTTGATATTGTAAATCTGCGCTTCCTCTTCGAGACCGTTGAAGCGAGCACCGTACTGAGACTTGTTGCAGTTGACATTCTCCACCCAGACATTGCGAACGGTAGGGATGTGACCACGCTCTGCAATCTCTGCTGGCTCATATACGAGGTTGATACGTACGACAGCCTCACGGCACTGACCCACCTTGATATTGCGAATGAAGATATTCTGGTTGATACCGCCACGACAGGTATTGGTCTTGATGCGGAGCACGCGGTCAAGGTTAGGAGAATCCATCTCGCAGTCCTCTGCGAAGATATTGTCGCAACCGCCAGAAATCTCAGAGCCTATAACGACGCCACCATGTCCGTCAGCCATCTTACAACCACGGATGATGATATTCTTACAAGGTACATTGGCCTTCAGACCGTCTGCATTACGTCCTGACTTCAGTGCGATACAGTCGTCGCCAGTATGGAAGGTGCAACCCTCAATGAGGACGTCCTCGCATGACTCTGGGTCACAACCGTCGCCGTTAGGACCGTCATTGAAGATGGTCACATTGCGAACGGTGAGGTTCTTGACAAACAGTGGGTGGATAACCCAGAACGGAGAGTCACGGAGTTCGACACCCTCGATGATAGCATTCTGACAGCGAACGAAGTTTACCAACTGTGGACGCAGTCCCTTGCCCTTGCCGAAGATGCGCTCCTTGGTAGGCACACCATTGTCAGCCATCTTGAGCAGGTCGGCACGAGTGCCAACGGCATCCTTGCCCTGCCACTCATCGACACCCTCGTGGTAACCGTGATGCTTGTTGCCCTTCATGTACCACCAACGCTCGTTGGAACCATAGCCATCGATGACACCCTTGCCGGTAAGACCTATATTCTGTGCATCAACGGCATAGATGCAAGGCTGATAGTTTACTATGTTGAGACCCTCCCAGCGTGTCTCCACGTTAGGATACAGGTCGCGGTCAAAGGCGAAACGCAGGGTAGCGCCCTCCTCCACTACGAGGTTGACATTGGACTTCAGGGTGATGGCACCCGTCATATACAGGCCAGCAGGCACGATGACCTTGCCGCCACCCTTCTTGGAACAGACAGCGATAGCCTTATTGATAGCCTTCTGATTCTTGGCAGCAGTGGCAGAGGTGGAAGCACCGAAGTCGGTAATCTTGTACTCCTTAGCCTTGAATACTGGAGCCTTGATACGTGCGATGATACCGTCATACACCTGCTGATCCCAACCCTCAGCGGCATTGACTGAGAGAAGGCTGATTGCCATTACCAGGCACGAGAGAAATAGTCTTTTCATATTATTTAGTTTTTTAGTTGTTTGGTCGTTTAGGGTACAAAGTTACAAAAAAAAAATAAACGGACAAAAAAAATCGCTAAGCAGTTGCGAAAAACTTCTTAGCGACTTGGTTGGGGTACCCGGATTCGAACCAGGAAAGGCAGGACCAGAATCTGCAGTGTTACCATTACACCATACCCCATCGTTCTGATTTGCGGGTGCAAAGTTACTGCTTTTCTCTGAAACCACCAAATTTTTTCAGAACTTTTTTACATCTTAGAAGAGTTTGTCGGGATAAATGCCGTCATCAACGAGTTTTTGGATGCGGGCAACCGTCGCAGGACGGTCTTCTGCGTAGGTCACGCCAAACCACTTGGCAGTGGTGTCGAGCACCTTGCAAGTGGCAGTACCATCGTTGATGAGTTTGTTGACAGCCATAGGAATGAAGTACTCTGACTTAGGACTCTCCAGATTCTTAGGGTCAGAGAGGAAATCCCTGAACATCTGCTCTGAGTACTCGAAGTAATCTGGGGTGAAGCCCCATACATTCATGGAGACAGGGGTATTCTCATCGATAGTCACCCACTCGCCATCCTCCTTATTGTCCTTGCGGTATGCAACGCTGCCATCAGGCTGGCGCTCTATCTTGGTGCGCTCTATACATGTGGTGAGATTCTCCTGGGCATCCTTAGAGCAGACACCACGAGAGACGGTGCCATTCTCTGACAGGGTATTTCCCACGCGATAGCCCACCATAGCATACTGGCCCTTGGCATCGTCAGCGAGAGAGGAGAGGTACTTACCCATCACCATAAAACTGTCCCTGCCATAGAAATCATCACAATTGATGACGCAGAAGGGTTCCTTAACGACATCCTTACCCATCAGTATGGCGTGATTGGTGCCCCATGGCTTGGTACGACCTTCAGGTACGCTGAAGCCCTCTGGCAGGGCATCAAGAGCCTGAAAACAGAGTTCGCACTGCACCTTGCCCTCGTACTTGGAGAGTATCTGCGAGCGGAACTGCTCTTCGAAGTCCTTGCGGATTACCCATACTATCTTGCCAAAACCAGCCTGGATGGCATCGTAGATGCTGTAGTCCATGATTGTCTCACCATTGGGTCCCAGACCGTCAAGTTGCTTCAGGCCACCGTAACGGCTGCCCATACCTGCTGCTAAAAGAAAAAGTGTTGGTTTCATAACTAGCGTAAGATATAAGTTACAAGTTATAAGTTATAAGTTGCGAACGTGCTTCTCCCACTGCCATGCTGCTGCAAGAGTCTCTTCGAGTGTACGCTCAGCCTTCCAACCGAGTTCCTCATTGCCAAGAGTCACATCAGCCCATACAGCAGGAACGTCACCAGGACGGCGTCCCACTATCTTGTAGTTGAGTTTGAGACCATTGACCTGCTCAAACTTGGTGACCAATTCCAACACCGATACAGGACGACCTGTTCCTACGTTGAATATCTCGTAGTCCTGCTTCATCCTGCCCTGTGTCATACGATTGATGGTAGCCACATGAGCCTTTGCCAAATCGACAACATCGATATAGTCACGCAGGCAGGTTCCGTCAGGGGTGTCATAGTCATTGCCGAAAACAGACAGGCATTCACGCACTCCCGCTGCAGTCTGGGTGACGAAGGGCAGAAGATTATTGGGCACGCCCCGTGGCAGTTCGCCGATGAGTGCTGACGGATGAGCACCTACGGGATTGAAATAACGCAGTGCCACACCATGCATCACGGGGTAAGCCTTGCAGCAGTCACGAAGGATGTCCTCTGCCATCTGCTTAGTGTTGCCGTAAGGTGACTCAGCAGGTTTGCGCTCTGTCTGTTCGGTTACGGGCAACTGCTCTGCATCACCATATACGGTAGCTGATGAAGAGAAGAGGATGTTAGGGCGCTCATACTCCAGCATCAGTTGGCAGATGTTCATAAAGGAAGTGAGATTGTTCTGATAGTACATCAGCGGTTTCTCCAGAGACTCACCGACAGCCTTATAGGCAGCAAAATGGATAACGGAATTAAACTGATATTTATCGAAAACACCTCTGAGAGCCTCTATGTCGCAGGTGTTTACGAGTTCGAAGGGAATATCCACTCCCGTTATCTTGCGAACGCCCTCTACGGCATCCATATCAGAATTGGAGAAGTTGTCAACTATCACTACATCATAACCTGCCTGAGTGAGTTCTACGGCAGTGTGTGAGCCAATATATCCTGCTCCACCTGATATCAATACACATTCTTTCATATCTACATGCATAATGTTCTTTGCAAAGTTACGATTTTTATTTAGATTTTCTGTCTTTTATTAAAAGTTCTTATGCTTCTTGCAAATGTATTAAGTTATCTGAAGGAGTCGGTCAGCAACTTTATCTCCACCTGTGGAGAGATGCGCTCATAGAGGATATTATAGACTGCATCAAGGATTGGCATATTGACGTGCATGTGGCGGTTTATCTCCTTCATACACTTAGTACCGAAATATCCCTCGGCTATCATCTCCATCTCTATCTGTGCGCTCTTGACGGAATAACCCTTGCCTATCATGGTGCCGAAGGTACGGTTGCGAGAGAAATTACTGTAACCCGTAACGAGCAGGTCACCCATATAGGCAGAATCCTCCATGCGACGCTCTATGGGGTGTATGGCATCAAGGAATCGCGACATCTCCTGCAAGGCATTAGACATAAGGACAGCATGGAAATTGTCACCATACTTCAATCCTGAACAGATACCGCCAGCTATAGCATAGACATTCTTGAGCACGGAGGCGTACTCGATGCCAATGACATCATCAGAGACCTTGGTCTTGACATAACGATTGGCAAGGACATTGGCGAAGGCCTCTGCCTTGTCAAGGTCAGCACAGCCAACGGTGAGGTAAGTGAGACGCTCCAAGGCCACCTCCTCAGCGTGTGAAGGACCACCGATGCAGGCGAGATTGTCTGTCGGTACATCAAGTACCTCATGGAAGTACTCCGAACAACAGAGATTCTCGTCGGGTACAATACCCTTGATAGCAGTAATGACAAATTTGTCACGCAGTCGCACACGAAGTTTCTTAAGGTGATTCTTCATGTAAGGCGACGGGGTGACGAAGACCAGCGTATCGTACTCTGACGCTATTTTATTGATATCGGAGGTAAATTCTATCTCATCGAGGTTGAAATGGACGCTGGTGAGATATGCAGGGTTATGCCCCATGCGCTTGAAGTCCTCAATACGGTCATCTCTGCGCATGTACCATCCTATCTGGTGGGTACTGTCTAGGATAATCTTGGCAATAGCCGTTGCCCAACTACCACCACCGATTACTGCTATTTTACCGCAATCAAACATTTGCCTTCTCTATCCACTGTGCTATCTCATCCACAGTAGGTTTCTGCATGTCGAGTTTGTACTTCTTGACAATATCACCTATCTTCTGCTGAAGGCCCTGGGGCTTCTCGTCCTTGATATTCTGAATGAGATTGAAACCTGCCTTGCGAAGCACTGGCACCCAGTCCTCACCAACGCCTATCTCTGCCCACTCTGCCTTACTGCTCTGTGGTGTCTTAGCCTCTGGTTTCATCTGCGGGAAGAGCATTACCTCACCAATGGCAAACTTGCCAGTGAGGAGCATTACGAGACGGTCGATACCAATGCCTATACCGAAGGTTGGTGGCATACCGTACTGCAAGGCGCGGAGGAAGTCGTGGTCGATAATCATCGCCTCATCGTCACCCTTGTCAGCAAGACGCATCTGCTCTACGAAGCGCTCTTCCTGGTCTATAGGGTCATTGAGCTCTGAGTAGGCGTTAGCAAGTTCCTTGCCGTTGACCATCAGTTCGAAACGCTCTGTCAGTCCTGGCTTAGAGCGGTGCATCTTGGTCAGCGGTGACATCTCAACTGGATAGTCTGTAATGAAGGTAGGCTGGAGGAAGGTTCCCTCACAAGTCTCACCGAATATCTCATCGATGAGTTTGCCCTTACCCATAGTCTCATCCACCTCAATATCGAGTTTTTTTGCCACCTCACGTATCTCATCCTCTGACATAGGATAGAGGTCGTAGCCTGTCTTCTCCTTGATAGCATCAAGGATAGGCAGGCGGCGGAATGGCGCCTTGAAGGAGATTACCTTGCCGTCTATCTCCACTTCTGGCTTACCGTTGACTGCAGTGCATATTTTTTCCAGCATCTGCTCTGTAAACGTCATACCCCAGTTGAGGTCCTTGTAGCTGACGTAGAGCTCCATGCAGGTAAACTCAGGGTTGTGGGTCTTGTCCATGCCCTCGTTACGGAAGTTCTTGCCTATCTCATAGACGCCCTCGAAACCACCTACGATGAGTCGCTTCAGGTACAACTCGGTAGCGATACGCATGTACATATCCTGATTGAGGGCATTGAAGTGAGTCATGAAGGGACGCGCACTGGCACCACCTGGTATATTCTGCAATATCGGGGTATCCACCTCGGTATAGCCTGCTTCATTGAGGATGTTTCGCAGGGTGCGCACAATGGTAGCACGCTTGAGGAAGGTATCCTTCACGCCTTCATTGACCACGAGGTCAACGTATCGCTGACGATAGCGTAGTTCGGGGTCATCAAACTTGTCATATGCCACACCATCCTTGTATTTCACAATAGGCAGTGGCTTGAGAGACTTACTAAGGAGCGTGAGCTGCTGAGCATGAACGGAAATCTCACCCGTCTTGGTACGGAAAACATAACCCTTGACGCCGATAAAGTCACCGATGTCAAGGAGTTTCTTGAATACCTTATTATAATAATCCTTATCCTCGCCTGGGCAGAGTTCGTCACGCTGTACATACACCTGTATGCGACCTCGAGAGTCCTGCAGTTCGGCAAAGCCTGCCTTACCCATAATACGGCGTGACATCATACGACCAGCAATGCTGACGATGCGGCTATTCTCCGGCGTGGCTGCTTCACGAACATCATTGCCTTCTTCATCCTTGCCCATCACTGGCAGGTCAACGAAATTCTCGACTATCTCTGTAGAGAACGCATCGGTAGGAAACTCTGCTGCAGGATATGGATCGATGCCCATATTACGAAGTTCCTGCAGGCTCTCCCTGCGTCCTATCTCTTGTTCTGAAAGTTCTAATATATTCATATCTTTTTAGTTTTTATCTGCGACCAAATAGATCCTTGATGCCATCAAGATCAAAGTTGAGCGAGAAGCGTAATGTCTGGTCAAGAGGATTAGACTTCGCCGTAGAGATGACATAGGCAGCATCAAGGGTGAAAGCACTCATGCGAAAACCTGCACCGACGGTGAAGTACTTACGATTACCCTTAGACTGTGCCTCATCATGATAACCTGCACGGAGAGAGAAACGGTCATTATAAACGTACTCTGCACCGATGCTCCACTGTATCTCTTCCAATTCCTCCTTGAAACCGCCTGGGGCGTCACCGAAGCTGGAGAACATGCCGCCGATGGAACTTTTGTTGTAATATACCTCGTCAGCATATGCCTCAAGATTGCTGGAGTCGTTGGTGCCATCACCTACTGTGGTCTCACCTTTGGCATAGGCCTCCATATACTGCTCTATGGTAGGATACGTAGGCACGAGAAGTTTGTTGGCATCAGCTGCGATAGTGAAGCGGTTATAGTCGTTGATAGGTATCATAAGAGCTGCACCGATACGCAGGTTGGTGGGAATAAACTCTGAGCGGTTGGTGCCGGCAAATTTCATCTTAGAACCCATATTCCTCAGGCTCAGGCCGAGACCAAGTTGGCACTCACGCTGACCAATATTGACATAGTTCTGATAATAGCATGCTAGGTCTGCTGCGAATGCACTGGCAGCGGAGGACTCCTCCGTACGAGAGTAAGAAATGTCAGAGAGGAGATAACGCACACCTGCTGCTATAGAGAATTTCTCGGAAAGCATCAGCGAATAGGCTACATCAAATGACATCTCGTAAGGCTTGATACTCTGACTGAGGTCGGCAGCACCTGACTCATCAGCAAAATACACTTCACCAAGCGAAAAGTAATGAAGAGAAGCTGAGATAGCACTGTAGTCACCTATGCGGTAGTAACCAGACAAATAGGCAATGTTCATATCACTGACCAACTGACGCAGCCAAGGGGTATAGCTGAGTTGCACTCCTGCGCGAGAGATACAGAAGGGATACTTAGCAGGATTCCAGTACTGTGAAGCACAGTCAGGATCGGTAGCTGCACCGATATCACCCATACCACCTGCACGAGCATCTGGAGCTATGTTGTTTGACACCATCGCTGTGTGGATGGGATTGAACATGCTGGTCTTGGAGTCGGCGGCATGTAGTTCATTGAACATTGAACATTGAACATTGAACATTAGCAGGGCCGCCAGTATTTTATGTAGTCTATTCATACTCTTAACTAACGTTTTCAGTATCGTATTATTGCGCTACAATGAGTTTTTTAGTCTTCGTGACATAATGAACGCCATCGCAGGTGAGACGCACACGATAGAGGTAAAGACCATTAGCGATATTGGGGTACCACAGGAACGACGTCCTACCCTCTGAGACAGAGAGCGCCTGATACCAGGTGTTGGTCTGAACGAGGCGTCCTGCTGTATCAATTATGTCGATATTGATTTCCGCATTGCTGCCCTGGAAGTCATGATATATGTAGAAATTAGCTGCACCCTTTACAGGATTGGGCGAAATGACTACATCAGAGATGGAGGGCTGTAGGCCTGCATCAACACTGAAGGAAATGTCCTTCTCTGACATATTGCCCAAAATATCCCAAGCACGCAAACGAAGCGTGTGGCTACCAGAGGTAAGGGCTGGAATGACGTAGTAAACGGTTCCCTGAGTGTAGCTACCATCATCGAAGAGGAAGTAATCGTTAAGATTGTAGGTCTTTGTAGCATCACCGTCGATGACTAGTTCTATATTGTGACCTACAGTGTTGCCCATAACATCAAGCCCGTCCTTATCTTCAAGAACTGCATGGAGATATGGCGTAGTACCGACAGTACCACCATTTACGAAACGCGGACTATTGAGATAAAGGTCTATCTCTGGACCTTCCTCATCATTCTTCACTTCCTCAACACCAGTGAAGAGAATGTCTGTAGATTCTCCGAAAGCAGAGGGCGTACCACTGCTACTGGAAGTATAGACATTGATGAGACCTGTATCGCCATTGTCAATAATATAACTTCCTACACGGAAATTGATAGTAAACTCACCATCATTGACACTCGCAGTACCTTTATATATAGTATTGAGGCGGTCAAGATAGGTAATCTGCGACTTGCCGTCATTATTACGAGTGGTGACGGCCTCCTTGGCATCCTTGACAAAAACGTATGCAGTACCTTTGTAGTCCGTGAGTTTCTGACCACCGAAAGTCTCAACATGTCCTTTGACATTAACGACCTGATTTGCCTTAGCCTCAACAATATCACTTGTACCAACATTGTTGATTTGATCCACTACAGTTTTGTAACGAGGAATGGCTAAACGCAGAGCAGGGTCTCCGAAAATGTGATATTGATGCTTATTGATACTACGGTCACGTCCCGTAGTCACCATGTAATTTTTGGCCTGACGCAAGGCTTCACTAATGGTCACTGGCAGACCGTCGTAGTCACTGGGGATGAGATAGTCCATGAAGGCATCGTTGAGAGACTCATTCAGGTTTGCATATACGGTACGCAGAGTACCAAGATAGGCAATAGCACCACCCTCTGTATTATGGACTGCGGCACAACCAATATTGTCTGTAGTTTGGTCGAATGGCATCGTCTCACATGCCGCAGTGTACATTAAGGAGTAGTTATTGCCTCTGAGAGCTTTAGCATCAGCGAGAGTGAAAACACACTCATCAGAATACTGCACAGGAGAAGCATGACCACCATAATTGAATACAAGAGCGCCCTCATTGAGAGTCTTGATAATATCGTTATGAGCTCCTTCATAACGCAGACCTGTGGAAGTCGACTGGCGCTCGTAAGCATCGAGAAGCACTTTCTTGACGTCGAAGCCCAGCTCCTTATTAATGAGATTGTCTGCATTGCGATTGATGGCGGTCATGTGGGTGTTGCCAGCACTACCATCATCATCTGCAGCATACATGACGCTAGTTACCCACTTACCAGAATAGCGACGAGACATATAAGTTTCTATCTTATCTACCATCTGTGTAGCCTGAGAAAGCGAATTGACACAGAGACGCCCCACGCCCATATCAAAGCGCAAGGCTGACGAACTGTACCCCGACTGATGAATAGTTACACCATCACCGAGAATGGTGATAAAATCGTCAACGCCAGTAGAAGAGGTGGTAAACTCTGAATCCTCTGTCTCATAAATGAGCAGCATATCGTCAACATCGTAGGCAGATAGCGTCTTAAGACGGTTATCCCACTTACAATCACCAAAGAGGAGCACGGACTGAGGCATTTTGTCACCAGCACTCTTGGCACGGTCGTAAAACATCTTGAGGTAACGACGGTATGCTGAAACATCTGGTGTACCACTGGAGAACTCATTGTAGAGTTCATCAGCAGGCACAATGCTATACGTGAAGTCAGCATTACTGAAAGCCTCCTTCTCCTCCTTGACATGCAGTTCACCTAAACGCTTGGCCTGACTGTACCACTTCTGTGAGGTAGGAATAATGATGACGAGGTCAACAGGCTTGTCAGCATGGTGATTCTGATTGGTAATGTTATAAACGTAATTGACAGATGGATAGTTAGCAGCACTCAGAGTGACAGGTCCTTTGACACCATCGAAGGCGGCAGAAATGTAGTCGAGACGAATGGGACCACCTGATGTGCAGTTGATATATACTGGCACAAGATAATTGCCCGCTTCGTCCTTAGCGCACTTTGCCAATGCATCTGCATCGTAAGAGAAAGAGTGAGCGAAGTCACGTACTTTCTCATAGTTGGATGCCATTTTGGAGAAAGAGTAAGTATAGGAATCAATGCCATCAACAGTTGAAACTGTGACAGAGGAACCAGAGCCTGCTGTAAGATTTACCAAGAGGGTTGCAGAGGTACTGGTCTCAGCAACAGGAATTGTGTAGGTCTTGATCGTACCAGAGTTGATAGGTGTCTTGTCATAGAGATTGCGGCCCATCTCCGTCCATGCGTAGTCATCCACCTCATAGAGATAGTGACGAGCATCGTTACTGGAACTTACCTGAGCCAAGAGAGCCTCCTCTGTGGTGGTGGCAGCATCGCCTTCAATTTCGGTAATAAAATAGCACCCCACATCAGAGTAAGGATTGCGGGTGCGATTGGTAGTCGTAGCACTAGACCATGAGACTGGACCTAAGGCATAGAAGAACTTCTCGCCATCAATAGTGACAGTAGGCACCTCTGGGAGATCATCGTGTTCGGCTATCCACTCCTGAGTAAGCATCTCGGGCACGAGATTGCCACCGAAACCGTATACACGAACCTTTGCCATATCGCTGAAGCCAGCCTTGCGAATGACATCAGCAGTAAGACGATGTATGCCTGTAGAAGAAACACTAATCTTTGCCCATTTGCCAGTACTCAGAACGGAAGAAGGCTTATAGCTATCTGATGCGCTAGAGGTAAGAGGTAAGAGGTCGGAGGTAAGAGATTGGGAAGTGGCCTTGGCTGTGGCCTGCAATGAGGGCTTGTATGAAGAAACGTAATAGTATCGCTTACCCTGCTTAACAATTGGTGTAAAGTAAGCATAGAGCTGATTCTCTGTGCGTTCGCGAGCATAGACATACTCCATGGTAGGAGTTAAAGGAGCCTCTACGCCACCTGTCAATTGCTTATAGCGACGTATCTCTTTCTTTGTCAGAGGCAAATATTCGGGATACAGCAAACGGATGGTATATATGGAGTCACGATAGTTCTTGGGGAGAGAAAAAAAGCAGGTCTGCTGGGGCAGAACGCTGTCTATGCTCATTTCATCAGCGGTAAGGTCAACAAACTCACTTGCCGAATATGCCTTAGAGAAAGGCATACACAGCAACAATACTGCTATGATATGTAAGAATCCTATCTGCAATAGAAATCAAGTACTTTTCTCTCTTCGAGGTAGCCTACGATATGGTCGTTAGGTTTCACCTCTCCTACCCCAACTGGTGTGCCCGTAAAGAGCAAGTCGCCCGTTTTTAGTGTGAAAAACTGCGAGATGTAGGCTATCAGGCCATCAACGGAGCATAACATATCACTTGTACAACCTTCCTGACGGAGTTCACCGTTCATCTCCATATTGAAGTGAAGCGCCTGTATATCAGGCAGTTTATCTTTCTCTATCCACTCTCCTATCACGGCTGAGCCATCGAAACCCTTGGAAATCTCCCAAGGTTTCTGTTCCTCGCGGAGTTTCTTCTGCAGGTCACGAGCGGTGAAGTCAATGCCCAATGTGACTGCATCGTAGTAGCGATGGGCAAACTTCTTGTCAATGCTCTTTCCTAGCTTTGATATGCGAACCACTACCTCTGTCTCATAATCAATGCGTCCCATGAAGTCTGGCACAAAGAACGGTTTACCGTCCTTGAGCAAACTACTGTCCGCCTTTGTGAATATCACAGGTTCACGATTGCAGTCATCATCACTGGAGCCGACGCCCTTTTGTAATAACGCTGTTTTAATCTCTTTATTGTGTGCGGCATAGTTCATGCCGACTGCGAATATCTTCATCTTTTTTACAATAAAAAGACGGAGCACAAGAGAATGCCCCGTCCTTATTATTATCAAAACCCAAAAGGGGCTTTAGTCTGCCTGAAGTGAGAAACGCTTGAAAGCAACTACGGTGAGGTCCTTGTCAGCAGCTTTGAGATAGTCAGAGACAGTCATCTTGCTGTCCTGAATGAACTCCTGATTAAGCAGGCAAGACTCCTTGTAGAACTTCTTCACACGACCATTAACGATACCAGCAAGCATCTGCTCTGGGATATTAACGGTGGTGTTAGCTATAATCTCCTTAGCCTTAGCAACATCCTCTGCTGTAATCCAGCCCTTAGCCTGATTAGACTGCATGTGGTCCTCAGAGTCCACGTGTGCTGGGTTGATACCAGCCTTCTTGAGTGCGTTGTCAATAGCCTTCTGGAGCTGCTCCTGCTTTGTCTTCTCAGCAGCAACCTTCTTCTCCTCCTCGATGATCTTTGGATCAACGTCAGCCTCACTCAGAGCTACTGGCTTCAAAGCAGCTACCTGCATAGCTACTACGTGAGCCTGCTCCTCTGCTGGCTTGTTGGTCTGAACCATGGTGCAGAGGGTATTCTTCTTCATGTGGTTGTAAACAGACACGTTGTCACCCTCAAGATAAGAGTAACCGTCAAGTTCCATCTTCTCACCAGTCACGCCAGAGCGCTCTGTTACAGCAGCAGCTACGGTCTGACCGCCTACGAGAGTGAGTGCATTGATTTCATCGATGCTCTTTGCCTTTGCAGCAACAGCTGCATCGAGAATGTCCTGTGTCAGTTTGATATAGTCAGCTCCGTTAGCCACGAAGTCAGTTTCACACTTGAGGGCGATGATAGCAGAGAAGCCATTCTCGCTCTTGGTGAGTACACAACCGTTAGATGTCTCACGATCAGAACGCTTAGCAGCGATAGCCTGTCCACGCTCGCGGAGTATCTCCTTAGCGCGATCCATGTCACCATCAGCCTCTGTCAGCGCCTTCTTTACGTCAGCAAGACCTGCGCCAGTCATAGCGCGAAGGGTCTTGATGCTTTCCATTGTTATAGCCATTTTTTCTTACGAAAAGTTATAAGTTACTAATTACAAGTTATAAGTTATTCTGCTGCAGGAGCTTCTGCCTCTGCTGCTGGTGCTTCCTCAGCCTTAGGCTCTTCTGCTACTGGAGACTCAGCCTTTGCAACCTTCTCTGCCTTGCGAGCCTTTGGCTTATCCTCCTGCTGAGAAGCAGCCTTGTCGTCAGCCTTCTCTACCTTGCGCTCCTGCAGACCCTCGTTGATAGCGTCGCAGCATGCAGAAAGGATTACCTCGATAGAGTCCTTAGCATCATCGTTAGCTGGGATAGCGAAGTCAACGAAGTTAGGATTAGCATTGGTATCAACGATACCGAAAACAGGTATGCCGAGACGATGTGCCTCCTTAACAGCTATGTGCTCCTTCTCTATGTCAACTACGAAGAGTGCAGATGGCAGACGAGTCAGGTCAGCGATAGAACCGAGGTTCTTCTCAAGCTTTGCACGCTGACGAGAAATCTGGAGCAACTCACGCTTTGAGAGATTGCTGTATGTACCGTCAGCAGTGAGTTTGTCAATGTTAGCCATCTTCTTAATTGCCTTACGGATAGTCTGGAAGTTGGTAAGCATACCACCTGCCCAACGCTCGTTGATGTAAGGCATGCCGACACTCTGCGCCTTCTCTGCGATTACGTCCTTAGCCTGCTTCTTAGTAGAGACGAAGAGAATCTTCTTACCCTGCTTTGCTATGTTCTTGAGTGCCTCGGCAGCCTCGTCAACCTTGAGAATGGTCTTATTGAGGTCAATAATGTGAATGCCATTACGCTCCATGAAGATATATGGAGCCATAGCTGGATTCCACTTACGCTTGAGGTGTCCGAAGTGACAACCTGCCTGAAGCAACTGATCAAAATTTGTTCTAGACATTTTCTTTTCTTTTTTAATTGTTTGTTTACTTTCCTTTTATGATTTCTTTAGAATCACAACCCCTAAGTAGCCGCATCCCTTTTGAGGCCACGAGTCTCAGCAGTTTAGATACTAAACAAATAGCAATATTAACGCTTAGAGAACTGGAAGCGACGACGTGCCTTTGGACGACCTGGCTTCTTACGCTCTACCTCACGTGAATCACGTGTGAGGAAGCCCTGTGACTTAAGAGTCTTCTTGTCCTCAGCATCAACCTTAACGAGTGCGCGAGCAATAGCGAGGCGCAGAGCCTGACTCTGACCTGTGAAGCCACCACCGTCGAGGTTTGCCTTGATGTCATACTTCTCTGTTGCTTCGAGGAGCTCCAATGGCTGCTTTACTACGTACTGCAGTATAGCTGATGGAAAATACTTCTCGAGTTCTACCTTATTGATAGTAATCTTGCCTGTACCCTCTGAGAGATATACACGAGCTACAGCGCTCTTACGGCGACCGATTGCATTAATTACTTCCATTGTCTTTATTCTTTATACTTTTACTTATACTGGTTGATATCGATTGCCTTTGGCTTCTGAGCCTCCTGCTTGTGCTCTGTACCCTCGTAGATGAAGAGATTGTTCATGAGTGAGCGACCAAGGATGCCCTTTGGCAACATACCCTTAACGGCATGACGCAGCATCTTGTCCACACCATCCTTCTTCTTGCGAAGTTCGGCTGGAGTGTTGAAGCGCTGACCACCTGGGTAACCAGTGTAACGTGTATATACCTTATCGGTTTCCTTCTTACCGGTGAATACCACCTTAGCAGCATTGATGATGATAACATTGTCACCACAATCAGCGTGAGGTGTGAAATTTGGCTTATACTTACCACGAAGTATCTTAGCCACCTTAGAAGCGAGGCGTCCAACAACCTGATCGGTTGCATCAACTACGACCCACTCCTTATTTGCAGTCTCCTTGTTAGCGGAGATTGTCTTGTAACTCAAAGTGTCCATTCTTGACTTTTAAAATTGAAATGTTACTAATAAATAATGTACGTGCGAGACGAGGCGCAGTCTAATTCACCTCTTGAGTGTCTCAGGGCGCGGATTCACTAACCATCGGCGTGGCCAAACGCTCGACTATTAACACCGTCAACCCGTGGGGATTCTAAGTATCTCCCCGTCGATAATCGGAAATCGGAGTGCAAAATTACACATTATTTTT
>CAJODK010000014.1 GCA_905233245.1 uncultured Prevotella sp. | reverse complement strand
CGGCTACTTCGGTGTTTCACTCCGCTCATCTGGTGCTCTCACTGAGAAGGACTTCTCTATCAAGGAGAACATCAAGAACGCAAAGTGTATCTTCACTCCTGAGTACACCCGTGACGGTGCTGGCGAGGGCTCTAAGCTTCAGTCTCGCGCTCTCGGCTCTAAGGGCGACTTCCAGTTCGTGATCAAGAACCCAGTAAAGGAGACTCAGCCATAAGCTGAGCTCCACGGGAACGGGCTCCGCGAAGCGCCTGAGCACCAACTGGAGCGCAAGAACGTTAACGGGAACTGGTTCTCTATTCCTCGCAAAGACTAAGGACAACTCCTACGGAGTATTGATGGCTCATTAACCCATCCTTATGTGAGCAAGCTCACCAAGTATGTCTTAATTGCTCCATCACTGGCTCTGCCAGTTGTCCTTAGTTACGCAAAAGAGCAAAGACGCGCCTCTGGCGCTTACGCAAAGAGACCCCCTCTAACTCCCCCATTAAAGGGGGAGGACTTCTTACACTGTCCGCATGGCTTGGCGTGAGTGCTAAAAGCACGACCTTTGCCCTTTGCGTAGAGATGATTACCTGACCCCAGGTCAGCAGTGTATCGAGAGAAGGCACTTGCAGAAGCTTGCTTATGGCAAGGGGCTTATCGAGAGACACGTTAGGCTCAAAGAGCCAATCATCTCGCCTTGGCGAGAAACAAAGAAAAAGAGCTATTCTTAGACGCCTTTGCGAGAAAAATAATCCGTGTTAATCCGTGAAATCTGTGGTTAAACAAAATTCCTAATTTCTAATTCCTAATTTCTAATTAATTATGAGCGAACAAGCGAAAAAGAATTGGAGCGTTATCATCCTCCGAGCTCTGCTCGCCTGAGCACCCACGGCGCGCAAGAGCGCTATACTGACAGCAATCTGTACTATACTGACTACCTCCAGTTGCGTTAGTCACATGTAAGGTGACAAAGAACTAAGTTATAAGCGTGATGGGGCAGACTTTCTTCGGGAAGTCTGTCCTTTTTGTGACTTTGTGACTTTGTGAGATTCTGCGTTATTTTTTTGGTAATTGAGAGTTGACAATTGAACTCCGAGCTCTTTCAATGGTCTTTACACCCCTCTCGGTTCAATAGACTTATTACCCCCTTCGATAACTTCGGAGGATAGTAGCGGTGACTCATCCATATCGGCAAGGGATTTCTTCTTCTTGTTTTCCCTTGCTCCGGCTTTTAGCAGATTGCGGGCGGCAGTAATAATGCTTGGCCCGCTTTCTGCTGTTGTAATCTTTAGTTTGTTGATGCGCTTGATGGTGTCGTTCATACTGTTCTCCACCTCAGCAAATCGTGTGCCGAAGTCCTGCACGCGGTCTATCACTGTGTTGGCAGCATCCATCATAGCCTGCTGATTCTCCAGTTGGCGCACCTGTGTCCACATCATCTCCAGCACTCGGAGGTTCATATACATCGTCTGTGGTCCGAGTATCATAACACCCTCATCGTATGCCTCGCGCCATAGTGTGGCATCATTGACAAGAGCGAGGTTCAGGGCTCCTTCTATAGGCACATACATGATGGCGAAATTCAGTCGGTTGTAGCCTTCTGGCAGATAGCGGGTATATTCCTTCTTTGCCAGTCGCTTCACCTGTGCCCTCACACTGGCTATGTGTGCCTTGAGGTATTCACTCTTTTCTGGCGCACCATCCTCGGCATTCATATAGCGCTCGTAGTCGGTGAGTGACATCTTGCTGTCCACTACCACATGGCGATTGCCAGGGAAGTGGAGGATGAAGTCGGGTATCAGGCCCTTGCCGTCATCACCTTTAGCGCCTCTGCCACCACGGTCGCGGAGCGTCTCCTGAGTATCAAACTGCTCTCCCTCTTTGAGTTCGAGGTCTTCGAGGAGTTGCTTCAGTTTCAGTTCGCCGAAGTTGCCCTGTACCTTCACTTCTCCTGTCAGGGCACGAGTGAGTCTGTCGGCTGTCTCACCGATAGCCTGACTCTTCTTCATATTTATCTTGATAGTCTCGTCGAGACGGGTGAGGGCTTCAGCCTGCTGACGTTTCTGCCTGTCGAGAGCCTCCTGCATATCCTTGAGACTCTTCTGCAGAGGGTCAACAATCTTGGATACCTGCTCCTTATTCTGCTCACCCAGTTCGTCCTGACGCTGCTTCAGGACCTTCTCCGAGGTGGTCTGCATCTGTTCCTTGATGAGGTTGAGTTGCGCCTCCAGTTGCTTATCGTTGGCTTCCTTCATCTGGTCTATCTGCAGGTGAAAGAAGTTTTTCTGCTCCTGCAACTGTCGTGCCAGGTTCTCAGCATTATTTTTCTGCACGTCGCGCTCTGCTGTGAGACGTGTCTTCATATTGCCTGCATAAAGGCTGAGGGCTGCCAGTGCAACCACCAAAATAACTATTATTGCGTAAACCATATATTTAGATTTTGTACGAAACTCCCGCCATCCACCATAGTCCTTGCTGTGGAATGAGGTTGGTATTCATGCCACTGCGGAAGTATTTCGTATTGAAGAGATTGTGTATATTGAGGTTTATGGTGAAGCGTCCTATATTGTAGTCGGCTCCGATATTCACTATGGCACGTGCAGGCATATCACGCTTCAGGACGAGTCGGCTTATGTTATTGAGCACCTGTTGGTAGAATCCTTCTGCTTCCTCATGGTGTCCTTGTTCCTCCATGGCTTCTGCCAGTTTGGCAAAGTTATATACGGCGACGAGATTTACCATGCTGGTATTGTATGACGTCTGCTTGCTCTCAAATGCTATATGGGTGTGAAGTTTCAGATGACGTGTAGCCTGCCATGCCATAATGAGATTTGAGGTGATGGCAGGAGTATTGTTGTTGGCATCGATGTCTGGCTTAAATATCTGACTAAATTGCTCGTCAAAATTCATTCCCATAAGATTGGACCTGAAGGTATGCGTCCAGGTGAGGTTCCAGTCGGCAGTGAATCGTGGCATCTTATAGTTGGCCATCAGTTCTACGCCACAGGTTTGGTTGCGGCTGGCATTATGGTATTCGGTCACCTGAGTCATGATGAGGTCGAGGGCACGGTTGTAGAATGCGTTGACCTCAAAGTTGAGCCCCTTCACCCAGTTGAGACCTGCGAAGGAGAGCTGGAAAGAGTGCACACGTTCGGGAGACAGCGATTCTAAGTCTTCCGTAGGAACTCCCACCATGAGTGATGACATCACATTGGCTTTGCGGTAGATATAGGGAGCATCAACAAACGACTTCGAGTAACTGAGTTTCATGTTCCACTTGGGCTGCAGCAGGATGAGTGCAATACGTGGAGAGAGCTGCGTGATGGACTCGTGGTCGTAGCGAGTCTTCTGGTCGAAGCGCAGGCCTGCATTGAAGATAAGGGACTTCCACTGGTGCTTCAACTGCACGTAGGCATTACAACTGTTCTCATGTCCCTTGCCCTCTTCCTGCAGTCTGGAGTCTTCTACTGTCTTGTCGAAGTCATACCCGAAGAGGTATCTGAAGTCCTCCAGATTGAAGTAACTGTACTCAGCGCCGAAACCGAGACTACCCTTGTGGTCGTCGCCAATAGAGTAGGGGAGATTGCCCTTCACCTGCACTCCGTAGTTCTGCTCCTGACCGTTGACGTATCGCGACAGACCTCCGTACATACTCATCAGTTTGCCTATCGAGGATGGCAGCAGCATGGCGTCTTCGATGTTATCCAGAGGCACGTCGCTGATTACCTGATAGCGTGTGATGTCGGCATTGTCGTAGGTGATGACATACTTCATATTGACGTTGCCCAACTGGTGCGTATAGCTCAGGTCGGCATGACGTGAGAAAGTACCAAAACTGGGACTGATACCATTGAAGGTGCGATAGCGGTCATGGTCATAACTCATGGCCAGGGATGTCATGGTGCATGGTGCCACTACCTGCGAGAAGTGTGTGTTATACATAAATCGGAGTCCTTTCCACCCCAGTTGCAGACCGAAGTCATAGGATGGTTTACTGCCTATCCTGCCCACAGTCATACGGTCATAGGGCATACCATAGATAGACTCCATATTACGCTCTGCTGGTATGCCGATGCCCTCGCCGCTGTTGCGGTATAGGCTACCCCATACGAGTATGTCGGTATCGAAATAACGCTTGCCAAAGAGCAGGTCGCCCTTCACTTGCGAATGGTTACCTGCACCAGCCTTTATCAGCATGCCATCGACATCGGCACCCTGCTTGGTGATGAGATTTACCACAGCGGTGAGTGCCACACCACCATATAGTGATGAGGCAGGTCCGCGAAGCACCTCTATCTGCTTCACCTTCTCAAGCGACATGCTGAAGTCGGGGGCAGCAGTATTGGTGGCGTAGTTGTTGAGACGATGACCATTGAGCATTATGAGTATCTTCTCCTGTGTAGTGCTGTATATACCACGCATGGCGATGTTGATGTCGTCGTTGCCATCCACGATGTGCATGCCAGGCACGTAGGCTGCCAGCAGTTCCTGTAGGTTGCGGGCACCACTGTTGTGTATCATCTCCTCAGTGATGAGGGTGGTGGGCACAGGTACCTCTGCCAGACTCTCCGCCTGGCTGGATGCCGTAGTAATGGTGGCCGCCATGCCTGCCTTCACGTTATTGACGATATCTGCGAAGGAAGGCGGGTCTTGTGGCGATATGCTATAGTAGGGGTCTTCGTTCAGCATCAGGGTGGCATACTGCTCTGCCTCCTTCATCTCAAAACGTGCGAGGTAGCAGAGTGAGATGAGGCGCAAGGAACTCTTCTTCAGGTTGCCGTGTATGGAACCGATATTGTGCAGCAGAGTGTCGCGAGCCTCTTCTATGCGACCTATTTTATAGTCGTTCTCCGCCTGCGAATATATGCGTGCGGAGTTGTCCTGAGCATAGAGACCCCCTCCAAACCTCCCCAAGGGGAAGCTGTTGATGGCAATCACCACAGCTAGTATTTTCAGCAGTCTATTCATATGTCTTAACTCCTTAACTCCTTAACTCCTCTTAAAAGGAATCTCGAAAGTAAATGTCGTACCTACACCCTCTTGTGACGTAAAGGTGAGTTTGCCGCCATGCTTGTTTTCTATGATGTCGCGAGTGATGCCCATTCCCAGTCCGGTGCCGTGTCCGATGGGTTTGGTGGTGAAGAAATTCTCGAAGAGGCGCTCTTTCACCTCGTCGCTCATGCCCTCGCCATTGTCGCTGATAGAGATGAGAAGTCCCCCTCCAACTCCCCCCTGCATAGGGAGAGACTCTACTTTCACATTGATCTCCGGCGAGTATCCTTCGCCAGCCTTCTCTGCCTTGCGCCACACTGCGTAGCATGCATTGTTCATCACGTTGAGCACAGCACGACTGAGGTCTTGCGGTATGACCTCTGTCATAGGCAGGTTGTCAGCATAATCCTCGTGGATGGCTACGTTGAATCCGTGGTTGCCGGCTCTCATAGCGTGGTAAGACAACCACACGTATTCCTTGACAATCTTGCACACGTCAGAAGGGATAAACTCATTCTCCTTGCCGCGAGATACCAGCAGGATGCCCTGAATGATGCTGACGGCTCTCTCGCCGCTCTCCACTATCTGTGCCATGTTGCTCTTCAGACTGCTCACGATATCCTTGATGTCCTCAGTGTCGCCGCTCTCCACACTTTCCACCAGGTCATCAAGCAGTCGCTCAGACATCTTGCTGAAGTTGATGACAAAGTTCAGCGGATTCTGTATCTCATGTGCAATGCCGGCACTGAGCATACCCAGTGAAGCCAGTTTCTCTTGCTTCTCAAGCTGCTGTTTCAGTTGTGCTATTTCTTCCATATCGTAATTATAAACTCAGTCCACTCATCCTTCACTGACTGTACTGTGATGTCACCGCCGTGATTCTGTATTATCTCCCTGCTGAGGTACAGTCCCACGCCAGCGGCTTCGTTGGTGGTCTTAGTGGTGAAGAATGGGTCGAATATCTTATTTATGATGGTGTCCTCAATGCCTATGCCGTTGTCGTGTATCTTCAGGGTGATATTCCTTTCGCTATCCTCTACGGTGAGTGTCACCTCAGGCTCATAACTGGTCTTTGCAGCCTTCTTCACTGTAGCGTATATGGCATTGCCCAGAATGCTCATGATGGTCTTGCTCAGCATGTCGGGGTTGCCGTGTATCATCATGCTGTGGTCAGGCAGTGAGGCAGCCACCTTAATGTGGTGCTGTTCTATCTCCTTATTATAATAGGTATGCAGCATCTCCACGTTCTGCTGTAGTACTGGCAGCAGGTCCATGTCCACATAGCCGCCGGTGCGGTCTTTCAGCATCTCCTCCATTGCCTTCAGCGTGCGTGAGGTGTTCTGACCGTACTGGTCCACATTATTGAGGTTTTCAGTCAGCATACCGATGACGTCCTCTGTGTCCAGATAGTCGTCCTCATCCATGCGCTCCTTGTTGTTCTCTATATTCGCCTTGATATCCTTCAGCAGGTCGATGGACATCTTTGAGAAGTTGATGATATAGTTCAGCGGATTCTGTATGCGGTCGATAAGTCCCTCGGTCAGTTTACCTACCGATGCCATTTTCTCCTGACGTATCAGTTCGTGCTGTGCATCGTGCAGTTCGTCGAGAGCCCTTTCGAGGTGCTTAGTGCGATCCTTTACCAGTTTCTCCAGTTTCGCCTTGGCTTTGTTGAGGGACTTCAGACGGTATTGCAGGATGAGATGCACTGCGCCCGCTGCCAGCAACAGATACAGGATGCCCATATACCAGCGCATCAGCAGTGGTGGGGCTATCTGGAATTCCACCTCCTCCACGTCTGTCATCTCGCCGTTTGCCAGTCGTGCCTGTATGCAGAGTGTGAAGTTGCCGTGTGGCAGGTTGAGGAATTCCACCTCCTGCTTCTCGCTCCATGCACTCCATCGTTCGTCGTTCAGTCGGTAGCGATACAAGGTCTTGCCCGTCAGTGGGGAATGTGACACGGCATAGGTGAATTTCAAGTGGTGCTCTTTGCTGTCCAACTGTGGCAGCACCTTTGGCATCTCACCATATCCTCCCCACAGCACACTGTCGTTGCCCATCACGATAGAGCGAAATAGCAGGCGTGGCTTCGCTGTCAGCGATGCCCATGAGAGATCGTTGGTATTGATGATAGCTATCTTCTCATCGCCACCTATCCATACTTTTCCATCCTTGCTATATACCGCACCTACTGCCATGTCACCTATGGGGTAGAGTACATGGTCCAGAGCAGTATATCTCTTGCCATCCTTCCACTGGTACAGGTGCTTGCCGTCTCTGTCGGTGAGCCATGTTATATTGTTGCCGTCTGTGACGGAGTAGGCAGGGCAGGGGAATGGCTGCGAGTCTTGTGCTCCCACTATCACCACCTTGCCTCCCATATCTACGAGTGTCGAAAACCCCTTTGAACCTTTGAACCCTTGAACCTTTGAACCTTGAACCCCCTTATAGATCTCCCCATACACGCTCTGCATCCATATAGTGCCTTGGGCATCTTTCACTATTTTTATCACCTTCTCAGCATTCGAGATTTTCTCTCTCTTATCTCCGCTACTCAGCAGATACACGCCGTCAGTTTCTGCCACGTACGTCTTCTCGCCGTCTGGCAGGAGTGCCATAGCAGAGTTTGTGGTGAGTTGTCGTGCTGTTCCGCTTCGGTCTATCACCCACAGTCCCGATGCTGTGCCCACGAGCAGTCCGCGCTGACTTTCTGCCAGTGCCCAGCAGGTGCTGCTCACCTTCTCTACTCTCTCTATGGCGTGCCCTCTCAGTCGGAACAGTCCGTTGCTACCGCCTATGTACATCACTCCGCCATATTCCGTTATGGCGTGCACCTCGCCCGACATGCCGTCCTTGTCCAGCAACCACGTATAGATAGATGGTATCTCGATGGCGAATATACCATGCGCCGTGGCTCCCCACAGTGTGCCGTGGCCGTCGTATGACAGGTATGTTATCTGGTTGGAGCACAGTCCCTCTTTCTCTGTTATGGTGTAGAGAGTCTCTCCCTTGCTGTTGGTGATGATGACGCCCTCGTTGGTTTTTATCATGGCCTTCATCCCTCCGCTGAGCGGTTCGGTCTGCAGGATACCCTCCATGAAGACGTCTTTCAGGTCGTTGGTCAGTGCTTTCACGTTTATCACGCCGGTACTCATGCCCATTCGCATGCTGGTTTTCAGGCGTTTCTTCAGTTTCACGTCGTCCCCGTTGACCTCGTAGATGTTGTTGTCGCTGGTGACAAACTGCACTTTGCCGTCCTTCTGGAATATCTCAAGCACCTCACCGTCGAACAGTCCCTTCTTCCCCAGGGGCTTCATATATAGTTCGCCGTTGGCCTTACGTTCCAGTCGGGCGAAGAATTTATAGCCACCCACCCATATTCTCTTGTCGTCGGTGCGCACTACCACGGTGACGCGGCTGATGTCAGGTGTATGCAGTATGCGCCATTGTGCACGGTCATAGTACAGCAGACCTTCGAAGTTTGCCACATATACCGTACCGTCATCGTCCGCCTCTATGTCGAAGTTTCGGTTATGGGTGCCATATTCCGCTGCGGAGTAATTGCGTATGCGGGGCAGGCCCTGACCTTGTAGAGGTGAGAGGTAAGAGGTAAGAGGTAAGAGAATACCGACTAATATGTACTTAAAGAAATCTTTCAATTCTCAATTGTCAATTGTCAATTGTCAATTCTCCTATACGGAATCCCCTTCCCCACATAATGGTTCCACTCCTCCTGTGTGAAGTTTCGCTTCACTTTGTCTTTCAGTCGTTGTGCTATCATTGGCAGGGAGATGAGATATCGGGTGAGTTTGCCGTTCTGCTCGCCCGTCCATATATAGTTTTTCTTTCCGTCGAGGGTGAAGTCGGTCAACCAACTCCCTGACTGCAGCAGTGTGATAGGTTTATGGCTGTAGTCATCAGTCATCCAGAAGAGCAGTTTGCCATCCAGACTGGAGGAGTACAGTCTCTTGCCCACAAACTTCAGACGTGTGACCTGCGACAGGTGTCCCATCAGTTTGCTGACCTTCCCTTTTCTGTCTAAGAGGTATATAGTGCCATCCTTCATGCCGTATGCAGAGAGGTTCTCATTTCTGCTCCAGGCGTATGCTGTGACCGTTCCCTTTACGGGCATCTTCTCCGTTGTTATGTTGTCTGCACTTATTACCCTGTGCATGCATCCCTTGTCGTCGAATAGCAGGGGTTTGTTGTCTATCCTGCTGCAGTTCTGTATGTTGTAGCCCAGTTGTCTGGTTACCATCACCTTGTCAGTGGCTATGTCGAGCACGGCTATGCTTCTCTCCCCGACGATGAGCAGTTGCCTGTCGTCGTTCATGGGCTCCATCCTGAATGGCTTTGTCATATTGTTCAGGGGTATGACATTGGTCTTTCCGTTACGGGCTACTACCAGGTATCCCGTGTGGCTCACGGTGTATGCCTTGCCAGTATTAGATGCATAGACATCGCGGAAGCAGAACGCCTTGTTACTGAACAAGGTCTTGGTCTGCAGTCCTCCGTTGATGAGTTCGTGAGTTTTCATCTCGCCATACAGACTTACTGAGAGCAGGCGATTACTGTTGGGGAAGAATTCGAGGGTTGATATCGTGCCGCTGTGCACGTTCCAGTCCTGCGTGCCTCCAGCCGACTGTGTCAGAGCGGGGAATATAGACGAACTGTACAGGTTGCCTCCGTTCTCCATCGTGTAGAGGTATGACGTGTATGCCAGCATATTGCCTATCTCCCTGTCACCAGCTCTGTATATGGAGTACGACAGCGAACCAAGTGTTCTGCCCAGTGAGATGTAGTTCAGCGTGTCGGCCACTCTCTTGGCTCTCTCAGCCTGTTGGCGTTGTGTATCTGCCTCCTTGCGCTGCTGTTCTGCCATGTTGTATGACGCCAGAGCCTCCTGTGCCGACTTCTCAGCATGAGCCTGAGCCTCGAGCGCCCTGCCTCTCTCAGCCTCAGAGCGCAATGTCATCTTCTGTGCTATCAGTTTCTGGCGTATAGCCTCTCGGCTGCGCTCCTCTGACAGCTCCTGCTGGCTGTAGGCTATCTCCTCCATCTGCCTGCTCACTCTGCGGTCTATGGCCGACTGCTTCTCCTGTTCCGTGAGTTCGCCCATTCGGGCCTCCATCTCGCTGAGCCTGTCGAGATACCTGTTGCGCATCACGAAAGTTAGTCCTGCCATTAGCAATAGCAGTACCCCCAGTCCTCCTATGATGTAGTTCTTACTCACCTCTCACCTCTTACCTCTCACCTCTTTTAATTACCAGCATCGTAATATCATCACTCTGCTCAGCCTCGCCAGTGAACTCAGCCAGACTCTCTTTCAGCGTGTCTATCACCTCCTGGCAGGACTTGTCCTGCAGGGTGCTGAGTACATTCTCCAGTCGCTCGTAGCCATACTCCTCGCCCTTTTCGTTGACTGCCTCGTTCACGCCGTCGGTGTATATCATCAGAGTATCGCCAGGTTCCAGTTGCGTCTTGAATTCCTTGTAGTCTATATTCTCAAAGGCGCCCACCACGGTATTCACCTCGCTGACCACCTTTTGAACTCTCTCCCCTTCGACCTTTGACCTTTGACCTTTGACTATATACGGTGCATTATGCCCAGCATTGCAGTAGGTCACCTCGCCCGTCTTCATATTGTATATGGCGTAGAATACCGTGACAAACATGCTATCGACGGAGTATGTGGCAAGTAGTCGGTTTGACTCCCTCAGACACTCCGCAGCCCCAGTTCCCTGCATACCCTTGGCACGTATCATCGTGCGGCTCACCGCCATGAAGAGCGCTGCTGGGATACCCTTGCCACACACGTCGGCTACCACGAGGGCGATGCGGTCTTCATCCAGGCGGAAGAAGTCGTAGAAGTCGCCGCCGATATCCTTCGCCGCCTCCATCGAGGCTGCGATATCCACCCTGTCAGCATCCTCTGGGAATGGCGGGAATATCCTTGGCAGTATGTACTGCTGTATCTCGCGGGCGGTATTCAGTTCGTTCTTCAGCGACTCCAGTTGATTGTGCTCCTTCTGCGTCTCGTGCACGAAGTTTATCTGTTCTATCGCCTTCTCTATCGTCAGTGTCAGGTCCTCCATATCGATAGGTTTCGTGGCAAAGTCGAATGCGCCGTTGTTCATCGCCTGACGTATATTCTTCATATCGCCGTATGCGCTCACCATTATCACTCTCAGTGCAGGATTGCGCATCTCGTTGATTTTCGCCAGGAGCGTCAGACCGTCCATCTCGGGCATGTTGATGTCCGATAGGATTATCTCTATGTCGGGATTGTTGTAGAGTATGGCGAGAGCCTCCAGTCCGTTGTGGGCGAAGAAGAATTCATATTCCCCACTACGTATCTTGCGTCTGAAATACTGCCTCATGAGCAACTCCAACGGAGCCTCGTCATCCACACTTAGTATCTTTATAGATGCCATCTTTTGACCTTATTTATATATATCGACTGCAAATTTACAAAAAAAAATCAAAACTTTTAATTTTTAATTTTTAATTTTTAATTTTTTCTTATTACCTTTGTGCTCAAATAACCAAAACCTCTAATTATCAATTGTCAATTTTCAATTATCAATTCTCAACATGTACGACAAAGAATTCGGGCTCTACGTAGCCAACAGTGGAAAACCACTCTCTATCATAGGCAAGATGGCCAATCGTCACGGACTCATCGCAGGTGCTACAGGTACAGGCAAGACCGTCACCCTGCAGGTGATGGCAGAGACATTCTCCCAGGCAGGCGTGCCTTGCTTCATGGCAGATATGAAGGGCGACCTCAGTGGCATCTCTCAGGCAGGTAAACTTACTCCTTTCATCGAGAAGCGCTGCAAGGAATGGAATATGACTCCCCCCTCTGCGGGAGGGGTTCAGGGGGAGGTTTCCTTTAAGTCTTGCCCCGTCCGTTTCTTCGACGTCTATGGCGAACAGGGACATCCCATGCGCGCCACCATCTCGCAGATGGGACCCCAACTCCTCTCGCGACTCCTTGACCTCAATGAGACACAGGATGGCGTCCTCAATATTGTATTCCGCATCGCTGACGATATGGCGCAGGAGAATCCCGACATGCTACTCCTTGACCTCAAGGACCTCAGAGCTATGCTCGACTACATCTCCCAGCATGCCAAGGAGTACACCACCCGTTATGGCAATGTCTCCTCTGCTTCTGTGGGAGCCATCCAGCGTGCCCTCCTGCAACTCGAGAATCAGGGTGCAGACAAGTTCTTTGGCGAACCCTCCTTCGACATCTACGACCTCATGCAGGTGGAGGATGGTCGTGGTGTGATGAATGTCCTCGCCGCTGACAAACTCATGATGCAGCCCAAACTCTATTCCACCTTCCTCCTCTGGCTCCTCTCCGAGCTTTACAGCACCCTGCCAGAGGTGGGCGATATGGACAAACCCAAACTCGTATTCTTCTTCGATGAGGCTCACATGCTCTTCGATGGCACATCCAAGGCGCTCCTCGACAAGATAGAACAGGTCATCCGCCTCATCCGTTCCAAGGGCGTAGGCATCTATTTCATCACTCAGAGCCCTACTGACATTCCAGAGAATATCCTCGGCCAACTCGGCAACCGAGTGCAACATGCCCTCCGTGCCTACACCCCTAAGGACCAGAGGGCTGTCAAGACAGCAGCCGACACCTTCCGTCCCAATCCCGCCTTCAAGACCGATGAGGCTATCATGAATCTTGAGACAGGCGAAGCTCTCGTCAGTTTCCTTGATGAGAAGGGCGCCCCATCCATCGTGGAGCGTGCCAAGATACTCTTCCCGCTCTCACAGATAGGCGCCATCACCGAGGGCCAGCGACTCGACATCATCAAGCAGAGCCGCATCTACGGTAAGTACGACACGCCTCAGGACCGCCAAAGTGCGTATGAGGAACTCTTGGAGGCTCAGGAACCAGAAACCAGCAACAAGGAGCAAGAGTCCAGTAACCAGGAACAAGGAACAGGGAACAAGAAACCTTCCCTCTTCTCCAAGGTCATCAAGGCTGTCTTCACCGCCCTCACCTCCACCTTCGCCGCTATGCTCGGCACCTATGTCAGCAACAAGGTTTCGGGCAAGCAGACCAAGTCACGCACCACGGTCAAGGAGCGCGCCGTCAAGAACGCTACCAGTGCCGCCACCCGCACCGTAGCACGTGAAATCTCCCGCAGCGTCCTCGGTAATATGATTAAGATATAGTAACTAAGCAACAAAACGCCCTTGCTAAGCAACAAAACTCCCTTGCTTAGCAAGGGCGAACAATCCGACTCGGATTACTTGCAGAAGCTAAGCGCCTACATCTAGGCGCTAAGCATCCGCACATGGGCGCTAAGCACCCGCAGATGGTCGCTAAGCAACCGCAAATGGAGGAAAACCTCCACTCTCCACCAATCCTCCACCACTCGCTCAGCCCAGTATTCATGCGCTTTCCCGCATACGAGTGGAGGATTTTAGGTTTTTCTTCAAAAATTATTTTTCCTTATTTTTCTTGCAAGTTTCGAAGAAAAGTTGTAACTTTGCCACTGCATATTGGTGTAATGTGCCCATTCGTGAGCACAAAAGAGCCAATTTTGCAGACATTATATTTGCTCAAAACGCTACACGAATTAGGACCTCGGAAGAGCGAAAATAAAGGGCAAATTGTAGGAGCAGTTGTATCTCAATGCGACTTGCCCTATATACAATCAACTTATGGCTGCGCCCTAAGCGCAGGTATGCCATAGTTGATTGTGGGTCTGTCCTAAACCCTGTGTAGCGTATGGTTGATACCTGCGCTTTTTTTGTGCACCTACGTTATCACCATTTTGACATGCTGGAAGAAAAAAACTATCCTCTCCCCTCGCTCACAGAGAGGGGTTGGGGGTGAGTCCTAAAGCCCGTGAGGGTATTTTATTTCTTTTCATAAGCTGGTAAATTAATTAGTTAATGGAAAATTTTGCACTCTCCTTGCTCGTGAGAGTAGAGAGAGTTTTTAGAGAAGGTACACGCGCGTAAGCGCAACAGAATAGAACGAACAAATTAATTCAATTTATTAACAATTTAAATTATTAACAACAAAATGAAAAAGTTATTTACTTTATTCGCGCTCTTGATGACGATAGTCGTCGGAGCGAAAGCGGCATCGAACGAAACGTTTACGATTACCGACATCTTTGATGGCACCAATCAATCTGCAACTGTGACTTCTCCTGTAGCAGCCACTCTTACAACTACTGCTAAAGCGAGTGATGCACATTCTGGAAAGTTGGCTAGTGATGATCAGTACTTTCAGCTAGTACTTACATCAAATAAGTTCACTGCTGCAAGTTTTAACGGTTATATCAACTCAAACAATACTGAAAAAAACTGGGCTTTTCAATTTACTACAAATGGTGGTACTAGCTGGAGTGCTGAAGTAACACAGGCTAATGATGGTACTAAAAGTGCTCATGATATAACTGTTGGCGTAACTATACCTGAAAACGCTAATGGCATACGTATTGTCCGCAAGGCAGGAAGCAGCTCTTACGTTTTATCTATTACCTTGACAGTTGCTAGTGAGGGTCCAGAAATTTCTGCTGATAACGTGAATATCTCAGAGGATGGTACAGATGAAGGTGAGATAGTATTTAGCGTAGATAAAAAAGGAACAACAGGCACTGTTACTGTAGCAGAAAAGGAGCCTGTAGATTGGCTAACACTTGGCGATGTTGATAACACTAACGGCAAGGTTCCTTTCACAGCAGAGGCAAATACGGCTCAATCTTCTCGTTCTGCAATTGTAACACTTACCTACACTTACGATACTAACAAAACTGCAACTAAGGAGGTAACAGTTACTCAAGATGGTAATCTAAAAGGTGAATCTTTGATTAAAGCGACTATTGCTGCTACTGAAGCAACAAATTCTGATGCTACAGGAACAATTGGAGGAAAATTTAGTAATAAATTACAAACAGCAGACGGTCATACAGGTTATAAGTTTGGTGGTACAAATCACTATGTTTCTTTGACTCTTGATGGTTCAAATACATTTAAGGAAGGTGATGTAATCAATGTACACATTACAGAAATAGCTGATGCAGGAAAAACCATGCAGATATTTGATGGGACTGGCAGTGGTAAGTCTGTTGTTTATGAGAAAGAAACTCGAGGTGAGGTTGGAAATAATTTCTTCGTTCTCCCAGCAGAAGCAAATGGAAAGAGTACACTTGCCATTATCCGTACAAATTCAAATGATGTTTATAAGTGGAATGCATTTATCGACTACGTAGAGGTAACTCGTCCAAATACCACTATTTCTTTGAATGCAAATGGCTTCGCTACATACAGCAACGCTGAGGACTTCGAGTTCGCTGGTGCTCAGGCTTACAAGATGGCTCTGACCACAACTTCTCTGCAAGGTACTGAGGTAACTGGTAAGATTCCTGCTGGTGCTGGTATCCTCTTCAAGGGCACTGCTGGCGCTACAGTATCTATCATCAACACTACTGGTGCTTCTGCTATCTCTGGTAACGACCTGAAGGGTACAACAGATGCTGATGGCAACATCGTAGAGAAAGGCTCTAACTACTACTACGCACTGAAGGGCGATACATTCAAGCCATACACTGGCGATACATTTGCTCCTAATAAAGCATACTTCGAGACTTCAACACAGCTCAACTCTATCGATATGCAGTTTGACGACGCTCCTACAGCAGTAGAGGCTGTAGCAGAAGCTAAGGTTAACGTTAACGTTCCCGTTAAAGTTATCAAGAACGGTCAGCTCTTCATCGGTAACTACAACGTTGCAGGTCAGCAGGTAAAGTAAACAAGAAGACTTAATATTAATCTTTAAAACATTTCGAAAACAATGAAAAAAGAATATATCGAGCCTTCTGTTAAGGCTGTAGAAATCAAGTTGAATCATCTGATGGTACTGTCAGATACGACAACTGGCACAAAGGTGGATCCTAAAGCTGAGGCAATCACCAACCCAGATGATATGGACGGCTTCGATGCCGAGTTTGAGGATGAATTCTAAGAATTATACGTGCTCCAATGGAGATAGTATAATTGCCCTTCAAAAAATAAGCAACTAAAATGTATCGGATGTCTCGGCCACAGCGGTGGTCGGGACATCTATTTTAACAAAAAATTTGGTGGATAACAAAAGAAAACTAGCCTTTCTGGAATTCCAGAAAGGCTAGATATAAATGGATAGAAAATAATCTTACACGAGGTGAGCGATGAGCTCCTCACGGTCACCTGGGAGATAGTCGATGACGGGAATCTCAATCATGGTGTAGCAACCTGGCTGCTGCTGCATGGTGGCACGTGCTACATTGACGAGCACCTGAGCAGTGAGGGCAGGGTTGTTAATCTTCATATTGAACTCGAAGAGCTGGTTGTGGGTCTTGCCACTGACGCCCTTGCGAGTGAGATTGACACCGTGACCTACGTCATTGAGGGCATCGACGCTCTCTACCTGGAAGACATGGGTCTCATCGTTGGCGAAGTATGGGTCTGCCTTGATAGCCTTGGTGACCTCAGCGAGGTCAGCGCCTGGCTCGAGTTCTACATAGACCATGCGGCGGTGTATGCCTTCGCCTACAGGGATGGTCATAGAGAGGGCATCCTTGACACCTGCCTTGGAACGTACGCAGACAGAGTGACCCATAGAGCGACCCGGACCGAAGTTGGTGTAGGAGAGTCCCTTAGGAGCGAGTGACTGCATGAGGGTGCGAACGACAGAGTCTGAGCCTGGGTCCCAACCTGCGGAGATGATGGCAACGGCGTTGTTTGCCTTGCAGATAGGCATGAGAGCCTTGCGGTAATCGACGATGCCAGTGTGGATGTCGAAGGAGTCAACGGTATTGATGCCCTTGGCGAGAATCTTCTCTGCAAACTCCTGACAAGAACGTGATGGGGTAGCGAGGATGGCTACATCCACGTCCTTGAGTTCGTCAATGTCCTTTACTACCTGGTATGGGGTGAGTTCGAGTGGCTTGTCCTGAGCGCCGTTACGACGTACGATGCCTGCAATCTCGAAATCCTCTGAAGCCTCAAGTGCTTCGATGGTAAACTTACCAATGTTGCCGTATCCTACTACGGCTGCGCGAATCTTTTTCATTATTTTTCCTCTTGTTTTATGACGTTTTGTAATAAAAATCCAGAAAATCATTGCAAAATTACACAAAAAGCATGAAACTCGCAAACATTTCGTCGCCTTTTTGCATATATGAATTATTTTTTGTACTTTTGCAACCATGAAGGTAGCTTACGACGCAAAGAGATACTATCACAACAGGACGGGACTGGGTAACTACAGCCGTACCTTGGTGGGCGACATGCAGAGACTGTATGGCGAGGAGATGGATGCGGTACTCTATGATGCTGGAGCGCTGGAGCGCACCTTTTCCCTGGGCAGAAGAGCCAACGAGGAGGGATGTGAATTGTTTCACGGACTGAGCAACGAGCTGCCTCGCGACATCGTCAAGGCTGGTATACCGTCGATAGTGACGATGCACGATGTGGCGTGGCGCACCTTCCCCGATATGTACAAACCGTGGGACAGGGCGATATACGACTGGAAATACGGGTGGTCGGCGAAGCATGCCACTCACGTGGTGTGCATCAGCGAATCGACGAAGCGCGACGTGATGCGATACTATAATATACCTGAGGAGCGCATCTCGGTGATTTATCAGCCAGTGGGTTCGTTGTTCTACGAAAAAGACGAAACGTCCTGCGGACTACGAAACGCTGACGTTACGAAACGGTGCTTTGCACCTACGATAACCGAGAACTACGTTCTGACCGTGGGGAGCATAAACTCCAGGAAGAACCTGATGGGAATGGTGAAGGCTCTGGAGATGATACCAGAGAAGGAGCGACCACTGCTCATGGTGGTGGGGAACGGACGTGAATACCGCCAGAAGGTGGAGGAGTACATAGACCAACGTGGGCTGAGACAGTGGGTGCAGATAGAGAGCAACATACATGATGCGGAGACGCTGAAAGGACTGTATGCCAATGCATTGTGCATGCTGTACCCGTCATTCTATGAGGGATTCGGACTGCCAGTGGTGGAGGCATCACTGCAACGGTGCCCGGTGATAACGAGCAATGTGTCGTCACTGCCAGAGGCGGCGGGACCTGACGCACTACAGGTGGATCCGTCGAAACCGGAGGCGATAGCAGAGGCTCTCCATCTGCTGCTTACCAACAAGGAAGAGAGAAAGAGTAGGGGAGAGGCTGGCTGGCGCTACGCGATGGAGCACTTCAGACCAGAGGTATTGACGAAGAAAATGTTTGAATTATATGAACGAACAGCTATTAAAAGGTGAAGGTAAGAAGTCGCAGTTTGTGAGATTTATCCTGAACGGCTGCTTTTCGGCTTCCGTACATTATATAATATATTACCTGCTGCAGTTGGTCATTGAGGTCAACGTGGCGTACGCCATAGGTTATGTGGTGAGTTTTCTGGTGAATTACTATACTACATGCTATTTTACCTTCCGTCGCCAACCTACCTGGAAGCATTTCGTCGGTTTCTCTGGGTCGCACGCCGTAAACTTCGGCTTGCACATAGTGCTCTTCTGGACCTGCATGCAACTGGGTATCCATCGCCTCGTGGCTCCTGTTATCGTGATGGGTATTGCGATGCTGGTGCAGTTTACTATCCTCCGCTTTGTTTTTAAGAAGAAGTAAAGATTGCAACTGAGTTGCAGAAACTTTGGAGTACCTTTGCAACCATGAACGAGGTACTACATTTGATAAATGAGATGTCGCCCTTCCTTCTGTTGGGCTTCTTCTTCGCAGGTTTGCTTCACGCCTTCGTGCCAGGAGCAGTGTATAGTCGTTATTTGAGTGGACACGATTTCCGTTCGGTATTGTATGCCGCCCTCCTGGGTGTGCCACTGCCACTGTGCTCCTGCGGAGTGCTGCCCACGGCGATGTCGCTCCATAAACAGGGAGCATCGAAGGGTGCTACGGTGGCATTCCTGATAGCTACGCCAGAGACGGGTGTCGATAGCATCGCTGCTACATACTCGCTGATGGGATTGCCGTTTGCCATCGTAAGACCTATAGTGGCTTTCCTCACCTCGCTGTTTGCAGGGCTGATGGTGAATAGACTCACCCCCAGCCCCTCTCTAGACGTTTCACTAGAGAGGGGAGGAGAGACCTCTTGTTGTTGCCATCATCACAATTCTCAATTATCAATTGTCAATTGTCAATTAAAACTCAAGGAGGCTCTGCGCTACGGTTTCGTGGATATGATGGGTGACATAGGCAAATGGCTCGTGATAGGACTGATAGTGGCAGGACTGATAACGGTCTTCGTACCGAACGAGTTTTTTGAGGTATTCAAGGACAATACCCTATTGTCAATGCTCCTCGTGCTCTGCATTGCCATACCTATGTATATATGTGCCACGGGTTCGATACCCATCGCTGTTGCCCTAATAATGAAAGGTCTCACTCCTGGTGCTGCCCTCGTACTGCTCATGGCGGGGCCAGCCTGCAATGTGGCTTCGATGTTGGTCATAGGCAAACGACTGGGCAAGAAGACTCTCGTACTCTATCTCATCGCTATCATCATAGGTGCCATGACAGCTGGATTTATTATCGATGCCATGCCTCGTGAGTGGTTTTTGCCAACGATAATGAGTGGAGCATGTTGTGCGCCAGAGGAGACGTCATGGTTTAACTGGACTTGCACGGGAATCCTCGCCATTCTGCTCCTCAATGCCCTGCAGATGCACCTCAACGGACAGGGGCATGAACATCATTCTTGCTGCTGTCACGAAGAATAAGTAGCACGATTTTTTGCATATTAAAAAAAAATTACTAACTTTGCAGGTACTCTATGATAGATTACCTTGCAATAATAGACCAATTTTATAACGGGAACGCAAACGTTAACGTTAACCTTAACCCTAACCCTAACGTCAGGGATATCCTGATTAGGCACAGCGAGGCGGTGGCACGCAAGGCGGTGACGATAGTGGACAGGCACCCTGAGTGGGGCATAGACCGCGACTTCGTCTATGCCGCTGCGATGCTGCATGACATAGGCATCATCAAATGTAATGCCCCCTCGATAGGCTGCTATGGTACCGAACCGTATATCAAGCACGGAGTATTGGGAGGGGAAATGATAGAGAGCCTCTCCCAAACCCTCCCCCGCAGGGAGGACTTAAAAAGGGTGTGTGAGAGGCATACGGGAACGGGATTGCCTGGACTGGAACCAGAGACGATGGAGGAGAAGATAGTCTGTTACGCAGATAAATTCTTCTCGAAGACAAAACTCGACAAGGAGAAGACATACGAGGAAGCAAGACAGTCACTGATGAAATTTGGAGAAGAGGGAGTGAAGAAATTCGATGCGTGGCATCGGATGTTTAGTTGAAAGTTGAAAGCTGAAGGTTGAAAGAATGAAATACGCAGAATACATAAAGAGGATTGAGATAGACGCTCTGTGGGGACATAGGAAGCACATCGTGTGGGAACTGGACCCTGAGGTGAATATCCTGAGTGGTGTGAATGGCGCAGGCAAGAGCACCATACTGAGAAACGCAAAGAGCGGAGTGAGGAAAAAAGATGCTGACGTTAAGAAAGGCATACACGTGACCACCGTGCCAGAGGATGCTGAGTACGTACGCTACGACTGGATAGGTATGCCTGATGTAAGGTCGGAGTATGATGAGAATCTGTTTGCGCAGGTGGAAAAGTTTAACGGGAACGATAACGTTAACGTTAACTTGCTCTATGATATTATCGACAGGCTCTTCGCCTCTTCGCACAAGATGATGGATAGGGAGAGGAAGGATTTCGCGATGCTCTTCTATGACGAACCGATAGACCTGAAAGTGCTGTCGAGTGGTGAGAAGCAGATGCTGACAATACTCCTGGCAGTATATCTGGAGAATGGCGAGCATACGGTAATCTTCATGGATGAACCTGAGATGAGCCTGCATATGGAATGGCAGAAAGTACTGATAAGCACCGTCCGCCAACTGAACCCCAATGCGCAGATAATACTGTCAACTCATTCGCCAGCAGTAATAATGGACGGATGGATGGATAAGGTAACAGAGGTAGGAGAGATTACAGTTGAAGGTTGAAAGTTGAAGGGGCTTAAGAGTTACATATCATCAGACTATGTCAGTGCAGCCAACACGCTGAAAGGCAAGTCGGCACGCAGGCGCATCGTGGCCTATGTAGAGAGTTACGATGATGTGCTCTTTTGGCGTATGGTGCTGTCGGAGTTTGAGGACGAAACACGCTACTTCGAGGTGATGCTACCCACCAGAGGCAGCCTGAAGAAAGGGAAGAGACAAGCCTTGCTGCAACTGATGCACAAAAGTGTGGGAGCCTCAATGATAGCCTGTGTGGATGCTGACTATGACTTTCTCCTGCAAGGGGCAACAGGACTGAGCAACTTCATGCTCAAGAGTCCTTACGTGCTCCATACTTACGTCTATGCCATAGAGAACTACCAATGCTACGCCCCCAGTCTGCACAATGTGTGTGTGATGGCAACGCTAAATGACCATGCGGTCTTTGATTTCGTAGATTTCCTGTCACAATATAGCCGTATCGTATTTCCTCTCTTCGTATGGAGTGTGATGCTCTATAAACTGGGCACATACAGTAAGTTTACCATTACGGACTTCAATAACGTGGTGGGCATAAAACACGGAAGGATGCGCGACGTGCCAGATGCCCTCAATAAACTGCGCCATAAGGTGAGGGTGAAGGTAAGCCAACTGCAACGAGAGATACCTGGCAGGAAGGAGGAGTATCTGAAGATGAAGGATGAGATACTCAGACTGGGCATCACGCCTGAGACTACCTATCTGTATATGCAGGGACATCATCTGTTTAATAACGTGGTGGTGCCGACAATGCAGTCGGTCTGCGACGAACTGCGCAGAGAGCGTGAACAGGAGATAAGGCATAAGGCTGTGCACGTGATACAGATGCAGAACGAACTGTCGGCATATACCCACTCAGTGAGCGATATTCCCCAGATGCTGAAAAAGAATCAGGGATATACCCGCTCCGTGCCCTATAAGAAAATGCAAGACGATATAGAATTTTTTTTACATACAGACAATGAAAATAAAAACTCTAACGGGAACGTTAACCATAACGCTAACACTGATGTCTGCCCTGACAATATCAGCGAAGACCTACTACGCGAAGCCTAACGGAACGGGCGATGGCACCAGTTATGAGAAAGCTGGCGCGTTTACCACGCTGGTAAGTAAACTCAATGCAGGCGACATACTGTACTGCCTGGGAGGTCAGTATGACTACAACAACACGGTATCAATAAACGTGAGTGGCAGTAGCTCTGCTTTCGTGAATATATGGGCCTGCGAAGGCGAGAAACCTATCTTCGACTTCCGTAACGTAGCCTATGGTTCGAGGGGCATCAGCAACTCAGGCGACTACGTGTATATGAAGGGACTGACGTTACGCTATTCAGGTAAGAACGGCCTGCTGAACAGCGGCTCATACTGTAAGTTTGAGATGCTGGACGTGTATGGCAACGGTGACACGGGTGTGCAGATGAAGGGCGGACACAATAACCTGATACTCAACTGTGACTCACACGATAACTTTGACTATAAGTTGGGGGGTGTGGATGCAGCAGACTTCGGCGGCAATGCTGACGGATTTGCAGATAAGCAATATACTGGTGGCGGCAATACTTACAGAGGATGCAGAGCATGGAACAACTCCGATGATGGATGGGACTTCTACCAGCATGTGACGGGGGGCTACGGCCCTACGATAATAGAGAACTGCGTATGCTACAACAACGGCCCTGGCTACTACAATATGGCGGGACATGCCAGATACGAGACTGACAAGAGTTGGTTTCAGCAGTTTGAGGGTGCAGGCAGAGAGGTGACATCAAAGCGTGAGGGGCATCCAACATACTGGGTGACAATGGAGCAGTACGTGAATCTAGGTAATGCTAACGGATTTAAGTTGGGCGGAGACAAGACACAGCATGACGTGATACTGAGAAACAGCCTGTCAGCATATAACGGCGTGACATTCCATCTCGATGCCAGTCTGGGGGCAAAGGGTATAGACCAGAACAACAATGCCGGAAAGATGTGGATATACAACAACACTAGTTGCTATAACGCCAAGAACTACGGCTTCGACCAGACTTCATGCGGTACGGCATACCTGTATAACAACTTGACATACAAGGGCAATAACGGTGACGTGATAAATTGCGCATCATACGAAGAGAAGAACAATTCATGGAACATCGTAGGACTGACAGTGACGGATGCCGACTTCATGAGCGTGGATGTGGAAGGACAGATACTGGGAGCAAGAAAGGCTGACGGCAGTCTGCCTGACATGACATGCATGTACCCTTCTGCTGCATCACAGTTGATAGACAAGGGTACAATAGACACAGAATTGCCCTACTACGGACAGGCACCAGACCTGGGATGCTTTGAATATAACGACGGAGGTACTCCACACGTGCCTGCAACACTGACGGTGACAGGCAGTGACACACAGACACAGAAGGCAGGCCGTGCCATGCAGACGGTGATAATAACTGCAGGAGGTTCGGCAACAGGAATAGAACGTACTGACAACACTATAGTGCCAGGAGTGACAATAGCGATAGAAGGAAAGGTGGCAACCGTCAGCGGCACTCCTACTACTGCGGGTACATATATTATGACCTTTGTGCCATCAGTGGACTTTGAAACGGACGTCGCAGCGACCATCACGCTGTACGTAAACGAAGCTGGCGCACCTGTAGTGGCATACGTCACTATAGATGGTGGCGCCAGCGATGCAGATAAGGAGATGCTCAGTGCCTTAGAGGATAAGTTTATGGTGGAGGTATTTGATGCTACGAGCCCTAGTAATGATTACAGCGAGTGTGATGCTTTGGTTATCAGTTCAGTGCCAGGCTCTAACGCCGCTGCTATGATGGGTCTTAAGAACTATCCACTGCCCACTCTGTTGCTGAAACCATGGGTGATGAAAAATGGTGTGTGGAACTGGGGTACGGCTGCCAATACTGCTGACACGGGGGTGGAGGTGAAAGAGATGTCACACGAGATATTCAAGGGACTGACTCTCAGCGATGGCAAACTGACACTCTTCTCTTCGGTAAACATTAATGGTGTGACCGCTATCAGCCAACCTGCTAACTGGAGTGGATATACCACGCTGGCTACACCAACGAGCCAGGCTGGTTATATCAGTATAGCAGACCTGACGGGCGCTACAATCAGTGGCACAAAGATAAACAATCGCTACATCATGCTGGGACTGAGTGAATACTCTACAGCAAATCTTACTGAGGATGCACAGAAACTCATTCAGAATTCTGTATATTATATTCTGGGCATGGATATTCCGACGGGGGTTGTGAAGACGGAAGAAGGAAGAGGAAAGATGGAAGAAGGGGGATTTTACAACCTGTATGGTCAAGGCGTGAGCGAGGACTACAAAGGCATGAAAATAATGAATGGAAAGAAAATACTAAAATAAGAAAGGTACTATGTTAGATTTCACATTTTATTCGCCAACACAATTTGTGTTTGGCAAAGAGACAGAGAAACAGACAGGCGCACTGGCTAAGCAATTCGGAGCCAAGAAGGTGATGATACTCTACGGGGGCGGAAGCGCTGTGAAGAGTGGACTTATAGAACGAGTGCAGGCTTCGCTGAAAGAGGCAGACATAGATTATGTGGAGATTTCCGGTATACAGCCAAACCCCACGGAAAAGAAGGTGCGTGAAGGCATCAAGTTGGCACGCGAAGAGAAGGTGGACTTCCTTCTGCCTGTAGGAGGCGGCAGTGTGATAGATACGGCTAAGGCAATTGCAGTGGCTGTGGACTATGAAGGCGATTTCTGGGACTACTATATAGGCAAGGCAAAGATTACGAAGGCTATGTCTGTGGGTGTGGTGCTCACCATTCCTGCTGCAGGTTCTGAGGGCTCGGGAAATTCAGTAATTACCAATACTGAGACAGGACAGAAACTGGGTATCAAGGAACCAATGCTACTTCGTCCTAAGTTTGCAGTAATGAACCCCGAACTCACTATGACTTTGCCTGCATGGCATACGGCATCGGGAATATGCGATATGATAGTACATATCCTGGAACGATACTTCTCTAATACAGAGAACGTGGAGATTAGTGACCGCCTATGCGAGGGTATCATCATAGCCATCATCAACGAGGCTCGCAAGGTGATGAAGAACCCGCAGGACTATGATGCTCGTGCCAATATAATGTGGAGCAGTACGATAGCCCATAATGGCACATGTGGCATAGGCAGAGAGGAAGACTGGGCTGGACACCAGATAGAACACGAAATTAGTGCTATGTATGACGTTACTCACGGTGCAGGACTTGCCGTTGTGACTCCTGCCTATATGCTCTATATGGCTGACCACCACCCTGCTCGTATCCAGCAGTTTGCTGAGAGAGTGTTTGGAGTAGCTGATGCAAAGGAAGGCATTCGTCTCTTCAAGCAGTTCCTGCATGACGACCTCAAACTGCCCGTCACTTTGGGAGAACTCCTGCCAAACCTTACGAAGGAGGAGATTGATGAGGCAATACCACTGTTTGCGAAAAATCTACACAAGAACAAGGGTGAGAAGTTTGGTACTTTCTATCCCCTCACAGCAGATATAACAACAGAAATACTTAATTTAGCAAAATAATGAACATTACAAACGACATTATCTACATTGGTCAGGATGACAAGGACCTGACACTCTTCGAGTCACAGTATGAACTGCCAGAAGGCATGTGCTATAACTCATATCTCATCAATGATGAGAAGATAGCCATCATGGATACCTCTGATCAGCGCACTATGATGTTATGGTTTGAGAATCTCAAGAAGGCTCTGGGCGACAGAAAGCCCGACTACCTCGTGGTGCACCATATAGAGCCCGATCATGCAAGTGGTATCGCTCAGGTGAAGCAACTTTACCCCGAGATTAAGATAGTATGCACAGGCAAGGCGGCGTCAATGATACCCCTATATTTCACCGACGAGAGCATTATGGACAGTGTGATGACGGTGAAAGAGGGTGATACACTGTCACTGGGTAAGCACACACTGCAGTTTGTCATGGCACCAATGGTACACTGGCCAGAGGTGATGGCTAGCTATGACCAGACAGACAAGGTGCTCTTCTCTGCTGACGCCTTTGGTAAGTTTGGCGTTCGCGAAGCAGACCCAGACGACTGGGCATGTGAGGCGCGTCGCTATTACTTTAATATATGTGGTAAGTATGGTGCTCCCGTAACTGCGTTACTCAAGAAGATTGCTGCCATTGACATAGAGCAGATATGTCCTCTGCACGGACCTATCCTTAAGGGTGAGGCTATGGCGGAGGCCCTGCGTCTTTACAACATCTGGAGTGCATACGGTGTAGAGGCAGAGGGAGTGTTCATTGCCTATGCTTCTATTCATGGTTGCACCAAGGAAGCGGCAGAACTCCTGGCTGCTATCCTCAAAGGTAAGGGATGTAAGAAAGTGGCTGTCAGTGACCTTTGTCGTGAAGACCAGGCAGAGGGTATCGAGGACGCCTTCAAGTATGGCAAGGTGGTGCTCGCTGCTTCTTCATACGATGCCGGACTCTTCCCTCCAATGTATGACTTCATACACCACCTACAGATTAAGGCATGGCAGAATCGTGAAGTGGCACTCATAGAGAATGGTTCGTGGGCACCATCCGCTGGTCGTGTGATGAAACAGATGATAGAGGAGATGAAGAATGTCACCATCAAGGGTGATATAGTCACTCTGCGTGGTAGGATGAAGGATACGGACATCCCTGCTCTTGAGGCACTGGCAGATGCAATACTTGCATGATGTTATAGTAAGTCACTTTGACCTTGCGACTATATGCGGTCACGATGCCGAGGGACGTGAGGTCAGTGTGGCAATACCAGAAAAGTATAGTGGTATCACCCGCCTGCTGAAGGAGGGTGATACCATTAATGTGGTTGATGATATGATAATATATCAACCTGACTACCTCGTTGACATTACGACCATTGCAACGTGCTTTGAGTCGTATGCCGACACACCTTATATCTCACTGCTTCATAAACTGAAGACCGTACCTCCTACGAAGGCAATACATCTGGGTAATCTTGTCTCGCAGTTTCTGGATGAGGAGGTGCATGGACAAAGGGTGGATTACGCTGACAGCATAAAGAAATTCTTCCATGAGAATGCTCTTGATATGGCTGTCGCATTCTCAACGATGGAGCGAGGAGCATTTCATCGAGAGGCTCAGCAACAGAGAGAGAACATCCACAATCTTCTATCTGCATTTGATACTTCAGAGGTGCTCCTCGAACCTTCTTTCTTCTGTGAGATGCTGGGACTGCAAGGACGTATGGACTATCTGCAGAGTGATTACAGTGTATTGATAGAACAGAAATCAGGAAAGGGAGGCTTCTTGCGCTCCAGTGGGTGCTCAGGCGAGCAAACTCGGAGCCCACAGAAAGACGCAGATACGCCTATCTATCTTGAGAAACACTATGTGCAGATGCTCTTGTACCGGGCAATGCTGAAATACGGTTATAAGGGTGGGGATGCCATAGAGTCCTATCTGCTTTATTCGAAGTATAAGAACGGACTGGTAAAACTTGACAGCGACCCAGAATTGTTGCATCGCGCCGTAATGCTGCGTAATCAAATAGCCTATCTCGAGATGTCGTATGCGGCGGGTGGAGCAGAGGTGCTTCTTACAATGAAACCAGAGCAATTACGCAGAAAACCAATAAGCGATCGTTTCTGGCAGACGTGGGTGAAGCCAGAGATAGAACGAGTGCTATTGCCTATACAGACTGCCAGCCAACTCGAACAGGCCTATTTCCTACGTATGCTCCGTTTTGTAGCAAAGGAGCATGAGATGTCTAAGATGGTGCGCCAGAACGAAAAAGAGGAGAATACGGGTTTTGCTGCGAAATGGCATACCTCGCTCGAAGATAAACTTGCATCTGGCAGTATAATACACCAACTCCATATAGAGGAATTCATAGAGGAAGAAGGTACAATAACGAAGGTGAGACTCTCACTACCAGACTCTCATCTTGTACCTCTGACTTCTCATAACTTCCGTCCTGGTGATATCGTCACTCTATACGCTTACAAAGAAAACACAGAGCCAGATATTCGCAAGGCGATAGTGCACAGAGGAACGATAGAGGAGATTTCTTCAGAGATTATAATAAGGTTACGCTCGCCTCAAACAGATTCGAAGGCTTTCGCTGACAGCCATTACGCTATAGAACATGATTTCTACGAGTCATCCACCACATCGCTATTTCGTTCTCTGCATAGATTTCTTTCTGCACCAGCACATCGCAAGGCATTGATACTGAGTCAGAGGAAACCAGAATTTGACACCACCCGTGAGATAAAGGGCGATTACGGCCAATTTAACGATTTGGTGCTTGGTGCTGTGCAGGCTAAAGACCTATACCTAGTGATGGGACCTCCTGGGACGGGAAAGACATCTTTCGGACTCCTCAATATCCTTCGTGAACAACTCCTTCAGGGTGGTTCGGTCTTGCTGATGGCCTACACCAATCGTGCCGTAGATGAGATATGCTCGAAATTGGTAGAGGAAAGTCTTGATTTTATACGCATCGGTTCGCCATTGTCATGCGAAAAGGCATATCGTGACTATCTGCTCGAAGAAAAGACAAAGTCATGTAATAATGTGGGAGAAATACAGCAACTCATAGCAGATACTCGTATATTCGTTGGTACTACGACAGCAGTTACATCCTCCTCCATTTCTCTATTTGCTCTCAAGAATTTCGAACTCGCTATCATTGATGAAGCGTCACAGATACTAGAACCCCAACTATTGGGACTTCTCTCTGCAAGTGATGGCATAAAGGTGAGCATAGAAAAAATCGTGCTTATAGGCGACCATAAGCAGTTGCCAGCTGTAGTGCAGCAAACGGAAGAGGACTCACGTGTGACAGAGCAATGCCTTATAGACATCGGTCTCACAGACTGTCGTAATTCTTTTTTTGAGAGGATGTACAATAATCTTGTTCCTTATTTCTTCCTCTCTCATCAAGGTCGTATGCATGAGGATATTGCAGACTTTCCTAATCATGCATTCTACGGAGGGAAGTTGGACATTGCTGGACTTCCTCATCAGCAGGAGCTCATCGATGAACCGCGTGTGAAATTTATACCTGTAACAGATACCGAACAGTCTTCATCTGATAAGATAAATATTACAGAAGCACGTATCATAGCTCAGGAGGTGGAAAAAGTAATAGAGGAATATGGGAAGAACTTTGACCCGCTACAGACAGTAGGTGTGATAGTACCTTATCGTAGTCAGATAGCCGCAGTGCGCAATGCCCTGAGAGAGGAATATCGGAGTATTACAATAGATACGGTGGAGCGTTATCAGGGTTCTCAACGTGATGTTATAATATATGGTTTTACGGTAAAATACCCATATCAGTTGAAGTTCCTTACCTCAGCCACTTATGAAGACCCTATCACGGGTGACATTATTGACCGTCGCCTGAATGTCGCTTTGACAAGAGCACGTAAAAAGGAGATTATCGTAGGTAATCCACAGATAATCTCCCAAGCTCCTGTATTTCGTTCGTTAATAGAGTATTGCGCTAGTCACGCTTAAAAATATCACGGGTATAAACCTTGTCCTTGACATCATCCAGACAGCTGTCGTAGCGATTTGCTATAATAGCTTTACTCTGAGCCTTAAATTGTGAGAGGTCGTTGACAATAAGGGAACCAAAGAATGTATCGCCATCAGCTAGGGTGGGCTCGTAGATGATAACCTGAGCGCCTTTGGCCTTGATACGTTTCATGATACCCTGTATGGCGCTTTGACGGAAATTATCACTGTTACTCTTCATTGTAAGACGATATACACCAATGACAGGAGTAGAAAGAACTGTCTGGTCAGAGGTGCGTGCAGACTGATACTGATTATTCTTTGTATAGTCATAGTAACCAGCCATCCTGAGAACTTGGTCAGCGATAAAATCCTTACGGGTGCGGTTGCTCTCCACGATAGCGCGTATAAGATCTTCTGGTACGTCAGCATAGTTGGCGAGCAATTGTTTAGTATCCTTAGGCAGACAGTAACCGCCGTAGCCGAATGATGGATTATTGTAGTGGGTGCCAATGCGTGGGTCAAGTCCAACGCCCTCTATTATAGCTTGTGTGTCGAGGCCCTTTACCTCTGCGTAAGTGTCTAGCTCGTTGAAGTAGCTGACACGTAGAGCCAGATATGTGTTGGCAAAAAGTTTTACAGCTTCTGCTTCCTTCATGCCCATGAAGAGAGTGTCGATGTCAGGTTTGAGAGCTCCTTCTTGTAGGAGCGCAGCAAATTCTTTAGCCTTCTGCTGCAGGAAATTCACATCGGTAACCTGTTTGATAGCATTATCCTCTTCTGCAAACTCTGGACGTCCTATTATCTTTGGACTGCCGACAATAATGCGACTGGGATAGAGATTGTCGTACAGAGCCTTGCTCTCGCGAAGAAATTCTGGGGAGAAAAGCAGATTAAAACGTTTTACGCCATTGGCAGCATATCGTACGTAGAGATTACGAGTATAGCCCACAGGAATAGTACTCTTGATGACCATCACAGCATCGGGATTGACGCTAAGGACGAGGTCAATTACCTCTTCTACGTGACTGGTATCAAAGAAATTCTTGTGAGGATCATAGTTCGTAGGGGCTGCAATGACAACGAAATCTGCATCCCGATATGCTGAAGCGCCATCAAGAGTGGCAGTGAGATCCAACTGCTTCTCTGCAAGGTATTTTTCGATATACTCATCCTGAATAGGAGATTTGCGATCGTTGATGAGTCGCACCTTCTCTGGTACTACATCAACTGCTACCACGTGGTTCTTCTGTGCCAACAATGTGGCAATACTCAGACCTACGTAACCTGTTCCTGCTACTGCTATATTCATTTCTATTGAAGAATTAGTCGTCTCTTTTAAAGTATAACCCCGCAGTCAGAAAGGGAGATGACCACGGGGTTAAAGAGTTAGAGAGAGAGAAAAGTGGGCGTTGACGGATTCGAACCGCCGACCCTCTGCTTGTAAGGCAGATGCTCTAAACCAGCTGAGCTAAACGCCCCAGTGTGGGGTGGTGGGCGTTGACGGATTCGAACCGCCGACCCTCTGCTTGTAAGGCAGATGCTCTAAACCAGCTGAGCTAAACGCCCTTTCGCATTTTTACGAAAGCGAGTGCAAAGGTACAAAGAAAAGTTGAAAGATGAAAGTTGAAAGTTGAAAGATTTTCTCTTTTTAGTGTTTATTAACACAAAGAGTGTTCTATCTCATCATCTCTAATGAGATTCATAATTTTTTTGCCATCAGGTGTGTAGCGCATGTTCTCGCATCCTGACAGTTGTGTAAGCAGTTGTTTCATAGCAGAATCATCGAGAATTTCGCCATAGGGGACAGCTGCGCGACGCGCCAAACCGAGTGCTATAATAGAGTGTATCTGTTCGGAGGCTCCTAATCCTTGTTCGAAGGCCTCGGTTACGAGGTCACCTACGAGGCTTACCGCATCCAGTCCGCCAAGTCCAGACGGAATGCCTGCCACGCTATAGTTACCTCCGCCGAGAGGAGTGATATCAAATCCAAGAGTACGTAGTTCGGTGAGGATTTCATCCAAAGAGGATGCGTATGACGGTGGAAACTGCACTACCTCAGGGAACAGGACTTTTTGCGTGTGTGAGGTATGATTCTGGAAATTCCTCATGTACTCATCGTATAGTACTCGCATACTTGCCCTGTGCTGGTCTATTATCATCACGCCGTCATTCTGTGATATGATAATATATTTTGCTTGGTGCTGCAGAGGTGCTTCCGTATTTATGGTAGCAGATGCCTCTGTGGTAAAGAGATTGTTCTGTTTAGGTGCCGTTTCCTTATTAGGAAATAGTTCCTCCCAGCCCTTTGCTGGACGGTGCTTTTCAGAGAAGGGGTTATATGTAGGATTGAAATCTATACGCGGAACTTTAACACTTGTATTTCCGTTACTGTTTGCATTGAAAACGGGAATGTTGGGCCTCCCCTCCACGTCAAAATCCAGTGAGGTTACCTCAGAGAACTTACCCACTGCATCGCGAACTGCTGCCATCAGAATTTGCCAGATGACCTGTTCGTTCTCAAATTTTATCTCTGTTTTTACTGGATGTATATTGACGTCAATATCCTCAGGATTCACATTGAAGTGTATGAAGTATGAAACCTGCTCGCCATCAGGTAGCAGACGGTCAAAAGCCGTTATGACAGCCTTATGGAAGTATGGGTGCTTCATGTATCTGCCGTTGACAAAGAAGTATTGATGGCAACCTTTCTTGCGTGCAGACTCTGGTTTGCCAACGAAACCAGAAATCTTGCATACCGAAGTTTCCGCCTCTACGGTGAGAAGTTGCTGATTGAGCTTCTTGCCAAAGACATCTAAGATGCGGTGATGGAAATTAGTGGCCAAGAGATTGAGAACTTCTTGTCCATTGCTGTACAGTGAGAAATTTATCTCAGGATATACCAGCACGATACGTTCAAACGCTTGCATGATATTGCTCATCTCCGTAGCGTTAGACTTGAGGAATTTCCTGCGTGCAGGGATATTAAAGAATAAGTTTTCAATGAGGAAGTTGCAGCCTGCAGGACATGACACAACATCCTGCTCCACAATCTGCGAACCATCTATGCGTATCCTCGTACCTACTTCGTCGTCCTTTCTGCGTGTTTGTAGCGTCACCTGTGCTACTGCAGCTATACTTGCCAGAGCTTCACCGCGGAAACCCATCGTATGAAGGGAGAAGAGGTCCATAGCTTGGCGTATCTTGGATGTGGCATGACGCTCAAAAGATAGGCGGGCGTCTGTATCCGACATGCCACAACCATCGTCAATAACCTGTATTGACGACTTGCCAGCATCGCTGACCAGCACTTGTATGTGTGTGGCTCCGGCATCGATAGCATTCTCCATCAGTTCCTTGATGACAGAAGCAGGTCGCTGTATTACCTCGCCTGCTGCTATCTGATTGGCTACCGAGTCAGGGAGCAGTTGTATTATGTCCATTTTTGCGCTTTGGCGGTTCGCGTCTCTTTTCTTGTTTTAGTTCCGTACCCCTTGCCTTTGGCCTCCATACAAAGATGTCATCTTTGCTGACAGGGCGTATATAGTCAAACCATGCAAAGGAAGGCAGTCGATGTTTCTCTGGCGGAGCTTGCGTGATAGGATATAATGTACCTGTGCTGGCACTCATCCAGAGTTTCTCCAGTCGTCGCTGTGGCGAGACATACATTTTTAGGGTGTCTGTTTCGGTGTAGTTGAGGCCAATGATGGTTGTATCACTTTCTTCTACGGGGTAATACACTACCATCACATTGCCTATAGACCAGTTCTCTCTAAGTTTACCATCTCTAAAGTAGGCGTACATGTTCCTGGATGCTACCTGATTATATCGTGTGGTGTCAGCATTGACTCGTTCTACGGAGAGAGCCTGCCCTAATACCTCAGCATAGCGTATGGTAGAGTCATTGGCGTAGATGTTTATCTTCTCTCCCAGCAACTGGCTGCCATTATTCCATACGATAGGATCTTTATACATCGTAGCGCATGAGTCTCTGGAGAGTATGACCAACGAGTCGCACACAGCCTGCAGGTCTTGTCTGTATGCCCTCACATGATTGTAGCAGTACACCTCCCTCTGTACAGAGTCTGTATTTATATATAAGGTACGTATCCTGATGGTGTCACAGTGCATCCAGAGTGAGTCCTTCTGTGAATAGTCTATTACCACTACGCTGTCGGTGGCGTATCCCATACCAGTCTTGTCGTTGTAGATGGCATAGTTGCTCAGCAGTATGTTTTTGTTGAGAGTATCGTTATACACCACCTGCCCGTAGCATTCGTTGTGTCCCGTCTTGTCATTATGGAGTAGGGTGTCGGCAGTGATTGCTTTCCCCTCGTTCCACACTGTGGAACGCCCGAATAGTTGTGACGCCTCAGTGCGGGTATTGTAGTATGAGTTTTCGGTCTCTACCTTGCTGTCCTTTGATGTTATGGTGGAAGGTCCTAATACATGTGCCAGCGAAGTGTTATTGGCATAGTGCAGCGTGTCAGTTTCTATGCGCAGTCCTTGGTCGTTAGTCAGTATTACGTTATAGTAGAATTCGGAATGGCGTGTATCAGTAAAATACCTTCCCCAATCGGCAGTCAGCACATCTTTGCCTTCCACGAGTTTTATGCCAGCGGCACCGTAGGCATCAGCTATGCCATACATCTTGTCGTAGTCCAGAGTATCGCAATAGAGTTTTGATTTCTTGTGGGTCAGTATAACGTTCTCATATACATGCCCCATCTCGTCATTGCCATCGTAGAACGCCCTGTCCCCAACCAGTGTCAGGGTGTCTCCCTGTCGCATCTTAACATGTCCGAAAGCCTGAAAGGAGTTTGTGCTCTCATAGAAATAGGCACTGTCACAATTGAGGTGCATTCCTTTGTGTAGGAATGCTACATTGCCTCTGAGAAACTGTGCATCGGGATGCGAACCATAGATGTCGTATGACAGTTCGTCAGCATGTTGCAGGTACACTCTCTCATCTACTTTCTTTGTTACGGCGCGTCCTTTCTTGGCCATCACAGAGAAGGTGGTGGCAAAAGCAAAAAAGCACAGAACCACTGCCAAAGTCTTTATTTCACCCATCCTTCATATTCAAAGTTGCAGTTCTTGTAGCGGTCATCCATCTTGACGTAGGTGGTCTTTATCTTGTTTTTGACCCACTCTTTTATGGTATCCTCACGTCTTTTGTTGAGCACTACGTTGCTGAGCACTTGGAAATCCTCTTGTATGGTAGCTCTGTGAGCTGGTGTCCTGCTCTTGAGTTTCACTATGGCGCATACGGTCTTGCCTCTCGCATTAACCATAGTAAATGGCTTAGAAACCTGATCTACAGAGAGAGTTTCTATCTGTCGTGCCACCTCAGTAGGCAGGTCTTTCATCTCGAAGCGCGATGTGCGTCCATTCTCAGAATTGTTAGACATCAGACCTCTGTTGTTCTTTGTGTCCTTGTCATCGGAGAGAAGGGCTACGACATCGTCAAATTCAAATTTCTTGGCGTTGAGGTCGTCGGTCAGTTTCTGCATGTGTACCATAGTAGAGTCGATGTCTGACTGTGCCACACGTGGTTTCATCAGGATATGACGGCAGTTAATCTTGTCACCGCGCTTCTCGATGAGCTGTATGATATGGAATCCGTATTCAGACTCCACTATCTTTGAAATCTTCTTAGGGTCACTCAGATTGAATGCCACAGAAGCGAAGTTCGGGTCCAACATTCCCCTGCCCGTGAATCCCAGTTCGCCACCCTGTGCAGCACTGCCAGGGTCCTCGGAATACATCCTCGCAAGAGTAGAGAAACTTGTCCTGCCGCTCTGCACGCGGTCGGTAAAGTCACGCAGGCGGTCTTTCACTCTGTTTATCTCATCAATAGGAATGCGTGGTTGCATGGTGATAATCTGCACCTCCACGGTGGTAGGCACCATAGGCACACTATCCTGTGGCTGGTCACGGAAATATTCCTTTACGTCCGCAGGTGTCACCTTGACGTTCTCCACCAGTTTGCGACGCATGCGCTGTATCAGTTCACGATTCTTAAATTCATCATGCAGGTCACTTCGCATCTGGGTAACACTCTGTTTGCGGTATTCCTCCAGTTTCTCCTTCGAACCCACCATCTGAATCCATGCGTTAATCTGCTGATCCACGCCCTGCATTATCTCACTCTCCGTCACTTCGATACTGTCTATCGCAGCTTGGTTGAGGAATAGTTTCTGCACGGCCAACTGCTCAGGTATGCGACAGTCTGGGTCTCCATCCCATTTCACACCTTCCTGTTCGGCCTGCATACGTGTCATCTCAATGTCCGAGCGCAGTATAGCTTCGTCGCCTACCACCCACACTACTTCGTCGATGTAGTTGATATCCTGAGCAGAAACAATTGCTCCTGTCAGGATACACAGCAATATGGTTAATAGCTTTTTCAATCCTTTATTTTTTCAATGAGTTCCCAATTCACCTCTACGGGGTATTTGGCACGGAGAGCCTCCACCCATGCTTTCTCCATCTGCTCCTGATAGTCTGCTACCACGAGAGCCTTGACGTCGCTCATCTCCTCTGGGGTGGTGAGTTTCTTGCCGAAGACAGCAGTATGAGGGAATCCCTTGATATTCTTTACCTTGGCGTCAGCCACACCAAACTCCATCTTATCCACAAGTCCATTGTCACCTTTCTTGAAGATGCCTTTGTTCACACGGATGCGCAGTACGGAATCGTTGTTGAATGTGGTGCGCAGTATCTGTGCCCATTCATCGAACTTCTTGCCTTTCACGGCCTTCTGCACTGCTTTGATGTCAGCAGCGTCCTTGGTGTGATATGCTATACCCTTGAAGCGAGGTTCGTCCCATACATACTTCTTCTTGTTCTTCTTGAAGAACTTCTGCAATCCAGCCTCGTCGTTTGCCGCCTTTTCCCATACCTCACGATTGCTTGCCTCATAGAGCAGCAGACCGTCGTGATATTCCTGTATGAGATACTTCATATCCTGATCGATGGCAGAGATAGAGTCTGCACGCATATCCATCACCTGTTGCTCGCTCTCCTTCTTATCCTCAGCGATAGCCTTCAGACGATTCTTGGCTATCTCCTGACGCAGGTTGCGACGCTCTATGAAGGTCATGATGTCACTGCGCAAAGAGTCGTATGGCTCCAACTGCTTCTTGTCTTTTATCTTGATGATATGGTAACCCACTTCTGAGAGTACAGGCTGTGACATCTCGCCCTTCTTGAGAGAGAATGCTGCATCATCAAAGGCCTTCAGGGTTTGTCCGCGACTTATCCATCCTATCTCGCCGCCACGCTGAGCCGAACCAGGGTCCTGGCTGTACTTCTTAGCCGCCTCTGCAAAATCCGTACCCTTCTTCAGAGCATCATACAGAGAGTCTGCCTTAGCCTTGCTGGCTGCCATCAGTGAGTCGGAGGGATTCTGACCTGTCATCAGCAGGATATGCTGTGGCAGTACTAGACCGTCGGCACCGATACGCTCCTTTGTGTCATTGTATATCTTGATAGCCTCCTGCTCCACATCAGCATCATTGATGAGGGTTGGCAGTACCTGCTGGTCACGATACTGACGAAATTCCTTGTTATAGGAGGTCAGAGTGTCATAGTGGGCATCCAGCGCAGCTTCCACTTTCAGTTTGTAATTGATGAAGAGGTCCACGTACTCCTTCACGGTCTTCTGCTCTATCACGTCTGGGCCGTTGTTCTTCTTGTATGAATACACAAATTCCGACTGTGGTATCGCCTTACCGTTGATGGTCATCACGGTAGGGTCATTCTGTGCGAAAGAGTGAAGAGTAAATAGAGTGAATATTGCTAAAAAAAGTCGTTTCATTACTGTGGTCTTGAATAGTTAGGTGCTTCGCTTGTGATTATTACCTCGTGAGGATGTGACTCCAGCATACCAGCGTTGGTGATGCGGGTAAACTTAGCAGAGTGCAGGGCCTTGATATCCTTTGCTCCGCAGTATCCCATACCAGAGCGCAGACCACCTACGAGCTGATAGATGACCTCCTGTACTGTTCCCTTGTAAGGCACACGTCCTGCGATGCCTTCCGGTACGAGTTTCTTGATTTCCTTCACGCCACTCTGGAAGTAGCGGTCAGCGGAACCCTTCTCCATAGCCTCCAGCGAACCCATGCCGCGATAAGACTTAAACTTACGGCCATTGAAGAGGATGGTCTCACCTGGAGCCTCTTCGGTACCTGCTACGAGCGAACCTACCATTACGGAGTAGCCACCTGCAGCGAGAGCCTTAACGATATCACCTGAGTAGCGCAGACCGCCATCAGCTATGAGAGGCACTCCGGTGCCTTCGAGAGCTGCTGCTACGTCATATACGGCAGAGAGCTGTGGTACACCCACACCAGCTACTACACGAGTGGTACATATAGAACCAGGACCGATACCTACCTTTACGGCATCTGCACCAGCCTCTACGAGCATCTTTGCAGCCTCGCCGGTAGCGATGTTACCTACTACGATGTCCACTCCAGGGAAGTTTGCCTTTGCCTCGCGTACCTTCTCTATCACGCCCTTGCTGTGTCCGTGGGCGGTGTCGATGATGATAGCGTCCACGCCAGCCTTCACCAGAGCCTCCATGCGCTGGAAGGTGTCTGCAGTGACGCCCACACCGGCTGCCACACGGAGACGGCCTTTGGCATCCTTACAAGCCATAGGTTTGTCGGCTGCCTTAGTGATATCCTTATATGTTATGAGGCCGAGCAGATGATTCTGGTCATCTACTACAGGGAGTTTCTCAATCTTGTGCTCCAGGAGAATCTTGCTTGCACTGGCCAGATCTACCTGCTGATGTGTCACCACGAGATTCTCTGATGTCATCACCTCGTCGATGAGACGCGTTGGGTTGGTCTGGAAACGCAGGTCACGGTTGGTCACGATACCCACGAGCTTGTTGTCCTTGTCCACTACAGGGATACCACCGATGTGGTACTCTGCCATCAGGTCGAGCGCATCCTTTACGGTCTTGCCGCGCTGTATGGTGACAGGGTCGTATATCATGCCGTTCTCAGCACGCTTCACGATAGCCACCTGGCGAGCCTGCTCCTCGATAGACATATTCTTATGGATAACGCCGATACCACCCTCGCGAGCGATAGCGATAGCCATAGGTGCCTCTGTTACCGTATCCATGGCGGCAGTGACAAATGGTATTTTAAGTTCTATGTTACGAGAGAATTGAGTACTCAGTTCTACCTCGCGTGGCAGAACCTCAGAATAAGCAGGAATCAGCAGTACGTCATCGAAGGTAATACCTTCCATAACAACCTTATCTTCTATAAATGATGCCATATAATAAAATTTTTAGAGTATTTTGACTGCAAAGTTACTAAAAAAATATTTTTTTTTCGTACCTTTGCATCGCTTTTAACAAATATTGTAACATGATATTCCCTTTTAATTATCTACACATACTGGGTAAATACCTGCAACTCATGTGGCGTTGCATGGCTATTCCTGACCGTTGGAGACTCTTCGGCAAGCAGTATATCAAGGAGATGCAGCAGTTGGGTGTCGATTCCATTGGCATAGTGCTCCTCATCTCTTTCTTCATCGGTGCAGTTATCTGCATCCAGATGAAACTCAATATCCAGTCTCCCTGGATGCCTCGCTGGGTGAGTGGTTACACCACTCGTGAGATTATGCTCCTGGAGTTTTCTTCCTCTATCATGTGTCTCATCCTAGCAGGCAAGGTAGGCAGTAATATCGCCTCCGAACTGGGCACCATGCGTGTCACGCAGCAGATAGACGCTCTTGATATCATGGGTATCAACTCTGCCAATTACCTCATCACTCCAAAGATACTGGGCCTTATAACTCTCATGCCCTGTCTTGTCATCTTTGCTGATGTCACGGGTTTTCTCGGAGCCTATGCCACTGCATATATCGGCCATGTGCTGCCTCCTGACGACCTCACCCTCGGTCTCCAGCATTCCTTCAATTCTTGGTTTGTTTGGATGTCTATCATTAAGAGTCTCGTCTTCGCCTTCATCATCGCCTCCGTATCATCCTTCTGCGGATATACCGTTGAGGGCGGTTCGGTAGAGGTAGGCAAGGCCAGCACCTCTGCTGTGGTCAATAGTTCTATACTTATTCTATTCGCAGATGTCTTCCTAACACAGCTATTGTCATGATTGAAGTAAAACATCTATATAAGCAGTTTGACGACCGTGTGGTTCTCCATGATATCAATGCCGACTTTGAGCCTGGTAAGACCAATCTCATCATCGGACAGTCGGGTTCAGGCAAGACGGTGCTGATGAAGAATCTCGTTGGCCTCTTTACCCCTACGAGTGGCGAGATACTCTACGACGGACGTGATTTTGTCAAGTTGAACAAACACGAGCGTGTCGCTATGCGTCGTGAGATGGGCATGATATTCCAGTCTGCCGCTCTATTCGACTCTCTCTCCGTACTTGAGAATGTGATGTTCCCTCTCGATATGTTCTCTCACAAGACCTATCGTGAGCGCAAGCAGCGTGCTCAGGAATGCCTCGACCGTGTGAACCTCACTGACGCTGGTGGCAAGTACCCTGGCGAGATATCTGGTGGTATGCAGAAGCGTGTGGCTATAGCACGTGCTATAGTGATGAATCCTAAGTATCTCTTCTGCGACGAACCCAATTCGGGTCTCGACCCTAAGACGTCGCTGGTCATCGACCAACTCCTGCACAGTATCACTCAGGAGTATGGTATCACGACCATCATCAATACTCATGATATGAACTCCGTTCTCGGCATTGGTGAGAACATCGTCTTTATCAGCAAGGGCAAGGTAGGATGGAAGGGTAATTCCGCAGGTGTTATGGCTTCTACCAATGAAGACCTCAACGACCTTGTCTTCGCTTCCGAACTATTTAAAAAGGTCAAGGCATCTCAGATGCCCTGACCCTTATAACCTTTAAACCTTAAAGAGGCATATTCCCATGCTTCTTCGGTGGGTTGCTCTCGTTCTTATTGCGACTCATCTCCAGCGCCTGAATCAGTCTGATGCGGGTGTCGCATGGCTGGATGATTTCATCGATGTATCCCAGACGGGCTGCCGGCATTGGGTTGGCAAACTTATCCCTGTATTCAGCTATTTTCTCCTCACGCTCCTCTGGCGTTGCCTTGCGGTAGAGTATGTTGCAGGCACCCTCAGCACCCATTACGGCAATCTCCGCAGTAGGGTAGGCGAGGTTCACGTCAGCACCGATGCTCTTTGAGTTCATCACGATGTACGCACCGCCGTATGCCTTTCGGGTAATCAGCGTCACCTTGGGCACCGTAGCCTCTGCAAAGGCATATACTATCTTCGCACCGTGGCGTATGATACCGTTGTGCTCCTGATCCACGCCAGGCAGGAAACCTGGCACGTCCTCTACGGCTACGAGAGGTATGTTGAAGCAGTCGCAGAAGCGTATGAAGCGCGCTGCCTTGTCGCTGGCATCGATGTCCAGGGCACCAGCGAGATAGTTTGGCTGGTTGGCTACGAAACCTACCGTCCTGCCTGCCATTCTGCCGAAACCTATCACAATATTTTTGGCAAACTCTGGCTGTACCTCGAAGAAATACTGCTGGTCGCAGATAGGTTCTATGATATTGCGTATGTCGTAAGGCACGTTAGGGTCTGTAGGCACCACCTCATCGAGTTCGTGGCACACGCGGCTCACCTCGTCAGTCACAGGGTGTATCGGCGCATCCTCCATATTATTAGAAGGTATAAATCCGATGAGTTCCCTGATGGTCATCAGCGTCTCTTCGTCATCGTTGCAGATGAAGTGGCTCACACCGCTCACGCTGTTGTGCGTCATAGCACCGCCGAGTGTCTCCTTGTCCACGTCCTCGTTGGTCACGGCCTTCACTACGTTAGGACCCGTCACAAACATCTGGCTCTGCTCCTTCACCATGAGGATGAAGTCCGTCAGGGCAGGGGAATAGCACGAACCTCCGGCGCATGGTCCCATGATGGCTGATATCTGTGGTATCACACCACTAGCCATCACGTTGCGCTTGAAGATGTGAGCAAAACCTGTCAACGACTCCACGCCCTCCTGGATGCGGGCGCCGCCAGAATCATTGAGACCTATGATTGGCGCACCGTTCTTGAGTGCCAGATCCTGCACCTTGGCTATCTTCTGTGCGTTGGCAGCACTGAGCGAACCGCCCAGCACGGCGAAGTCAAAGGCATAGACGAAAACCTGTCGGCCGTCTATCTTGCCATAGCCGCTTATCACGCCGTCGCCCTCGATGCGCTTCTTCTCCATACCGAAGTCCGTGCAGCGGTGCATCACGTGCTTGTCCAGTTCTACGAACGTATCCTTATCCAGCAGGGTGTTGATTCTTTCCCTTGCTGAGAGTTTCTCTATTGGTTTCTGTACTCTTTCCATATTCTTTCAACTTTCAACCTTCAACTCAAGTTTCACCATTACCTTATTCGCCATCACGCTGTCGCCCTCGTTGACCAATACTTCCTTGATGGTGCAGTCCTCAGCCACTTTGTAGTTGGACTGCATCTTCATGGCTTCCATGGTCAGTACGGAGTCGCCAGCCTTCAGTTCGTCGCCAGGCTTTACGAATATCTTCACTATCTTGCAAGGCATAGGCGCCGTGATGGTGTCTGCCTGCAAACCAGTGTTACCAGCAGCCTTGTTCTTGCGCATGCGCATGTACTTGGCCTGCGAGTCGAGCATGCTGATGTCATAGACTGAATAGTTCAGGTGCACGCTATAGTGCTTGCCCTCCCCATCCTTCATTAGTTGGGCATTGTACGACGTACCCTTGTGTATCAGCGAGCAGACATTCTTCTCCACCATACACACATCGACGTCATACACCTTGCCGTCTATCTCTACCTTTACGTGGTTGCCCTCTTTCTGCAGGAGGGTTGCTTCCACCATTTTATCACCTACTTGTATTTCCATAGCTATACTCTCAATACTCCTTTCTGCAGTCCGAAGGCGCGCCAGCGTGTCAGTGCAGTGCTGTCCTCGGTAGCATCTTGTGATTTGTTCTCATCTACGTTCATCAGGTAATCGATGTATGCAGCAATTACCGCCATAGGCTCTGCATCGTTCTTGAAGCCCGAGCGTGGTTGCAGGCGCTCCTGATTGCGCTCTATGAAATAGGTGTTGTAGTTGCCTTTCTTGAAGTCGGGCACATCGATTATCCTTCTCAGATAACGTATATTGGTTGTCAGACCCGTAATCTTGTATTCGTACAGAGCACGGCGCATGCGCTCTATGGCGTATTCGCGTGTCACTGCCCATACTATCAGTTTGCCTATCATCGGGTCGTAGTACATCGGTATCTCGTAACCCTCGTAGCAGTGTGAGTCCACGCGCGCGCCTATACCTTGTGGTATTGTCAACTGCTGTATCACGCCAGGCGAAGGCATGAAGTTGTGCTCAGTGTCCTCAGCGCATATACGGCATTCTATGGCGTGACCTCTCTGGCTCAGGTCTTCCTGCTTGAATCGCAGCGGTTCGCCTGCTGCCACTCTGAGCTGTTCCTTCACTAGGTCCACGCCCACCACTTCCTCAGTGATAGGATGCTCCACCTGCAGGCGGGTGTTCATCTCGAGGAAGTAGAACTTATGATACTTGTCCACGAGGAACTCGATGGTGCCCGCACCTACGTAGCCCACTGCCTTGGCAGCTGCTACTGCCTTCTCGCCCATCTCCTTGCGTAGCTCGTCATTGATGAATGGTGACGGACTCTCCTCCACTATCTTCTGGTGACGGCGCTGCACGGAGCACTCACGGTCGAAGAGGTGCACCACGTTGCCGTGCTTGTCGCCCAGTATTTGGAACTCTATGTGATGAGGCTCCTCTACAAACTTTTCTATATAAACGGTGTCATCGCCAAAGCCAGACATTGCCTCGCTCTTGGCAGCGTTGTACATCTCGATGACGTCCTCCTCCTTGGTGATAAGGCGCATACCCTTGCCACCGCCGCCCATAGAGGCTTTCAGCATCACAGGGAATCCTATCTCCTTGGCCACCTTCACTGCTTCCTCAGCGCTCTTCAGCGGTTCCTCGGTGCCAGGCACCACAGGCACGCCAGCCTCTATCATCTTCTTGCGGGCAGAGATTTTGTCGCCCATCTCCTCCATCGTCTCAGGACGCGGACCGATGAACGTGATTCCCTCTGCCTCACAACGGCGGGCAAACTCCGCATTCTCACTCAGAAAACCATATCCAGGGTGTATGGCGTCAGCCTTGTGCTTCTTGGCTGCCGCTATGATGTGGTCTATATTCAGGTAACTGTCGCTACTCTGTGCTCCGCCGATGCACTCGGCCTCATTGGCAAAGAGTACGTGGCGCGAAGTGCGGTCAGCAGTGCTATACACCGCTACGCTCCTGATGCCCATCTCATAGCACGAGCGCATCACTCTCAGGGCTATCTCACCACGATTTGCTACTAAGACTTTCTTAATCATGCACTTTTATTTTGTGTAATTTTCTGCAAAGGTACAAAGATTTTATCGAATTACAAAATTTTTTATTACCTTTGCACTCCAAACAACTAAATGACCAAACCACTAAACAAACAAACGACCAATGAATAACTCCCTCCCCATCCTCCTGCTGACAGGCTATCTGGGCAGCGGCAAGACAACACTCCTCAATCGCATACTCAAGAACGAGCAAGGCATACGCTTTGCCGTGATAGTCAATGATATAGGCGAAGTAAACATTGATGCCGACCTTATACAAAAGGGTGGCATAGTCAGCGAACAGGACGACTCGCTCGTTGCCCTGCAGAATGGCTGCATCTGTTGTTCGCTCAAAATGGACCTCGTACAGCAGATACAGGACATCGCCCAGATGCAGAAGTTTGATTACCTCGTCATTGAGGCCAGCGGCATCTGCGAACCCGCCCCTATCGCCCAGACTATCTGTTCTATACCAAACCTCTCCCCAGCCCTCTCCCAAGGAGAGGGAGTAGCTCCTTTTTTGGACTGCATCGTCAGCGTCGTTGATGCCCTGAGGATGAAGGACGAATTCGGTTGCGGCAAGTCGCTCCTGGGCTCCAAACGCGACGAGGAGGACATCGAGAATCTCGTCATCCAGCAGATAGAGTTCTGCAATATCATCCTCCTCAACAAGGCTTCCGAGGTATCACCAGAGGAATTGGAGCGCGTGCGCCAGATTATCCACGCCATCCAGCCCAAGGCGAAGATTATCCCCTGCGACTACGGCGAGGTGGATTTCGAGGAGATACTCGGTACGGGCATGTTCAACTTCGACGACGTAGCCACCTCAGCAGCGTGGATTAAGGAGATTGAGGAGCATGGTGAGCACGAGCATGAGCACCACCATCACCATGACGATGATGACGATGATGATGACCATGACGACCATGACGATGACTGCGAGAGCCATCACGGAGGCGAGTGCACCTGTGGTCACCACCACCATCATCACCATCACAACGGTGATGAACGCGTTCACACGGAGGAGTACGGCATCGGTTCGTTTGTCTATTACGCTCGCAAACCATTCGACATCACCCTCTTCGATGACTTCGTAGCGCGCCGTTGGCCCAAGAGTATCATCCGCGCCAAGGGCCTCTGCTGGTTTGAGGACCAGCCACGCCTCTGCTATATCTTTGAACAGGCAGGCCGTCAGGTCAAACTCACCAATGCAGGGCAGTGGTATGCCACGATGCCGGAAGACGAACTCCGTCAGTTCCGCATTGACAATCCCGGTGTCAACCGCGATTGGGATGACAAGTATGGTGACCGTCTCCAGAAGATTGTCTTCATCGGTCAGCACCTCGATCCCGACGCCATCACTACAGAACTCGACAAATGTCTCACAGAATACACCTCATAATCATACTCCTGTGCATAGTGGCACAGGGAACGTGGGCGGCAGACTTCGTTCCCCAAGCACCCGACTACCGCGACACCACAATGTGGGTGACAGCCGACGGTGATGCCGACGGCACGGGAGCCGACGTCTTCTATGTCGTATCTACGTGGGAAGAAGACTGGACTACCACGGACGGACGACCCTGCCACTACGCCGACGTGTGGAGCGCAGCGCACCGCAGTCACATGGCGATAGAAATCAACAAGGTAGCACGCTATATGTTGCCAGGCAACCGTTTCTTCGCACCCTACTACCGCCACACCACCATTGATGCGTGGCTGACGCAGAATGAGGACACCCTCACCCAGCGCCTCTCCGTGGCGATGGACGATGTCCGTGACGCCTTCGACTATTTCCAGGCACATCGCGACCAGCGCCGTCCCCTCATCATAGCAGGATTCAGTCAGGGTGGCAGAGCCGTCGTAGAACTCCTCAAGCACATCTCCGACACTACCTATCAGCAGTTGGCAGCCGCCTATGTTCTGGGGTACAAGGTGACGCAGGCCGATATATCCTCCTGTCCCCGCATCCGTCCAGCCCAGGGCGAGTCAGATACAGGCGTCACCATCTGCTACAACACCGTGAAGGACGTCAGGTACATCGTACCCATCATCTCCGCCTCCGATGTCTGCATCAATCCCGTCAACTGGCGCACCGACGCCACCCCCGCCACGCTCCACGACACTATCACCGTCACCCTCTCTCCCGAGTACCATGTCCTCGTAGCCACCGGCTACAGCGCCACCGAGTACCCCGCCTACCGCGGATTCATCAATGTCGGTGACATCCACAGCTGCGAACCCTGGCTCTACAGTGACTGCCTCGCCAGGAATATCGCCACCCGCACCCGAGCCTTCAGAAGGAGATAAAGATAATTTAGTGGTTCAGTTAGTTATTTAGGCGCTCATAATGTTACTGCAAAGAAAGGACGCCCTTGCATAGCTAGGGCGCGCTGTTGCTTAGCAAGGACTGGCTGTTGCTTAGCGAGGATCGGCTATTTCTCTGCTGGGGCTGTGGTGTGGCTTGTGATTTTTAACATTTGGGGTGCTCGGCATTGTCATTAGTCATTAAGGTCATTAAGGGTTTTGGACACGGATTGGGTGGCACTATTATAATATATATATATATTTAATAGTGAGCTCCGAGGGGATGTTTTCATTGCTTAATGACTAATGACTTTAGAGACTTTAATGACTGCGTTTTCGTGGAGGACGTGGCCACGGCGCTGGAAGGGCAAGGAGAGTGAACTGGGTGATTGGGCTAAGTCAATTACCTTCAGTGGCGACAGGAAATCTACCGCTTACATGCAGCAGGTGAAGTTGCACATGGATATATTCAATAAGGTATTTGCAAAGGTAGGCTCTACGGAGGCTTATGGTCTGACGGAATATATCACTTATGGTCCTGACAAGAAGAACGCTTTCCCTATTGACGAAATACCTCGCTATGCTTGGACAAAGGCTTTCGTTGACAATCCTATACTGGACTACTTCAAGGTGTTTGCCATGGTGCTGCTATATGATACTCCTACCTACATGGTTTATCTGCAGTATCCGATGAGCAATGCGACGAGCGGTGTTGTCAACAGCAGCAAGGGCTGGATGCTGGCATGGCCTTCTGAGTCGGACATGATAACCGAGCGCAGAAGCCGTGAGGAGTATGCCATAGAGATAGCCAAGAGGAAGATTGCCCTGAAGGATATCTGCGAATACACTCTCATGCAGTATCAGCGTGCTGAGGCTGCTATCCAGCAGGGGTCTGCCAGTTTGGCTCATGGATGCTTCATGGCTGAGGCTATTAAGACACGTGTCATAGAGGGACACTCACAGTACAATGCTTCCGACGAAATGGTTCACAAGGTGGAGGCTGAGTCTGCTAAGTGGCAGAACAATCAGGGCGAGTTGTTTCGTCAGATGCTCGACCTCTGCAGCACAAGTGCTATGGCGCCAGTAGATATGCCTAAGGGCGTGAATGTTTCTGCTGACATAAAGTCAAATATAGTTAAGCAGAACGGTAAATACATGATGCAGAAGATGGATTTGCAGAAGACCGTGAATGGGCAGTACGGCGTAGTGCAGGCGCTGGGTGCCAAGTTGCAGCCTGTGAACTACAAATAAAGTGTATCACATAAAAAATAATCGCAAGGGCTTGTAAACTAAGCTCTTGCGATTATTCTTTGTACACCCTCAGGGATTCGAACCCTGGACCCACTGATTAAGAGTCAGTTGCTCTACCAACTGAGCTAAGGGTGCATGCTTTACGAAAGCGAGTGCAAAGGTACAAAGAAAAGTTGAAAGACGAAAGTTGAAAGTTGAAAGTTTTTGGGTTTCTGTGATTTAATTGATGAATATCAATTGATTTCGTCGATATCGTATGGTGTTTTCTGATAAACGTAGTAGTTTATCCAGTTGTGATAGAAGAGATTGGCATGGGCGCGCCAAGTGACGAGAGGACCTTGTGAGGGGTCGTCATTGAGATAGTAGTTCTTAGGCGGGTCAACGTCGTCACGCTTGCCCTTGTCACGCTTGTACTCATTGTCGAGGGTGTCAGGATTGTACTCCAGATGACCTGTGACAAAGATTTCTCTGCCTTCACGAGCAGCTGCGATGCCTATGCCTGAGACTGGCGATGAGGCTAGGACGGTGATGTCGGGGATAGCAAGCACGTCTTCGGAGTTTATCTCCGTGTGACGGCTCTGCGGCATATTGAATTTATCGTCGAAACCACGGAAGAGGGGTTTGTTTGCCTCGTCTGGGTTGATGTCCTGTGGGAAGATGCCAAAGAGTTTCTTAGGTAACTTGTGTTTCTCTATTCCATAGAAATGATAGAGTGCTGCCTGTGCTGCCCAGCAGATGTAGAGGGTGGAGGTGACATGGGTGCGTGCCCAGTCGAAGATGGTGGTTATCTCATCCCAATAGGTGACATTCTCGAAGGGCATGTCTTCAACGGGAGCACCTGTGATAATCATGCCGTCAAACTTACGGTTGCGCAGTTCTTCAAAGTTGATGTAGAACTGCTTCATGTGCTCCACGGGGGTGTTCTTGGAGGTGTGCGACTTGAGTTTCATGAAGGTGATATCAAGCTGCAATGGGGTGTTGGAGAGCAGACGGATGAGGTCGGTCTCGGTGGTTACCTTTAGTGGCATGAGATTGAGGACGACTATCTTCAGGGGACGTATGTCCTGTGAATGACCACGTGTCTCATCGATGACGAAGATGTTTTCGTCTTCGAGGAGCTTGATAGCGGGGAGGTTATCGGGTAATCTTAATGGCATATTCTATTCTAATGAAAAGTATTCTTCTTCGAGTTTGTCTAATTCGGCTTGGAGTTCGGTATATTGGGTGACCATCTGCATATTGGCTGCATTCTCGGGTAGGAGGAGGAGCTCATCGAGTTCGGCTTTCTGCTGCTCTAGTTTCTCGATTTGCTCTTCGAGGGTCTTCATTTTTTTCCTGTTTTTGCTAGATGGGCCAGACTTACCAGAGGGACTGGGTTTACTAGGCTGGCTAGACTTACTAGGAGGGGGAGGAGGGGTGGTCCTGAGGCTCTCTTCTATGGTCTGTGCATTCTTGGTGCGTAGATAGTCATAGATGCCACCGAGGTGCTCGCGTACCTTACCATTACCGAACTCATAGACCTTATCGACTAGGCCGTCAAGAAACTCTCTGTCGTGTGACACTACAATAACCGTGCCATCGAAGGCTCGGATGGCTTCCTTGAGGACATCCTTTGATACCATGTCGAGGTGGTTGGTGGGCTCATCAAGGATGAGGAGGTTGACGGGTTGCAGTAGCAAGCGTATCATAGCAAGGCGTGTACGCTCACCTCCAGAGAGGTAACGGACATACTTGTCGCTGGCTTCGCCACCAAACATGAAGGCACCGAGGATGTCTTTGATGCGCAGGCGTATCTCGCCACGGGCTACGCTGTCGATGGTTTCGAAGACTGTGAGGTCTTCATCGAGGAGTTGTGCCTGATTCTGGGCGAAGTAGCCTATCTGTACGTTGTGACCTACCTTGAGATTTCCCTCGAAGGGTATCTCGCCCATAATGCACTTTACGAGGGTGGTCTTACCCTCGCCGTTCTTGCCCACAAAAGCGACTTTCTCACCGCGCTTGATAGTGAGGGTGACATCGGCGAACACAAGGTGCTCCTCGTAAGTCTTTTTCACAGAGTCGCAGATGATGGGGTAGTCGCCAGAGCGGAGACAGGGAGGAAATTTAAGTCGCAGGGCTGAGTTGTCCACCTCATCGACTTCGATGGGGACTATCTTCTCAAGTTGGCGTATGCGTTGCTGCACCTGCACTGCCTTGGTGGCCTGATAGCGGAAGCGCTCAATGAAGGCCTTGGTATCTGCTATCTCTTTCTGTTGGTTTTCGTAAGCACGTAACTGCTGTTCGCGACGCTCCTTGCGGAGTACCACATACTCGTCGTACTTCACCTTATAGTCTATGACGCGCCCGCATGAGATTTCGAGGGTGCGATTAGTGACATTGTTAATGAAGGCGCGGTCATGGGAGACAAGTACTACTGCCTGCGAGCTTTGAGCGAGGAACTGCTCCAGCCATTGTATGGATTCGATGTCGAGGTGGTTGGTGGGCTCATCGAGGAGTAGCACGTCGTGGTGTCGCAAGAGAAGTTTGGCAAGTTCGATACGCATGCGCCAGCCACCAGAGAATTCTGATGTAGGACGGTCGAAGTCGGTGCGCAGGAATCCCAGTCCAGTGAGAGTGCGCTCCATCTCAGCCTCACGGCTTTCTGCTCCCATCATGAGGTAGCGCTCGTGGGCGGTGGTGAAGCGTTCGACAAGTTCCATGTAGGAGTCAGACTCATAGTCGGTGCGTGTTTCCATCTCCTTCTGCAGACGGTCTACCTTAGCTTTCATCTTATCCACGTCAGAAAAGGCTTTGCGGGCTTCTTCACGCACAGTAGTATCGTCCTGAAGTATCATAACCTGTGGGAGATAGCCGATGGAGCAGTCGTTGGGTATGGCGACGGTACCTGATGTCGGGGACTTGAGACCAGAGAGAATCTTGAGCATGGTAGATTTGCCTGCCCCGTTCTTGCCGACAAGGGCGATGCGGTCACGCTCGTTAATCACGAACGAGACGTCCGTGAAGAGAGGCTTTACGCCGAATTCTATTTTGAGATTCTCTACAGAAATCATTTGTTCCAAATTTCCCAGCCTGCTTCGGCCTGCAGGAGCAGCATTTCTAGGCCGTTTTTAGTGATGGCGCCCTGAGCGCGTCCTTTCTTGAGGAAGAGGGTCTCGTCGGGGTTGTAGATGAGGTCGTACAGCAGGTGGTGCGAGGTGAGGGCGGAGTAGGGGAGAGAGGGACACTCATCGAAGTGAGGAGACATACCGCATGGGGTGCAATTGACGATGACGGTATAGTCGGCAAGCAGTTCAGGGGTAATCTGGTCGTAGGTGATGGTGTCGTTCTTATGGTAGCGGGAGACGAGGAGAGTGTCGAGCCCGAATTGACGTAGGGCGTAGCCTACAGCCTTACTCGCACCACCTGTACCGAGGATGAGCGCGCGCTTGTGGTAGAGGGGGTTGAGGAGAGACTGTATGGAACGAGTGAAACCGATGACGTCGGTGTTATGTCCTTCGAGGAATCGTTCCCCGTTCTCCTTATTGGTAATTTTCACGAGGTTGACGGCTCCTATGGCGCGTGCCTCAGGAGAGACGATGTCGAGGAAGGACATAATCTTCTCCTTGTAAGGGATGGTGACATTAAAGCCACAGAGGTCGGGCGTGTATTTGACTAGCCCCATGACATCAGTGATGACGGGGAGTTCGTATTTCTCGTAGATGGCGTCGATGTCCTCGTTGTGGAACTTCTCATTGAAGTAACCAGGAGAGAACGAGTGGCCGAGAGGAGTGCCTATGATACCGTAGCGTTTCATTTTGTTGCAGTGTATAGTGTACAAATGCCAAAGGTTAATCTATTGAACTCAGAATGACGGAACCCTACCTTATTTAGTATAGAGAGCATCGTCTCACCCTGCGGAAAGGCAGCGATGGAGCGATTGAGGTAGGAGTATGCCTGTGAGTCGTGAGAGACGAGACGTCCGTAGAGAGGTAGTATGAAGCGGCTGTATAGGGTGAAGAGTTGCTTGAATGGAGTGCAAACGGGAGTGGAGAGTTCGAGGAGGCAGAGAGAACCACCAGGACGCAGCACTCGGTGCATCTCGCGTAACCCTTGCTCCAGGTCTTGGAAATTGCGTATGCCGAAGGTGGCAGTGACAGCATCGAAGGAGGCGTCGGGATAGGAGAGTGCGGTGCAGTCTTCTCTCTCGAAGGAGATAACGCCCTGCAATCCCAGTTCGCTGACCTTCCTGCGACCCACCTGCATCATCCCCTCTGAGATGTCCGTCGCCGTAATGTGCTCTGGGTGTAGTCGCTGAGCCATGAGGATGGCGAAGTCACCAGTGCCGGTAGCAACATCTAGGATTTGTGGAGAAGAGAGGGTAGCCCTTAGAGCCTTAATGGCACGAGAGCGCCAGTAGCGGTCGATATTCAGGGAGAGACGGTGGTTGAGCTTGTCGTAGGTAGGGGCGATGTTGTCGAACATCGTCTCTACCTGCGGAGCTTTCTCGCCATCCTGCGAATATGGTTTTACGCCTTCGACTTCAACCATTCAGTAACGTTCTTCTCTATACGTGCATTGATGTCAGACTGGTCTGTAGTGCGATCGAACTTCTCGCCTACGATGTGCTCGTATAGTTCGATGTAACGCTCAGCCACAGACTCTGCATACTCGTCCGTAATCTCAGGCATCTGCTGACCAGGCTCGTTCATGAAATTGTGCTCGATGAGCCACTGACGCACAAACTCCTTTGAGAGCTGCTTCTGAGGTTCACCCTTGGCAAACTTCTCCTCATAGCCGTCAGCATAGAAATAGCGGGAAGAGTCAGGGGTGTGAATCTCATCGATGAGATACACCTTGCCGTCACGCTTGCCAAACTCGTACTTGGTGTCCACGAGGATAAGGCCCTGCTTAGCGGCAATCTCCTGACCGCGAGCGAAGAGACGGCGAGTGTAGTCCTCCATCACCTCGTAGTCCTCACGAGATACGATGCCCTGAGTGATTATTTCCTCTTTGGAGATGTTGAGGTCGTGTCCCTCGTCAGCCTTAGTGGTAGGAGTGATGATAGGCTCTGGGAAGCGCTCGTTCTCACGCATTCCTTCAGGAAGTTTTACACCACAAATCTCGCGTACGCCCTTCTGGTAGTCGCGCCAAGCCGAACCTGTGAGGATGCCACGGATAATCATCTCCACGCGGAAGCCCTCACACTTGAGACCTACGGTAACCTGTGGGTCGGGAGTAGCAAGTTTCCAGTTGGGACAGATGTCCTTAGTAGCATCAAGGAACTTCGCTGCTATCTGATTGAGCACTTGTCCCTTGAAGGGGATTCCCTTAGGGAGGATTACATCAAAAGCGCTGATGCGATCAGTGGCTACCATGACCATGAGGTCGTCATTGATAGTGTAAACGTCGCGAACCTTACCATGATAGACAGCGGTCTGTCCAGGGAAGGAGAATTCAGTTTTTGTGAGAGAGTTGTTCATTGTTGTCAAATGCGTTTACTATTTTTGTTACTAATTTATGTCGAACGATGTCCTTGTCTGTGAGGCGCACAATGCCGATGCCGTCAATATCCTTGAGTACTTCGGTGGCGTAGTGCAGTCCTGACTTCTGACTGTTGGGGAGGTCAACCTGCGTGAGGTCACCAGTAATAATCATCTTGGTATTCCATCCCATGCGGGTGAGGAACATACGAATCTGTGCGGGGGTGGTATTCTGTGCCTCGTCGAGGATGACGACGGCATCAGAGAGTGTGCGTCCGCGCATGAAGGCTAGTGGTGCTATCTGTATGATATGCTTGTCCATCATATCCTGCAGTTTGACCTGTGGGAGCATATCCTCCAGAGCATCGTAGAGAGGTTGGAGATACGGGTCTATCTTATCCTTCATGTCACCAGGCAGGAAGCCCAGTTTCTCGCCCGCCTCGACTGCAGGACGAGAGAGGATAATCTTGCGTGCCGTCTTCTCCTTGAGCGCTTTGACGGCGAGTGCTATTGAGAGGTACGGGCAGGGCCTACGGCGAAGACCATATCATTGCGCATGTAGCTGTCAATGAGTGCCTGCTGATTTTCGGAACGAGCCTTGATGGGCTTGCCAGACATGGAATAGACAATTGCGGAACTATTATCAGCGCTAACATTAACCCTCACCTTTACTATATTTACTATGTCTTCATCGGTGAGGACGTTGTAGCGGAGGACATGCTGACGCAGTCGCTCCATATCGTCCTCAAAATGACATAGCACCTCTTCGTCACCCAAGACACGTATGACGTTACCCCTCGCCATGATGCGCAGTTTTGGGTACAGTGAGCGCACCATCTGCAGGTGTGCATTGTTGACGCCGTAGAAGGTCACGGGGTCAATGTCTTCCAATATGATATGCTTCTCTATCATTTCAAGAGTGCAAAGGTACAAAAAAAAGTTGAAAGTTGAAAGTTGAAGGTTGAAAGTTGAATATTTTTCTCACTTTTAACGGGTGAGTGAGAACTTCATAGATACGCCAAAGTCCTGAGTGACGGTAGGATATGAGCCTGCGGAGAGCAGTGGAGTGTTGCTCTGACGGTCGTAATATAAACTCATGGTAAGGAGTTTGGAGAGTGTGTAATCTGCTGTTAAAGCCAGTTTGAAAGCCGTGTTGCCGCTGGTAGCCGTAGAGGTTACGGTAGCGATGTCACGAGTGATGGCAGCCTGCTTGCGGAGAGAGAAATCAAGGCGCAGGTTGAGGTCGTGAGCGAAGTCAGTCTTCTTCGATGTCTTACTGCTTCTCTTGTTCTTGGAGGTAGAGTCGTCATCATCGCCGTCGCCACTCTTGTTCTTGCTGCGATTAGCCTTGAGAGCACGACTCTTTACGAAGCGGAAGTCATTAATCTTATATCCCATGCCGAACACCCAGTCCTTGGATGTGGTCTCATTAATCTGCATGCTGGTCATGGAGAGGCTCAGCACACGTGTGGTGCGATACTCTGCCTTGAAGGTCATGTTGTTCTTGAGTGTGACATCCACGCCGAGCAGTGGTGAGAAGGCCTCGTTGATGCTGACGGTGGAGACATTGAACATAGAACTTGGGGTAGGATTGCCCGTAGTGGCATCGGTGATGAAGCCTATCTCGTCGCCCATGACGCTCTGATAAGAAGAGTATGATGAGTAAGAACCTACTGCATAGATGCTCTTGTAGCCGTGATTGATATTGACACTCTTGAAACGCTGCTTGAACCACGCCAGTTGTGTCAGACCACTGTACTTCAGAGTCCAGTTGGGCAGCATAGAGGCGATAGTAGGGAATATGCTCAGGCCACTGTAGCCCGTATAGGCATTGAGGAATGCAGGTACCATGACATCAGCACCGTACTTCTTGACAGGTGTCTTGGATGGGTCATACTTTGTGCCGTTCATCGTGCTGTTATTAGGATAGCGCACGCCATCGTACTGAGCCTGCACACGAGCCTGGTAGCTGTCGAGGAGTCCGCAGAACTTTTCGAAGGAAGCAGAGTGGTAACCATTGTTGGCATCGCCCGTACCTTCGAAGGCCGACTTGATGCTGATGGTAGTCATGGAGAACGAACCACTCTGTGTGGTTGGTGTGGATTCATACATATACTGTATGGACTTGGAGCGTGACCTGGTGTGTGCCAGATTCATGTCAATCTTCAGATTGCGTATGGGCTCCAGAGTGAGTTTCACCTGCAAATCCTTAGTCAGTGACGTGGTGGCAGGCGTAGAGACAGCGTCAGCTGCGGAGAGAAGCCAATTGTTGTCACGCGCCTTGCTGATATAATTGTCATCGATGAGTCCGAAGGCGAAGTCCAGACCAGGTGACAGAGCACCATAACCAGAACGCTGTCCGAAGATATCACCCACCTGTGGAGTGAAGCCTGGGAGCACCATGCCGTACTGAGTGCGGTAGGTGATGCCCACGGAGCGTACCATCATTGCCACGCGAGCAGCAGACTGAGCAAACTTGTACCACTTCAAATCATCGAGCGGCGGAAGGGCGACGACGCTGATTTTCATCTTGACGGTGGTGTCACCCTTATTGATAATCTTTATCTTGTTGTCATCCATCTTCTTGTACTTCACGGGGATAATCTTACCATCCTCGCTGCGGGCGGTTACTGCGAGTCGGCGTGTCTTCTTGCCGTGAGTGATGATGACGGATGTGTCGGCTTGGATGACTATTTCCTTTACGAAGGCATTCTTCGGAGCCTTAGAGTCCTTATCTTTGTCCTTATCTTTATCCTTATCTTTGTCCTTGGTGTTTTTGTTCTTGTTCTGATTCTGATTACGTTTTGGCGTCTTATTGAATCGCTCATTAGCCTTCTTGAGGAAAGGCACATGATTGTAGAGTTTCTCCATGTTGAGCGTGCCATTGAGATTGATGACACGATTGTTGGTGATGGTATTGCCATACTTTACCTTGCCATCTTCCTCTGCACCGCGAGCCCAGTGGTAGGTAGCAGCATATGAGGCGTCAGCACTAATCCAGTCGAAGATAGGAATGAGATTGAGAGGCAACTGATATGAGGCATTGAAGGACTGGTTGTAGTCCAGTGGAGTGCCCAGATGCTTGATGCTCTGCCATACTGAGTCTTTCCATGCCTCATACTGCTCTGGGTAGAGGTCTTTGTTGACCTGTACGTATGGTTCCTCTATCTCTGCCTGCGTAGTGCTGTGGAATGACATGTGGAGATTCTTCGTGAGATCCCATCTCAGCTGGAAGTCACGGTCCCAGAGGAAGCGGGAGTTCCATGTAGCAGGTATCGACGAAGTAGAACTGATATCTTCCAGGTCACGCTCCTGCAATTCGTAGTAGTAGCGTGATATCTCCGTATTGAAGGCGATGGTCTGCGGCATATAGTTGAGTGCAAACTTCTTGAGGATGTCGTAGTACTTGGACTTGGACTTTATCTTCTTGAACGGTTCGATGGACTTGTATACCGGTGACCATGAGTAGTTGAGAGAACCTTTCCATGTATCCTCATTTTCATATACGGTGGTGTTACCCTCGGTGTGAGCATGAGAGTGAGAGTAGGAGAAGGTGAAGTTGGCGGGATCGTAAGGCATAGGATGTCCCTTGGTAGCGATGCCCACACGAACGCCAGAGAGGGAGAAGTTCTTACTTACCTTCTTGGTGACAGCGAGAGACTCTATGGAGTCACGCTCATGCTGATTCTGTGCAGACTCCAGAGCATCCTCCAACTTCATGTCGGTATCGACAGGACTGTACTTAGGAGATGTGCGCTCGCGCGTGACGCTATAATAAAGAGGTGCAGTGACCTTAGCCTTCTCAGGGAAGAATTTTCCCAGGTCGAGGTTGGTGGTGACACTGTATGTGGCGTACTTGTCAGTGGTGCGCTCCATGACCTTCTGTTCCAGTCCTCCGAAGCCATCGCTGATATACTTGCCCGAAGCCTGTACCGAACCGAGGTCAGAGAGTTGTACATTGAGGTTGGCAGCAGCAGCCCAACCGCCCTCGCTCTCTGGTTCGAGGAGACGCAGTTCGTTGACCCACACCTCTGCATCCTGCGGTGTGGATGATGTGCCCACTTTCTTGATGCCTATCATCATCGTCTTCACCTCTCCGAGCGATGGATTGCCGAGGATGCGCAAGGTGTTCTTCTGGTTATCGGCATCGGTCTGCGAGAAGACAACGTTGTATGAGGCACGCCCATTTCTCTTCTCTATGTTACGACGCTTCTTGAGAGCCGTGAATTTGCTTAGGTCGAGGTTGAGCATATTCTCCGCTGGCCATACTGCAGCGCGGTCAGCATCGGAGTTAGAGGTGTAGTTGGAGCGATGCTCGGTGAGCTTCAGCGGTATGTCGTATTCGTAGTAATTGTTGTTGTAGTCGCTGCCCAGCCTTACGAAGAGTGCGATGTCGTAGTCCTTGAGGCCGGTAGGATTATTCTTAGTGGAGTTGGCATGTACAAACATCTGCAGGCGTTTGTAGTAGCGCATGTCGAAGTGCGTGTTCTTGTACACGGCAATGGCATCATTGGTAGCCATGTCGATGATATCCATGCGGAGAGACTGCTCATTGTTCTCCACGAGCTGTGGCTGTGATGGGTCCACTACGCGGGAGATGCCAGGAGGCAGGATATAGTTTACTGGTTCCTTGTCATTATTCTCCTCGATATTGATGGACGAAGCTGTGACCTGTGCTCCTGGATGAGGGTTGCAGTCCCTGAGAGTCTGTGTGCTCTGGTCATATACGCGCCAGTCACCGCGTACGAGGTTGAGGCTTGCCAGACGCAGTACGCAGGAGTCAGGGAAGTCCGTCATATACATACGCATGAAACGTATGGATGTCAAGTCCGAGATATTACCCACCTTGTTGCTCGGACTGCTGATAGGTATGCGCATGAGATACCAGTGTACCTCCTCCTGAGTACCATTACGCAGCAGAGGACGGGCGGTGCGCACGTCGGCTACGTAGCCCTGGGTATTGTTCTTGAGGGCATCAGGTGAGATGTCTATCTCATAGTCGTAGTACTTCTCGTATTCATTGAGAGTGTAGTCCTGATTGATATCCTCGATATCAGGTCCGCTCTTGTATGACGTATCGTATGACTCCGTCTGCGAACTGGAGTCTGGGGAGTTGCCCTGAGGGTTGTTGATATTCTTGTATCGCTCCAGGATGCCCAGTTGCTCAGCGTCGTAGTCACTGCCACGGAAGTAGTGGTAGTTATCACCAGCGGGGTCACGGCCTATCTCTTGCTGCACGCTGGCTGGGAGTTGCTGCAGATAGTCATTGTACCATGTACGCTCCTCGTCATCGGTGAGACCGTCGAGACCCACGTCCTGCTTGGCACGAGAACCCTCCGAGGTGGCGAAGGCATAGGTGATGGTGGTCTGCATAGGTATCTTACCCCACTGCGTATCTATGGTCTTCTCGGAGTCTGACACAGGCATGCCGCTCTCGTAGAACTTCTTTCCGTCGAGCAGTATGTCCTCTGATATCTCACCGAGGTTGATATGCAGTTTTCCGGAGTGCTGTGCTGAGGTGCCGTCTCGGTCGTAGTAGATGAATGGGTCGAGCATCCAGAACTCCACATATTCTATATTAGCCTCCTCAAAGTCTGTGGTATCCAGTTTGCGCATCATACCGCCCCATGATTTCTGCGGAGTCATGAGCGTACCGTCGCTGTTGAGGTTGGTGCTGAAGTTGTATGGTCCGCGCTCTTTGGGGTAGTAGGCCATATTCATTATCTGCAGCACGTTGGTAGCGCCGTTGTATGTGCTCTGGTCACGATTAGGATACACCTCGCTCACATATACCTCACGAACGTAGTGATTGGAGAGCAGTTCCACATTGCCGCGTATATGTGCCGGAGTCAGTGAAGAGGAGCGGTTGGTGAAGAGATTGTCGATGAAATACCACGCCAGCTTACCACGTCGATATCCTGACTGCAGGTCGCTCTTGTTGTATTCGCTCGGAGTGAGCAGGTCTTTCGGAGCACTGGAGAGCTGCCATGATGTAGGGGCGAGGAGGCTGATGTTGTATGTGGAGTTCTCGAAGTCATCCACATACGAAGCATTGTCCTGAGTACCGCTGGCTATGCTTGAGAATAGTTTGGCAAACTCACCCGTAAACTGTATCTGTGACGGTTGCTTGACATGCAGGAACGGTATCTTGTTGAGCATGTCGGTGAGCCACTGGCTTTCCTTCTTCCAACTTATGTTGAATCCCACGAGGGTGTTGTTGACAGGTTCGCTGCCCATCGCCACCTTCGAGGTGAGGCTCTGTTCACGCAGATGCTGGAATGTACCGCTGATATTGAAGTCCTTGGAGAAATCATACTGCCAGTTGACACCGAACATCGATTTTCTCTCCATCGTGTAGTCCGACTGACTTTCGAGGGAAACATTGACACTGGTACCAGCGTCGATGATGCTCTGATTGAGTATTGTCACCTCACCAGCAGAGTAGTCCACGGAGTAGTCCACGCCCTCCACGAGAGTCACGCCGCCTGCCGTCACGACAACGCTCCCCTGAGGCACGTTGTAGGCACCCAGCGAGATGACGTTTGCCGAGGTACCCTTAAACTGTCCCGTCATGAGGAATTTATTCTTCTCGGCCATCTGCTTGGCAGCTGTCTTGGTGGTGTCGTAGAGTTCGCAGTAGGAGTATTTCTCAGCCGTCTGGCTGTCCATGCCGTGTGATATGAGTGCATTCTTCAGTCCCTCACCGAATGGTTCCGCCATAGGGAAATACACGCGTCCGTTAGCCACGGTGTAGCCCTCTACGTAGTCAAACTGTCCGTTAGGATGCGTGCGGTTGTTGTTGTCCAGACGGTCAGCGCCCTGCAGACGGATGATAGGTATGCTCTTGACTGTAGGGTCTGGTATGTAGGTGGTGTATGTGCCTATTGTATCGCCCTGATACTTTACGTCGAGACGGAATTTCTCCTTGTTGACGGATGAGGCGAGATAATAGACGTTTTTCATCATCAGGTCCCAGTTAGGCTGACTTGGTGACACCTCGGTATTCTTCAGCGCCTTGACGAAGATGGTCTGTTCGGTAGAGGTGTTGTCTGTGGAGAATTCACCCACCTGATATGTCACGCCTCCTGAGGTGTATTCGTATGCTATGGCGAGTACCTGGTCGGTCTGCAGGTTCGATTTGAGTGTCACATAACCCATCGCCGTATTCAGCGAGTATTCCGATGATGTCAGCAGGCGTGCCTTGCCCACCTTCTCGTAGGTCTTGCCGCCCTGCATCGTCACGCCGCCGTAGTTCTGTCCCTCGAGGATGTCATAGACATTGTCCAGTATTCTGAGGTCGGGGTTTGCTGCCAGGTCCTGATAGAGGAGGTCCTCGTGGTTGTTAGGCACGTTAGTGACGCCCATGTCGCCCAGATTGGCGAATGCCACGATGTCACGGGTGTTGGCAGTCGAACCGTTCTTGTTGGTCACCCATATCTCCACACGATTGATGGTGACGGAGGTCACTGGGGTAGGGAGACGCGACATCCAGTCGTCGTAGTTCTCGCGGAAGTAATTGTCGAGGAAGAAGTGGCGGTTCTCTTCGTAGTTGGCTACGTTGAATTCGAATGGCGTCAGTTGCACACCGCCTTTTGATGATACTGACTTCGAGGAGGATTTCTTCTGTGACAGTACGGTTTGGAGTTTCAGTCTGCCAAACTGCATGTCTGCTCTCACACCGAAGAGTGACGAGGCACCGGTGATGAGTGATGAGTTGCTGGGGAAACTGACGTTGCCTGCCTCTACCAGTTTTATGATTTCGTCCTCCTTGCCCTCGTATTTGAGTTTCATGTTCTGGGCATCGTAGTCGAAGGTAGCGTCGGTGTTGTAGTTGAGGTTGAAGTTCATCTTGTCACCCACCTTACCCGTCACGTTGACGTTAATCTTCTCGTCGAAGTCCACCGTTGTGGTCTTTCTGTTGCTGAGTGGCAGTGATGGATTGTCGATGCTCTTCATCGTGGCTCCCAGACGTATCTCCGCCGTTCCCTGTGTCTTTACCCTGATGCCGCCAGGGCCGAATATCTTCTCTGCCGGACCGAGGTCGAAGTGCATGTCTGTGAAGTCAAACTTCTCCTTGCCCTTCTTCTCGAATATCTCGCTGTTCTTGCTGCGGAAGTAGTCATCGAAGAGTTTCTTCTCGCTCCATTTCAGGTACTCTCCCTGATCCATCATGATAGGAGCGGATACCCATGTCTTGCCCATTCTGGTGCCTATGACGTATTTGTTGAGCGTGTCGTTGTACTCCACCTCCTGCTTCATGTTCTCAGGTCTTGGCAGGTCAGCCGTGCCCTGCTGCAGGTCGTCGTATGTTATGGGTGTGGTACGCTGTATGGGCCATCGTGGATGCAGCAGGCTGTCGGGGATGGAGTCAGTCTCCAGTTCCAGTTCTGCCATCTGCTGACGGTATTTCTCCAGAGAGGTGGGAGGGTCGTCAAGCACTGGTGTGCCGAATGATAAACCTAATGGCGTCATAGCGGTGGCTATCATCACCATCGCTACGAGCATCATCATTATGTTTATCTGCCTTCTCACCTCTTACCTATCACCTCTTATTTAATCATCTTCAGTGCCAGTTTCACCACCTGCTCCACGGACATGTCGGGGTTGCCTTGCAGTATCTCGTTGACCACCTTGCTGGTAGGTGCGGGAGCAAAGCCCAGCATGGTGAGGGCGCCGAAAGCTTCGGAACGTACTGCTGAATTCTCTGTGGACTGTGAACTGTTAACTGTGAACTGTGAACTGATACCCGTCTCTGGTGTCTTGTCCTTCAGGTCCACGATGATTCTCTGAGCCGTCTTCAGTCCTATGCCCTTCACGCCTTTCAGTGCCTTGTCATTGCCACTGGAGATGACGTTGATGAGTTCGGTAGGACTCATGGCGCTCAGTATCATCCTGGCAGTATTGCTGCCCACGCCGCTGACGGTGATGAGCATGCGGTACAGCTCGCGCTCCTGCTTGTTGGCAAAGCCGTAGAGGGCGCGCCCGCCTGTCATGAGCACCTCGTGAACGTATAGTTTCACTTCCTTCTTGCCCTGTATCGCGCTATATGTGTTGAGGGATATATTGAGCATATACCCCACGCCGTTTGCCTCTATCACTGCTGTCGTTGGCGTTATGTCGGTCAGTTCGCCTTTTATGTATTCTATCATAAGTCTGGTTAGTACTTTATACCTCATAATTAACGTGCGTGATTTTTTTTTATTGCATTTATTTGGTAGTTTGCAAATAATTTCTTACTTTTGCACTGATATGAAAACACTATTGAAGATTATAGGCGCATTTTTCCTGGTGCTGCTCCTACTTTTGGGCGGTGGTATCTACTTATTATCTACTGACAAGGTGCAGCAGTGGCTTTACGGTAAGGGTGTGGAGATGTTGCAGGAGACCCTTGGCACTCGTGTGAAAGTGGATAAGATAGCCGTCAGTTTCAGTAAGGGTGGCGTAGCTCTCTACGGACTGGAGGTGGATGACCGTCAGGACGTCACCATGCTGACGGTGGACACGCTGGAGGCTATGGTGGACCTGACGAGGATATTTGAGCGTAAGGTGGAGATAGAGCGCATATATCTGCATGGTGCCAAGGGCGTGTTCTACAAGGAGCGCCCCGATACAGCCGCCAACTACCAGTTTGCTCTCGATGTCATAAAGGAACTCAGCAAGTCATCCAAAACGTCTAAACAACCAGACGACCAAACTAAGCAGACCCCTCTGGCTCTTGACCTTAAGCTGCTGAGTCTGCAGAGGACATCCTTCAAGTGGGATGTCAGGTCGCTGCCCCATAAACTGTATAAGTTTGATGGCAAGAAGCAGTTGGATACCAATCACCTCAGCGTCGTCCTTGACAATGTGAGAATCAGCGGACATCTGGGCGATGACCTGCCTGAGAATATCACGGTAAAGAAGCTCAAGGCTCGCGAAGAGCATTCACAGACTGTTGTGGCATTCGATATGCTGGATCTGGCGCTGGGAAGCGAGACCAGCCTGAAGAGCGAGATAGAGAATCTCAGTGGTACCTTCCAGGGATGGAGCTTCACCATCGATGACGTGAATTTCTCTTCCATACCATTCAAGGAGGAGGGCAAGAAGGTGAAGTTTGACTTCTCTCAGCCTATCGAGGCAGAGGTGAAGGAGTTGAATGTCAGGACGGGAAGCACTACGGTGAATGTTCCGAAGGTGCCGATGAAGATAACCTTCAGACAGGCGCCAAGCCAGAAGGTGCCTGGAAAGATGGTGATGAAACCTAGGCTGGCGTTCTCTCCCTCGTCGCTCTCAGCGAGAGTGATTTGTAGGGACTTTGCGCGCTACAGGGTGCCGCCATTGCAGAATTTCACTACGCCACTGCTGGTCACGGCTAACTTTGATGGCGAACTGGACAATCTCAACATGCGCAATATCCGTATCACCGATGAGTCGAAAAAGCGTCTTGACCTCCGTGCTGAGGGCGTGATGAAGGATATCACGGTCAAGAAGAAATTCAAGTTCCACTTCCGCAAAATACATCTGAAGGCGCATGGCGGCATCAAGGAACAGCTCGTAGGGCATTTCGCCAAAACGACCAACCTGAAGATGCAGGACCAGATGCGCAAACTCGGCGATATAGACTATGACGGCTACATGAATATCTATAAGACTGATCAGGATTTTCATGGTACGGTACGCTCCAAGTTCGGCAATCTGCGCTTTGACTTCAATATACACGGCACACCAGGAGGCATCGTGGATGGACGCACGCGCTACCTACGCACCATGCAGGGTACGATGAGCACCAAGAACTTCAAGTTTGGCGAGGTGATGGAGGTCAAGGAGATAAGCACTGCCAGCTTCACGGCAAAATACAAGTTTGACATCACGGGCAAGAAGACACAGAAAGCTCTGCGCCTCAATCGCGGCAAACTGCCAATCGGCAACGTGGAGGCAACTATCACCGAGGCAAATCTGCTCAATAATAAACTCATCATCCACAAGGCTTATATAGGATTCGGCAGTGACGGTTCCACTGCTTCCGGCACCGCTATGTGGATAAAGAAACTGTTCAATATCGGCATGGATTTCCTGTACCACCAGACTGACAAAGAACAGTACTATACCTATAAGACCTACTTTACCAAACACGACAAGAAAGACCCTCGCGAATGGACTGAGGAAGAAAAAGAAAAAGCCAAGCAGAAGTCTGCCCTGAGAACCGAGAAACTGGCAGCCAAGGAAGCCAAGAAGGCGGAGAAGGAAGCCCGCAAGGCTGAGAAGGCAGCCAGGAAAGCAGCAGAGAAAGAGGCTGCCAAGAATGATACTACAAAGAAGAAAAAGAAAAAATTCTGGTTTATATGAAAAGATTATTCGTAGCAAGCATGGCTTGCGTTTCGTTCTTGCTGATATTGCCATCATCAGCAAGAACAGAGAATAACCCCTACCGCAGTGACTTCCTCTGGGTCACCACCCCCGACCACAGCGACTGGCTCTACAAGAGCGGTGAAGAGGCTAGGGTAGAGGTCTCGCTGATGGAGTATGGCGTGCCTCAGGATGCCAAGGTTTCCTACGAGATATCGCAGGATATGCTGCCTGCTTACAAGAAGGGCACCGTGACGCTCCGAAATGGTAAGGCTGTCATCAACATGGGAACGATGAAAAAGCCCGGTTTCATCGACCTTTCCCTCACTGCCACCGTCAATGGCAAGACGACTCAGCACCATATCAAGGTGGGTTTCGATGCTGACAAGATACAACCCTACACGCAGATGCCCGGTGACTTCACGGACTTCTGGCAGAAGACCATCGACGAGATGCGCCAGACACCCCTGCAATACACCCGCGAACTGGCTAAGGAACTGTGCACCGACAAGATAGACTGCTGGCTAATCCGCCTGCAGATAGACAAGTCCCACTCGATGTACGGTTACTTGACAATGCCCAAGAGCTCCCTCTCTACGGGAGAGGGCGGGGGGAGAGGTTTGCCCGCCTGCTTCTGCCCTCCAGGAGCTGGTGTGAAGACCATCAAGGAACCCCTGCGCCATAAGTACTACGCAGAGGACGGTTTTATACGCCTTGAGGCAGAGATACACGGTCTAGACCCGCGCCTCTCCCCAGAGACATTCTCTGAAATCTCCAGGGCGTTCCACTCCAGCGACAACAGTTATTTCAAGAACCGTCTCGGCAATCGTGATGCCTACTACATGCGCCACGTCTATGCAGGTATGGTGCGATGGATGGACTTCCTCTGTTCGCTGCCCGAATGGGACGGTAAGAACCTCGCCGTGCAGGGCGGTTCGCAGGGAGGAGCACTGGCACTCATCACCGCTGCCCTCGACCCTCGCGTCACCGCCTGCTGTGTCAATCATCCTGCCCTCACCGATATGGCAGGCTATGCAGAGAAGGGACGCACGGGAGGCTATCCCCATTTCAAGACTTCGGAACTCACTCCCGAGGTCATCGATATGCTCCGCTACTACGACGTCATCAATTTCTGTCGCCTCGTCAAGTGCCCCGTGCGCATGACCTGGGGCTACAACGACCCCACCTGTCCTCCTACCACCAGTTATGCTGCATGGAACGTCCTCACCTGTCCCAAGCAGTCCGTCATCACTCCCGTCAACGAGCACTGGACCAGTGAGCAGATGGAGCGTGAGCATGAAGTTTGGATTAAAAGTAAAAAAATATGAACGAAATTCACGACCGCTTCACCATGGCGGAAGCCATACAGGAAGCACAGCGATGCCTGCACTGCAAAGTGCCACAGTGTAAGAAAGGATGCCCCATAGAGAACGATATCCCCGACTGGATACACGAACTCAGGAAGGGCAACCTCGGTAACGCCATCTCTATCATACGCGCCAAGAGCAATCTGCCTGCCGTCTGCGGCCGTGTCTGCGGACATGAGAAACAGTGCGAGGGCTCCTGCGTCCTGGGCAAGAAAGACCGTCCCGTCAGCATCGGCAAACTGGAGCGCTTCATCGCCGACTTCGACTCCGAGAACGGCCTCACTCACGAGGACATCACGGAGAAGACACGCGGCAAGGTGGCCGTCATCGGAGCAGGACCAGCGGGCATCACCGTAGCTGGTGACCTCAGCAGGATGGGCTTCGCCGTGGAGGTCTTCGAGATGGAGAATCAGTGCGGCGGCATGCTGCGCTACGGCATCCCCGAATACCGCCTGCCCAAGGAAGTCGTGGCACGCGAGATACGCCATATCGAGAAGATGGGCGTCATCATCCATCGTGGCTACCACATCGGCGTTGACACCACCGTCGATGACCTCTTCGCACAGGGCTTCGATGCAATCTTCATCGGTACAGGCACCAGCAAACCCAAGTCCCTCGAGATACCCATCTATCAGAACGGCAAACTCCGTGACGACCTCCACTGCGCCGACCTCAGGCGCATCCGCCTCGCCACCCACTATCTGCGTCGCATCGAACTCATCTCCGAGGGATTCATGGCGCGCAATGAGATACCCGTCGATGAAGGCGCCAAGGTATGGATTATCGGTTGCGGCAACACCGCCATGGACGCCTCCCGTTCGTCGCTCCGCATAGGAGCCTCGTCGGTAGAAGTCATCTATCACAAAGGCATAGACACCATGGCAGCCCTCCATGCAGAGTATGAAGATGCCCTCGCCGAGGGCGTCCACTTCAACTGGTGGAGCGCCATCAAGGAGATACACGTCGATGACCAACTTGACATCCGGGAGATAGTGCTCGAAACCCGTGAGCCCGACAAGGAGCCCGTCATCCAGACCCTCCCTGCCGACAATATCATCATGGCAATCGGTGCCACGCCCCACACCAAGATAGTACGCACCACCGAGGGACTCGAGAACGACGAACACAAATACCTCGTCACCCGAGAAGTCCCCTATGGCATGACCACCCGCAAGGGCATCTTCGCAGGCGGTGACGTCGTAGGCCGCCAGGCCACCGTAGTCCATGCCATGCGTGACGCCAAGAAGGTAGCCGAGGGCATCGCCCAGTACGTCGATGCCGTCAAACTCATGCAGGCCATCAATCTGTGATTTTTCGCTCCTTTTTCTTGTTGGTTTCAGAAATATTTAGTACCTTTGCCGTGTAGATAATATAGTATCCGAATATGTCACGTCAGCAGATTATAGAGAAGCACAAGAACCTCTTCTGGTACACTCCAGAAGCCAAGAAGCAGGACATCAGTGATGCCCTGTTGGTGGAGCGCATACTCAATGATGGCACGCTTGACGATTACAGAGAGTTGGTTGACACACTCGGAGGTAAGCGGGTAGCGGAGATATTCTTTTCTGCCAATGGCAGACAGAAACTAAATTACTACCCTGAGATATACCACTTCTTCTCACTGGTATTAAAGAAGTATGCATAGCGAAATACTAAATAAGAAACAACAGGAATTGCTCCCTATAATGTCACAATTCAAAAGGGAGTATTACCTTGTCGGTGGGACAGCTATAGCTATGCATATCGGTCATCGTCGTTCTATAGACTTCGATATGTTTAAGCCAACATATATAAATCACAAACGCAACTTAGACAAACTTGAGAAATCTCCATATAGCTATGTAGTAACGCGCAGAGTGGAAGATCAGATGAATCTTATCATCAATGATGTAAAGGTCACATTCTTCGAGTATCCATTTCCAATAGAGCCTAGCGAGAGATTTGAGAACATTTTCCGTATGCCATCCCTGTTGCAGTTGGCAGCGATGAAGGCATATGCTTTAGGAAGGCGTTCGAAATGGAAAGATTACGTTGACCTCTATTTCCTTCTCACTCATCACTTTAATATAGAGGAAATATCACAAGAAGCCCAAAAGATTTTCGGACAATTGTATTCAGAAAAGATGTTTCGTTCTCAACTATGCTTCTTCGAAGACATCGATTATACAGAAGAAGTGGAATACCTGATAGATAATCCACCAACGGAAGAGCAAATAAAAACAGCCCTCACAGAAATAGCAATGCAGGGCGTTTAGCTTTACCTTTGACCTTTGACATTACTACTTTTTGCATTTTACCCCCAATTACTCACTTGCTCGTCTGCAACCCGCATGAATACTGGGCTGAAGCGAGTGGGGGAGAAATAGTTTACCCCCCACCTGGCTGAGCCCAGTAACTACGCGGGATAGAAGCCAACAGGTGAGTAAGTGAGGGTAAAATGAGTTGAAGAGTGTCAATCCGACATTACTTAGCAATAAAAGTCTATCACTTAGCAACAAAAGTCTATTACTAAGCTAGGGCAAGTAGAAATTTTCATTTGTCTAATTTGGTAGTAAGATTCAAAAGAAAATAGATTTGTTCACCCTACAATTTCGTACGCTGAGAGAGGCATTTCATACAAAGGAGCGAAGATTTTTCGCTCCTTTTCTTGTTTATTTCAAAATTAATTCTTAACTTTGCCACGTGAGTTCTAAGTTCCGCTTCGTGAAGCGGTGTGATTGAAAGGCTCATACATACATATAAAAGGCGTTTTCTGGACGCTTTGGTTTTGACATTCTGAGAATCTCGCAAATTCTAACTGTTCGTCAAAAACAAAGCAACGGGAACGCCCCTTGAAGGTGTAGATCTGCATGTGAGTATCCTATACAGGTTCCTCCATCTATGATACATCGGCGTGGGGCTTTCAGCGTTGCTCGGTTGGATGAACAGGGCGATGCGAGAGCCTTCAGAATGTGGACCGGGCAAAAGAGACTGGCTCCACGTTTTTTGTGTATGTCTATAACCTAAAACTAAACATTAAAATTTTCCTTAGGAGCTAGAGGAAAAACGTAAATAAAATACTATGATTTTAAATGGAAAACAGCTTTCAGCTCTAGTAAAGATGGGCGTGGCTATGGCAATGGCAGATGGTAAAGTGGAAGAAGTAGAAAAAGCTGCTATTGCTTTTGAATTAGTAAAGTTTGGAGTTAAAGGGAATGATGCGGCTGTTATTATCTCCAACAGTCAGATTATGGATGCAAGTGATGCGATTGCCACATTGTCCAACATGACAAACGAACAAAAAAAGTATGCAACAGGTTATTTGGCTGCTATTATGGCTTCTGATGGGGATGTAGACCCATCTGAGGTGAAACTTTGGCAAGTAATATGTACGCTTAGTAGTTTTCCAACAATGAACATTCACGAAGCTCTTTTGTTTTGGAATAATAACTAACCAGAAAAAAGTATATGTGTATCTGAGGGAAACCTCAGATACCCAACATTAGTATAAATATGTTTGGTTTTGGATATAATCATTTCTCAAAAGAAAGTGAAAGTCTCATAAATAACGTACATGAGAACTTTCAAAGAACCCCGATGTATTCATCTTATAACATCGAATCTTTCAGGAATCCTAATGGTGTAATATCTTTGCAAGTAGAAAAAAATGGCGAGATAATAAATCGTTTTGATTTTTATGCGGATGGCGACGAAGGAAAGATAGGTTCTATTGCAATCTACGGTTTAAATCTTCGAGGGCATGCTGATGCAATATGTTCTTCCATGAAAATATTTGGACTGCCAGTTTCAGATGTATCTTATGAGTTTGATTTAGTAGATGTCACTCTTGATAATTATGATATTAGTTCTTTGAAAAAGACATCAATCATCGACTCTTTAAAATCTGGAAGTAATAACCCCGAACCAGGAGAATTGAAATTCACATCTTCAAATCATATAAGGTATCAAAATGGTGTTGATGTTTCTGGACACAACTATGGATGTAATAGACAAGTTGAAATTAAAAATAATATTAATGGAAACGAAGGGTATACTATTACTATATATAATCTAGATACCAACCATCCTTTATGGGGTAATAATGTCCAAATGGCACCCAAACAAATGAGAGTCACAAAAGTATCTGAGGATGTAATCTCTCTTATAGGATTTGGTTATGACTTAATGGGTAATACATTTTCCGACTATGCAATGGATGTATATATTTCAGGCGAAGATGTAATAAAAATAGTTCTTAAGATGCTAGATAGAAATACATATATTGAATATTTAAAATAAAAATTATGTGATTAAAATTTGCATAAACGACAATGCAAAATATTATACTATAGTCAACATAAACATCATAAAAATGAGATCTCTAAATATTCTGATTGTAGCATGTTGTATTTTATTACTTTATTCTTGTAAAAGAAAGAATTATAATGTTGAAATCCAAGATGGTCAAATATATGTGACTATGCATTGCCCAACAATGGGTATAGTTGGAATTAATCAAGTTAGTTTTGATGGATTTACCTACGAGGAAGTCGAAAAGGAAGTGTTTGACGAAATTAGAGGGCGAAGTTATGATGGATTATACACTATAACAGTAATTATACAATTCTTAGACAAATATGGTAACTATTATAATGGAACTCCAATTCAAGTCACGACGCTAAGCGCAAGTGAGGTAAAAAAATATGCTTCTTATAACTTTTTCCGTGGACAGACATATATCGAGAAATCTTTTCCCTGGAACAGAGTAGAAAAAAAACAGAATTCCACGATTTACCCAACTACAAGCCTAGAGACTGCACATACAACAGCTTCCTCTAACTTATCTTTATCAAACAACTCCTCCTACAATGCTCATCAAGAAGATAATATCCAAGGATTTGATTATACGGGAAATTGGGAATGTCCTAATTTATATGAGGGGGGGATGAATGTTTGTCTAACTTTAATTCATAATCCGACAACTAACAATGTTAAAATTGACTATCTCATTAATTATCGCATAGCAAATTACGAAAATGCAACAGGATGGGTAGACAACAATACTTTACATATTGCGCAAGCACCAGATGAAGATGGTAATTATATATACATAACAGCATATCCTGTAAACAAAAATACCATCAAGGGTGTTTTAAAATACAAAAATACATATGATTCTTATAATGGAAAGCTAATTATGAATCGAAAGTAGATGAACTGCGACTATTAAAATCTAATTATAAACTACAAAACGTATGATGGAGATGGATGAAGCTGGTGAAGAAACTTTTATCAGTAGCATAATGAGTCACAAGATAGGTGTGATGAGTCAGAAGGAGTCGGACTTGGAGTATTTCAAGAAGGAGATTGCCAGAGTGTTGTGTCACCATAACCACTCCGCATGGGTAATCCACGTGCTATCTTGTGCTTAACTTCTCACAAGAAGTTGTGCATTTAGGTTGTCACTTGTCACTTTTGAGGGTTAAACTGCTGATTATCAGCGCGCACATATAGTGACATCCTTCTTTTCAAATGTCACAGGTTATCACTTCGCTTTTTGCTCTTTATCACGTCGCTTCGCGCGTACGCGCGTAACATTTTTGCAAATCAACCTAAAAACCTACACTCGTCATCGGGAAGGCTTATAAACACTGGGCTGGCGAGTGGTGGAGGATTAGTGGAGAGTGGAGGTTTTTGTCTAAAAACGCATAAAAAAGTTGGGAGAAAATGGGCAAAAATTGAAAAAATGATGTAGGGTGCGGGCGCTTAGCCTCCATTTGCGGGTACTAAGCGCCCACGTGTGGGTGCTTAGCTTCCAGATGTAGGCGCTTAGCTTCTGCAAGTAATACGAGTCCGATTTCAGATTAACGCGTAAATTTAAAAAATTAACGCGTTAATTTCGAGAATTAACGCGTTAATTGGATTTTATTGCTTAGCTCGTAGTTACGCGAGCTTCTGGAAGTCCTCGAAGGAGATGGTCTTCTCGTCGAGGGCTACGACGTCCTTGAGGGCGGTCATGAGCTTGCGGTCGGCTGCCTGATTGACGAGCTGGTCCACCTGCTCTGGCTTCTTGAGCATCTCTTCGGCGTACTGGTCGATGTACTCGTCGGGGATGTTGTTCATGCTGTACTGGGCGAACTGCATCTTGGTCATCTCCTTGGCTACTGCCTTGACGTCGGCGTCTTCTATCTTGACCTCGCACTGCTCGAGGAGCTGGTTCTTGGCGAGGTGCCAGGTGAGTTCCTTGACGGAGCCTTCGTAGTTGTCGTCCACGAACTTCTGGTCCTTGTCCTTGTTGTTGGCGAGCATGATGCGCTTCATGAGTTCGTCGTCGTACTCTACCTTGCCGAGCTTCTTCTCTACGTAGTCGCGAACGTCAGCGAGGAAGCGGTACTCGGCGTTGGTGTCGAGCTGCTCCTTGAGCTGGTCGCTGATTTTCTGGCGGAATTCCTTCTCGTCCTTTACGGCGTCCTTGCCGAATATCTGGTCGAAGAGTTCCTGATTGATGTCGTGCTTCTTGTAGCGTGAGATTTCTGTCACCTGGTATGAGAAGTCGGAGGTGATGTTGGCAGCCTCTTCCTTGGTGACCTTGAGGAGTGATGATACCTCGATGTCTGACTCTGGGTATGCCTTCTTGGGGTTGAAGGTGATGATGTCGCCTACCTTGCAGCCCTGGAAGAGTGCCTTCTGCTCATCTACCTTCATGTAGTTGGGGAGCATGACAGCGTCAGCGACGGTGATGCCGCCTTCCTTGGTGGTGCCGTCGGCATTGAGTTCGCGCAGGTCGCCCTTGAGCATGTCGTTGTCTTCGTATGCCTCGACCTTCTCGTATGAGCCGCCGCGTGATGCGTAGGCGTCAACCTGCTGGTCTATCATTTTGTCATCGACAGAGATGTTGTAGTAAGCTATCTTGTTCTTCTTGGAGAGCTTGATGTCGATTTCTGGTGCTACTGCGATGTCAAACTTGAGGGTGTATGGTGCCTCCTTGTCGAGGTCCACTGGTTCCTCGCCGAGGTGTGGCATTGGTTCGCCGAGCATGTTGATTTTGTTCTCCTTGACGTACTCGTAGAGCTTCTCGCCTACGAGGCGGTTGATGGCGTCCACCTTGACCTGTGCACCTATCTGGCGCTTGATCATGCCCATAGGAGCCTGACCAGGACGGAATCCAGGGATGTTGGCCTTCTTGCGGTAGTCGTTGAGCTGCTTGCGCACGTTGTCCTGATAGTCCATCTCCTCTACGGTGATGGTCATCACGCCGCTTGCTTTCTGGTTCTTTTCAAAATTGATGTTCATTGTCGTTATACTTTATACTTTTTATACTTTATACAAAAAAGAGGTGCAAAGTTACACATTTTTCTTCGCATGACCAAATATTTACAATAATTTCTTGGGTAACTTGGCCTGATATGCCTTCAGATATTCGGGTGTGAAGTAGGCTACATCCTCAAACTGCCCTGCATAGAAACGCTTCTCTGCCAGTGGCATCATGTTCTTGGCAAGTGGTTGGATGTCAGGGAGGTAGTGGGCGCGGGGGTGGTTGATGACAGGCATGCACTTCTCTGCTCCGTTGCCAAAGAAATAGATGTCGTGCTCGTCGAGGAAACTCTTGTAGGTCTCACCGTCCACCACGTCGGCCTGAGGGGCACGGACGACACGGAGCGAGGTGTCGTAGATGGCGGCATAGACCTCCATGCGACGGGCGTCGAGCATAGGGCAGAGGAGGAGCCCCTCTCCAACTCCCCCCTGAGGGGGGGATAAGAGGGGGGCCACACAAAGGAGCTCGAGCGTGGGGATGGCGATGAGACGGGCGTCACTGCCGTAGGCGATGCCCTTGGCCATGGAGACGCCGATGCGCAGACCTGTGTAACTGCCTGGTCCCGAACTGACGGCTACGGCGTCGAGCTTCAGATGGCGGTCCTCAAGGATGGTCATCGTTTCATCGACCATAGAACCGAGTTGCTCAGAGGCCTGAGAGTGGTGCTCAGAGTTGTTGCCTACTACCTTGTCATGCAGTATCATGCCGTCCTTGCTGAGGGCTATGCTGCAGATGTCGGTGCTTGTTTCTATATTAAGAATTGTCATTTTGCGAAATTTTGTGCAAAGTTACAAAAAAAATTTGTACCTTTGCAGAAATATTAAAAAAATAAGACTGTGATACTATCGATGACAGGTTACGGCAAGGCCGTAGCGAAATATCAGGACAAGACAATCCATGTAGAGGTGAAGGCGCTGAATTCCAAAGCGTTGGACTGCTCTACACGCATAGCGCCCATCTACCGCGAGAAGGAGATGGACATGCGCAAGGCGATACAGGAGAGCGTAGTGAGGGGCAAGGTGGACTTCTCCATCTGGGTGGAGCGCGAGACGGGTTCCGACTCGCAGAGCATCAACATGCCCCTGGTGAGGAGTTACTTCGAGCAACTCAAGGGACTCCAGAGCGAACTGGGTATCTCCACCGAGGACCTGCTGCCCGTGCTGATGCGCATGCCCGACGTGGTGAGCCGTCAGGAGGTGGAGGAACTCTCCGACGAGGAGTGGGCAGTGGCGAGCAAGGCGATAGACGAGGCTCTGCAGAACCTCTACGAATTCCGCAAGCAGGAGGGCGCTGCGCTGAAGAAGAAATTTGAGGAGAAGATAGCCAACATCGCACGACTGATGGGCGAGATAGAGCCCTATGAGCAGAGCCGCGTGGAGAAGATACGCCAGCGACTCACGGACAACCTCAGGATGATACCTGACGTGGAATACGACGAGAACCGCCTCGAGCAGGAGATGATATACTATATCGAGAAACTCGACATCTCGGAGGAGAAGCAGCGACTCACCAACCACCTGAAGTACTTCCTCGACACGATGGACGAGGACATCGCTCAGGGACAGGGCAAGAAGCTTGGCTTCATAGCCCAGGAGATGGGCAGAGAGATAAATACCACGGGTTCGAAGAGCAACAATGCTGAGATGCAGAACATCGTTGTGCAGATGAAGGATGAACTGGAACAGATAAAGGAACAGGTGCTGAACGCCTTGTAGGGTGTTCTAGTGGTTTAGGAGACCAAACAACCAAACGACCAAACAATGGATATAACAGGACTGGACTACAATACGGAACGAGAGAAGATGCGCCTCAAGGCGTACGGACGTGACGTGCAGCAGATGGTGGACCACGCCGTCAGCCTCCCTACCAAGGAGGAGCGACAGCAGTGTGCAGAGAGCATCATCGAAACGATGAAGCGAGTGGTGCAGAGTCAGCACAGCTACAAGGAGCGCATGCCTATGCTGTGGTATCACCTGGCGTTGATGTCGGACTTCAAACTGGACATCGACTACCCAGTGGAGTTTGAGCGCGAGGACAAGATGCTCACCGCGCCCGACAAGATAGAGTACAGCAAGCAGAACGTGCCCGTGAGACACTATGGCAAACTGCTCTTCCAGATATTCGACCGACTGAAGGAGATGCCCGACAACGAGGAGCGACAGGCTCTCGCTGTAGAGGCTGCGGAGCAGATGTACCGCAGTCTGGCTGCATGGGGATTCGGTTCGGTGGACAAGGAGCGCGTAGTGTCAGACCTCGCCAAATACACTGGCGGCAAGATACAGCTCATGCCTCAGGACGTGAAGGTTTCGGCAGTGGAAGGTACAGAGGACAGGGCTAAGGCAAAGAAGAAAAGGAAGTGAGTATGGAGACGTTTGTAATAGAGGGCGGACATCCGCTGAAGGGCGATATCACACCGCAGGGCGCCAAGAACGAGGCTCTGCAGGTCATCTGTGCCACACTGCTCACCGATGAGCAGGTGACCATCAGCAATGTCCCGGACATACTGGATGTCAACAACCTCATAAAACTGCTCAAGGACATCGGTGTGAAGGTCACCAATCCCGAAAAGGGCGTCTTCACATTCAGGGCGGACACGCTGGACCTCAACTACCTGAGCAGCGATGAGTTTGTCAGCGAGTGTGCCCGACTGCGCGGTTCCGTCATGATGATAGGTCCGCTGCTCGGCCGCTTCGGCAAGGCTACCGTAGCCAAGCCCGGTGGCGACAAGATAGGGCGCAGAAGACTGGACACCCACTTCCTGGGATTCCACAAACTGGGCGCCGCATACCAGCGAGTGGCAGGGCGTGACGTCTATGAACTGACCGCTGACCATCTCAGGGGGTGCTACATGCTCCTCGACGAAGCGTCGGTGACTGGAACGGCGAACATTATCATGGCAGCAGTGATGGCAGAGGGTACCACCACGATATACAATGCCGCCTGCGAACCCTACATACAGCAACTGTGCCACATGCTCAACCGCATGGGAGCCAATATCTCGGGCATAGGAAGCAACCTCATCACCATCGTGGGAGTGGAGCGACTCACAGGGACGGAGCACCGACTCCTGCCCGACATGATAGAGGTGGGCTCATTCATCGCTATGGCAGCGATGGTGGGCGACGGCATACGCATCAAGAATGCATCGATACGCAACCTGGGCATCATACCCGATGCCTTCCGCCGTCTGGGTATCACGATAGAGGAGGAAGGCGACGACCTCTACATACCTCGTCACGAGCACTACCAGATAGACTCCTTCATAGACGGCACCATCATGACACTCGCCGACGCACCGTGGCCTGGACTCACGCCAGACCTGCTGAGCGTGCTCCTCGTGGTGGCAACACAGGCGCAGGGCAGCGTGCTCTTCCACCAGAAGATGTTTGAGAGCCGACTGTTCTTCGTAGATAAACTCATAGACATGGGTGCACAGATAATCCTCTGCGACCCGCACCGCGCTGTCGTGGTGGGACACGACCGCAAGATACGCCTGAGAGCCGCCCGCATGTCGAGCCCTGACATCCGCGCAGGCATAGCCCTGCTCATAGCAGCCCTCTCTGCTGACGGTACTTCGCAGATAAGCAATATCGCACAGATAGACCGAGGCTACGAGAATATCGAGGCGCGCCTCAACGCCCTTGGTGCTAAAATCGAACGAAAGTAGTGTTAAGAGAAGAGGTATATAAGATAGGTAGGATAGGCAAGACCCACGGCATCAAGGGTGAGGTCACCATGCAGGTCGATGATGACATCTTTGACCGCACGGACGCTGAGTACCTCGTACTGGAACTCGACGGTATCAAGGTGCCCTTCTACATGGAGGAGTACCGCTTCAAGAATGACGATGTGGCGCTCATCAAGTTTGAGGGCATAGACACCCAGGAGCGAGCCCGCGAGCTGACGGGTGCCGACGTGTATTTTCCGAGAACCTCCCCCGACCCCTCCCAAGGAGAGGAGATAAGCTACGCTTCGCTCGTGGGATTCAGCGTAGTGGACGCTAATACAGGCAAGGCGGTGGGCGAGATAGCCCTGATAGACGACCAGACGGACAACATCATGTTTGAACTCACCGACGGCACGCTCCTCCCCGCAGCAGAAGAACTGATAGAGGATATAGACATAGAGAATAAAAGAATAGAGATGACGCTCCCCGAAGGGTTGCTGGAGCTATAGTACTAGTGTCTTAACTCCTTAACTCCTTTAACTTCTTAACTCCTGAAAAAAATGAAACAACAGATATGCATATTAGGTTCCACTGGTTCCATAGGCACACAGGCACTGGAAGTCATCGCTGAGCACAGCGACCGCTTCGAGGCATACTGCCTGACCGCCAACAACCGCGTGGAACTCCTGGCAGAACAGGCACGCAAGTACAGACCGGCGTGCGTGGTGATAGCCAACGAAGAGAAATACGAAGACCTGCGCGATATGCTCGAGGACTGCCCTGACATCAAGGTGTATGCCGGTGCTCAGGCGCTCTGCGAGGTGGTGCAGGCCGAACCCATCAATATGGTGCTCACCGCTATGGTGGGCTTCGCAGGACTGGCGCCTACCATTGCCGCCATCAAGGCACGGAAGAAGATATGCCTGGCAAACAAGGAGACACTCGTGGTGGCAGGCGAACTAATCTGCGAACTGGCCAACGAATACCATGCTCCCATCCTGCCTGTGGATTCAGAACACTCGGCGATATTCCAGAGTATAGTAGGGGAGGGAAATAACGATATAGAGAAGATACTGCTCACGGCAAGTGGCGGACCGTTCCGTCTGAAGACTCTCGACGAGATGCGCACGATGACGGCAGCCGATGCCCTCAAGCACCCTACATGGGACATGGGAGCGAAAATCACTATCGACTCCGCCTCCATGATGAACAAGGGATTTGAGGTCATCGAGGCCAAGTGGCTCTTCGGAGTGGAGGCCGACAGGATACAGGTGCTCGTGCATCCACAATCGATAGTGCACAGTGCGGTGCAATTCCGTGACGGTGCCGTGAAGGCACAGCTCGGTGTGCCCGACATGCGCCTGCCTATACAGTATGCCTTCACCTATCCCGACCGCCTCACCATGACGGGTGACAGACTGGACTTCTTCGCACAGAAACTGGAGTTCTTTGAGCCCGACCTGAAGAAATTCAGGTGTCTCGCCCTCGCCTTTGAAGCCATAAAGAGAGGAGGCAATGCATGCTGCGTGGTGAATGCTGCCAATGAAGTGGTCAATCTCGCCTTCCGTCAGGGGAAGATAGGATTCCTCGACATGGGCGACATCATAGAGAAGACACTCGACAAAGCAACGGTAATACAGAAACCAACATACGAAGATTATATTCAGTCAGATAACGAAGCACGAAAAATAGCATATGGATCCATTTATAATTAGAACGCTGGAATTTATCCTTGCGATAACAATCCTCGTGGCACTGCACGAAGGTGGGCACTTCTTCTTTGCCAAACTCTTCGGAGTGCGCGTCAATAAGTTTTACATCTTCTTTGACTATAAGTTCTCGCTTTTCTCCACCAAGTTCAATTGGTGGCGCCGCCTGCGTGGCAAACCCACGCCAGCGCCAAAGGACAAGGACGGTAACTACGAGTACGAGGGGACGGAGTACGGTCTGGGATGGATACCGCTGGGCGGATACTGCCAGATAGAGGGTATGATAGACGAGACACAGCATGACGTGGAGAAACTGAAGGAGCCAGCCAAGCCATGGGAGTTTCGTGGCAAGCCTACATGGCAGCGACTGCTCATCATGATAGGCGGCGTACTGGTCAATTTCCTTCTCGCCCTCGTAATCTACAGTGCCGTATTCTACACATGGGGAGAGGAATACTACGCCCTGAAGGATATGCCGTACGGCATGAAATTCAATGCAGATGCCAAGAGCTACGGTTTCCGCGACGGTGACCGTCTGCTGGGCACCGAACAGGGAGAATTCCGTGACTTCAGTGCCAATATGCTGCGCGATATCTCCACCGCTCATGAGGTCACCGTACTGCGTCAGGGCAAGGAGGTGAAGATACAGTTGCCTGGTGACATCTCACTGCTCTCCATGCTCAAGACCGACCCCGTATTCTGTCGTCCATTCGTGCCGGCAGACATCGATACCGTCATCCCTGCTACCTCTGCCGCTAAGGCAGGACTGATGAAGGGTGACCGCATCATAGGCATCGACAGTACGGCAGTGGATTCATGGAACACATTCTCCTACGAGACAGGACGCATCGCTGATGCGCTGGCAGACTGCACGACGAAGGCAGACTCCACACGTGCCCTCACTCATGCCATAGTATATCAACGCGGTGAAAAGACTGACACGGCGACAGTGGTCTTTGAGGCTCAGGAGGAGAGCGCTACGGGCGTAGTGATGGGAGTAGGCATGACCTCTATCGGCAAGTACATGAAGCCCACGCACATAGACTATAATCTGCTCTCCTGCATACCAGCAGGCATCGGATATGCCCTCGATATGCTCGGCGGATATGTCTCAGACCTAAAGTACGTATTCACCTCAGAGGGCGCCAAGAGTCTCGGAGGCTTCGGAGCCATCGGTTCGATGTTCCCACCGGTATGGGATTGGTACATGTTCTGGATGATGACGGCATTTCTGTCCATTATCCTTGCCTTCATGAATATCCTGCCTATCCCCGCACTGGACGGTGGCCATGTGCTCTTCCTGCTCTACGAGATGATATTCCGTAGAAAACCCTCTGACACCTTCATGCTCCGTGCAGAGTACGTAGGTATGGGCATACTGCTGCTCCTCATGGTCGTGGCAAATCTCAATGATATACTCCGTTACTTTGGTTGGATGTAACCTCCCCCTGGCCCCCTCCCAAGGAGGGGGAGAAACTGGAGATGCATGAATGATGAAAACTCCGTTCTACATTACATCAAGAACAGGCAATTACCACTTGCTGAAGTCAATGGCTAAAGAAAATCGCAAAAAACAGACGACGGCAGAGTCTGTTATATGGCATCACCTTCAGAGAAAGCAATTGGGTGAAAGGTTCAGACGTCAGCATCCCATAGATGATTATATTGTGGATTTCGTGTGTCTGCCACTTCAACTAGTAATAGAGGTTGACGGCGATTACCACTTGGAGGCAGAGCAACATCGGCATGATCAGGAAAGAACAAGTTTTCTCAATGCGAAAGGTTATACCGTAATGAGATTTACAAATGATGAGGTTTTGCAGTCAATAGATAACGTAATAACAAGGATAAAACAAAAGATGCAAGAGCTAAAAAATAATTTGCAACCATCGGCTGATACCCCCTCCTTGGGAGGGGAAAGGGGGAGGTTGTTCATCTTTGCCGCCCCCTCGGGCAGTGGCAAGTCAACGATAATCGGATGGTTGATGGAGAACCATCCCGAACTCAATATGCACTTCTCCATCAGTTGCACCTCTCGTGCCCCTCGCGGTACGGAGAAGGACGGCGTGGAGTATTTCTTCCTCACCCCGGAGCAGTTTCGTGAGAAGATAGAGCGTGACGAGTTTGTGGAGTACGAAGAGGTCTATAAGGACCGCTATTATGGTACGCTGAAGTCGCAGGTGGATAAGCAACTGGCAGAAGGGGAGAATGTCATATTCGATGTTGATGTGCACGGTGCTATGGCTATCAAGAATGCCTACGGAGACCGCGCCCTGAGTCTCTTCATACAACCCCCGTCAGTGGAGGAACTCAGAAAGCGACTCAACGGTCGTGGCACCGACAGCCCGGAGGTGATAGAGCAGCGCCTGGCACGTGCAGAGTATGAACTGTCCTTTGCGGAGAAGTTTGATACTGTCATCGTCAATGACGACCTGGAGAAGGCGAAACAACTCACCCTACAGGCCGTGCGTGAGCATCTCTGAAGAAAAACTTAAACAGATTTATTGCACGTTCCAAGATTTTTATGTACCTTTGCACGATAGAACCTAACTACCCAGACAATGATGGAAAAGCATGACTTTGTGACAATAGCCGACCTGTCTCGTGACGACATAATGTACATGATGGCGATGGCCGAGGAATTTGAGAAGCACCCTAACCGCGAACTGCTCAAGGGAAGGGTGGTCGCTACACTGTTCTTCGAACCCAGTACGAGGACACGCCTGTCCTTTGAGACAGCTGCCAACCGCTTAGGAGCACGCGTGATAGGATTCTCTGATGCCAAGGTGACCAGCACCACCAAGGGAGAGACCCTCAAGGACACCATCCTGATGGTGAGCAACTATGCAGACATTATAGCCATGCGCCACTATATAGAGGGGGCAGCGCAGTACGCCTCAGAGGTGGCTCCAGTGCCTATAGTAAACGCTGGTGATGGTGCTCACATGCACCCATCACAGTGTCTGCTGGACCTCTACTCCATATACAAGACTCAGGGGACGCTGGAGAATCTCAATATCTACCTCGTAGGTGACCTGAAATATGGTCGTACCGTGCATTCGCTCATCATGGCGATGAGGCACTTCAACCCCACATTCCACTTCGTAGCACCAAAGGAACTGGCTATGCCGCAGGAGTACAAACTATACTGCAAGGAGCATGGAGTGAACTTCATGGAGCACACTGCCTTCAACGAGGATGTGATAGCTGATGCCGACATCATATATATGACACGAGTGCAGAAGGAGCGCTTCTCCGACCTAATGGAATACGAGAGAGTGAAGAATGTGTATATCCTCAACCGTGCTATGCTGGGAAAGACAAAGGAAAACATGAAGATACTGCACCCACTGCCTCGTGTCAATGAGATAGCATACGACGTGGACGATGATCCGCACGCATACTACATACAGCAGGCACAGAACGGACTGTACGCCCGTGAGGCTATCTTCTGCCGTTGCCTGGGAATCACTCTGGAAGACGTTCGTAATGATAAAACAATAATACGATGAATAAGAAAGAGAGACTAGTAGCCGCCATAGAGAACGGCACCGTCATAGACCATATACCTGCAGAGGTGACATACAAGGTAGTGGAACTGCTGGGACTGCAGACCATAAACACGCCCATCAGCATAGGCATGAATTTTGCCTCAAAGAAGGTGGGCAAGAAGGGCATCATCAAGGTGAATGACAAATTCTTCACCGATGCTGAAATATCCCAGCTCTCCGTCGTGGCGCCAAAGGTGGTGCTGAACATCATCAAGGACTACGAGGTGGTGGAGAAAAAGACGGTGGAGACGCCTGACGAACTCAGGGGCATCATAAGATGCAACAATCCGAAGTGTATCACCAACAACGAACCGATGCTGACATACTTCAGCGTGGACAAAGTGGCGGGTACGGTGAGATGCCACTATTGTGATAAGGAACAGAATATAAAGAAAGTGGAGCTCTGCTGAGCCCCACTTTTTCTTACCTCTCACCTCTTACCTCTTACCTCGTAGTAATATGGAAACATCCTTGCTTCACCTCGTACTTGATGTAGCAGCGTCCCCGTTCATGCATGTCGCGTAGCACCTCAGAGAGCACCCATTTGAGAGTGTCGTTCTGTACGGCACGGCGACGGTTGGCATCGGTCTGTACGGTAATATAGCGGTTGTAGCAGATGTCAAATGTAGTGCCGAAACGGTGGCAGGAGTTCTCGCTGGCGTTAAGGTTATGGCGGCGCAGGCGTGCCACATCCTCCTCAGTGCGCAGTATGCTGGTCACGATAATCTGGTGGAGAGGCACACCCTTGACATAGAGAGAGTCATAGAATGCACGACCAATGTCCTGTAACAGCACGTTGGCACGAGGCACCAGATAGGGGATACTCTCGCGTAGTTTGTCAACGTGGAAATAGGGATTGGCGGCGGCATAGACCAGTTCGGTCTTACGCTTCTCGGCATCCTCACGATTCTGCACGGGAGTTACACCGTATTTCTTTGCTGCAACGAGTTGCACCTCATTGCTGTCAGGGAATGCCACCTTGTAGTTGGGGACGGAAAGGATACGATGAGGAGTAGCCCCCCTCTGTCCCTTTGGGACATCACCCTCAACAGGCGGAATAGGTATTTCAGGGGCTTCGATACTGTCGGCCAGTATTTCTTCCCCTTCTTCGGGAGGAGTCGGGGGTAGGGCCACACACCGATACAACGCCAAGACGATAACGATGGCGGTGAAAATATGCAGATACGCTGTCTTTGTAATTACTCTTTTCATGCTTTTTGAGCCACAAAGTTACAAAAAATATAGAAAACTACAAAACTTTCAACTTTCAACTTTCAACTTTCAACTTTTTTTTGTATTTTTGCATCGAAAACGAGTTTTTTATATAACAATGAGAAAGAAATTCGTGCATTTTTTGTGGAAAGCGTTAGCAGCGGTGATGGTACTGGTGCTAGCAATTTTCGTATTTATATGGAACGGTTGGATAGGTTACATGCCCGATATGGAAGACCTGCAGAACCCCATCGATCGATACGCCACACAGATATACAGTGCTGACGGCAAGGTGATAGGTACATGGAATCAGGACCGAGAGAATCGTGTGCATGTAAATTTTGACAAGATTTCACCCTATGTCGTTGAGGCTCTCGTGGCTACGGAGGATGTGCGCTTCTATGAGCATTCCGGCGTGGACTTCATAGCGCTCAGCCGTGCCATAGTGAAGCGTGGTCTGATGGGACAGACTAGTGCTGGTGGCGGTTCGACCATTACGCAGCAGTTGGCTAAGCAATTGTACTCAGGTAAGGCCCACAGTACCTTCGAGCGCTTGCTGCAGAAACCGATAGAGTGGGTGATAGCCGTCAAACTGGAGCGCAACTTTACGAAGGAAGAGATAGTGATGATGTATCTCAACCAGTTTGACTTCCTACATAATGCAGTGGGCATCAAGACTGCTGCCAATACGTACTACAGCAAGGAACCGAAAGACCTGACACTGGAGGAGTCGGCCATGCTGATAGGACTCTGCAAGAACCCTTCTTACTTCAATCCCGTGAGACATGAGGAACGATGCCGAGAGCGCCGCAACGTGGTGCTTCAGCAGATGCAGAAAGCAGGATATATCTCAGAGGAGGAATGTGCTCAGTCATCACAGAAGCCATTGGCGCTGAATTTCCATCGTGCAGACCATAAGGATGGTACGGCAACGTATTTCCGTGAGTTCCTGCGCAGATACCTCATGGCACAGAAGCCTGAGCGCGAGAAATACCCATCATGGCAGCAGGTGCAATACACCATAGACTCAATAGCATGGGAACAAGACCCACTGTATGGGTGGTGCAACAAGAACCTGAAGAAGGACGGTACACCTTATAATATATATAAGGACGGTCTGAAGGTATATACCACTATCGACTCTCGCATGCAGCAGTATGCTGAGGAGGCTGTCTATAACCATGTGGCGAAGTACCTGCAGCCAGCCTTCAACCGTGAGAACCGTCATAAGCCTAATGCGCCGTTTACAAACCAACTGACGCAGAACGAGATACGCCAGATACTCAATCGCTCAATGGTGCAGAGCGACCGTTGGCGCAATATGAAGGCGGCAGGTTATTCGGAAGAGGAGATACGCGCTTCATTCAAGGAGAAGACAGAGATGACCGTATTCTCATATCACGGCGAGATAGATACCGTGATGACCCCTCTGGACTCTATACGCTACTACAAGTCATTCCTACGTTCCGGATTCTGCAGTATGGATGTGAAGACTGGTGCAGTGAAGGCCTACGTAGGAGGTCTGGACTTTGCTCACTTCCAGTATGACATGGTGATGGAGGGACGCCGCCAGGTGGGTTCTACCATAAAGCCATTCCTGTATTCTCTGGCTATGGAGAATGGTTTTACTCCCTGTGACTATGCACCCAATGTGCAACAGACCTACATCGTGGCAGGCAAACCGTGGACGCCGCGCAACGGTTCACGTTCACATTACGGCGAGAATGTAACGCTGAAGTGGGGTCTCGCGCAGTCTAACAACTGGATATCGGCATATCTCATGTCACGTCTTGACCCACAGCAGTTTGTGCAACTGTTGCATGAATATGGCATCAACAACCCTGAAATACACCCATCAATGTCACTCTGTCTCGGTCCTTGTGATATCACTGTGGGCGAGATGGTCAGTGCCTACACCGCCTTTGCTAATCACGGCATCAGGTGCGCCCCGCTTTTCGTTACTCGCATAGAGGATAGTAATGGTCAGGTGGTAGCTCACTTCGAACCGCGTGTCAATGAGGTGATATCCGAGGAGTCATCATTCAAGATGCTTACCCTCCTGCAAGGCGTTGTCGATGGCGGAACGGGTAGTCGTCTGCGCTTCAAATACAACATAAATGCGCAGATGGGTGGCAAGACAGGTACTACGAACCGCAACTCTGATGCATGGTTTATGGCCGTTACGCCAGACCTCGTCAGTGGTATGTGGGTAGGTGGCGAAGACCGTGATATACACTTTGACTCTATGGCTATGGGTCAGGGTGCTACTATGGCACTGCCTATCTATGCATACTTCATAAAGAAGGTATATGCCAATGAGGCGCTGCCGTATAAGTCCAATGCTATCTTCGACGTCCCGGAGGATTTCGACGGCTGTGGCAGGGCAGTTGATTCACAGGATGACTTCTTCGGTATAGAGGATGTCTTTGAGTAGATTCTAAACGACTAAACAACTAAACAACTAAATAACCAAACAACTAAAAAAAGAAGACAATGAAGAAATTTAATGACAAGGATTTCCTGCTGGAAACCGAAACCGCGAAGGATCTTTACCACAACCATGCGGCTAAGATGCCTATCATCGACTATCACTGTCACCTCATCCCTCAGATGGTAGCAGAGAATAAGAAGTTTGACTCTATCGCACAGATTTGGCTCATGGGCGACCACTACAAGTGGCGTGCTATGCGTTCCAACGGTATCGATGAGAAGTATTGCACTGGTAAGGATACTACAGACTGGGAGAAGTTTGAGAAGTGGGCTGAGACAGTGCCTTACACCTTCCGTAACCCTCTCTATCACTGGACTCATCTGGAACTGAAGACAGCCTTCGGTATCGATAAGTTGCTGAACCCTGAGACCGCTAAGGAAATCTACGACAAGTGTAATGATATGATTAAGAACGAGGATCGCTTCTGTCCTCGTGGTATGATGGAGCACTACAACGTAGAGGTTGTCTGCACTACCGATGACCCTGCTGACTCTCTGGAGTGGCACAAGGTGGTGAAAGAAGACCCAACGGCAAAGACACGCATGCTGCCAACATGGCGTCCTGATGCAGGTATGAACATTGAGGCTGCTACATGGTGTGCTTATATCAAGAAACTCTCTGAGGTGTCAGGTGTTGACATCACTGGCTTCGCTGAGCTCAATGAGGCTCTGCAGAAGCGTCATGACTTCTTCGAGTCTATGGGTTGTAAGCTCTCTGACCACGGTATCGAGGAGTTCTACGACGAACCATACACAGACGCTGAGGTTGATGCTATCATGAAGAAGGCTCTCGCTGGCAATGCTCTCACCGTTGAAGAGCAGCGTAAGTATAAGCATGCTTACATGAAGGAGCAGGGCAAGATGGACTACGCTTCAGGCTGGACTCAGCAGTACCACTATGGTGCTATCCGTAACAACAACTCTAAGATGTTCGCTAAGCTCGGTCCTGACACAGGCTTCGACTCTATCGGCGAGTTCACCACAGCTAAGGCTATGAGCCACTTCCTCGACGAACTCAACTCTGAGGGCAAGCTCGCTAAGACTATCCTCTACTGTCTTAACCCATCTGCTAACGAGGTTATTGCTACCATGCTGGGTAACTTCCAGGACGGAAGTGTTGCTGGTAAGATACAGTTCGGTTCAGGTTGGTGGTTCCTCGATCAGAAGGACGGTATGGAGAAGCAGATGAATGCTCTCTCAGTTCTTGGCCTGCTGTCTCGTTTCGTAGGTATGCTGACCGACTCTCGTTCATTCCTCTCTTATCCACGTCACGAGTACTTCCGTCGTACTCTCTGCAATCTCGTTGGTAACGACATCGAGGCAGGTCTCATCCCATTCGAGGGCTATGAGAAGCAGCGTGTATATCAGATGATTGAAGATATCTGCTACAACAACGCTAAGAACTTCTTCCAGTTCTAGTTGTTAGTATAAAGTATAGAGTATAATGAGGAGTCCCTGAACCATTGGTTCGGGGACTCTTTTGTTAATAAACGCTAAAAAGAGGCAAACTTTCAACTTTCAACTTTCAACTTTCAACTTTTATTAGTACCTTTGCACCCGCAAATCGCAATCGGGGTGTAGCGCAGTTGGTAGCGTTCCTGGTTTGGGACCAGGCTGTCGCAGGTTCGAGTCCTGTCACCCCGACACTTACAAACGGCGGCTAGTGAGATTTATCACTTGCCGCTTTTTTTTAGAAGCAACTAATATTATTATTAATAAGGTATAACGGATATATGAAACTAAAGATTGCAGTTCTGGCTGGTGACGGCATCGGACCAGAGATTATGGAGCAGGGTGTGGCTGTTATGTCTGCTGTAGCAGAGAAGTTTGGCCACGAGGTTAGTTACAAGGAAGCACTTTGCGGTGCTCACGCCATCGATGAGGTGGGTGACCCTTTCCCAAAGGAGACCTTCAAGACATGTGAGGAGGCTGATGCAGTGCTCTTCGCTTCTGTTGGTGACCCTAAGTTTGACAACAACCCATCTGCTAAGGTACGTCCTGAGCAGGGACTCCTTGCTATGCGTAAGAAGCTCGGTCTCTTTGCCAATATCCGTCCTGTTACAACCTTCGACTGCCTTGTTCACAAGTCTCCTCTGAAGGATGAGATTGTTAAGAGTGCTGACTTTATCTGCATTCGTGAACTTACCGGTGGTATGTACTTCGGTAAGAAGCAAGAGCCTTCAGTTAATGCAGAAGGAGTGGAAGATGCACTCGACACTAACTACTACTCTCGTCCAGAGGTAGAGCGTATTCTGAAGGTTGCATACCAGTATGCTCGTCAGCGCAGAAAGCACCTCACAGTTGTAGATAAGGCTAACGTGCTCGCATCATCTCGCCTGTGGCGTAAGGTGGCACAGGAGATGGCACCAGAGTATCCTGACGTTACGACAGACTTTATGTATGTTGACAATGCTGCAATGCGTATGATTCAGGAACCAACATTCTTTGACGTCATGGTGACGGAGAATACCTTCGGCGACATACTGACCGACGAGGGTTCTTGCATCACGGGTTCTATGGGGCTGCTCCCATCAGCTTCTACAGGTTCTTCTACCCCAGTCTTCGAACCTATCCACGGTTCATGGCCACAGGGTAAAGGCCTCAATATAGCCAACCCACTCGCACAGATTCTCTCTGTCGCTATGCTCTATGAGTATTTTGACCTCAAGGAAGAGGGCGCTCTTATCCGTAAGGCTGTTGATGCTTCACTGGATCAGAATGTCCGCACACCAGAAATTCAGGTAGAGGGCGGTGCTAAGTATGGTACCAAGGAAGTAGGTGCTTGGATAGTTGAATACATCAAGAAAGCATAAAAAAGTTTGCGTGTGTCGAAAAGTTTTTGTACCTTTGCACACGTAAACTAACAAGAGTGCCGATATGGCTCAGTTGGTAGAGCAACGCATTCGTAATGCGTGGGTCACGAGTTCGAGTCTCGTTATCGGCTCCTAAGCCCCACAAGTCAGGTGGGGCTTTTTTGCGGTAATAACTCAGTGGTAGAGCGTCAGCTTCCCAAGCTGAAAGTCGCGGGTTCGAATCCCGTTTACCGCTCCACTCAACGCTCAAATGTATAAGCAGGCAGTTAGCCTGCTTTTTTATTCTTAACAAAAGCGAAGATAGCTGACCTAAATCAATAAAAAGCCATTGTGTGCGCACACAATTTTATTTTTTCTTGCACGATAACGAAAATCGACGTACCTTTGCACCGTCAAATTAAAAAAAGAAAGGACAACGTTATGATTAAGAATTTATTAGTTTGGATGGTACAGAATACCCCAATCACGGAATTCTATGTTGAGGCATAATGATGCGCAACATTATTAGAATAGAAGTTAGTATAGTTAGTTAGAATATTGGTTAGTTATTTTTAAAGGAAAGGATTGTATTATGATTAAGAAAGTGTTGATTTGGATGGCCTCACATACTCCAATCACAGAGTTTTATGCTGAGGCATAACAAGAAAAAAAGTAACCTAACCTTAAAAGGAGTCCTCCCCACCAGAAAGTGGAGAGGACTTTTCTTTATCTCTGTTCCAGCAGCACTACGTTTTCTACGTGTGGCGTGTGGGGGAACATATCCACTGGCTGCGCTTTGGTGACCTTGTAGAGAGGGTCGAGCAGTTGCAGGTCGCGAGCCTGTGTGGCAGGATTGCAGCTGACATATACTATGCGTTGCGGATGAGCGTTCATGATGACCTGGATGACATCGGGGTGCATGCCGGCTCGTGGCGGGTCGGTGATGATGATGTCAGGACGCCCGTGCTCCTTGATAAAGTCGTCAGTGAGGATGTCCTTCATGTCGCCAGCATAGAAGAGGGTGTTGTCTATGTTGTTTATCTCAGAGTTTATCTTCGCATCCTCGATAGCCTCTGGTACGTACTCTATACCTATCACTTGCTTTGCCTTGCGAGCAACGAAATTGGCGATAGTGCCTGTTCCCGTGTACAAATCATAAACAAGTTCAGTTCCTGTAAGCCCTGCAAAATCCCTTGCCACTTCGTAGAGGTGCAAAGCCTGCTCCGTATTGGTTTGGTAGAAGGATTTTGGACCAACCTTAAATTTTAGGTCTTCCATCAGAAGGAAGATATGGTCATTGCCCTTGAATACCTCTACGTTTAGGTTGCCAAAGGTGTCGTTGCATTTGGGGTTGTACACCCACATCAGGGAGGTTATCTGTGGAAATCTGTCAGCCACGAACTGCATGAGTTGCATGGCTTTCTCTCGCTCAAAGAGTTTTTGCTCTCGAATCTCCCTGTCAAGTGCCTCCTTGCTTGCTTGTTTGGGAGATTGCGACTCTCCCCTTTGGGGGAGCTTGAGAGGGGTTTCGTTTCCGAACTGCACTACCACCATCCATTCTCCGGAGTTGCTACACCTTATCACAATGTCACGTAGCAGTCCCACCTGCTGGCGCAGGTCATAGAAGGTGATGCCGTTCTCGCGGGCATAATCATAGATGGAGTTGCGAATGTCGTTGTGCAGGTCGTCCATCAACCAGCATTTCTCTATAGGCAGAATCTTGTCAAAAGCACCCGTGATATGAAATCCTATGCCAGGTTCTGTCAGCCCGTTGCCGTCGGGCATGGTCTGCAGTTGTTCGCGCGTGTACCACCTTTTGTTACAACAACCGAAATCCAGTTTGTTGCGGTACTCCCATTGCCTCACGCTACCCTTAATGGGCATGAATTCGGGCAGTTCTATCTTTCCTATGCGAGTGAGTTGGTCAAAGACCTGCTGCTGCTTGAATGCCAACTGTTCCTCGTAAGGCATATTCTGCCACTTGCAGCCCCCGCAGATGCCGAAATGCTGGCATTGGGGCTCGATGCGCTTAGGAGAAGGCTGTACGAGACGCACCACCTCGCCCTCTGCGAATGAGTGCTTCTTGCGCCTTATCTGTACATCGACCACATCGCCAGGCACGCAGAAGGGCACAAAAACAACTATGCCGTCGTGATGGAAGAGGCATTTGCCCTCTGCTGCGACGGCTTCAATGGTGATATTCTGTAGTAAAGGAAAGTTTTTCTTTTTCAAAACGAAGCAATTTGGGACAAAGTTACAAAAAAAAGTTGAAAACAGGAAGAGAAGAGCGGTATAAATTAAAAAAATACCCTTTTTATGTATTATTTACAAAAAAACTTTCAACTTTCAACCTTCAACTTTCAACTTTTTTGTACCTTTGCGAATGCTCTGTCGAGTAATAACTAAACCAATAATATAAAAAACAACCAAAACAAACAATGTCACAGAAAAGAGTTTATACCTTCGGTAACGGACAGGCAGAAGGTAATGCGCAGATGCGCGAACAGCTTGGTGGTAAGGGTGCTAACCTTGCCGAGATGAATCTTATAGGTGTGCCAGTACCTCCTGGCTTTACCATCACTACTGATACATGTAATGAATATTATGAGGTAGGTCAGGAGAAGATAGTAGAACTGCTTCAGGGCGAGGTCAATGCTGCAGTAAAGCATGTAGAGACCTTGATGAATTGCCAGTTTGGTTCTGTTGAGAATCCCCTCTTGGTGAGCGTTCGTTCTGGTGCTCGTGCTTCTATGCCGGGTATGATGGACACCATCCTCAATCTCGGTCTCAATGACGCCGTGGCAGAGGGTATGGTGAAGAAGACAGGCAACCCACACTTCGTATATGACTCATACCGCCGTTTCGTTCAGATGTACGGTGACGTGGTGCTTGGCATGAAACCCGTAAACAAGACTGATATCGACCCATTCGAGAAGATAATCGAGGAGGTGAAGAAGGAGCAGGGCGTAGAGCTAGACAAAGACCTCTCTGTAGAGTCGCTCAAGAAACTCGTTCAGCTCTTCAAGAAAGCCATCAAGGAGCAGACAGGTTCAGACTTCCCTGAAGACCCAATCACACAGCTCTGGGGCGCTATCTGCGCTGTCTTCCGTTCTTGGATGAACGAGCGCGCTATCCTCTATCGTAAGATGGAGGGCATACCTGACGAGTGGGGTACAGCCGTCAGCGTTATGGCGATGGTATTCGGCAATATGGGCGACACCTCAGCTACAGGTGTGTGCTTCTCCCGTGATGCAGGTAATGGTGAAAACCTCTTCAATGGTGAGTACCTCATCAATGCACAGGGTGAGGACGTTGTGGCAGGTATCCGCACCCCACAGCAGATTACCAAGATAGGTTCTCAGCGCTGGGCTGAGCGTGCAGGCATCTCTGAGGCAGAGCGCGTGGCTAAGTATCCTTCTATGGAGGAGGCAATGCCAGAACTCTACAAGGAGCTCGACGCACTTCAGGACAAACTGGAGCACCACTATCACGATATGCAGGATATGGAGTTCACTGTTCAGGAAGGCAAACTCTGGTTCCTCCAGACTCGTAACGGTAAGCGCACAGGTACTGCTATGGTGAAGATTGCTATGGACCTTGTCAAGGAAGGCCTTATAGACGAGAAGACAGCCATCATGCGTTGCGAGCCACAGAAGCTCGATGAACTCCTTCACCCAGTATTCGACAAGGACGCCCTCAAGAAGGCTAAGGTCATCACACAGGGTCTGCCAGCATCTCCGGGTGCTGCCTGTGGTCAGATAGTCTTCCACGCTGACGACGCTCAGGAGTGGGCTGCCAATGGTCACAAGGTTGTCATGGTGCGTATTGAGACCTCTCCTGAGGACCTTGCTGGTATGGCAAGTGCTGAGGGTATCCTTACCGCTCGTGGTGGTATGACCTCTCACGCTGCTGTTGTGGCACGTGGTATGGGCAAGTGCTGTGTATCAGGTGCTGGTGCCATCAATGTGGACTACAAGGCGAAGACAGTGGAAATCGAGGGCGTAGTATATAAGGAGGGTGACTATATCTCCCTCAATGGTACTACAGGTCAGGTATATGCCGGCGAGATAAAGACTAAGGCTGCAGAGCTGTCAGGCGATTTCAAGGCTCTGATGTACCTCTGCGACAAATACACCAAGATGCAGGTGCGCACCAATGCCGACACACCAAAGGATGCTCAGATAGCACGCGAGTTTGGTGCCAAGGGTATCGGTCTTACACGTACCGAGCACATGTTCTTCGAAGACCAGAAGATTGTGGCTATGCGTGAGATGATTCTTGCCGACTCCGTAGAGGGACGCGAGAAGGCTCTTGCTAAGCTCCTGCCTTACCAGAAGAAGGACTTCTACGGAATACTCAAGGCTATGGACGGACTGCCAGTAAACATCCGCTTGCTCGACCCACCACTGCATGAGTTCGTTCCACACGATCTGGCTGGTCAGCAGACTATGGCTAATGAGATGGGTGTGAGCATCGCTGAGATACAGAAGCGCGTAAACTCACTGGCTGAGAACAATCCAATGCTCGGTCACCGTGGTTGCCGTCTGGGTATCACATTCCCTGAAATCACTGCTATGCAGACTCGCGCCATACTCGGTGCAGCATGTCAGCTCAAGAAGGAAGGCTTCGACCCGCATCCAGAAATCATGGTTCCGCTCATCGGCTCTGTAGCTGAGTTGAAGCAGCAGAAGGACGTTATCAAGAAGACCGCTGAGGAAGTTTTCGCAGAGGCTGGCGTCAGCATCGAGTTCGAGATTGGTACTATGATAGAGATACCACGTGCTGCCCTCACCGCTGCCCAGATAGCAGAAGAGGCAGAGTACTTCTCATTCGGTACCAACGACCTAACGCAGATGACCTTCGGTTACTCTCGTGATGACATCGCTTCATTCCTGCCAGCATACCTCGACAAGAAGATTCTGAAGGTTGACCCATTCCAAGTTCTCGATCAGGAAGGTGTAGGTCAGCTCATCGAGATGGCAGTCAAGAATGGCCGTGCTGTTCGTCCTACCCTGCGCACAGGCATCTGTGGCGAGCACGGTGGCGAACCAAGTTCAGTGAAGTTCTGCGCCAAGGTAGGCATGAACTACGCTTCTTGCTCTCCATTCCGCGTGCCTATCGCACGTCTCGCCGCCGC
>CAJODK010000013.1 GCA_905233245.1 uncultured Prevotella sp. | reverse complement strand
GGAGGGTGTTGGGGGCGGATTACTGTCGCTGAGCAAATGACTCTTTAGCGGCAGCATATAATTTTCAATTATCAATTTTCAATTATCAATTAAAAACAATGAGTCAGAAAATTCGTATTAAGCTGAAGTCATACGACCACACTCTCGTGGACAAGTCAGCAGAGAAGATTGTTAAGGCTGTGAAGGCTACTGGTGCTATCGTGAGCGGTCCTATTCCACTCCCTACCCACAAGCGTATCTTCACCGTTAACCGTTCTACCTTCGTAAACAAGAAGAGCCGTGAGCAGTTCCAGCTCTCTGATTACAAGCGTCTCATCGACATCTACTCTTCTACCACCAAGACCATCGACGCTCTCATGAAGCTCGACCTCCCTTCAGGTGTAGAGGTAGAAATCAAGGTGTAGTACTCTCTATGTATCACACAATAGAAATCGCAACCCCATCAGGGGCTGCGATTTTTTCCATGACAAAATGAAAAATACAAGAAAGAAATACTACACACAGCCATACGTAGAGGTTATACTACTGCAAACAAAACTGATGCAGGAAGCCTCTTGGGAGACACATGATAAGGTAGAAGAGAGCGAACAACTGTCCGTCGATGCAGAGTTCGCTGACTGAATAAACTCAACAATCAAACTACAAAAAAACAACAATAAAAAAGCTCCGGGGACAAATTCCTCGGAGCCTTTTTAGTTTATGGACTGTGAGCTTACTTCACTCTATGTCCGGAGACATTGTAGTCACCAATGTACAACTTACCGTTCTTGATAACCTTGAGTGAACTGTCGTCAATGCCAGAGTTACCGTTAGCGCTAATATTGCCGACTGCCGTTGTCTCAGGTGTTACCGTGATACCATATATCTTGACCTGAGCGTCATCAGTAATATTGTTGAACCAGAAGGCGATGGCATTCTGACCACTGCTGGTACCCTCGCTGTAGATGTACACGTAGGTATCCTCTGATACATTGTAGTTAACCTCTACGTCACCCTTAGTAGTCTTCTGCGCCGTAGTAGGAGCACCATTGCCTACCTTAACAGCGAGCTTTGCATTACCCTCAGTCTTAGCGCTGACGGAGATCTTACCTGAGCCCTCTCCTACCATCAGAATCATACCATTGAAGTTGTCCTTGATGTCAGTAGAACCTGGCTTCATATCTTCGATAGAAGACATGTCGGTAGTCTGACCAATGGAGAGATAGCTACCATCGTCGTCACTGCTTGAACTATTGGTGTCGAGATTATAATATACATCATCAACAACAGTGTTGGTCACAACACCTGTGGTAGGTAGATCGACAGTCTTTTCTTCCTCAATAGGCTCTACCTTATTGATATCACTAACAGTGATGGCATCAGAAGCTGCACTCAGACCACCCATCTCATTGGCAGCACGAACTGCATATTCACCATTCTCTGTAAGAGTATATTCACTTTCGGTAGTGAAGTCAATCACCTGACCATCCTTCACGATAGCATAGAGCAAAGCATATTCGCTACCTGTCCATGAGAGAACGAATCCAGACTGTGCAACGTCTGTAGGCACAGGTGCCTGCTCAGTGAGCAGTGCAGGCTGCCATTCGTCATCCTGACCCATTACTGCAGCCAGTGTAGGTACTGCAGCCTCCTCAGCTGTGAGGATTGGGTCACAGGTCTCAATACGACGGTTGGTGTAAACGCCTGTTTCCTTGTTGTAATCGTCGTAAGCATCATACTGCGTCTTACGACCCTCAGTGCTAACTGCAGCACCAGATGGAGTGTGAGAACCATACTCAGCGAAGCGCTTTGGATAGCCACCGCTCATTTCGCTCCAACCTACCTTTGATGGCTGAACCTCCATCTCTGTGTCGATGAAGAGGGCTATTGGTGTGCCCTTGCCCCAAGGACGACCGAGTGTGTAGGTGCCGTCAACGCCACTGTTGGAGTCGCCGATAATCTTACAGCTCTGGTATATGTAGCCATACTGCTTAGGCTGTGAAGGTACTGCTGCATAGCCTGATGCTACCTGGCGCAGTGTCACCTTATTATAATATACGTCGCCCTTACCGCACATGTAGTCGGTACGTCCGCGTATCACGCCACCCTCGAAGTAGAACTTACCGTTCTGGTTGTTTGACACGTATGTGTCCTGATAGCCCCAGAGCTGAGCGTCCTTGAAGATGGTGCGGTTAGACTGGTCGTTGACAGCTATGTCACGTCCGTGAGCGTCACCCATAGAAGTCTTGATGGTGAGGTTCTGGAAGTAACTGTTCTCACCCTTAATCTGGAGCACGTCACCCTTACCGATACCCTCAAGCGGACAAGCAATGCCGAAGCCGTTGTCCCATGTTGCGGCTGGTGTCACGTTGGTAAGTACCACGCCCTCGATGCTCTCGCCTATGAAGCTGGTGTTAGAGGCTGTGAGCACTGATGTCGGGTTGTCGTACGTGTTGTTGTCGCCACCAGTTACGGTGCCTTCTGGGTGGAATACGTATGGCTCATCGCTGTTCTTGATGAACACGCGGTAGCGCACTGTCTTGTCCTCACGATTGTTTGCTGCAGCAAGAGCCTCGTCAATGGTACCGTCATCTGGCACGATGAAGTCATACAGAGCCTTGGTCACTGTAGGACGGGTCATAGTGGTGAAGTTGATGGTAACAGGCTCAGCATACTTGTTGCCAGACTTGTCCTGCACGTAGTTGGCAGGCATTGTGAAGGTATATGCCGTGCTGTAGTCGAGTGCAGAGTAGTCGAAGCTTACGCTGCGGCTGCTCCATGTAGGAGTGAGCACGATATCGTTAAGTGTTACTGCACCATTGCTGTTAGCACTCTCTATGCGCTCATCAAATGTAATAGTGATACGTCCTGAAGCACTTACGTTGGTAGCATTGTCTGTCGGTATAGTTGCTGTAATAACTGGTGCTTCCTCGTCAGCTACAACCACTGCCTCGCCAAGGACATACACGTTACCCACACCAGACTCAGAGTTGGTAGCATAATCCAGTCCGCAGAACGTGCCTGCTGTAAAGGTATATTTGTCGGAAAGCAAATCTGTGCCAACACCCATGATACGAACATATACTGTCTCCTTGCCAGCTGGTAAATCGAAGTTCAGTTCTTTCTTTGCGCTTGCTGTCACTGTCCATGCCTCGCCAAGATCAGCGTATGTTTTGCCATCAATAGATATCTGAGCCTTCCAGTTTGCCGTAGCAGCATTCTTGGCAGCCATCTCAGCCACGAACTTTGCAGAGGTGAAGCCTACGGTAGAGAACTTATACTGCCATGCTATCTCTGCAGTGTTGTAACCATTCTGATAGAGACCATTGATGCTCTTGTCTGCAGTTACTATTCCATCATTACGATTACGCACTACAGGGGTACCTTGGTTACCTACCGTCTTACCATCATTTGTATAAAGCAAAGAGCCGTCAGACAACTTTACTATGCAACTCTGTGCATTGCGGTTAGCATCCCATACTTCGTCAGCAGAGAAAGGTTTGCCTTCGTAGATCCAGTCTGCTGTCTTGCTTGCGTCGAACACAGCGATGAAGTCCTGCAACTCGTAGTTTGCAGTGATGGTCATATCCTCATTCACCGTAATCTGACGTGAAACAGTTGCGCTGTTGTCTTCCCAGTTGGTGAACTTGATAATCTTGCTCTCGTTGGCAACGGCAGTAATCTGCGTGCCAGCCTCATACTTTCCGTCGTGGTCGTTAGGAGTAAGGGTTATGCTGCCCAGTCCGTCACGCTCCGCGTCGTTAGCTACCTTGGTGGTAACTGTATATACAGGAACAGCCTCCACTGCCTTCATGGTCTTTTCTGCATCCATGGTAACGGTTGTCTCTGCATCGGTAGAAACCGTTGCACCTGTTGCATCCTGCCATTCCTTAAACTTATAACCGAAGTTCTTGGTAGCCTTGAGCGTTACCTGAGTGTTCTCCTTATACTGCTCCAAGTCTGGGTCACGAGAGATAGAACCAGCCTCTGAAGAAGGAGTAATCTGAGTTGTGAGTGCATATTTCGTTACCTGTGCAGCAGCACCAACGAGCTGACCTTCTATCACCACGTTAGAGATACCCATATTCTTGCTATCATTCATTGTCTGGAATGAGAAGTTCAGTTTCAGTGGATTATCTGCATCAGCACTTACACCATCTACAGTATAACCGAATGAAGCTATCGGCTTACTCTTACCACTGCGGTTTACATCTCCATTAGTAACAAGAGTCACCTTCTCTTCCTTGCCCTGTATGCTGCAACCTATGTAGCCGCCGTCAGTACCGTAGCGAGCAGCCTCGAATGATACCTTTGTAGGAACGAAGGTAAAACCATCCTCTGGAGTGAGGGTGAGAGTGAGAGTATTGTCTGCGCTTTCAGAGCCTGCTGTCTGTGAACCAGATTTGTTGGCTACAGTAGTCTGAGTGGTCTTAGCACCATCAGCACCCTGATAGACTGTGGTACCTGACACTGTCAGTTGACTGCCTGCAGTCCATGACATACCAGCGAAACCTGCGCTGAGAGTCTCTGGATCCATAACAGCATCGCTGCCCTGATTGAGTCCTCCCTTGTCAAGGGCATAAGAGATAGAGCCAGTAATGTTGACACCAGCTGCGTCCTTAGACTGACCGCTGACAACTACGTCAGAGATACATATCCAGCGACCATTGTCAACAGAGCCAGACCAAGGATATACACGAATCTTCAACTGGTCGCCTTCCTCAAGCTTTATAACATCGCTATTGCTTATCTCGTTCCAAGTGCTTGTCAGAGCTGCACTGGTAGAGAATATAGTCTTGCGAGTTACGAAACCATCAGTAGAATAGTATGCATGGCACTGAAGCGAACCACCGCCCTGTGCCTTAATCTTCATTGCGATGCTGCTGATGTCGAGCTTACGACCGTCAGGAGCAGTAACAGTGAACTCTACATACTGGTTCTGGTCGTCAATGGCAGCAGTTGGCCATGTACCCGTAGAACCAGTAGGAGCGATGAGCGCACCATAGCCGTTTACGTAGCCATAGGTCTCAAGACCTTCATACTTAACATTGGCAGCAGACACTGAGCCTGTACCAGAGGTGGTGTAATTCTCCTTGTCGGTACCGTTGAGAGTCCAGTTTACAGTGAATGGGTCACCACCGCCGAGTTCTACTACATTAATGGTAACAGGTGTCTCTACGCTCTTGTCACCTATTGTAGCAGTCACAGTGCCGTTGAACTGACCAACAGCAGTAAGGCTTACACGTGCATAGAAAGACTGTATGATAGTACCGTTCTGGTAGTCTACCTCAAGAGAACTGCTCCAGTTCTGCTTGTCAGTAGAGAGCATGATGTTCTCTGAGCCAGTAAGCTGGATAGTGCCAGTAGAAGGATTGAGTCCCAAACCGCTGAGTGTAATCTCCTTCATAGCAGATTTGCCGAGATATCCCTCACCTAAGTCAATAGAAGAAGGATTCATAGCGAGGTCTGTAGCAATCTCGATGGCATCTGTCAGCATGCCCTGATCCTTCATCAGCTGAGCGCAGAGACGTGCAGCAGTGAGAGCACCTGTGGTGTTGTAGTGAGTATTGTCTGCCTCACCACCCTTCTCGAAGAGTGCAGCATAGCACTTGTCGTATGTACCATAACTCTCATAGAGATCCTTAGTAGCGGCAGTCATGTCTATATAAGCCACATTCTCCTCCCTGGCAAGCTGTGCCATCTGGTAGGTGAAATCGTAAGAATGGTCATCCTCAGCCAACTTCTGGCCATTGACTGGACCATTCTCTGTCAGGATCTGATACTTGTCGCCCATATCATGGCGGCCACTGCGGGTAATAGGCGCTACGCCATTGGTGAAGTAGCAGCGGCAAACAGCAGACACGAGCACAGGAATGGCTTTCTTCTCCTTCACTGCGTCGATAATCTGCTTAAGACACTCCTTATAGGTAGAGGAAGGAATAGTACCACGACCATCCTTCTTAACAGCAGCGGCATTGGTTGCATCACCTATCTTGGTGTAGTATTCCTGCAGTTGCAGATTGTCCATACCACCATACTGCGTGTCGTTGTGAGCAAACTGGATGAGCACATAGTCGCCCTCCTCAACGTTGTTCTTGGCATTCTGCCATAACTCATTGTAGCCGGCACGAGAGTCACGGCCGCCTTTTGCGTAGTTCACACTGGTCCAACCATTCGTGAGGAAGTTACCGAAGTACATTCCCCAACCGCGAGTGTTGGTTGATTCTGGGTCGTAGGGTGCCATAGTTGAGTCACCCAACGTGTGAACTTTCTTCGCACTTACACTCATGCACGGTAACATTAAAAGGAACGCGAGCATGAACATAACGAAATGTTTTGTCTTAAAGTTCATTTGATGTTTGATTAGTTAGTTGTTATTAGTTTTATCGAAAATTCTCTGGGTGCAAAGGTACGGACTTTTTGTAAGGCGGGGGTTACAAAAAGCGACCAAATGAGGGGCAAATAAAAATAAAGTGGTGCAAAATTGCACCACTTTATGGGGTAAATTTGTGTCAAACGACTTAGTTTGCCAGTCGGTATTCGCTTGGCGAGAGGCCCATTGAGGTCTTGAATACCTTAGAGAAGTACTTAGGGTCGGAGAAACCGCAGGCATAGGCGATATCATTGACTCCTTTATTGCCCTTCTCCAACATCTGACAGGCCTTCTTGATACGCGCCTCACGCAGGAAGTCAGCTGGCGTAACACCAAGAATCTGGCGCATCTTGCGATTGAGGCTGGAGCGCGACGTAGCTGTGGCATCTGCCATATCCTCCACGCCAGCGTTACCATTGGAGATATTCTTATCAATGAAGTCCATCAGTCGTCGCATGAAGGCCTCATCCTCCTCATTGAGGTGTGCCATTACGACGGTGTTCTCTCCTGTTTCCTCTGCACTCTCCTCAATACCATCTTCTTTCTCTTTCTCCTGTGCAGAGATGAGTTTGAGGTAGGCCTGCAGATTCTCCTCACGCTGGTGTCGCAGATTGCGTATATATATAACAATGTAGGTGACGCCCACTATGATGCCTATTATGATGAGCCAACCGATGAGCATACCATACCATGCCTCCCAGAAAGTAGGCTCCACGATGATGGTAACCTTACGCACATTATTGACCCAAAGTCCCTCGGCATTGGTAGAGCGTACCTCGAATATATATGTACCAGGCTCCATATTGTACAGGCCTGTACTACGACTCTCTCGCGGTGTGCTCCATTCCTCAGTATCCTCACTCTCCCACCAACTGCGCTCCTCGGTGATGCGTGTGACATACTTGATATGAGCATTCTCCGTGAAGTCCAGAGCGGCATAGTTGATAATCACGTCTCGCTCATTGCTCCTCAGACGAATCGTATCACTATTCTCTGCAGCATATTCCACTGGTTTGCCTGGAATAGAGACGGAGGTAAGGACCAGCCGTGGGATATATTGATGATGATGGAATGATGTCTCAGGTATCATCAGCACGCCTGTCTCCAAAGAGAGAAGCCACATGCCATTCTTGAGTAGGAGAGGTTCTGCATCAGAAAAACGCGATTCCATCGTAAAGAAGAGGTCATTGAAGTTCTCCTTGACATTGGTATCAGCATTGATGCGTGTCACCTGATTATTGCACTGCACAAGTATCTCGTCACCCACCTCTGCCATAGCAAGGGCCGCATCAGAACCCATACCATTGGATGTATTGAAGTGGCAAAACTCTAATTGCTCTGCAGTCAGGTCATTGGTTTCGAGCATCTCCACACCACCACTCTCTGTAGAAAGGAAGAGGCGTCCCTTACGGTCAAAGAGCATATCCATCAAAGCGCTGCTTGACAAACTCTTGGCTCTCTGCGCCTCACGTGTGTGGATGCGGAACTTCAAATCTGCAGGTTTGCCCTTCAGTCCCTGTACTACGAGGAATCCATCAGTAGAGGTAGCGAGCAGGAGGGTATCGCCCACTATCTCCACTCGACGCAGTTGGGCTGCTATCTGTGGATAACTCTTCATCACATTGCTGTAGTTCTTGAAGTTCAGTTCAGCTGCCTCTGGGTTCTCTATGAGATTGAGGCCTCCGCCCTGAGTGGCTAACCACAGACGTCCCTTGCCATCCTCCTTTATATCATATATGTATCCGCTATTGGGTTTCTTGCCATCCTTAGCCTCTGCCACAGTACCTTCACGCCAATTGTCGTATGTGAAAACACCATCGCTGGTCTCATGCAGACGGTATAGTCCATCAGGCTTACTGCCAAGCCAGAAAGTACCGTTCTTCTGCTGATAAACCATATAGACAGGGCTGACGAAAGCCGTCATCTCCTTATGCAGTTTGAAGTCCTCGCCAAGGTAGCCTATGAGGTTAGCATCTTTATCGAGTACTGCAACACACTTCTTATTGCGGGTGGTAATCCATATACGTCCCTTATGGTCTATGTACATGCAGCGTACTATATCCTGCGGTATGGTGTTAAGTGGAGTGGTGACCTGCGGCATGAGTGATACCTTGTCGATACCGTAGGTACACATCACCCAGAAATTCTTCTGCGTGTCCTGCAATACCTGTCTCACATCAGGGAATACATGCCCCTTGATGTTCATCTCCTTGCTGGGCCACACCTCCTTCTCTGCACTCAGTTTTGCAAGATAGCGCTCTTGGATGTCTGCATCGACATCCTCAAACTTATATGTCTTGAGATTGAAACGCCAGATGCGATTGTTTACTGCACAATAGATATGACCATCGTCACCTAATAGCATACCACGGATGCGGTCTGAAGCGAGGTTGTTGCCATCACCAGGCTGTGACTTGAAGACAGCAAACTCATAGCCATCAAAACGATTGAGTCCATTCCACGTGGCAAACCACATGAAGCCCTTCTCGTCCTGCAGCATCTTAGTAGAGTGCCACTGCGACATACCATTGTGGTCATCGTAGTGCGTGTGTCGGTACGACCGATTACCATCCTCCTCCGTGAGGGAATACCTGTCAGCATATACCAACACCGAAGTCAGTGCCAGCACCAGAGTAAGGATGATGGTTAACGTTAGTAATTTTGTAGTTAGTTGTTGCTTCATAAAACAAAGCCCGTTAGTATTCTTCCGCATTTCACGTCTCCTCTTTGCTCTCTTCGCGCCGAGAAGTATTGCGTATCGGTAAATGTATCTATCGTTGATACCGTGATGCAGTGCTCCTTGATGCCTTTGTCGAGCAACTGCTGACGGTTTATCGCTTTCAGGTCTATGTGTGGTTTCTCTCTCATTATGGTGTATCGCTCCATGGGAAAACCTGCTTCCTCGAAGCAGCTCACCACCTCCTGTCCCACCTCAAAACTCTCCTGCGAGATGCCCGGACCGATGGCTGCGGTGCAGAGCGAGGGATTGGTGTCGTAGCGCTCCTGAAGTTTGTCGATAGCCTTTTCTACGATGCGCTGCACCGTACCCTTCCATCCTGCATGAATGGCTGCTGCCACGTGATGCTCGGAGTCATAGACTATGACCGGAATACAGTCGGCTGTGCTGATACCGATGCATGCACCACGCACATCAGAGATGACAGCATCGATGCTCTCGAGACGCTCACGTTGCTCAGCATGAGGCAGGGAGAAGAACGCCTCGTCTATCTGGTAGATGCTGTCTCTGTGCACCTGATGAGGACGAGCGAAGCGCTCCATAGGTATGCCAAGCAGGGGACAGAGCAACGATGGCTCGCGACCTATCGTCCTGTCGGTGGTGAATGCCTGTATGTCCTTGCCCAGGTCGTAGTATATCATTATACGTACTCGAAATCTTCTAATTCCTCTATATCGTCAATATCCTCTCCTACTTCTTCCTCTTCTTCATCGAATCCATCGTCCTCCATATCGCTGAGGTCCTTGTCACGATGCACGAGGGTATCTTCGGCTATCACACCCTGTATCTTGTTGGACTCGGCATTGAGTTCACGCCAGAGGATATCCTTCAGTTCGTTGATACCCATGCCGGTCACACTAGAGATGAACACTACTTGCAGGTCAGAGGGCAGGTCGTGCTTGAGCATATCTATGAGTTCCTCATCGAGCAGGTCGCACTTGGTCACTGCCAGCACACGATGCTTCTGCAGCATCTCAGGATTGAACTTCTGCAGTTCGTTGAGCAGGAGTTCGTATTCCTTCCTGATGTCATCAGTATCGCCTGGCACCATGAAGAGTAGCAGGGAGTTGCGCTCGATATGCCTTAGGAAGCGCAGTCCCAATCCCTTGCCCTCTGCAGCACCCTCGATGATACCTGGTATATCGGCCATGACGAATGACTGATTGTCCCTATAACTGACGATGCCCAGCGAGGGTTCGAGAGTGGTGAAAGGATAGTTGGCTATCTTTGGCTTTGCAGCTGACAGGCTTGACAGGAGTGTCGATTTGCCTGCATTGGGCAGTCCCACAAGACCCACGTCAGCCAGAAGCTTGAGCTCCATGATGACGGTCATCTCCTGCATGGGCTCGCCTGGTTGCGCATAGCGAGGCGCCTGATTGGTAGCGGTGCGGAACTGGAAATTGCCCAATCCGCCTCTGCCACCCTTCAGGAGTACTACCTCCTGACCATCTTCCATCACATCACAGACATACTTGCCTGTCTCTGCATTATAAACCACGGTACCACAGGGCACGTCGATGTAGATGTCCTTACCATTGGTACCGTGACACTTGTCACTTCCTCCGTTGCCACCGTGCTCAGCGTAGATATGACGCTGAAAGCGAAGGTGGAGCAGAGTCCAGTAGTTGTGATTGCCTCGCAGTATGATACTGCCTCCGTTGCCTCCGTCGCCACCGTCAGGACCACCGTTGGGGTTGTATTTCACGTGCTTGAGGTGCATGGAACCCCTTCCGCCCTTGCCAGAGCGGCACCTGATTTTCACGTAGTCAACGAAGTTGCTTTCCATCTTTTAGCAGTTGCTGATTGCCTTGCTGATGTTACTATAGATATCATCGATAGAGCCTACGCCATTGATCTGAGCGTACTTGCCCTGCTTCACATAGAAGTCCTTGAGAGGGAGAGTCTGTGAGTAGTATGTATCGAGACGCTTCTTGGCTGTCTCCTCATTGTCGTCGGCGCGACCTGAGCTGGCACCACGAGCGATGATACGCTTGATGAGTTCTTCGTCAGGTACCTCAAGACCTACTACTACGTTGACCTTCTCGCCACGCTGCTGGAGCATCTCGTCGAGGGCCTCTGCCTGAGCGATGGTACGTGGGAAACCGTCGAAGATGACGCCCGAAATGTCCTTACCCTTACTGTCGAGGGTAGATGCCAGCATATCGATGATGAGGGAGTCGGGAACGAGTTTGCCCTCATTGATGTACCCTGCTGCTGTCTTGCCGAGTTCTGTGCCTGCCTTGATTTCAGCACGAAGCACGTCGCCCGTAGAAATGTGTGCTACCCCGAATTCTGCGATAATCTTATCGCTCTGTGTGCCCTTACCTGAACCTGGGGCACCGAAAATTACAATATTTTTCACCTTGATTATGAATTATGAATTATGAATTAACGAAAAGATATCCCTCATCTGCCTGCCATGTTGGTTATAGTCCAGTCCGTAGCCAACGATGAAAGCCTCTGGCAATGTCATGCCTACGTATTTCACCTCCAGTCCTGGCACTTTCACCTTGTCTGGTTTGTAGGAGAAAGCGCATATCTCGATACTTGCCGGGTGCTTCTCCATCAGGCGTTCCTTGAGGAACTCCATGCTGTAGCCCGTCTCCACAATGTCCTCTACGATGACCACGTGCCTGCCGGTGATGTCCTCGCTCACTGCCAACTGCTCTATTATCTTGCCCGTAGAGGACACGCCCTGATAACTGGTCAGTTTGGTGAAGGCCATCGTATAAGGAAACTGCATCATCCTGAAGAGGTCAGCAGCAAAGACAAACGCACCATTGAGCACCACTACAAACACAGGATTCTTGTCCTCATAGTCCTGCCTGATACGCTCTGCCACATTCCTTACAGCCTCCTGTATCTGCGCCTCAGGAATAGTCAGTTCGAAGGTCTTGTCTAGTATGGTAATTCTTTCTTTTGCCATGATTCTGTCTGCATTTCCTTGCAAAGGTACAATATTTTTCGTAACTTTGCAACTAAAATCGAAGATTTTATGAAGATTTTCACTAGTAAGCAGATACACGAACTCGACCGCTACACCATAGAGCACGAACCCATCAGCAGCATAGACCTGATGGAAAGGGCTGCTATAGCACTCACCAAAGAGATAACAAACCGTTGGGACACGGAGACACCGATGGTGGCCTTCGCAGGTCCTGGCAACAATGGTGGCGATGCCCTTGCCGTCACACGTCTGTTGCGTGACAAGGGCTACAAGGCTGTGGCCTACCTCTTTAACGTAAAAGGCTCTCTGTCGCCCGACTGCCAGGAGAACTGCGAGCGCCTCAGGAAGAAGAGCAAGGATGCTCTGGTGGAGGTGACAAGAGAGTTTGAACCCCCACAGCTCACTCGTGAGACGGTGGTCATCGACGGACTCTTCGGCTCTGGCCTCAACAAACCTCTCGGGGGCGGATTCGCTGCTATGGTGCAGTATATCAATAATTCGGAGGCAACGGTAGTGAGCATCGACGTGCCATCAGGACTGATGACAGAGGACAATACCTTCAATGTGCGTCAGAATATCATCCGTGCCGACCTCACACTCACCCTTGGCATGAAGAAACTCTGCATGATGTTTGCAGAAAATCACGATTTCATCGGAGACTTAGAAGTTCTCGATATAGGTCTCAGCCAAGTCTTTATCGAAAACACCCCTGCTGCGTATTCCATATTGGAAGACAATGAGGTACGCAGTCATCTCCGTCAGCGCAGCGATTTCGCCCACAAAGGCACTATGGGACACGCCCTGCTCATAGCAGGAAAGTACGGTATGGCAGGGGCTGCGGTACTGGCAGCAAAGGCTTGTCTGCGCTCTGGAGTGGGAAAGCTCACCGTACACACCCCGCAGAAGAACAATGATATTCTGCAAATCAGTGTGCCCGAGGCTATCATACATCATGACTTAGATACTAATTGCTTCACCAAAACTGTCGAAACAGGGCCCTACTCCGCCATCGGTATAGGCCCTGGCATAGGTACAGAGGGTAGCACAGAGATAGCACTTCTCGGTCAGATACGCAATACCAGAATACCTATGGTACTCGATGCTGATGCCCTCAACATCCTTGCCACCAACCGCTCCTGGCTACAGCAACTGCCTGAAGGCGCCATCATGACTCCGCATCCACGCGAGCTCGACCGTCTTATCGATGCTACGCCTACAAGCGACTACGACCGTCTGATGAGAGCTCGCGACCTGGCTCAGCGCCTTCACGCGTACATTATATTAAAAGGACACCACAGCGCACTCTGCCTGCCTGACGGCCAGATAATATTTAATAGTACAGGAAACAGCGGTATGGCAACTGCAGGCTCTGGCGACGTGCTGACAGGCATCATAACGGGACTTCTCGCTCGTGGCTATGCTCCAAAGGAAGCCGCTATGCTCGGTATGTACCTTCATGGGCTCGCAGGCGACAATGCTGCGCGCGTGCTTGGAAAAGAGTCGCTCGTAGCCTCAGACATTATCCTCTACCTGCCTAAGGCTATGCTTCAAACTCAAATTAGCTAGTTATTTTACAAAATTAGCTAGTTAATTCGTGAAATTAACTAGCTAATTTGAAGTGGTTGCTTGGCACCTTATAGTCAATGCTTAGTATTACCTAAAGATTTTTTTGCCTTCAAAGATTATCAGGCCCTTAGCATTAGGTGACACACGCTGACCTGCCAGATTGTAATAGCCACGCTTAGAAACGGGAACGCTAACGCTAGCGGGAACTTCCTCTATGCCCGTAGGGTCAACGATGATTTTCTGAGTTTCTACCTTGACGATGCTGACAGTGAACTTCACGTCAGAAAGTCCCAACTGCCTACCACCAGCACCACCAGTGAAGGCAATCTTTGCTGTCGTGCTGCCCACAGCCGATGGAGCGAGATCCGTTACTGAGCAGTGGTAAGCGGACTTTGCACCTTCAGTGGAAGACTGAGCACGAGGCAAGTCCTGTGATGATACTACTGTCGTAGTGCCATCTATGCTGGCCGCTACTGTTGCGACTGCACTAGTACCATTCTTTGCAGCATAGAAGTCCATGCCCATGATGCGCACCTTGTAGTTCTCATCATTGTCAGCAACTACGATACTGAACGTCACAGCACTATCATCGCTGCCATCAGCCTTCACCTCAGGTTCTGTCTCTGTCTTAGCAGATCCATTAGTAAACTGAGCGAGAGTGACATTGTCTTTATCATTGAAAGTAGTGCCTGCCCAACCGAGTATCTCACCGCAATCGATAGAAGCATCATCAAGATAGCCGCTGAGAGCATCAGAGATAGTACCAGTATAATCCGTCACGCTGCTTGCCTCACCGGTATTCTGCGTTATATTGTAAGTCACTTCACCCTGAGTCACTGGAGTCTCCACGACGATGGTCTTATAGTACTTAGCAGGTGGGAAGTACTCGTCGAAAGACTCTGTAGCTTCTGCACGCTCTGCCTTAACCCTCTCCTCTACAAGTTGGTTGCAGTACACCTCTACATTAGTGTAGTAATTATTGCTATCAAGAGTGTAGAGGTTGGCGTCAGAAGCATCGTTGGGGTTCAGACCGTTGAGAGTTTCCCACTCGTCAGACATACCATCACCGTCTGTATCCGTTGGTACTGTTCCACCAATCAGTGTTGGCCAACCCTTCACGTCTGACTGACTGTCAATAAGTCCATTGGTAGAACCATTGCTGCCATTGTAAGTATATGTGCCACTCTCAGCCTCATGGCATATACGAGAGTCAACAGCATCACGCTCTATAGAGCAACCTGCATACTCCAGAAGCTTCTGGAATGCTACTGCTGCTGGCTGCACAGTGACGGTATTGTAGCCTGCAAACTTACTGTCTGAAGACTGCCACTTCGTGTCAGACTTATACTGAGTGACATCACACTCTACATCCGGGTGGATACCTGCCCAGTTATTGGCATTTATTGTAGAGTTGCCCTCCATTATATTACCAGTAAGGTAAAGGTGTGCGGGCTCGATGTTAGTAGGATCACTCTTATCACAATTGTCACAGTAGTTAGTAAGGTTCATGATCCAAGACTTGGTACTTGCTTTGGTAACAGGACCTGGCTTGTAGTAATTGCCAACGAAGTTCACCTTGCGATAATGACTTCCACCCTTACCCTTGGATTCACCACCGTATGTGTTATTATCACCCCAGTTGTAGAATCCGTTGTTGATGTAGTCTATGAGTTGTTCGTCGGAATTGTTCACGTAGTCATGATCCAAACGTGCATTACGGCTGTCATGATGCGCTAACAGATTGTGGTGGTAGGAAGCGCGTGTGCCACCCCAGATACCCCCATAACCATGCTTGCCCTTGCCATGAACAGAGTTGCGCAACGACTCAGAAACAAGACACCACTGCAAGGTGAAGTTCTCATTGCCATAGAAAGAAGCACACTCATCCGTTGACCATGATACAGAGCAGTGGTCGATGATGATATTCTTCTTGCCAGAGCCAGCATGGAATGATGCACTCAAAGCATCCGCCTCTTCCTGGCTAAGGTCACCCATACGACAACGCACATAGCGCATAATGACATTATTGGCACTGATTGTAACAGGGTAGCCAGCAAGACAGATACCCTGACCTGGGGCCGTCTGACCATAGATGGTTATGTTGCCATTAGTGATTTTCAGGTCCTTATACAACTCTATCGTGCCACCAACGTCAAACACGATAATGCGGGCTCCAGATATCTTCTCAATACCATATCGCAGAGTTCCCTGAAGCACGTTAGCGTCATCCTTCAAGGAAGTAACATGATAGACCGTGCCACCACGTCCACCCGTAACATATCGTCCGTATCCTTCAGCACCAGGGAATGCAGGTGCGGAAGAAAACTGTGCCTTAGCACCGATGCTGAGCACCAGTGCTAAGGCTATAGTCATTAGTTTTTTCATATCAAATTAGTTTATTCTTCATCACCACCACCTGAAGGTTCTACCTTCCAGCGTGGGTCACCTGCATCAAGGTAATGCTTCAGAGTGAAGTCATTTCCAGCAGGATTAGCGAAGATACCATTAGAATCCCACTCAAGGATAGTAACTCCAGGAGCGCCCTTCTTCACATAGTCTGATTCGCCGCCCCACTTCACATCATTGGTCTCATAAAGGTTATTAACCGTTACCTTAGATGCCTGAGCACGGATACCCTTACCACACTTGTCTTCCGAAGTGACAGGATTGAGGTGACCTACCAGTACCTTATCTATCACAACCTCTGCCTTAGCAGTGTTCTTATTCTTGAGGTCGATCCAGTACTTACCTGTCATGAAGCAGTTATAGAACGTGCTGTTCGTTATACTTATGCTCTCAAGGTCGTTGGATGGAGTCTTGTCAAGAATGAGGTTGGTAGAGATGTTATAGAATGTAGAGCCATCTATCTCAATCGTACCGAAGCCCGCAGCCTCCTGCTGTATCAGTGAGTAGTCGTTGGTGCCCGTAACGATACAGTCGGATATCTCGATGTTGTCGATATTACCATATCTGTGGCGAACCAGACCACGACCGAAGTTACTGATGAAGCAGCTTGCGAAGCGCAGAGTAGAGATGTTGCATGAACTTGCTGCATCTGGCTGGTTGATTACATAACTCTGGTTGCCTGCATCAGGCTCTATGAGGTTCACATTCTCGAATGAGATAGTAGTATGCTTACCCTTAACGTTGAGTATCTTAGGCAGGTTGATGGTAGCCTTGGTGCTTCCCTCGTTACCGAAGAAGTAAACAGACATACCTGCTGGTACTACGACAGAAGAATTTGACTCTATCATGTTCACCACGTTACCTGCTGGGAATACTACTGCAACAGTGTAATTCTCAGGATCTATACCTGAAACAGCCTTAGCATTGGTCTCAATCTCATCCATTACAGCCTGATTGAAATCTGTGCCCGTGAAGGTGTAAGTATAGTCAGTCTTTGGTGGAGCCTTCGTGGTCTTAGCAGACTGCTGGCCTATGAACGTATAGTCAGAAGCCTCACCCATAGCCAACTTCAAAGAGTACTTAGTAGAAGACTGGAGGTCTGTAGCTGTAAACTCAGCTGCCTCAACTGCTGCCTCATCCAAAGTGAAAATCTTTACCACTTCCTCATCACCATTGGTATATGATGCTATGAGGGCTGTTGGTGTATATCCCTCTACTACCTGCCATGTTACACGGATAGAACTTGAGGTAATATCAGCCTCATCAGTGATAGGATTCAGGAGGTGAAGACCATCAGTCTGCACTACCTTATTAACTGAGTCCTTACTGGCATAGTTAATCCAGTTGGAAGCAGCCTTGCCACCTGAGAATGCTCTTAGACGCAAATAGTAATTGGTATATGGTCTCAGGCTAGTTATTGTTGCAGGAGAACCCTGAGCTACCATCTTAACGATGTCATCCTCATCCACCTCTTCGTCACCATTCTTTATAGGGAATGATTTGGTAGAGGCCTGCAACTCATATTCACCACCATAACTAGTGAAGAAACACTTGAGAGAAGGAGCACCTTCTATCACCTCCACATTGTCAAACTTGGGCCTAAACTCTTTAGCATAAGAGCTATCGTTCTCCCAATCATTGCCATCAGTACAAGATGCAAAGATTCCGACGAGAACTGTCAATACGGCACCTGTAATATATTTCATTTTCATAACTTAAATCTTTTTTATGCCTTAGAAACCGTATGAGTTCTTAAGATTCTGGTTGGAATTGTTCATAATGTTTGTAGTCAGAGGCATGATATAACGATTCAGAACCGTTGTACCATTAGGCTTGACATTGGTCTGCAGATCTGACATGATAGCCTTCAGTTCGTTGATACGCTCTGTCAGAGCATTCTCTGATGGCTCAGAGCTGGGAACGAAGCCTACAAGACCGTTAGAGATAGTAGGCAGGTTGGTATCAGCCTGCTTCATCACGCTCCAGTTATCAACACAATACTTTTCTGCATAAGCAGCCTGCTCTTCTTCAGGAATACCCTTTTCCTGTGCTTCCTGAATACCCTTAGTGTAATTCTTAGACCAATTGGTCTTGTTCTTCTCAAAGGAGTCGCCTGTAGAACCGAAGGAAGCATCCCATGTTACCTTACCATTAGAACCGTCTATCCAGTCCCAGTCGTAGTACATTGTTGCCTGCATGTAGCGCACCTCATTCTCTGGATAATATCTTATGTTTGCAGCCATACTGTTGTTGTAAACAGACTTCAAACCGTTGAGATAATCCAACTTCATCTGGAGAGTGTGGTGAACTAGGAGGTTCCAGCGGATGAGATCCCACTTACGGAAACCTTCACCAGCGAACTCCCACTTGTTCTCGTTGTCGATGGCATCGAAGATTCCCTTATAGTCAGTTGTAGCAAAGGTAGCATCCTGACCTGTAGCACGACGATGAACGGCATTGATAGCATCTTCTGCTGTCATAGAGGAGTATGCAGAAACATCGCCTCCATCATTTTGTAGTTCGTTGTACAACTCTGCATAGTATAGCAGTACCTGAGGCAGACGCATACGAACAGGGTGTATGCCATAGAGAGTCTTACCCTCTGAGCTCTTGTTCTGAGCCAGCCATGAAGGATCCTTCTCGAAGAGCTTACGACAATCCCATTTTCCTACGTAGATACCGAAAGGAGCATCGCCAATATGCTTCTCACGAGCGATATGGACGCTTCTTACATTACCGTTCTCATCCTCATACTCCTGAAGAGAATCCACGAGTTCTGCCATGCTACATGTTACATTGCGACGTGTATCTGTCTCCTCATAAGAGTAAGCCAGAGGTGCTACTACCTTTACCTTACCGGAAGAGTTACGCATACCGTAGTTAGCCGTTGGCTGCTGCTCATCCCAGTTCATACGAACACCGATGGTGTAACCCAATTCTGAGGTCTCACCCTGTGTTGTAGGAATCTCAAAGATGTTCTCTGAGATGTTATCATGACGGAGGTTTACCTCTGTCCAGTAGTCATCAAATGAAGGTACGAGTGTTTTACCACTATTCTTGATAACATCGTAAGCCTTTGCTATAGCCTTAGTGTAGAGTTCCACTCTCTTCTGCTTAGGAGCACGGAGAGTTGGGAAGTTAGGATCAGAAATTTTCTTACGAGCGTCATTCTCATTAGCAGCATTCTCATAAGGGAATGTCTGACCATCCACCTCATCCTCGTAAGTATTAGTAGCCTCATAAGGTGCATTACGCAGTGTCTCACGGATAGCATATCCACAACGCTGCAGAGCTATCTGAACGTAGAGAGCCTGAGCATAGGCCTTTGTCACCTTAGTGCTTGGGTTGGTGCAATTCTGAAGGTAACCCTCAGCCTTTTCCAGGTCCTCAAGCATCTTGTCGAGGATGTAGTCACGATCGGTCTTGCCTACATAGACATTGTCAAGATTGCCATCAGCAATAGACAACTGCAGAGGTACATCACCCCATATACGTGTCAACTCCATGTACATCTGAGCGCGAATTACCAAAGCCTCGCCCAGATTCTGCTTTACCGTCTCATTATCGTCTGCAAAAAGCGGACTGTTCTGAATACCTGCTATGATATCATTACACTCACCTACTTCTTGGTAGAGAGCTGCATAAAGCTTACCATTGGTATCCCACTGGTCAGCACGAGTCGTGAAGTAGTTGAATGTACCACGCTCACCAGTATCAGTAGCTGTAGTACCGATACCGTCAATAAGCTCGACGTCAGAGTTTGTGCCAAAAAGGATAGGAATCCATGTGCCATACATATTGCCACAGAGGTTACCATACATGGCGTTCATACGGCCCTGTATCTCCTCCAGGCTTCTATATACCTCTTGTGTATTCTTAGAGGTAGCTGGTGTCTGATCAAGGAAGTCGCTGCATCCTGTCAAAGTGAATGCGCCTACCAACAGACCTATTATTATCTTATTGTATTTCATTTTCTTTCACTATTTAGAATGCAACATTAATACCTGCTACGAAAGAACGAGACTTAGGATATGCTGAGTAATCAACACCCGGACACATCAGGTTCTTTGAAGTACTAACCTCAGGATCTGCACCTTTGTACTTGGTGATACAAGCCAGGTTGTAAGCCGTGAAATAAACACGCAGATTAGAGAGGTAAATCTTCTTTATCCAAGCCTTAGGGAAGGTGTAACCTACAGTTACGTTCTGCAAACGAAGAAAGTCTGCATCCTCCACGAAGCGGTCTGTAATAACCATTGCTGTTACGCCAACTGGGTTATATACAGTAGCGTTAGCGTTACGATCTGCGAGAGCAGCCTCAACAGCAGCAGTACCTACCAACCCGTTGTACTCATAAGTCTTAGACAGTGAGGTTCCAACGCGACCTAGGTTGTTGCCAGCTGGATCTATCCAAGTGTAGTATGCACCATCCGTGAAATCATTTACGAGGTTGTAACGGAGGTTGTTACTATTGTTGAATGAGTTGTAGAGGCGTGTACCGTTAAGAATCTTGTTGCCCAAAGAGAAGTTGAAGAATATGGTAGCATCGATATTACCCCAGGAGTTCTTCCACTGGAGATCGCCACCGAAACCGCCCGTCCATGTAGGAATGGTGTTGCCGAGGCGAACCTTATCAGCCTCTGTGATGATGCCATCACCGTTCTGATCCTTCAACTTTGGCATACCTGGATAAAGGGTTCCGCCAAGGTGTGAGTATGAGTCGTTGGTCACGCCGTCACGGAGATGCCACTTACCAGAAGTATCTACGTAGATATCATCTGTGGTGTACATACCATCCATCTGGTAACCCCAGATTTCACCAAGTGCACCACCTGGCTCTGTCTTGAAGTCCTGATACTTAATCTTTGAACCGCCGAAGTTAGAATCCTGCCACTTACCAGCATACTCACTCAACTCGTCAATCTTATTTTTATTGAAAGCAATGTTGAAGTTTGCATTGAGGGTGAGTTTCTTGGTGTCGTAAGCCACGATGTTAGAAGAAATTTCGATACCCTTGTTGCTAGTCTTACCGAAATTCTGATACTGATACGTAGGATAGCCATATCCTGCATTCTCAGGAATCTGTACCTTCATAAGCAGGTCCTTTGTAGTGTTCCAATAGAGCTCGATGCTACCAGAGATACGACCCTTCCAGAAACCGTAGTCTATACCGAAGTTACGCGTGATAGTGGTTTCCCACTTCAAGTCAGGATTATAGAGCACAGTCTGTCTGTTTACAGAGTAGTCCTCACGATTGCCATAGGTGTAAGATGGCATATTGCTCGAAATGTCACCATTGTCGTATGATATACGGTACATGTCAGAAGGAATACGGTTGTTACCTGCAGCACCCAGTGAGAAACGGAGCTTCAAGTTAGATATCCACTTGCTGTCCTTGAGGAAGTTCTCGTCAGACAGACGCCAAGAGATAGCGCCTGCAGGGAAGAATCCCCAACGATGGCCGGAAGCGAAGCGTGAAGATCCGTCTGCACGCATGGTGAATGTGAGCATGTACTTCTCCTTCATGATATAATTCAGACGGCCATAGAAAGACTCCATGTTAACGTCTGCAGCCTCTATGGTGCGTCTCATATACCTGAATCCTGCTGCATTTGGGTTGTCCAGAGCCTGCTGAGCAGTGTAACCTGTTGGGAAGTCACAGTAAACATCCTCTGTACTCTTGGACTTCTGACTCTGAATATCGAAACCAGCAACTACGTTGATATTGTCACGACCACCAAAGAACTTCTTGTTGTCATATGTGAAGTAGTTCTTAGAAGTCCAACCCTTATTATCCTCATCATAAAGACGAATCTGTGTGCGTCCGTTGTGAGCGTACTTAGAACTTGTCACAGCGCGAGCGCCCCAACCCTGGTCTGTTGAGTTATCACCCTTATTGTAAGAGAACTCAGTCTTGAATGACCAGTGCTTCCAAGGCTTCCATGTGAAACCGAAGTTATAGGTCTGCTTGTTCTTCTTTACAATCTTCTCAGTGATGAGCAGACGTTCCAGTGGGTTAATGCTACCCGTGTTAACATTCTCGAGGTCATCATCATCAGTAGGAACTTCCGTAGGATTCCACTTTACTGCATTTGCTACGATAGAGTTTGTAGCATTTGACTCGTTGTCGTCAGCACCAGAACCAAGACCCTTAACCTTCTGGAAAGAAGCACGGATATTGAAGTCAACGGTTATGTACTTGTTAGCTTTCCACTTCAACTTACCACTGATGTTGTTCTTGCTAAGGCTGGAGTTACGCATGATAGCGTCCTGACCATCGTGAGAATAAGTCACGTTATAGGAAAGAATCTTAGAACCGCCAGCTACGTTTACATTGTACTGCTGCTGGAAACCAGTACGGCCGAATATCTCGTCCTGATAGTCTGTACCTGCAACGCCCTTCCAGTTAGAAAGTTCGTCCCAAGAACCTACGTTAGTACGATAGCCGTAGTTCTGAGTATCGGAAATCGTAGCAGTAAGGTGCTCATACTTCATACGATTGTAACCGTAAGGAGAAAGAACCTTCACAAACTTGGTAGCCTTCTTCCAAGCCCAGCTGGCATTGAAGTTAATCTTAGGCATCTTGGTATCGCCACCACCCTTGGTAGTAACGATAATGACACCGTTAGCACCCTTGGCACCGTAGATAGCGGTAGAAGAAGCATCCTTCAGTACGTCGATAGTCTCGATTTCGGAGGGAGAGATATCGCTGATAGAAGCCACCTCGAAACCGTCAACGATGTAGAGAGGTGAGTTGTCCTGTGACAGAGAACCACCACCACGAACGCGGATGCTTGACTCTGCATCAGGCGCACCATCGGCAATAGTGACGTTCACACCTGACATCTTACCTTGCAGTGCCTGTGAAACGTCAGATACAGGGATATTCTCAATCTGCTTTGCGTTTACCTGTGCTACCGCACCAGTAAGGTCTTTCTTGCGAACTGTACCATAACCGATGGCCACAACCTCGTCAAGCATTTGAGCATCATCCTGCATAGAAACACTTACAGATGACTTACCTGCAACGTCAACAGTCTTGTTCTGCATACCAACGTATGAGATGACAAGCTTGTTTGACTTGCCTTTAAGCGTAATAGTGAAGTTACCGTCGAAGTCAGTCACTGTACCATTCTGGGTACCTTGCTCCATGACCGTAGCACCGATAACAGGCTCGCCTGTTGGGTCCTTCACGTTACCGCTTACTTTCTGCGCCTGTACAGCTGCACAGAAGAAGAGCAGCAGTGCTACTAGCGCATAGCGTACGTTTTTAGTTTTTTCAGACATAGATTTAATATTTGATTAGTATTATAGATTTAGCTCTTTAGCACCTGGAGACGCACCAAGCTTATCGGTACAAAGTTAAACTTTTTTAGCAAAACTTCATACTTCTTTTTTGTTAAAAAATGTGATACGGGGCAAAAATTAACAAATGACGATAAAAAATCCCTTATTTCATCCCTGAGAAAAAGGCTTTTGCGGAACCAAACTTGAGGAAGAGGTCAAGACGGATAGGGATATGGCGACTGTCCTCCGTGACGTAAAAACGGACTATCTCCTTATCCTTTTTCCCATCCTTCTCGATATAGGAGATGACCTTACATTTATACTTATTCCCGTCCTCTCCCTTTATTGTCTTATCATCGCGATAGTACAGGCGAGCCTTTATGACTTCTGAACCGCCTGCGATGCTGATGGTCTTACTCTGACCTTTCTTCCAGTCACTGGTGTCCATATTGCGAAACTGCTGAAAGGCATGCAGCATGTCGGTCATGCACTGACGATAGACGTGTTTCTCGGCTGTCTTATGTCCGTCGTCGTGTATATGTCGAGTGGTGGTCTGGCAGGTATTAGCATCAGGATATGAGTACCACATCTCATCCACGTAGTAGCGCTTGCCCTCGCGCGCACCTTTTCTATAATAAAGGGGCACGAGCTTGTCGGAGAATATACTCATGATGGTGTCACGCATCATGAAGTAGCGGTCTATCTTCTTGGAGGTCTGCGTCACCAAACTGGTTTTGTAGCCTTTCTTCCCCTTATATTCTGTGGGAACGGTATTGAGTGATGCTGTGCCCGCTCCTATCCAGATGAATTTCCAGTTGAAGTAGAGTTTATAGTTGATGGTTTCACTGCCTGAGAATGCTGTGATGGGGGTTTCGCACTGGGCGGAAGCCAGATTGACAATTGAAAATTGACAATTGAAAATTATGATTACCGTTATTATTTTCAGCAGTCTCTTCATGTGTCTTAACTCCTTAACTCCTTTTACTCCTTATTACTTCAGATAATCCGGCAGCTCTATACCCATGTTACGGGCACGCTCAGCATTACGTTGTCTGATGGTTTTCTTTGCATCAGCCTTTTGCTTGGTTACAGCACCTGGTTTCTGCCTGTACAGTGGCTTTTCCGTAAGGTTCCATGTCTTGGTCAGGTCCCACTTTGCCCTGCACTCTATTGCCTCTGGGTAGTAATACACTTCCTCTGGTTGGATATCCTTGAAGTAATCGCCTGTATCCCATACACCATTGCCGTTTCTGTCCACGTAAGCACGAACGTAGTAGGTGCCCGGCGTAATATAGTAGAACTCAGCTGTGCCGTCCTTCGCTTTTGATGTCATAACCACTGCGTCGCTGCTGTTGAGGAGTTGGACATATATAGAGGTGAGAGGTGAGAGGTGAGAGGTAAGAGAGTATGAAACATTCACGAAGAGCGAAGAGTAATCCTCTATCTTTCCCACCTGTATGCCCTGCTTGTACTTACCGTTGACGGTGCCATATATATCGGTGAAAGCGAGGCTGTCCACCTCGAAGGAGTAGTTTGCTCCTTGTATCCAGTCGGTAAACACTTCACATCGACGATTCTCCACAGGTGTGATGGTAAATGGCGCACGATACCACAGCGAGTCCTGTTCCACATATAGATGCACGGCTGTACTGTCGAAACGTTCCAGTGGTGTCGGGAATTCTATTATTACTCCTCCCGTCGGAATCATCTTATTCGGTGCTGAGTATTTCACATCCAATGGTTTGCGAGGCATAACCGTATCTATCACCTCCTCTGGTTGTGCCTTGCGGAGTCGCTTTTTTAGTTCCTTCTGCCATTCCTCCTGTTCCTTTTGCTGTGCCTTCAGTCGTTTTTCGTATGGCGTCTTTGCCAGTATCTGCAGGGTATCGGTAGTCCACTGCTGTACTCCCACGCTATCGGTAATATAGGTCTGCATCTCTATCATCAGGGTATCTTGATTGACGAGTGTCGTATCCTTCAACCAGTATGTTATCGTGTCTGCCTTTGCTGAGGGTTCAGAGATAAACTGAGGTGAGAGGTCAGAGGCGAGAGGTGAGATAGGTGAGTTGAGCAGTCTTAGCTGTGGCAGTCTGTGAGTGCTCAGCGAGTCTGCCACTGGCGCGGTGAAGTAAAGCGTAAAGTGATTGGCATCAGTGCGATCCTGCTTTACGAAATGGCGATCTGTCGCTGCGTGGTCAAAGGCGCGGAGTACCACGTCGTCAGGCATGAAATGGGTGTACCCCGTCACCGTGATGTCCTTGATGTGATTCTGGTCTTGCCACAATGTATCCTGCCTGATGTCTGGTTTGCAGGTAGGCACTATCACCTCATGTGAGAAAGCCATCTTCTCACTGCGCTGGGTAAAACGGTAATCGCCATCGCTGTCCATCACGGCTCCTACCGTATATTGACCTGGTGCTATGCCACGAATAACGAAGTGTCCGCTGCCATCAGTGCGCGAGACGCGTCTCATTATGGTGTCACCCTCTGCATAGACTCCCACCAGAATACCCTTCACGGGTTCCAGATTCTGTGCTTCGAGCACATATCCTCCTATTTCCAGTGTGTCTATCGCATCACCAGTGGAAAAGGTATAGGTGTAGTTGCCCATCGGATTTCCCTCGTTATTATCCACGATGGCATCGCTGAAATCTATCGTATAGGTAGTATTTGGTTTCAGCGAATCGAGCAGGGTGACATAGATGTTCTTGCCTGTCACCTTTATCTCTGGCTGTTCCAATTGAGGTGGCGATACCATCACCTTCTCGTGGGCCGACTCCAGTTTGACGAATTCATTGAATCGTATCGTCACCTTCTTGCCTGTCACATTGGTGGCGTTCTCCTCTGGCGTAGCACCTATGACGCGTGGTGGGGTCTCGTCGTACCATCCTCCGTCAGGCTGTCCCATGCGGGCGCAGGACACAAGGAGCCCTACCCCCACCCCCTCCCAAAGGAGGAGAGTTATTACTGAGAGCCTCAGCGACAACTTATGTAGAATATCATTTTTCATTCAGTATCTCCTCTATATACTTCCTCGTATTCGCCAGTCGCGGCACCTTGTGCTGTCCGCCGAGTTTGCCTTTTGAACGTAGCCAGTCATCAAACTGGTCTTTTCTCGCCTTCACTATCTTGAGGCACACCATATTGATGTCCTTGAATCGCTTTGCCTCGTAGTCGGAGTTCAGTCCCTGCAACTTAGTATCAAGAATTCTTGCGAATTCATCGATATTATCTGGCTCTTTCGTGAATTCTATTAGCCACTCGTGATGTGGCACCACGCCCTCTGAACGGAAAACTGGTGCTGCGGTGTATTCCCTCACTTGTGCACCCGTCTGCTGACAGGCGTACTGCAGACCTTTCTCCGCATTATCCACGATGAGTTCCTCTCCGAAGGCATTGATAAAACTCTTCGTCCTGCCAGTGATTATAAACTTATACGGCCTAACGCTGGTAAACCTCACGGTATCGCCTATCATATAGCGCCACAGTCCACTCGATGTGGTGATTATCATGGCGTAGTTCCTGCCTACTTCCACACCCTCTATTGGCACCACCTTGCTCTCGTCGGTGAGCAACCCATTATCGTCAATAGCATCCATAGAGGCAAACTCATAGAACACGTCGTAGTCCAGCATCAGCATCATACTTGCGTCTGCGGGGTCATTCTGCAGTCCGAAGAAACCTTCAGAGGCGTTGTACGTCTCCATATAGTGCATATCGGACTTGGTGATGAGCTGTTCGTAGGCCTTACGATAAGGAGTGAAAGCGATGCCTCCGTGGAAGAACACCTCCAGATTTGGCCACACCTCCTCCAGATGTTGCTTGCCCGACAGTTCCATCACTCTCGTGAGCACCGACATCATCCATGATGGCACACCACTGATGTTTGTCACATTGGCATTGAGGCACTGTCTGGCTATCAGTTCGCGCTTCTTATCAAACTCCGCCGTGAGCGCCGTTTTCTTGTCAGGTACCCTTACGAGATTCACCATCGGGTTGATATTCTCTATGAGGATGGCGGAGAGGTCGCCCACCAGCGAACCTGCAATATTGTAGTTAGGTGAGTGCGAACCTCCCAGTATCAGTGCCCTTCCGTCGAAGATGCGTGACTTGGGATTGTTCTGCAGGTAGTAGCATACAGCATCATTGCCACCCATGTAGTGGGTGTATTTCAGACTTTCCTTGCTGACGGGTATAAATTTTGATTTGTCATTCGTCGTGCCCGAAGACTTAGCGTACCACTTCACCTGTCCTCGCCACAAGACATCCTTCTCCCCATGGCGCATACGGTCTATGTAGCCCTTCAGTTCCTCGTAGGTGTTCACAGGGACGGAACTACGGAATTCCTCGTAGGACAGAGCGGCAGTCATCCCGTGCTCCCAACCATACAATGTATTGGCGCCTACGGAGAGCATACGATGCAGAACTTTCTCCTGCAGTTCTTCAGGAGAGGAAAAGTGCTTCTCAAGTTCTTTCTGACGCTTGCGAAAGTATAGTGATGCTATTGATGTAATACTCATACGAGATGCAAAGGTAATAAAAAAAAGTTGAAAGATGAAGGGTGATGGATGAAAGATGAAAGTTTGCTAGGTCCTGCATGAAGAGCAATCCCTACTGCAACCCCTGCAGCAATCACTCCTGCCGCCTCCACGCACGATGTAGCGCATTACTCCGAGGAATAAAGCGAGGACGAGTATGAGGAGTATCCAAGAGACTAAATTCATAATTCAAAATGCATAATGCATAATTTGATATACGATGAAAGCCATCAGATAGGCTATGAGACACTGGAACACCACTATTATCAGGGCATCACGGTTGCCCAGTTCGCGTCGTATCGATGCTATAGCTGCTGCACATGGGGTGTAGAGCAGGCAGAATATGAGGAAGGAAAGAGTAGCGAGAGGTGAGAGGAGAGAGGTGAGAGATATCCCTGGCCCCATAAGCACAGTGATGGTGCTCACTACGCTCTCCTTGGCAAGGAATCCTCCTACAAGGGCGGTCACCATACGCCAGTCACCGAATCCCAGTGGTGTGAACAGTGGTGCTACCACCGAAGCCACCTGTCCCAGCATGCTCTCTGACTGGTCTTCCACCATCTGCAGGTGGAAGGAGAAACTCTGAAGGAACCATATCACTATCGTGGCGCAGAATATGACGGTGAAGGCGCGAGAGAGGAAGTCGCTCGTCTTCTCCCACAGCAGTTGCAGGGTATTTCGCATACTTGGCATGCGATAGTTGGGCAGTTCCATCACAAATGGCACCGCCTCTCCCTTGAATACCGTCCGCTTCAGCACCAGCGCAGTCAGTATGCCCGTGATGACTCCGAATAGGTACAGTCCGCACATCACCAGCGCTGCATTGTCAGGGAAGAATACAGCGCAGAAGAAAGCGTATATGGGCAGTTTTGCAGTACATGACATGAATGGTATGAGCATCACCGTGAGGCGACGGTCTCTCATGGATGGCAGCGTGCGACTGGACATCACCGCTGGCACCGAACAGCCGAATCCCATCAGCAGGGGCACTATGCTACGTCCTGACAGTCCGAGGCGTCGCAGGAGTTTATCCACCACGAAGGCGATGCGAGCCATGTAGCCCGTATCCTCCAGCATACTGAGGAAGAAAAACAGCAGTACGATGATAGGCACAAAACTTGCCACCGCGCCCACACCAGCATAGACGCCATCGAGGATGAGCGACTGCACCACGTCATTCACTTTCCACGATTCCATCGCTGAACGCGACTGATCCGTAAACCACTCTATCGCCTCCTCCATCCATCCCTGCATGGTGCCTCCCAGCAGGTCGAAGGTGAGGTAGAATGTCAGTGCCATTATCACAGCAAATCCTGGCAGTGCGGTCCATTTGCCCGTCAGTATATTGTCTATCCTCTGCGAGCGGCGTGCTTCCTTGCTCTCCTTAGGATGCACCACGGTCTGCTGACACAGGCGCTCTATAAAACTGTATCGCATGTCTGCCATAGCAGCAGCGCGGTCCATGCCACGCTCCTCTTCCATCTGGAGCATGATATGCTCTATGGTCTCCTTCTCGTTATTGGATAGTTTTAGGCTCTTCTCCACCAGACGGTCACCCTCCACCAGTTTGGCGGTAGCGAATCGTGCCGGCATCCCTGCCCTCTCTGCATGGTCTTCTATCAGGTGCATTATGGCGTGCAGACAGCGGTGTACTGCTCCACGATGGTCCTCAGGCGAGCAGAAGTCCTGCCTTGCCGGTACCTCCTGATAGCGTGCTATGTGCATGGCATGCTCCACGAGCTCTTCCACACCCTGATTCTTCGATGCCACGATAGGCACCACTGGTATTCCCAACAGTTGCTCCATCCTGTTCACGCGCACCGTACCACCATTACCCTCCATCTCGTCCATCATATTGAGGGCGAGCACCATAGGCACTCCGAGTTCCATGAGTTGTATGGTGAGGTACAGATTGCGCTCTATATTGGTGGCATCCACGACATTGATGATGCAGTGGGGCTTCTCGCTGTTGGTACCCAGGATAAACTCCCTGCTTACCACCTCTTCGCTCGTATATGGTGAGAGGCTGTAGATGCCTGGCAGGTCCGTTATCTCGGTCTTCTTGTGTCCGCGTATCGTACCGCTCTTGCGGTCCACTGTCACTCCCGGGAAGTTTCCCACATGCTGATTGGCACCCGTCAGTTGATTGAAGAGTGTCGTCTTGCCACAATTCTGATTGCCAGCGAGGGCAAAGCGGATTACCGTACCCTCTGGCAGCGGATTCTCGTGTGTAGCATCGTGGTAGCGACCGCCCTCACCAATACCAGGGTGCAGACCTACTCCCGCCTTACCAGTAATAAGTTGAGGGGAGTTAGAGTTCACGTTAACGTTAACGTTGACGTTAAGATTCTCGCTCACGAGAATCTTTTCCGCATCCTCCCTCCTCAGTGTCAGTGCGTATCCGTAGAGTTCAAACTGCATCGGGTCGCCCATCGGAGCCAGTTTCTTCAGGGTCACATTAGTGCCCGGCACCAGTCCCATGTCTAGGAAGTGGTGGCGCAGTGAACCCTCACCGCCCACACTCTTGATGCGTGCCGTTTCACCTATTTTTAGTTTGGACAGATTCATCTTCCTATGGATTTTTCTCAAAGTTGGTGCAAAGTTACGATTTTTTTTGTAACTTTGCAAGCACAAACTCACAACTTATAACTTATAACTCACAACTTATAACTTTTTATAAAATATAAAACGATGCTTACAATCACCAGTTTTGAAGATTTCGCCCAGTATGAGGGCCAGGTGCTTGGCACCAGTGACTATGTAGAACTCACTCAGGAGCGCATCAATCTCTTTGCAGATGCCACCCTCGACCATCAGTGGATACACATCGATACAGAGAGAGCCAAGACCGAGAGTCAGTTTGGCACCACCATCGCTCACGGCTACCTCACCCTCTCCGTCCTCCCCTACCTGTGGGGCCAGATTGTTGACGTTCAGAATGTCAAGATGCTCGTCAACTACGGTATTGACAAGATGAAGTTCGGACAACCCGTTCTCAGCGGTCAGAGCCTCAACCTCACCACTACCCTGCAGAGCATCGTCAATCTGCGTGGTGCTGTCAAGACCGAGATTAAGTTTACCATGCAGGTCAAGGAGACGGGCAAGAAGGCTCTTGAGGGTATCGCTATCTTTATTTACTATTTCAATAATTAAGAGGTGAAGCTAGAACAATTGCGCCATGAGATGCGCGCAGAAAGCATCGACGCCATCATCCTCCCCAGCAGTGACCCTCACGGTAGTGAGTATGTCGCTCCCCATTGGCGTGTACGCGAGTGGATAAGCGGTTTCACGGGAAGTGCCGGCACCGCTGTCGTGACACTCAACGAGGCGGCGCTGTGGACCGACTCGCGATATTTTCTGCAGGCAGAGAGGCAACTCTCCTCCTCCTGGACACTCATGAAGGATGGTCTCGCCGATACTCCCTCCATCACCGACTGGCTACTGAGGAAACTCTCCTCCGCCAACGGTCGCGTGGTGGCTGTCGATGGTATGGTGATGAATTATAGTGAGGTGACGGCTCTGCAGACTGCCCTGAGACGCATCGGCGTCTCCGTGCGCACCAACTACGATGCAGCCTGTATGCTGTGGAAGGACCGTCCCGCCCTGCCCAAGTCCGAGATATATGCTATCCCCGAGACTGAGGCAGGTGAGAGTGTCACGAGCAAACTGAATCGCATTCGCGAGGTGATGCGCCAGGAGCACTGTGATGCCCATGTGGTCACCGACCTCATGTCCATCGCCTGGACCCTCAATCTGCGAGGCAATGACGTACCCATGACGCCCGTCTTCATCTCCTATCTCGTCATCACCCTCGATGATGCCACGCTATGCTGCAATGGCTACCTCACCAACGAAGCGCAGAAGCAACTCAGTGACGCCGGCGTAAAGGTATCCTCTTACCTCTCACCTCTCACCTCTCCCCTCTCACCTTTGACCTTTGACCTTCGACTTTCGACCTCTCGCATCCTCATCGACCCCGACACCGCCAACTACACCCTATATAATAAGGTGAAGGAACAGGCAGTTGCCTCCCCTTCTCCCATCATCTCCTTCAAGGCGGTGAAGAACGAGACCGAACTCGCTGGGTTCCGTCAGGCGATGCTCTATGATGGTGTGGCGATGGTGCGCTTCCTGCGCTGGCTCATCCCTGCTGTCGAGGCAGGCGGTGAGACAGAGATAAGCGTCAGCAATAAGTTGGAGGCACTGCGACGTGAGAATCCCCACTGTCTCGACCTCTCCTTTGGTACCATCAGCGGTTACAACGCCCACGGCGCCATCGTTCACTACAGCGCCACACCAGAGACTGACGCCCCACTTCGTCCAGAGGGACTGCTACTCGTCGATTCTGGAGCGCAGTACGATTGTGGCACTACCGACATAACCCGCACCATAGCTCTCGGTCCACTGACCGATGAGATGAAGCGCGCCTACACCTATGTTCTCAAGGCGAATATCGCCCTCGCCACCCGTCAGTTCCCTGACGGCATCAATGGCACCCAGGTGGACGCCATCGCCCGTTCCGAGGTGTGGCAGGGAGGCTACAACTACCTCCACGGCACCGGTCACGGCGTAGGGTGGCGCCTATGCGTCCACGAAGGTCCTCATGCCATACGTCTCGACTGGCGTCCCGCACCACTCCATGCAGGTATGGTAGTCACCGACGAACCAGGCATCTACCTCGAGGGCAAGTTTGGCATCCGTACGGAGAATATGATGGAGGTAGTTAACGTTAACGGGAACTTTATCAAATTGCACCCCCTCACCCTCTGCCCTATCGATATGACACCCATCGAGTGGTCCATGCTCAGGGCAGATGAAGTGGCGTGGCTCAACGACTACCACCAGCATGTACGCGAATCCCTCCTTCCCCTCCTCACTGACGAGGGTGACAGGCAATGGCTTATCGACTCAACGCCTACGATGGCATGAAGGTAGGTATCCGTTTGAGTAAATAATGTTAATTGAATAGTCGTTAGCAGTTGTTCAATATTAACGTAGCACAAAGGTATGTAAAAAAACTAAACTTACATACCTTTTTTCTTTTCCCGCTCGTTATTTCAGCAAAAGAACTAACTGCAAATACTATTCATTATGAAGATTTCTGTAAAAACAATTATGATGATGCTCAGCCTTACGATGGTTGCAGCATGCGGTGATGACGACCCTATCGCAAGCCTAGTAAGCACTGATGGTAGCACGACCACGAGTAGCGACGACAACGCCTCTTCGGGCGATGCCGTGAGCATGCAGATGAGTGACTTTGGCACTTTCGCCATCACCCAGACTACCGCCGCCACTGGCGAGACAGCCGCTTCGCCCACCTCTCGTTCGCAGAGCGTACTGATTACCTTCAATAGCGATGGCACTGCCACTGCCTCTGATGCCAGCCTTGTCACCATCAGCGGGCAGAGCGTGACGGCCACCACAGCCGACGTCAACTACGTCCTCACGGGCAACTCCGGCGAGGGTTCCAGTGCCGCCTTTAATTATAAAGGTACGGGCGATATCACCGTCACCCTGAGCGATGTCACGCTCCACACCACCGCCAAGGCCATCGGAGCCACAAAGGGTGGCAATGTGGAACTCGTTCTAGACGGCACCAGCACCATCACCTCCACCGCCAAGAAGAGTATCGAGGTGGGTGACGATACGGAGAACAGCGACGGCACCTTTGCCACCTATCAGAAGCTCGACATCCTCGGTTCTGGCGTGCTTAATGTCACCACCTCAGCCAAAGGCGCCATCAGTAGCACCGATGCTATGACCGTCAATCCCGGCGTGGTGCTCAATATCACTGTCGCCAGCGGCGCTACGGGCAAGAAGGGACTGAAGAGCGAGACATCCATCGACTTCAAGGGTGGTCGCACCACCGTCATCAATAACGCCCCTGCCGAGTGGGACAGCGACGAGAGCGACTACTCCGCCGCCACTTGCATCAAGGCACCTGCTATTACCGTTTCTGGCGGCACTGTGCAGTGCATGGCCACTGGCAATGGCGGCAAGGGCCTGCGTGCCGACAACACCCTCACCATCTCCGGCGGCACCGTGGAGGTCATCACTACGGGCAGCAATCTCGTGCGCTACAATGGCAGCGACCTCGTGGTCAGCATGTCACAACTCGACAGTTACTCCAACTACGAAGACGCCAATCCTAAGGGCATCCACGTAGGCGAGACCGACCTCGGCACGGGCTCCCTCACCATCTCTGGAGGCACCGTCAAGGTCAAGGCAGTCAATTCCGAGGGTATCGAGAGTAAGATGAATCTCACCGTCACTGGCGGCACCGTAGAGGCATACGCTGGCGACGACGCTATCAATGCCGGCATCTCTACGGAAAACAATTCTGGCAACACCTATGCTGGCAAGGGCAGGATAAACATCAGCGGAGGACATGTCTATGCCTACAGCACCAGCAATGACGCTATCGATGCCAACGGCACCATCTACATCTCAGGAGGTACGGTGATGGCCAGCGGCGCCACGGGAGCCGAGTGCGGCATCGACTGCGACAACAATACTCTCTCTTTCACAGGCGGCTATATCATCGGCATGGGAGGCAGCAATCTCTCCACCCCTACCGAGAGCGCCTGCACGCAGTCAGCCCTCATCACCACGGCAAGTGTTGCTCAGGGCGCCAGTATCACCCTGCAGATTGGCGGCTCCACCATCATGACGCTCACCAGTCCGCGCGCCTACAGCGGCGGCACCTTCCTCATCTCCACTCCGGAGATGCAGAAAGGCAGGTCATGCTCTCTCCTCGTCAATGGCAACACATCCTCTTCCACCACCCTCAGCAGCAGCCAGTGGGTCAACGGTTCCAGTGGCAATAGCGGTGGTCCTGGCGGCTTCGGTCCTGGTGGCAATCGCCCTTAGACCGTTCACCTATTCCTCATCACTCCTTACTTTACTCGCTGACCAAAGATGTTATACTCACCTATGTACAGGTGTCCGTTCTTAATCACCTTCCGATGCGAACTGTGAACTGTGAACTGAAACAACTCCCGTTGCATCGTCCTCCAGATTATGCATGTTGGTAATGTCCGAGCCGCCTGCCTATTTCACGAAACTGCCCTTGCTTAGCAAGGGCGCGCTGTTGCTTAGCTAAGGTCGGCTGGAGCTCTGCAATACCTACTTTGGAACTGTCACACTGTCACGCTGTAACGGCATTGTGGGGGGAAAAAGAAGAATGGAACCAGCATGGATGAAAATAGCCGGGTCGAATTTTCGGCTCGGGTCTTACAAGGACGCCAACGGCCAGATGCGCTGCTACTACTCCCTCACCAAGACGGAGTGTCAAACTCGTATTGAGATGGGAAGAATTAGGGGTCACTGTAGTACCATCATATCCGCCAACCTCATGAAGTAATCATTGGACCAGATATCGAGTTCATGCGGATTGAAAATAAAACTTCTGACATCCTGCTTCACAGATTCTATATTGGTAGTTGACAGCTTCTCATGCAGCATCTCCATAAAACGCTCCTTAGTGATATCCTCACCATTGAACTCACGGATGCGCTGCTGCAGATGGGCAAAATTAAGCGGTACGCGATTGGCCACATACCATTGGAAATCATACCAGTCGCGACCCTTCACCCTGGTCTTCCAGTTGCGGTAGAGCAGAGCGTGCATCTTACCTGCATAAAGGTCAGGAAGGGCTACGCAGCACACCACAAAAGGATATGGGCGAAACAAGGGCAAGTCTTCCGTCTCGAAACCCAGTGGCGGATCTGTGTCCATTTCTATTTTTACCTTTATAGTCTTTTTTGTCTGGAATTTGATGTCAAAAATCTCCGTGTTCTCCTTGAGGAATGCGGATTCTACACGTCCAAATATCTTTTTGTCTTTCTTCTGAATAACCACCTCATGCCCCGCCAGATGAAATTCCTCGATGATATAGGGAAAGAAATCTTCCAAATGAACGTCGCTACCCTTTTCTTTGAGTGTGAAGTCCATATCCTCAGAGTAGCGAGGCAACTGATGAAGTAGCCTCAGACACGTGCCACCATAAAAGGCGGCATGCTTGAAGAATCCTCCACGACAGAGTCCCGCAAGCGCTATCTTCTGCATCACCTCCTGTTCCACATTGGGCGTGGAGGTGCTGGTTTGCTGCTGGTATTCAGCAACCATCTGGTCGTATATGTTCATAGTCTCTTGATGAGTTTTATGAGGTTTTGTAATATTTGAGTCTTTCGTCCCTTTGCCATACATTGTTCAATGATACTAGTATCGAAGTCTCTGAGGGAATCTGTATCTAAACGCAGGTATTCCTCCAAATACTCCCAAAGCCCCTTGACAGATTGGGGTGGTCGTTTTATGTCATGAATGATACTGTCACATAGAGCCTTCTCTGGACTAGCCATAATACATGCAATACCGTTGTCTTCGACTATGCGCAAACCAATGGGGAAATAATGTGGCGAGACATGAAAATATTCAAATGTCCCCAACTTGTTCTCAAATCGCCGCGTATGCAGAGTGGTCATTGAACTCATGATGTGTACCTGCTCTGGAATGAGACCATACCATCTCAAAGCCCATTGCAAGGAAACGTATGACGGGCCATAAATGTGATTGGCACAAAGTCGTGCGTCAATAGCCTTGCCTGTCACCTCTCCACTGACGACATAGAGACCTCGCTTCAGTTGTATGATATCGCCATTCCTCTCCAATGCATGAACTTTGTCAGCAGGCGAGGACAAATCGCTATAGCAATCATATAGCGTCTGCGTGCGGATAGGGATGTTTCCAAACTTTATTAATGGTGACTTCTTCATCGTTACTCACTCTATTACGCTGCAAAGTTATGAAAATAAGTACAGAAAATCGATATTTCTTCGAATAACTGTACGAGAATTAACACTTTTTGTCCAAAGATACCCAAAAAATCGATTTTTCTTCGAAAAACTTGTAAGAAATCAAATTATTTTGTATTTTTGCAACGAATAGATAACCTTATGCAACAGAATACGAATATATTGCACATTTATAGAATGAAAAAAATCCTATTTATAACATTGCCATTGGTCGCAGCACTGATGGGATGTAGTTCAGAGAAAAAGAATCAAGAGGTACAGCCTGTGAAAGTGAAGGTTCAGGAGATATATGCTGAGGCCGTGAATGGCGAGCAGGGTTTCTCTGGTACGATAGAAGAGGTCAGCGGCACCTCACTGTCGTTTGCCAGCAGTGGCACCATCAGACATATCTTTGTGAGCGAAGGGCAGACAGTGGGTAAGGGACAGGTGATAGCAGAGCTTGACCCCACCACCATGCGGAATTCGTACACCATAGCAAAGACGCAGTTGGAGACATCCCGCGACAGATACAACCGTATGAAGATGCTCCACGACGAGGGCGCTCTGCCCGAGATGCAGTGGATACAGGCCGAGAACCAACTGAAGCAGGCTCAGGCTCAGGAGCAGATAGCCCGCAAGAGTCTTAGCGACACCCGTATCTATGCCCCATACAGCGGCTACATCGCAAGCAAGACGGCGGAGGTGGGTCAGACGGTAGGCCCTGGCATCCCAGTAGTGAAACTGGTGAACATCGGTGCCGTGAAGGTGAAGATTTCTGTTCCGGAGCAGGAGATACAGAAGATTTCCAAGGGTTCGTCGATGAAGATTGTCGTGCCTGCTCTGGGCGACCGTCAGTTCTCTGGCCGAGTGACGGAGAAGGGCGTCAGTGCCGACTCTCGTTCGCGTACCTACGAGGTGAAGGCGACCATCAGCAATGGTAGCGGCGAACTGCTCCCGGGCATGATTTGCAATGCCTACACCAACTATATGCAGGGTACTACAGGCGTCTTTATCCCTGCTGACCTGATACAGTTGGACTCTGACAACAAGACCTTCGTATGGGTAGTGAACAGCGGCAAGGCCATCAAGCGCCAGATATTCATCAGCAGCGAGACAGCCCAGGGTGCTCAGGTCTCTGGCGGACTGTCACAGGGCGACAAGATAATCGTAAGCGGCCAGCAGAAGGTAAGTAACGGAATGAAGGTTGAAATCGTGAAGTGATTATGGAAGAGAAAAAGAAAATGAGTATGCAGGAATGGTCGATGCACTACAGGAACATAGTGATGCTCCTGGTAGGCTGCCTCGTGGTGTTCGGCATATTCGGACTTGTCAACATAAACAAGAACGAGTTCCCTAACTTCACCATCCGACAGGGCATCGTAGTAGCTGTCTATCCTGGCGTGACGGCACAGGAGATGGAGGAACAGGTGACCAAGCCTCTCGAGAAATACATCTTTACATATAAGGAGGTAAAGAAGGAGAAAACCGTCAGCTACTCTAAGGACGGCCTGAGCATCATTCAGGTGGAGCTCAATGATGACCTGAACAACAAGGACGAGTTCTGGTCGAAGTTCAAGCACGGCGTGCAGGGCTTCAGGGACGAACTGCCTGACGGCGTACTTGCCATTCAGGTAAACGATGATTTCGGTGACACCTCGGCTCTGCTCCTTGCCATGGAGTCGAAGGACAAGACCTATCGCGAGCTCCACAACTACATGAACTCGCTCATCGACTCGCTGCGCCTTATCAAGAGCGTGGGAAAGATGACCGTCTTCGGCGAACAGCGTGACCAGATAAGCATCTACATGAACAGTGACAAACTGTCCCACTATGGCATCAGCTACCAGTATATCGCCATGCAACTGAAGGCCAAGGGATTTGTGACCACAGCAGGACGTGTGAAGAATAACGGCAGGAAATCGCCTATCTACGTGGACCACGCTCTGAATAAAATCTACGATGTGGAGAATACCCTCATCTATACCGACGGCAATGGAAACAATGTACGCCTGAAGGATGTGGCAGAGGTGAAGCGCGAGTATCCGCCGATGAAGAAATACATCACCAACAACGGTACGAAGTGCATACTGCTCTCCGTGGAAATAAAGAAAGGACAGGATGTGTCGAAGATGGGTGAGGCCATCAATGAGAAACTCGAGAACTTCGAGAAGAGCATTCCTGACGACGTGAATCTGAAGGCCATCACGGACCAGGCGAAGGTGGTGGACGACTCCATCGAAAATTTCCTGCATGAGCTGCTCATCGCCATCTCTACGGTGATTCTCGTTGTGGTGCTCATCATGCCGTTCCGCGTGGCAGCGGTGGCAGCAGGCACCATGCCTATCACCATCTTCTTGTCGCTCGGACTGTTCTATGCCTTTGACATAGAACTCAACACCGTGACGCTGGCTGCACTCATCGTGACGCTGGGTATGATAGTGGATGACTCCATCGTCATCATCGACTCCTACCTGGAGATGATGGCAGAGGGAAAGACCCGCTGGCAGGCTTCCATAGATGCTACGGTGCACTTCCTAAAGTCTATCTTCACAGCCACGCTGTGTATCTCAGTGACATTCTTCCCCTTCCTCGTCACGATGACGGGACAGATGCACGACTTCCTGCTGTCCTTCCCATGGGCCATCTCCATCGTGCTCTTCGCCTCCATGATTATCGCACAGACACTGCTGCCTATCCTGCAGTTCTTCTTCGTAAAACCCATACATGAGAAGACCGATGCTGAGGGAAAGAAGAAGTTTAACCTGCTCGACCTGATGGACAAATACTACAAGGTCATCGTGGGATGGTGCTTCGACCACCCTTGGCTGACTATCTCTGGCGGTGTTGTCAGCGTCGTGGTAGGTGTTATGCTGCTCCGGATAGTCCCCAAACAACTCATGCCTTTTGCCGACCGCAACCAGTTTGCCGTCGAGATATACATGCCGACAGGTTCGGGCATAGAGCGCACTGCTGCTGTGGCCGACTCGCTGGAGCACCTGATAGCCAAGAAGAAGGGCGTAGTGAGCATTGCCTCGTTTAAGGGTTGTTCCTCGCCTCGTTTCCATACAGCCTATGCACCACAGTTTGCTGATGAGAGCTATGCTCAGTTCATCGTCAATACCGAGGGCAATAAGGTCACGAAGAAACTCTGTGACGAACTGACGGCAGAATATACCACCTACTTCCCTGAGGCTTATGTCAAGATTAAGGAACTGTCTTACTCCTCTGTGCCAGTGCCTATCGAGGTGCGCCTGAGGAGTGACAATCTGGAGTTGCTCGCCCAGTATTCTGACAGCGTGGTGGCACGCATGCGCAATATGCCACATCTGCTGCTCGTTCGCAGTAATATGCTCGAACCACTGCCTACCACTCGCATCAGGATAGATGATGAGAAGGCGTCTCGTCTGGGCATTACCAACCAGGCCGTGGAGATGCAGATGGCATATCGCTACGGCGACGGCTTTACCGTCAGCACAGCATGGGAGGGCGACTACGACATCAACGTGATAATGAAGACCGACAATGCAGAGCAGGCTACTAAGGAAGACGTGATGAACGAACTCATCCCTATCGGTCTCTCTGCTGCTATCCCCTCCAATCTGGAGGCATTCATGCACATGCGCTCTGTGGGCGAAGCACTGCCCAGCGTACCTATGAGACAGTTTGCTGAGATAGTGCCCACCTGGCAGTTTGGTCAGATACCTCACCGCAACGGCCTGCGCTGTGTGACCGTGATGGCCGAGGTGAATCGCGGACTGAATATAGGTGTCGTTACCAAGGAGGTGCAGGAAAGCCTGGCTGACCTCAAACTGCCTGAGGGCGTGCAGATGGAGTACGGCGGACAGATAGAGGACGACGGTGAGCGAATACCGCAGATAGCCTCAGCCCTGATTCTCTCCATCGCAATCATCTTCTTCGTGCTCCTGTGGCACTTCAAGAGTGTTGCCAAGTCACTGCTCATCATGGTGTGCCTGTCGCTCTGCGTCTTCGGTACAGCAGTTGGTCTGCTAGTCGGCGGCAAGGCATTCTCTACGACAGCCATCCTCGGATTCGTATCGCTCATGGGTATCCTGGTGCGTAACGGTGTCATACTCTTCGACTATGCCGAGGAAGTACGCGAACTGGAACACCTCTCCCTGAAGGATGCCATCCATGTGGCAGCTGAGCGCCGTATGCGTCCTATCTTCCTGACCTCTGCAGCAGCATCCATGGGTGTGGTTTCCATGATTCTTGGTGGCAGCGGTCTGTGGTCGCCGATGGGCTGCGTGATATGCTATGGCGCCCTCATCACCATGTTCTTCATCCTCACCATCATGCCAGTGGCTTATTGGAAGGTGATGAATTGGGCTGAGGGAGAAAATGATTCTTCTAATAAATAAAGTAATGAAAAAGAAAATATTAATCATATCACTATTATTCTCAACAACAGCCGTGCTGGCACAGGTAACTACTCCCCTCTCTAACGAAGTGTCCAGAGAGGGGCAGGGGGTGAGTCTCCAGAGCAGCTACACCCTCGACCAATGCAAGCAACTGGCTAACGAGAACAACTACACCTCCCGCTCAGCACGCAATGCCATAGAGCAGAGCCAGCAACAGCAGAGAGAGGCGTTCACCAAGTATTTCCCTCAAATCTCAGCGCAGGGAATGGCGTTTCAGGCCCATAAGCCCCTGCTCGAACTCGATTTGCCTGTGCAGGTATCCCAGATGGTGGGCGTGCCTACCAATATCAGCGTCCTGAAGAAAGCCCTCATGGGCTCTGTCAGTGCCGTTCAGCCAGTCTTCATGGGTGGCATGATTGTCAATAGCAATCGTCTGGCAAAGGTAGGTCTGGAGGCAAGCAGGATAAAGGAGGAGTCATCAGCCGATGACGTTGACATGCAGACGGAGAAGTTCTTCTGGAACGTCATCTCGCAGAAGGAGAAGATGAAGACCCTCAATGCCCTCAACGAACAGCTCACACAGCTGGAGCACGATGTCGATGCGATGGTAAGGGCGGGCATCATCACACGCAATGACCTGCTGCTGGTGCAACTGAAGCACAACGAGATAGAGAAGCAGATAGTGCGCCTCAGTAGTGGGATGAAGGTCTCCAAGGAACTGCTGGCACAGTACATCGGAGTGCAGCAGGACGGCTTCGATGTGACAGCCGAGGTACCTTCAGAGGTGCCACCATTCGATGCCTCCCTCATGCGCGACCATCAGTCGGCAGTGACCTCTACCACAGGCTACCGCCTGCTCGAGAAGAATGTGGAGAGTCAGCGTCTGCAACATCTTTTGAAGAAGGGTGCCAACCTCCCCAAGGTGGGCGTCGGAGCTGCTTACACCTATCATGACATCTCTGGTGCTGGTGACGGTTCTTCCGCTTCGATGTTTGCCACTGTCAGTGTCCCTCTCTCAGGATGGTGGGGCGGCAGCTATGCATCCAAGAAACAGAAACTGGCATACGAAGATGCCAAGCAGCAACTGGAGGACTCGCAGCAGAAACTCATCATCAATATGGATAATGCGTGGTCAGAACTCGACACCTCCTATCGGTCGCTCGTCATAGCCCGCAAGGGCATAGAGCAGAGTGAGGAAAACCTGCGACTCAACCAGAGTTACTACAAGGCAGGCACCACACGCCTCACAGACCTGCTCGATGCACAGGCAAGTTACCAGAAGACCCACGACGATTACGTCGATGCCTACATAGACTACCAGCTCAATGTACTGAAGTACAAACAGGCCACGGGACAGTAAAATGTAATGTGAAATTGAAATAATATGGTACAGGATTTATACATTTTGATGATTACAGCAGCTGTAGTCAGTATCGTGTTTAAGTTGTTGAAGCAGCCTGTCGTGCTGGGTTATATCGTTGCGGGTGTCTTGGTAGGGCCGCATCTGTTTGGCGAGACATTCGTGAATGCAGACAATGTGAAGGCATGGGGCGATATCGGCGTACTGTTTGTATTGTTCTGCATCGGACTGGAGTTTCGCCTGAAGAATCTCATCAGCAGCGGCAAGGTGGCAGCAATAGGTGCGCTGACTATCATAGGTGGCATGATGCTCTTTGGCTACTTGGTGGGAAAGGATGCTGATTTTGATATGGTCAACTCCCTGTTCCTGGCGGGCATGCTTTGTATGTCGAGCACCACTATCGTGATGAAGGCCATTGACGAGGCTGGTTTGAGAAAGGAGCGTTTCGTCAAGGGAGCGACCAGCATCCTCATCGTGGAGGATGTGGTGGCTGTGGTACTGATGGTACTGCTCTCCAGTATAGCCATCCGCCATCAGTTTGAGGGTGCCGAACTGGTCAGTAAGGTCATCGATCTTGCCATCACTCTCGCGGCATGGTTCATCTGCGGAATACTGATTATCCCGACACTGATACGCAAGGTGAAAAAACATCTGAATGACGAGACGCTTATCATCCTCTCCCTGGGTCTTTGCCTGGGTATGGTGCTGACAGCTGAGGAAGCAGGGTTCAGCAGTGCTCTCGGTGCTTTCGTGATGGGTTCTATCCTTGCTGAGACAGTGGAGGCGCATCGTATCGAGAAACTGATGACACCGCTGAAGAATGTCTTTGCTGCCATCTTCTTCATCTCTGTGGGTATGCTGATCAATCCGTCTTCTTTGACGCAATATTGGGTCAGCATCCTCTGGGTCAGCCTGGTAATTATCGTCGGAATGATTCTCTTTGGCACCTTGGGCTGCTGGTGGGGCGGTCAGACGATGCGTGACTCCATGCTTACCAGTTTCTCATTCGTCCAGATTGGCGAGTTCTCATTCATCATCGCTTCACTGGGTACCGGTCTGGGCGTACTAAATCCTATCATCTATCCTATCATCGTGGCATCCAGTGTGGTGACCACATTCCTCACACCTTATATTATGAAGGCTGCCGTGCCATGCTATACGTTCCTGTATAATCACGTTTCGGCGAGCATGCGTGCCAAGATAGACCAGCGCGAGCGGCAGGTGGCAGAAGCAGAGACGGCTAAGCCATCCGGCGACAAGAGTTCATTAGCAGACAATGTGCGCCATGCCGTCAGGAACACCTTTATCACGAAGCACTTAGTAAATCTGTTTATCAAGAACATGAGTGCTCACGAAGAAGAAAAAAACTAAACTAAAACCACTACGGATATGAAACGAATGCTATCTAAAACACTGCCTGTTCTGTTTGCTCTATTGGCAAGCAGCGCATCGGTGTGGGCCGACGACTTCACTGTGGAGCGCGCCACCAATTTGGGTCAACTGAGTTCTTGGGCTGACGTCAGTCTGTTTCAGTGGCAAGTGATAGACCACGTCATTCAGGACAACCGTGAGGAGATGGATGCCCTCAAGACGCTGTTCAATGACCCCGCACCGAAGGATACCGTGGGCTTCTACAATCAGATTTATACGGCTCGCGACAATCAGTATATAGTGCTGCGACTGGACAAGGCGCAGGGCAACCGTCCGTTCCATATCCGTGTGACAGCCATCAAGGATGCAAACGATCCCTCGAAGAACACTACGAAGGTGTTTGCTGCCGAGAACTATGCCTACATCATGCCCCCTATCACTGAGAACCAATTGGAGGTGAAAATATGGCCGCAGGGGCAGGGCGAGGAGACGGCGAAGAGTTACATCTTCAACATTCATGGTTACGGCTCTGCCTCCGTGCGCTCGGTGATGCTCGACAAGAGCCGTATAGTGCCTGGCGACTACGCCCTGCAGCTGATACGCTACAATAGCGACACGCAGGTGAGCGATACGGCCTATATCCGCAGTCTGCAGGTAGATAAGCTTTACACCTTCTACGACTACGACAACGGCGACCTTGTGGAAGCTTATTTGATGGCAGACAATTTCAAGCGCATCAAGCTGAATCACGAATGGTGGGCCAGGGATGCCGTGACTCATGTGAGCGACAACACGGTGACGGTGATGACGGGACCGAAGATGCCATTCCGCCAGCACAAGCGACTGGAAG
>CAJODK010000012.1 GCA_905233245.1 uncultured Prevotella sp. | reverse complement strand
TTCTTACACTATCACCAAGAGTGCTTCTATCAACCTCTTCGCTATTGACTTCGCTTATGCAGTAGAAGACCCAACAACATGGAACTTCTCTGAGTTCACATCAACCGTGACACTCGCAGGCTCTAACTACACATATTCCTACAATGGCCTGACACTCGTGGGCAACACCTCTTCAAGCTACACTAAGGACTATGTCAACAAGAACGGTTTCCGTTGCAATGGTGCATCTTCTTCAAGCATCCGTCACATCAAGTACACACCAACCTCTAACGGTACTCTGACAGTGAAGTTTGCTTCAAACAACACCTCAGACCTCAACCGTACCTCAGCTATCGGTACAGCAGTAGGTTCACCAATCGTTACCGCTTCTTGCTCAGCAGGCACTATGACTGCTAACGTCAAGGCAGGCACTACCTACTACATCTACTTCGTCAGCGGTGGTCAGACTATCAAGAGTATCACAATGACTCCTGGTGCTTCTGTCAACGCCCTCGATGCAGAGTTTGACGATGCTACAGCAGTAGAGAGCATCAATGCCAACGAAAACGTTCAGAAGGCTAACTCAGGCAAGAAGGTATTCGTAAATGGCAAACTCGTCATCCTGAAGGACGGCAAGATGTTCAATATGGCAGGTCAGGAATTGTAATCTGTAAAATAGCAAAATAACGTAAAGAAGGAGGAAGTCTTAAAAAACTTCCTCCTTTTTGTGTGTGTTATTAAATTCTTAATTATTTTTATTACCTTTGCACCCACAATAAAAATATCTAACTAACAACGACAAAAAATACATTATGAAAAGAATTTCCCTCGTGGGACTCGTGACACTGCTCCTTCTCATGGTGGCAACAGTTACGAATGCAGCCGTCAGCATTACTGCTCAGGGTGGCTGGTTTGAGTCGGCTTATGTGGAGTTTACTCCTGACGGCTCGTCTTATTACAACGTCTATTACAGCACCTCGTCCTCTGGTCCTTGGACCAAGATTGACGATCAGCTCGTGCGTAAGTACAGCTCTTCCAAGGGCCGTGCTGACGTGCTGGGTCTCTCTGCTGGCACTTATTACATCAAGGTGGCATCAGTCAATGCCAACGGTACTGAGACAGCCTCTACCGTTTCAGACGCTCTGACTGTAAAGGCTCACGACCGTGGCGGCTTTGCTCATTTCAATCATGCCAACCAGATTGGTGCCTACAATGACAATGGTACTCTGAAGTCGGGTACTAACATCCTTTATATCACCAAGAGCAATGCCAAGACCATCACGATGACCGTGCCTTCTGCATCCAACAAGACCTCTATCTATACAGGTCTGCAGACTATCATCGATGCTTGGACTAAGGCATATTCTAAGGGATGGTCAACTGCTCCTCTTGACATTCGTGTGCTCGGTACTTTGTCAGCCGACGATATGGATGCATTCAGTTCCAGCGCTGAGGGTATCCAGATTAAGGGTGCTTCAGCATACGCTAGTTGTCCTATCACCTTCGAGGGTGTAGGCAACGATGCCGTTATCCACGGTTTCGGTTTCCTTATCCGTAATACATCAGACCTGGAGATGCGCAATTTTGCCATCATGCACTGTATGGATGACGGTGTGTCTCTTGACACGAATAACTCCCATGTATGGGTTCACAACCTTGACCTTTTTTATGGTAATGCAGGTGGTGACAAGGACCAGGCTAAGGGTGATGGTACCGTTGACCTCAAGGGTGACTCACAGTATATCACCGTTTCTTATAACCACTTCTGGGATTCAGGTAAGTCTTCTCTCTGCGGTATGAAGTCTGAGAGCGGTCCTAACTACATCACCTACCACCACAACTGGTTTGACCACTCTGACTCTCGTCACCCACGTATCCGTACCATGTCCGTTCACGTGTATAACAACTACTACGATGGTGTAGCAAAGTATGGTGTTGGTGTCACGATGGGTGCCAGTTGTTTTGTTGACCGCAACTACTTCCGTAGCTGTAAGTACCCTATGATGTCTTCTATGCAGGGTTCCGACGTCTATGCTGGTAGTCAGACTCGTAATCCAGATGCAAATGGTACATTCTCAGGTGAGAATAGTGGTATCATCAAGTCTTATGGCAACTATATGACGGGCAACAATACTTACATCAAGTATGGTGCCTCCTCATACCTGCTCAAGGGTACAGAAGGCACGTCATTGGGTAATATCAATAGTACTCAGGACTTCGATGCTTACGAGGTTTCAAGTCCTTCTCAGACGGTGCCAAGCTCAGTGACAGGTTATCAGGGCGGTTCTACATACAACAACTTTGATACGGGTTCTGGGATGTACTCTTACACAGCTGATGATGCTTCTGCTGTTCCTGATAAAGTTACGGGCATTTACGGCGCAGGTCGTCTGCAGCACGGTACATACCAGTACACCTTCTCTGAGTCTGACGATACCAATTATGGCGTTATATCAGCTCTCAAGAGCGATGTTGAGGGATATAAGAGCACTTCTTACTATACCCCTGTCACCAACTCCATGTATTTCAAGGATGGTGTTATCACCGACTCTGCTGTTGACGGTGGTGAAGAGGAAGACCCCTCAGAGCCTACAACCTCTGATGATGCCACACTGAAGAGCCTCACCGTAGCAGGTTACTCTCTGTCATTCTCATCTAGCACTACCTACTATGCTGTGACTCTGAATTATGGTACAGAGACAGCTCCTACGGTATCTGCTTCTACCAATAATGCTAATGCCACAGCCGTTATCACTCAGGCTACATCTACTACGGGTATGGCTACAGTGACCGTTACTGCTGAGAATGGCACTACGAAGAAGATTTATCAGGTTCAGTTCTCTGTAGCTGCAGAGCCCGTGGAGCCAACTCCAGAAGGTTCTATTATATCAACAGCATTGACGCTTAACATCGGTGATGGCTCTAATGCTTATAAGGGCTATCTCACTGGTACCTATAACACCTCCACATCTTGTAATGCAACTTACAAAACTGTGACAAACAGCTCGCTCGCCATCAAGATGGAGTCCTCCACGAGCATCTCCTTCACCACTACCAAGGCATTTACAATGACTTTTGTGGCTGACGGAACTCAGACTGCAAGCTTCAAGATAGATGGCACTACCGTTGCTGGTACAGGCAACACCGCCTCAGTGGATGTTGCAGCAGGCACCCACACACTAACCAAGAGCGGTGCTATCAAGATGTGTTTCCTCGATTTTGCTGATGTAGCGTCAGAACCAGAACCAGAGCCAGAGTTGTCAAGCGACGCTACTCTGAGCAGTCTCACCGTAGCAGGTTACTCTCTTGACCCTGCGTTCACTTCTTCTAATCTTACCTATGCAGTTGTGCTGACAGCTGGTTCTACTACTGTTCCTGCCATCACCGCTACGACCACTCATCCCAATGCATCATACGATGTAGATACCGAGAACTGTCATCCGGCAGGTCAGGCTATCATTGACGTTACTGCTGAGGATGGCACATCAGGCAAATACTACATCAATATCACTGTTGCTCCTACTATCTACACTGTTTCTGCATCAGCAGGTGCAGGTGGTACAGCTTCAGTATCTCCTTCTGGTTCAGTGGAGGAGGGCACATCCGTAACATTCACCGCTACTGCCAATGAAGGCTATAAGTTCTCTAAGTGGAGCAACAACTCTACTGTCAATCCATACACTACCACAGTGAGTGGTGACCTTGCTCTTACTGCTACATTCGAGGAGAATACCTCAGAGTCAGAGACCTCTTCCTTCTTCTCTGCAGTGGCTACTAATGTGATGACGGTTGCTGCCAGCACTACAAATCAGGAAATCACCTCTGCCAACGCTGCTATCACAGGTGGCAGTATGTATGTCTCAAGTGCTCAGAGCACTGCTAAAGACCTGATAATCGACCATAATGGTAAGGTAGCCTTCTGTATGACGAATAACAACACCTTCTTCAAGGTAACTCTCAGTAAAGCACTCCAGGCAGGTGACCAGATACATGGTATAGTATTCACCAGAACGGATGCAGAGCAGGGACTGTGGTTCTCTACTGCATCATCTCGTCCTGGCAGTGCTCCTACAGCTAATATGACGGTTGCTGCTACTGGAGAAGGTGGTGCTACTGTATGGACATCACTGCCTACCTATACTGTTGCAGAGGGTGATGGAATCTGTGGCGAGACCACGTTCTACATCTACCGTTCCGTAGCCAAGACCGTTTGCTTCACTGACTTCACTATCACTCGTGAGGAGTCAACTGCATCTACTCTTTCACTAATTGATGGAACAGATTACACAGGTGCGGAAGACAAAATCTATGATGACGGTGTGACATACACAAGAACGTATAGTTCAGGTCTTGTCAATAAGTGGACTTCATTCTATGTTCCGTTTGCAGTAGATGTTACCGCTTATGCTGACCAGTGTGACATTGCAGAGATATTCGCTATGTGTCCAGTGATGGATACCAACAATGATGGTGAGATTACTGCTGATGATGAAGATTATCTGGTGCTCTTTAAGAAGACGACAGGTAACACTATACCTAATAAGCCTTATATGATTCGTCCTAAGAATGTAGGCGACTTAAGCATGTCAGCTGTAGATAACAAGGTATATGCTGCTGCTAATGGTAGCGTGGTATGTTCTACATCTGCTAAGAACTACACCTTTATTGGTACTTACACAACTCTGGAGGCAAATGCAACCAATGGTTACTGGTACATGGGAGGTGGTAAGATTAGTCACATGACGTCAGGCTCTACCCATGTAAACCCATATAGGTGGTACATGGTGTCAACTAACAGAGATGAGTATTCTACAGTTTCTCAGACTCAGAATTCTATCAATGTTATTTTGATTGATGAGGATATAGACTACCCAACAGCTATTGAGGCTGTAAAGCAGAGCAAGGGTCAGCAGACCAGTGACGCTATCTACAATATTGCAGGTCAGCGTGTTAATAGCGTTACCAAGTCAGGACTCTATATCAAGAACAGAAAAGTAATTATCAACCAATAATAGACTAACCTACTATGACTATACTTAGAAATTATATAGCAAGCCTTTTCTGCCTTGTAGCTCTGACGATGTATTCCGTCTCTGCTATGGCAGGAGCACAGGGCTATCAGGCAAGTTCTTTCGGACAGTGTGGTACCGTTACAGGCGGTGGTAATGCTACACCCACGCTTGTTTCTACGGCATCAGCCTTAACAAACGCATTGAGTGCCAGTGGCTCTGCAGTTATTATCATAACCCAGAACATAGAGATGCCTTACACCAGTGTCAAGGTAACAAATAAGACTATCCTTGCTCTTCCTGGCGTGAAACTGTATTCTAATGAGCAGACAGCTTCTACATCGGGCATACTCTATTTTAAGTCGGGTTCTAACAATGTCATTATGCGTAACCTCACCTTTGAAGGTCCTGGTGCATACGACTGTGATGGTAGAGATAACCTTTGTTTTGATGGCGCAACAAACATCTGGGTGGACCACTGCGACTTCCAGGATGGTTGCGATGGTAACTTCGATAATAAGGGTAACACCGATAATATCACCATCTCGTGGTGTCGTTTCCATTATCTCAAGGCTCCTAAGGCAGGCGGCTCAGGTGGTAGTAATGACCACCGTTTCACTAACCTTATCGGTTCTTCCAGTTCGGCAAAACCTTCTGATGGTGCCTACACCATGACATGGGCTTACTGCTGGTGGGATGAAGGCTGTAGGGAGCGTATGCCTCGTGTACGTAATGCAGACCTCCACATGCTCAACTGCGTATGGACTTCCTCTGTAGCAAACTATTACGTAGGGCCTGAGAATGCTCGTGTTCGTTTCGATGGCTGCTACTTCGGCTCTCTCGATGCAAGCAAGATTTTCAAGAGTTATGGTGGTACTAATGCAGCCATTTATAACAACTGCTATAGCGCTAAGGGTGCTTCGTTGTCTGACACAAATGCGTCAAGCGTAGCAAACTTCTCTTACGCTTACGAAGTACTGTCTCCTTCTGTAGCATATTCTAATGTCACCAATTCAACCTATGGTGCTGGTGCTACACTGAATGTTACTACAGGTGGTACTATCACCGAGGGTGATGGTTCGGGTGGTGGCAGTACTCCAACTCCTTCTGACACTAAGACAGTATCAGTATCATCTACCACTGGCGGTGTGGCTTCAGCCTCTGCTACGAGTGTGACGTCTGGCACGAGTGTGACCTTCACGGCTACTCCTTCCGCAGGCTATGAGTTTGTCAACTGGACTAATACCTCTGGCTCTCAGGTGAGTACCGCTAACCCATACGTAGCTACGATTACGGATGATACCTCGCTGCGTGCCAATTTCGTGTCCAACACAGCTTGTGACATCACCTCAGCTACTATCAATGGTAGTACAGCGACTATAAGTGGCAATACCATTAAGGCTACTATACCTTACACTGCGGGTACTACTATACCTGTTGTACTGACGCTGTCCAGCAGTGCTACGTGTGATGCAGGCACAAGTTTCACTATGAATCTCGCTGCAGAGGCAGGTGCTACAGTAGGTAGAACAGTCACCGTGACCGCAAAGAATGGCACTACTACGCAGTCATACACCATCACACTGACGCGTGCTGCTGATGCTACGCTGCTTGAGGCGAATGGCTCAAGCGTATCTGCTGGTGGCACCTTTACAGGAAGCACATGTACTACGAACATTAAGTTCGCAGGTAGTACAGAGGTCAGCGATGGTTCTGACAAGTCTCCGTTGTCCATTACTTCTGGTACAGTATATCGTTCTTCTGACGCTACATCCATCACTCTCGGGTTGCTGAGCACCTCTGCTTCACAGATTGTTATTGGTGCCTGTTCATCTGGTTCTTCAGAGCGCACCGTTACAGGTGTCAGCGTCAATGGCGTAGCCCTTGATGAGAGTGCTTACACCGTAGAGGGAACTATAGAGAATAAGTCAACTGTGTATCGTGTGACAATCTCTGGTCTCGAAGTAGCTCAGGGTAGTACAGTTACGATAGACTTTAGTGGCAATTCGCACCTCTACTACTTTGAGGTGACACCAGTGCCAGAACAGACCGCTGCTACCAAGAGTGATGACGCTACACTGTCAGACCTCAAGGTCAGTGGCACTACTGTGACAGGCTTCTCAGCTGCTACCACTACATACAATGTTGAGTTGGCATCAGGCACCACCGTTGTCCCTACCGTCACAGCTACTGCTAATGACACAAAGGCGCAGGGTGTAGTCATCAATGCTGCTTCTGCACTGCCAGGCTCTACCACCGTTGTGGTTACCGCAGAGGATGGTTCAAACAAGACTTACACCATCAACTTCACCGTTGCTGAGAGCAGTGGAGGAGGAGATGCTTCTGAGATATACTCTTACACTGTAGCACTAGGTGATGCTGACGGAACAGCCAAGAGCTGTACTGGTGGTACAATGACGCTTGTATCGGGAACGATTGAGTCTAAGGGAGCATCAGGCAATCCGATTGCTTATAAGTTGGAATCTACAAGCAAATATGGTACAGCAGTCCTTTCGGGCAGCAATACTCTCCAGACTGGTGACATTATAACTATCTATCTATATCAGAATTCTACAAGTGATCCAGCTGCTAATACATATGGTATCAGTGCAAGCTCTGCAGCAGATATAGCGCATGCTGACGGTACAGTATATGTTGGTTCCACTGATGGTAAGGGTATTACTTCAGGAACTATTACGGTAGGCTCTAATCTGAGTGGTTTATCTACATTCTATCTATACAGAAATTCGGAAAAGTCTATGTACCTGCAGAAGGTGACCGTTACTCGCACATCAGGCGGTTCATCCACTCCTAAGAGCAGCGTCTGCACACTGTCTGACCTGAAGAGTGGTGGCACGACGGTAAGTGGTTTCTCTGCTAACACTACATCTTACGATATAGAGCTCGCTGAGGGTACTACATCGGTACCTGTTGTAGTTGCCACATGCACTGACTCTAAGGCTACAGCAGCCGTATCTTACGGTACTATCAGCGGCAATGCAGCTACGACTACCGTGACCGTTACTGCTGAGGATGGCACTCAGAAGACCTATACCATCAACTACACCGTAGCTCAGCCTGTTGTAACTACCTACACAGTAGCAGTTTCTGCAGGCAATGGTGGTTCTGCTACTGTATCGCCTTCTGGTACCGTAGTATCTGGGGCTTCAGTGACGTTCACCGCTACACCAGCTTCTGGTTATGCCTTCACCAACTGGACTGACGGCGGTACTCCTGTCAGCACGGATGCCTCCTACACCACTACGGTAACAGGCAACCTCTCTCTGACGGCTAACTTCACCAAGCAGAGTGATACTTCAGGCAGAAACTGGACTATCGACGGCTTCGCTAAATACGAAGGCACATCAGGTGCTCACTACCATGCTGGTGGTACTACTGGCGGTCAGGGCGGTGAGGTGGTATATGCAAGCAACTTCACACAGCTTCAGGGCTATCTCCAGTCTAACACCCCATACATCATCCTCATAGACCACGACATCACTACTGGTGTGACAGCATACGTGGATGCCCTCTCTACAGGTCATCTCTGCGATGCTCAAGATGGCAGTGAGGGTGTTGCTACCACTTATGGTGAGCGCATCATGGTACAGAGCAATAAGACTCTCATCGGTATCGCTGATGCCAATGGCAATGCTCCGCTGATTTCACGTATTACATTCAATCTGCAGTGTGCTCACAACGTCATCATACGCAACTGCCGTTTCACCATGAACAGTGTGCCAATCCTGAAGAGTGGCGAGAACAAGATTGTGGCTATGCGTGACGGTGTGCAGACAGAGGTGGGCGACCCAGACTGTATAGGCATACAGGCTGATGCCATCTCTGCTTCTACCGACTCTGGTTCACACATCTGGATTGACCACTGTGAGTTCTTCAATGGCAATGCTACCAATGTGGACCGCTACGATGGTCTTGTAGATATAAAGAATAACGTACAGTGGGTAACCCTCTCGTACAACTACTTCCATGACCACTACAAGGCTTGCCTCTTTGGTAAGGGTAACAGTGACAACTATGACCGTACCATCACGATGCACCACAATAAGTTTAAGGATATTGTAGGTTCTCGTCTGCCACTGCAGCGTTATGGTCATCTGCACTATGTGAACAACTACATCGTCAATGCTGAGGATGGTTACGACCTGCGTGCAGGTGCTATAGGATATATTGAGTCATGCTACTTCAAGGACTCAAAGGCTCCGGTCCGTCTGCGTGGTGAGGGTACTACCAACATACGTACTGACAGCAAGGAGTACAGCATCGTCTATGACAACTGTAGGCGTGTCATCAACAACTCTACCTACTTCACATACCTCAATGCTCCATCCAAGTATGACGAGGAATATACATGGGCTGGTGGCACTGGTACTAACTCTAACACATGGGTTCCTACTCAGACCTGGAGCAGTTATGTAGTGCACAACATTGACCCAGTGCTGAATGTTCCTGACGTCTGCGAACAGTATTCAGGAGCAGGCAAGGTAGTGCTGTGGGATAGCTACACTACGACCATCCCTGCAGAGGACATCACTGAGTTCAACAATGCAGTTGCTAACAGCTCATACACCACCTACAATGCTGACGGTACAAAGTACGTGCCTAATGCAGTTGAGGCTGACGAGTATGATGTCAAGTTCTACAGCCAGGGTACTCAGGTAGGCTCTACTCAGAGCATCGAGAGTGGCTCATATGCTACTGCACCTGCTGACCCAGAGCGTGAGGGCTACACCTTTGAGGGTTGGTCAGTCAATGGTACTAATGTAGTCATTGTCGCTACCTACGCTATTACCTCAGCCACAAACTTCCAGGCTGTTTGGACTCAGAATACCGTTGACGCTGATGACCTCGAACTGATAGATGGCGCTGAGTATACAGGCACTGAAGAGAAGATATATGATGATGGTGTGACATATACCAGAACATATGGCTCAGGTCTTGTCAATAAGTGGACTTCATTCTATGTTCCGTTTGCAGTAGATGTAACTGCTTATGCTGACCAGTGTGACATTGCAGAGATATTCGCTATGTGTCCAGTGATGGATACCAACAATGATGGTGAGATTACTGCTGATGATGAAGATTATTTGGTGCTCTTCAAGAAGACAACAGGTAACACTATACCTAACAAACCATATTTGATAAGGGTAAAATCTGCTGGTGCTATTACGATGTCAGCTGTAGATAACAAGATTTACGCTGCTGCGAATGGTTCTATGTCATGTTCCACCACAGCCAAAACCTACACATTCACTGGTACGTACACAACGTTGGAGGCAAATGCAACAAATGACTACTGGTATATGGGAGGTGGCAAGATAAGTCACATGACGTCAGGCTCTACCAACGTAAATCCATACAGGTGGTATATGCAGATCACAAATAATAGTGAGTATTCTTCTACTATAACCCAAACTCAGAATTCTATCAATGTAATTTTGATTGATGAGGGTATAGACTATCCAACAGCTATTGAGGCGGTCAAACAGAGCAAGGACCAGCATACCAGTGATGCTATCTACAATATTGCAGGACAGCGTGTCAATGGTACTGCAAAGACGGGTATGTTCATCAAGAAAGGTAAAAAATACATAGTAAAATATTGAAAATTATGAAAGAAATGAAAAATTATCAAGTTCCAGAAATTCAGACTGTTGTAATACGTCAACATCTCCTTGATACTGTATCCAAGGGAGAGAATATTCCTGGTGACTCATTCCATGCAGAGTTCGAGGACGACTTCGAGAAGGAAAAGCAGTAGTCTGCAGGAGCTAAGCAACAAGAAAGTATGAGTGCTAGGCAGGGCGACCCTGCCTGGCATTTGTGATTTTTGTGATAATGTGATTTTGTGATTTCCCCCTCGCGCGTACGCGTATATATAATATATAATTAATATATAATTAATATATAATTAATATATAATTATTATTTACCCCTATATAATAATAAATTATTATATTATCCCCTCTCTCTTCTTTTATAAAGTCAAAGACAGTATAACGCTCTTTGGAGGCTTTGCGCCTCCAGCCGCTCGGGCTAACCACCGCAGTGTTTTTCATGAATGAGTACGAAAAAAACACAAAATCACAAAGCAACAAAATCACAAAGTTAAAATCTCGGCACAGGTTTCTACCCCCTCTAAGCAAGGGGCGCTTGTTGCTTAGTAATAGAAGTCTATTGCTTAGCAAGGGAAATCCCTTGCTCTGTGCCCCTGTATCGAAATGTTAAAATCTCGGAATATTTGGTGAGTTTAGGATTTATTTGTACCTTTGCACCAAACAACTAAACAACCGAACGACCAAACAACTAAACATTATGAAGAAGATACTGCTGCTAATCTTAATTTTCAATTTTCAATTCTCAATTGTCAATTTGATAAACGCCCAGTTTGCTTCCGCTCCTGCTTTCCCGGGTGCTGAGGGCTACGGCCGCTACACCACTGGTGGCAGAGGGGGCAAGGTGATTCACGTGACGCGTCTGGATGACTATATCGACAACACGGACTACAGCGTGGACCAGACAAAGGACGACCCAAGTCAGTTCGTGGGTACGCTGCGCTATGCTCTGGCGCAGAAGGGACCGCGCATCGTGGTATTCGACGTGGCTGGCACGATAGAACTGAAGTGCCCTCTGCGCATCAAGGAGAATGATGTGACAGTACTGGGACAGACGGCGCCTGGCGATGGCATCTGCCTGAAGAACTACACAATGGGCATCAATGCAAGCAATGTCATCATACGCTACATACGTTGTCGTATGGGTGACGAGGGCAAGCGCTACTGGAACAAGGGTGAGAAACTGGCTAACCCAGCCTTCGAGGATGACGCCATGAACTCTTACCACAAGGCGGGACAGGAGTGCCAGAATATCATCATAGACCACTGCTCACTGTCGTGGTGCGTGGATGAGTGCGGCACATTCTATGGCAACAAGGAGTTTACCCTGCAGTGGTGCATACTGTCTGAGAGCCTCCGCATGTCGGTGCACGACAAGGGTGCGCACGGATATGGCGGCATCTGGGGCGGCGAGCAGGCTACCTTCCACCACAATCTCCTGGCTGACCACGACTCTCGCAACCCTCGTTTCGACCACGGCTACGTAAGTCCATTGGCTGGTCCTGTGGACTATATCAACAATGTGGTCTATAACTGGGGCTCTAACTCGAGCTACGGTGGTGAGACATTCCCCGATGCTGAGGCTAAGAAATTCAACATGGTCAACAACTACTACAAGGCTGGCCCAGCTACGAAGGCGAATACCAAGTCACGTCTGCTGAATCCTACGGCTTACTGTGGCAACTGCAATAAGCCACAGCCTGCTAATGTGACTCCTGGACAGTTCTATATGAAGGGCAATGTGGTAGAGGGTTTCCCAATAGTGGCGAAGAACAACTACGCTACGGCTGCCATCGCCTTTGACAAGAAGAGTGGTGTGCCTCCTATCGCCAAGATGTATGAGCTCTTCGCTCACGGCGAGGCTGCATTCCCCGCTCTGGACAGCAAGTTCAGCTACAATACCGTAAGCACGCAGACAGCGGAGAAGGCATTCGAGAAGGTGCTCCAATACGCTGGCGCATCATACAAGCGTGACGTGGTGGACGAGCGCGTGACAAGCGATGCCAAGACGGGTACATACAAATACGAGGGAAAGCGAGGCTCTATGGGTGGACTCATCGATACGCCAAGTGACGTAGGCGGATGGCCAGTGCTCAAGGGCACAGCAGAGAAGGACTCTGACGGTGATGGCATACCTGATGCGTGGGAAACGGCGCACGGCCTCAATCCTAATGCGGACAACGCAGCAACCTACACGCTGGACAAGAAGGGTTACTATACCGACATCGAGGTGTATGCCAACTACCTCGTGCAGGCTAATACAAAGGCGGAGCGCAGCGATGCTGACGCTTCCTTCGAGGAATATTATCCTATTAAGTAACGAAACGCAACCAGAGGTTGCTACGAAAACGTCTTCAGACGTTGACGATATCAAGAATATCGGCGAAGACACCTGCAGCAGTGACACCAGCCCCTGCCCCATAGCCCTGAATGAGCATGGGGTGGGGGTTGTAGCGTTCGGTATGCAGGATAACAATATTATTGCTACCCTCCAACTGAGCGAATGGGGAGTCGAGTGCCACTTTCTCAAGCGAGACGCTGCAAACAGGGCAGTTATCGTAGGCACGTAGTGCCGTATCGTTGTCGCAAGACATCCTTGCGACAAAGCGCAGACACTGCCCGTGCTCCTCCACCTCCTTGCGCAGGGCTTCGAAGTAAGGATCCAGTTTGGGCAGATTCCGCCAGAAATCATCCAGTGTGCCATCGAAATACTCCTGTGGCACGAAGAGATGACGCTCCACATCCTCCTGACTCACCTTGTAACCTGCCTCACGGGCGAGGATGACGAGTTTCCTTATCACGTCAACGCCAGAGAGGTCTATGCGCGGGTCGGGCTCGGAGAAGCGTTCCTCCTTAGCCTTCCTTACCGCCTCGGAGAAAGTGACATCCTTGCTGATGGTATTGAAGATATAGTTGAGCGTGCCTGAGAGCACTGCCTCGATACCCGTGATGCGGTCACCGCTTGCCACGAGGTCGGCGATGGTGTGCAGAATGGGCAGACCAGCACCGACATTGGTTTCGTAGTGGTAACTGACGCCATTCCTGACGGCCGTCTCCTTCAACTTGCGGTACGCCTCATAGTCGCCAGAAGCTGCCACCTTGTTGGCACAGACGATGGATACCGAGGCATCGAGGAAGTCCTGATACAGGGCGGCTATCTCGTAGCTCGCAGTGCAGTCCACGAAGACCATCGTGCCCTCTATCTCCTTGCGAAGTTCGAGTACGCTGTCGTGTATCGCCTCAATACTGGACTTCGGACACTTGCTGAATGACTCACGGAAAGCATCAATCGAGAATCCTGTGAGGTCGATACCGCCCTCATGGGTCAGAAGGTTGAAGATATCCACCACTCCGACAACCTTTATGTCTATGCCACGTTGTTGCAGCACGAAGTCGTGCTGCTCAGCTATCTGTTCAAGAAGTGTGCCGCCCACGGTTCCTATGCCGCAGAGCACCACGTTGAGTATCTTTTGTGCCATAATTGTGTGCAAAGATAATAAAAAAAGTTCAAAGGAGCAAGTTCGGAGTCGCTATAGTTTAACATTTACCGGTATATTAACCTTAAGACATAGGCTCCTGTCCATGCTCATCGCCCCATTGCTGTCCTTCTTGACGTATGCCTTGTTCTACCACCACCACTCGGTTACTCTTGTGGTGACACCACCATGAATGGCGACGGACTGTCCTTCAGTCTCTGAGTGCCGGTGATGCCTTGTACTGTGACCTCTTTTAATCCTGAATATTCAAAGCTCTTCTCTATATGTATTGCCTTACCCTCGGGCGTGAAACCATCTATATGTATGGTGTAGCTCGATGAGATGCCCTCAGCGAGACGAGGATGGATATTCTTGCGTACGATATTGACGAGGGTGCGCTTGTCCTTAATGAGCAGACCAGCATTCCAGAATACTACAGGCCACGCGGTGGTCAGAGATGGGCGATAGAATGGCTTATAACGCTGATAGCCCAGTGGCCACACAAACTTTAGCGAGGTAGAGTGCGAACGCTTGCTGATATCAGCGCCATCCTTGAGGGTGATACAGATAGCAGGAGAGTTGGCACCAGCGCTGCCTGAGAGAAAGGCTGCATCAGCAGCGCGCAAGAGGTCGATGCGCTCGATGATTTCGAGAGGGTAGGTGAGTGCCACCATGCTGCTCACAGAGGGCATCGAAGGGTCATCATCAGGGTCGTAACCCTCCTCTATGCCATCGATGAAGAAGCGGAGCGGTTTGCCCTGATAGCACAGTACGCCATCCCTGTACTGTACGCCTGGCATGTGAAGTATCGCTGACTCCAGGTCGTGGACTCCTCTGTCGAGGAGTGCGTCAGCATTGAGGGTGCTCGAAGCGAAGTTCTGATAGGTCTCCGTCACCTTCTCGCGCTTCTGTCCCTTGACCGTTATCTCGTCGAGGAGCTGTGTGTTGGCGAGGTCTATGGTGGAAGAGAGTATCTTCATCTCCGAAGGTACGTTCTCCGTGCGCTTGAAGTAGTAGGGCAGGGCAGGGAGGTGAGATACTGTCTCAGGCAGGCTGTCGCCGTCCACAACGATATTCTCCATGCGGGTGTGCTTGCCCTTCTTGGCAGAGAGGAATACCAGCGTACTGTCAGGCAGGTCGAAACCCTTGAAGAGGAAACGCCCGTCCTCTCCCGTCACGCAGACGTCGGTAATCTTTTGCGAAGGTATCATCATGCTCACCCTGACGCCAGCCTGCGGTTTCTTGGTGCTGATATTGCCATACACCGTGCCAGAGATGGTCTGGCCTATCTCGTAAGGCATCGAGGGGCTGTACAGCGTCTGAGTCTTGGCGATGTCGGCCTCAGTGAAGAGGTCGGGCTGATGAGAGAGTGACCATACTATGCTCGACGTCGAGTCAGCAAGGCACAGACGGTCGTCGGTGATGGAGATGGCCACTTGTGAACCCACTGGCACAGCCTCTGAGAGACTGATATCCTTGCCCAATACTGGACGCTCCACCTGCAAGTTGGCAGGCAGGAGACCGCGCTGTATGTCCTTGGGACTCATCACGTGCAACCTCTTGCGGAAGAACATCTCCTCCGTAGTGCCCAGCATGTAGTAGGTATAGCCCACGAGGGTGTAGTCACCGCTTGTTAGGTCAGCTGGCAGAGCCATATAGCCCTTACTTAAAAGCTTTACTCGAAGCTTCAGGTTATCCGCAGCATCGCGCAGTTCCACATACACATACTTACTCGCCGACTTAGGACGCTGCGTATTGCAGTCGTATATCCACGCCCTCATCCTCGCTGTATCGCCAGCGAGGTACAGGTCACGGTCGGTCATCACATAGACCTTCTCCTGAGGAAACATCTGACGCTGCCTGGCAAGGGCACCGCTATAGTCCTGTGCCATAGCCCCACTGCTGACCATCAGCAGCAGTAGCCCTATGATAAATGATGTGTAGTGAAACGCTTTCTTCATAAGTGAGTACAAAGGTACAAAAAAAAGTGGAAACCCCAAACATTTCGTTGGAGTTTCCACCTGTATAGTTATCGTTTCGCCTAGCGAATCTGTGCTCCCGCAGCAGTGAACTGCTTGCCGTCCTTCATGATAACAACATTACCATTGATGACGAAAGCACCGTTAGCCTGAGCGTTAGCGTTACCGTTAGCGTTGATGTTCTCTACAGCCGTCTCCTGAGAAACCTCTGCAGCCTCACCGAAGCCACCCATTGCGTTAGAAGCACGAACGGTGTAAACAGGCTCTGCAGTCACCTTGTTGCCCTCTTCTGCCTGCTCGCTTACGTTGTAGGTAGTCTCACTCGTCAGAGCAAGGAACTCGCCATCCTTCTCAATGAGGTAAACGCCAGCATCGCCACCATTAGCAGGAGTGATTGTAATGACATTATCCTTAATTGTTGCCGTAGGAGCAGCAGCCTGAGCAGTCTGTGTCTCTGGAGCCCACTCGCCAAACATATTAGCTGAAGTGTACTTAGCAGCTTCTGCCTCAGTCAGAACGATTGTCAAAGTTGTATTCTTGTTCTTGAATGTCTGCTGGGTTCCTGCTGCAGGAGTAACGTCGTTGCCATTCATGTCCTTTGAGTTATACTCAGCAGCAACAGTCATATCAATACCATTCATGCCAGAAAGGTTCCAACGAGTGGAGATTGGCTCCTGATTCATCTTAGTGTTCAGATAAACAGCCTTAGGAGTATTCTTCCAAGAACGACCGAGATTGTAGCTCGCTGCATGGTTCTCGATTGTACAGTTGTTGAATACATAACCAAACTCTGTTGAGGTCGTAGGAGCAGTGATAGTACATTCACCTGTTCCGTCTGCCTTGCGAGGCTCTACATAAAGCTTGGTATTTTCAAAGAGAATGTCGCCACCACCGCAGATGAAGTCAACAGTGCCGTGAATCTCTGAATCCTCCCAATAGAGCTGTCCGTTGTTACCATCTGTTACGTATGTATCCTGGTAAGACAACATCTTCACTCTCTTGTAGATATTCCTATTTCCCCTGTCATCAAGACATACTGCGCGACCTGCAGAACCTGAATTATAATAGTCAAGAGCATTCTGCAAAGTTATGTCCTGCATATACAGGTTGCTTGAAGTGTTGAGGAATGTAGCGGTAGTGTTGATACCCTCATTAGAAACGTCAGGAGCATTTACGATGATTACACCGTCCTGTGACTCACCGATGATAGAAATGTTGTAACCAGAAATCTTAGTCAGAGTTGTTTCACCAAGATTATAAGTACCATTTGGCACGAATATCTTTATAGGTGTAGCCTCAGGAGTTGAGTTCGTAGCTGAAGCATAAGCGATAGCATCAAGCAGAGAGTTTACGTCTCCTGCCTTAACTGCGTGATAGCCTTCCGTCTCCTTTGCCACGTCACCAGAGAGGTTTACTATAGTAATACCGTGGATGTAAGTAGTTCCAGTCATGGTCAATACTACATCGCCTGCAGGACCAGTGTATTCTATTGTTGTAGATACACCGTCAGTAGTTCTGTCAACAGGAATAGATGCAGTAGATACTGTGCCAGAAGTAGATGTGACATTTATAGCAGCACCCTCAGCAGTGTACTTACAACCTGTTACTAGAATCTTGGCATCACCACCCACTGCGAGCTTTACAACGTCATTATTAATGAAGTCCCATCCGTGGGTAGTGTCGTGGAATTTACCATTACCCTCTGATGTGAAGGCATCATGGTCCTCTGCATAAAATGCATTATCTGTAAGATTATAGATATACACGCCTTTACCGTCTTCTATCTTTGTTGCGCGTGCATAGAGGTTAATATCGCCGGTTATCACCTCGTCAACACTGTACTTCGTAAGAGCAGCAGGACGGATAAACCAACCACGGAACTTGAATCCTTCAGGAACACCAGTCACATCACCCTCTGTATAGTCAAACTCACCGATGGTCTGATCCTTCTCGCGAATCTGAGAGCCGATGAGCGAACCGTCGAGGTTGTAATAAGACAATGTGTAATCAGGCTTCTGAACGAAGGTTGCAATATACTTAGCAGTCTTTGAGTTTGCCTCCACCACAAATGTAACCTTACAGCCACCATTAGCAGGAGTATATGTAACTGATGTAATATCACCGTTATCTGCTACAATGTTTGTCAGAGGATTATTTGTCTCGTCAACCATAGGAACTTTCTTTGAAAGCTCTATTGTAGCAACATTGTTGCCGTCAGCGTCCTCATCAAAGATGTCAGCAGCCTGGTATGTCACACCGTTAGCCTCAAAGCTGCCGAGCATTGGCTGCTGAGAGAGGTCAACCATACCATAGATTTCCAAATCGTAGAGGGCAGCATAATTGCTCTGGTTCAAGTTGTAGAACTGAAGTTGTACGTTGGTACGGTTGATTCCTGTAACTTCTACCGCTGCACCGTTGCCATCCGTAACCGTACTATAGACTGTTACCCAATCTTCATCCTGAGTTCCATCTTCCTTGGTACCCTTTACCTTCAGACCCCAGCCACGATTGCCACCAGTTGCTATATGGAAATACTTTACCTTTGTTACACTTGCAAAAGCCTCCGTAGTAATAGTTGCACAATTCTCCGCAGCATTTGCCTTCATACCACAAAGATACCCCTTAGTAACCTTGCTGACCTTACCTGTACTTGGAGCATACACGTTGGTCTGCCAGAGAGTCATCTTCAACTGCTCACCGCTATACTTTGTCTTGAAATCTACAACGTGAGTATTAGGAGTTCCGTTATCTGAGTTTGCATCAAACACATCCCAAGCAGCGAAGTCTGGAGCGTAAATCTGCTTCTCCTGCAGAGGATCTACATGGGTTACCTTTATCAACCCGATATAATCGTTAGATGAAGTCGTAATCTCCACATAGCCTGCTGTCACTTCTGCAGTAGTTGCCCTGTGAGAGAATTCTGCCTGAGCCACATTTACAAGATCCGCACCAATAGAAACCTTGTCTGCACTGTAAGCCACTGCCACAACAATATCCTTGGCACTCTTAACTGGAACTTTCAATACAGCACCTGCATTGAACTGTGCCCAGTCTGTGCGCCCCTGTGTAGAGAACTTACCTGAAGTGGCATCAACACCAAGTACGATTCCGTCAACGTCAGAGTCGAGCTCAGCTTTAGCTCCACTTTGATAGATAAATTGATTAGTAAAGAAATCACTGCCACTACGGAAATTCCACGTAGCAGTGACATCCGCAGCGTTAGCACTCAGCGTTCCCACGAATAGCAGCAACACCGAAAGAATTGCGTTAAATGTTTTCTTCATTTGTTTAATTGTTTAGTTAGTTATATAATAAAAAAATTATTCTGCTCTAGTAGATATTCTGCGACAAAATTACAAAGTTTCTGCGAAACAGCAAAATGTTTCACTATATTTTTTGTACGCGCACACTGTTAAAAAAAATTGCTTTGTTAATAAAACCTAAAAAGACGCAAACTTTCAACCTTAAACTTTCAACTTTCAACTTTTCTTAGTACCTTTGCACCCGCAAAACAGAAATGGTGCCATAGCTCAGTTGGTAGAGCATCGGACTGAAAATCCGTGTGTCACTGGTTCGAATCCCGTTGGCACCACATGAAGAAGCCCAGAAGTCAAACGACTTCTGGGCTTTTCAAGTTACTAGTTATAAGTTACTAGTGATGAGTTAATACGCTTGTTCGTGAACACCCTTTACAGCTCTTCCGCTAGGATCGTTCATACCTTTGAAGGCGGCATCCCATTCGAGGGCGATGGCTGTAGAACAGGCTACGGATGCCTCGCTGGGAACACTGCGAGCGGCTGAATCTGATGGGAAATGTTCGGCGAAGATGCTGCGATAATAGTACTCCTCTTTGTTCTTCGGAGGGTTGATAGGGAAGCGCTCTGCTGCGTGAGCCATCTGCTCATCGCTGACAGCCTCAGAAGTAATCTGTTTGAGAGTATCAATCCATGAATAGCCCACACCATCGCTGAACTGTTCCTTCTGTCGCCAAGCGATTTCCTCAGGCAGCATATTGGCGAATGCCTCGCGGACTATCTTCTTTTCCATAGTGGAGCCAGGACACATCTTGGCATCGGGGTTGGTGCGCATAGCGACATCAAGGAACTCCTTGTCGAGGAATGGTACGCGGCCTTCAACACCCCATGCACTTAGGCTCTTGTTGGCTCGGAGACAGTCGTAGAGATAGAGTTTGCCGAGTTTGCGAACGGTTTCATCGTGGAAGTCCTTTGCTGTCGGAGCTTTGTGGAAATAGAGGTAGCCACCAAAAATCTCGTCAGCACCCTCGCCAGAGAGCACCATCTTGATACCCATAGACTTGATGACACGTGCCAGCAGATACATAGGCGTGGAGGCACGAACGGTGGTGACATCGTAGGTCTCGATGAAATAGATGACATCGCGGATGGCATCAAGACCTTCTTGGATGGTGTAGTTGATTTCGTGATGAACGGTGCCGATATGGTCAGCCACGAGTTTTGCCTTAGCCAGGTCAGGGGCTCCCTTGAGACCTACGGCGAAGGAGTGCAGACGTGGCCAGTAGGCCTTGGTCTTGGAGTCGTCCTCGATACGCATCTCAGAGAATTTCTCAGCGATGGCGGAGATGACGGAGGAGTCCAAACCGCCTGAAAGGAGTACTCCGTAGGGCACATCGGACATCAGCTGACGCTTGACGGCGTCTTCAAGAGCATCGTGGATAGCCTCGATGCTGGCAGGGTTGTCCTTCACAGCATCGTATTGCATCCAGTCGCGCTGATAGTAGCGCTTCATGCCTGGTTCCTGGCTCCAGTAGTAGTGGCCTGGCAGGAACGGCTCATAGCGTTCGCATTGTCCTTCAAGAGCTTTCAATTCTGATGCTACATATACGGTGCCATCGCTGTCATAACCGATATAGAGGGGTATAACGCCGATAGGGTCACGGGCAATCAAGAAAGCGTCCTTCTCCTCGTCGTAGAGCACAAAGGCGAAGATGCCACTGAGGTCTTCGAGAAAATGTATGCCTTTCTCGCGATACAATGCCAGAATGACCTCACAGTCAGAGCCAGTCTGAAATTCATACTGTCCAGCGTAGCGACGACGTATCTCCTGATGGTTGTATATCTCACCGTTGACAGCGAGTATCTGCTTGCCATCGGACGAGAAGAGGGGCTGCCCGCCACTCTCAGGGTCCACGATGCTAAGTCGCTCATGGGCCAGGATGGCTGAGCCACCGCTATAGATACCACTCCAGTCAGGTCCGCGATGACGGATTTTCTGACTCATCTTCAAAGCCTTGTTGCGCAAAGCCTGTGTTTGCTCTTTTACATTAAGTATTGCAACTATTCCACACATGATGTTATTTACTATTTGACGATTTACAATTTACGATTTAAACATAGGAGAGATACAGATAATTGGTCTGAGCGGGGTATTCCGCTGCGAGGGTGTCAATCTGATTGACGGTGGGCATGAGTCCCAGCATCTTACGCCATTTGCGGACGGTGAGACCAGCCTGTTCCATCTTCATATAGTTCTCCAAACCGAAAGCACGGGCAATCTGGAAATCGGAGAAGCCATAGACCTTGGCAGCGCGCAGTAAGAGCGCCACCTCTGGCGATTGCAGGTATTCCTTGAACTCGCTGGGCTCCATACACTCTGAGAGTTCATACAGATATGTATGCTCCTTCAATTGCTGATCAATATCAACGATATGCTTCAGTTTCTGCAAGAACCAACGGTCAATCATCGTCAACTGGTGTATCTGCTCGATGGAATAGCCAATCTTAAAGGCTTTTGACACCACGAAGACACGCATATCAGTTGGCTCGTGCAGGGATTTTTTGATGTCAGGAATCTTAATCTCGTGGTTCTCTACGAAACCGTGCATTCCTTGCCCAATCATACGCAAACCTTTTTGTAGCGCTTCCTCGAAGGTGCGGCCTATAGCCATCACCTCACCAACACTCTTCATGGATGAACCGAGTTGACGCTTGACACCTTGGAACTTCGTCAAATCCCAGCGAGGTATTTTAACGACCACATAGTCGAGGGCGGGTTCGAAGAAGGCGCTCGTGGTCTTGGTGACGGAGTTCTTAAGGTCGAAGAGTCCGTAGCCAAGTCCGAGTTTTGCAGCGACGAAAGCCAGGGGATAGCCTGTAGCCTTAGAAGCCAGAGCAGACGAACGACTCAGACGTGCATTGACCTCTATGACGCGATAATCCTCGCTGTTGGGGTCGAGAGCGTACTGTACATTACATTCGCCTACGATGCCGATATGACGTATAATCTTGATGGCCAGTGCACGCAACTTGTGGTATTCGCTATTGGTAAGCGTCTGCGATGGTGCTACAACAATCGACTCACCAGTATGGATGCCGAGCGGGTCGAAGTTTTCCATATTGCAGACCGTGATGCAGTTGTCATAGCGGTCGCGCACCACCTCGTACTCTATCTCCTTCCAACCTTTGAGCGATTTCTCTACCAATACCTGTGGCGAGAAAGAGAAGGCTTCCTCGGCCTGGGTCTGCAACTCTTCTTCGTTGTCGCAGAAGCCGGAGCCCAGACCGCCAAGGGCATATGCAGCCCTTAATATCACTGGGAATCCTAATTCATGAGCAGCTTTCTGTACTTCTTCGACAGTGGAACACGCCTCACTCTTTATGGTCTTCACGCCAATTTCGTCGAGACGCTTCACAAACAGGTCGCGGTCTTCCGTATCAATGATGGCCTGAACGGGGGTGCCTAATACCTCTACACCGTATTTCTCAAGAACACCTTTCTCATAGAGTTCCACACCACAGTTCAGTGCTGTTTGTCCGCCAAAACTCAGAAGGATGCCGTCAGGACGCTCCTTTTCGATGATGCGTTCCACAAACTCTGCCTTGACGGGTTGAAAATATACCGTATCAGCTACTCCCTCGGAGGTTTGCACCGTGGCGATATTCGGATTTATCAGCACAGAGTGGATGCCTTCTTCCTTCAAGGCCTTCAGTGCCTGTGCACCGCTATAGTCAAACTCTCCCGCCTGACCTATCTTCAGTGCTCCTGAACCCAGAAGTAATACCTTTCTTGGTTGTTTGGTCGTTTGGTTGTTTGGTTGTTTAGTTGTATGGTCTCCTAAACGACTAAACGACGAGTCTCCTAAACAACTAACAAATTCATCAAATAAAAACTCTGTATCTACTGGTCCGGAACAGGCCTCAGGATGGAACTGTGCCGACATCCAGGGATGAGTCTTGTGGCGGATACCTTCGTTAGAGCCATCATTCATATTAACGAATAGCGGTTCCCAATCGGATGGCAGTGTAGAGTCATCCACGGCATAACCGTGATTCTGCGAGGTGATGAAGCACTGAGGAGTGCCAACACGCTGTACAGGTTGGTTGTGCGAGCGATGTCCGTATTTCAGTTTGTAGGTCTTGGCACCAGCAGCCCTTGCCAATAACTGATTGCCAAGGCATATACCCATGCATGGCCGTACAGTCTCATTGTTTAGGAAGGTACGGATATGCTCTACTGTTTTATTGCATTGCTCTGGGTCACCAGGACCATTGGCCAGGAAGAGGCCGTCGAACTCCAATTGGTTGAAGTCATAGTCCCAAGGCACACGAACCACCTCAATGCCACGTTTAATAAGACAACGGATGATATTAGCCTTTACACCGCAATCGACAAGAACGACACGTTTGCCAGCTCCAGCGTTGTAAGTGATGACGTCCTTGCAACTGACCTTCTCCACCCAGTTGACAGAGCCGTAATTTTCTGCTTCCGTCATATCTCTTACCTCTGACCTCTCCGTTCTTACCTCTATTCTTCCCATCATCACACCGTGCTCGCGCAGCACCTTCGTCAAACGTCTGGTGTCGATGCCTGTGATAGCAGGAATCTTCTCGCGTTTCAGCCAAGATGCCAAGCTCTCACGGGCGTTCCAATGCGAATAGTTTTCGCTATAATCTGCCACTATCAGCGCCTTAGCGTGGATTTTGTCACTCTCCATAAACAGTGGCAGACCATTCTCTCCCAATCCCGTATCTGGCACACCGTAGTTGCCTATCAACGGATAGGTCGTCACCAAAATCTGACCCGCATAGCTGGGGTCTGTCAGACTCTCTGGATAGCCAGTCATCGCGGTGTTGAACACTACCTCGCCAGCCGTATTTGTGTCATATCCAAACGACCAGCCCACGAATTGACTGCCATCTTCAAGTATTAATTTCGCTAATTTCATTATAACTGCATTTTCAAAACTTGTTCAACATAATTCACAAACGCCTGATTCACCAGTCGGATGCCGCCAGGGGTAGGGTAATGCCCAGTGAAGTACCAGTCACCAGGATGATTGGGACAGGCGTGATGCAGACCTTCGATACTTTGGAATACCAGTTCTACAGGCGACTGCATACCCTCAGGGCGAAGCATATTTACTATTTTCGTATTTATATCTTCAACGGTGAATGGTGCATAAATATTGCGTACATGATTCAGCGATGCAGATGAATACTTGCAGGCCTTATAGGTTTCGGCAATCAATTCCTGCATGCCTCTGTCCTGAATCAGTGAGATAGCAGCACGGAAGGCGCAAAGTTCTTCCAGATGTGACATGTCGATGCCGTAATAGTCTGGATAGCGAATCTGCGGAGAACTTGATACCATCACGATTTTCTTGGGATGCAGACGGTCTAGGATATTGAAGATACTCTCTTTCAGGGTGGTACCACGCACGATAGAATCGTCGATAATCACAAGGTTGTCCTCATAAGGTTTCAACGAACCGTAACTGATGTCATAGACGTGGGCAGCCAAATCGTTGCGCTCTGAGTTGTCAGCGATAAAGGTGCGCAGTTTGATGTCTTTCCAGACCACTTTCTCCGTACGTACATCACCGTGTAGTTTGCGGAAGCCATCTGTCATACCATAGAAGGCTACCTCAGCGGTATTGGGGATGTATGAAAAGACCGTATGGTCCACATCACCGTCGATGGCCTTGAGAATGCTGGGCGTGAGTTGCTCGCCCAGTCGTTTGCGTTCCTGATAGATGTCAAGGTCAGAACCACGGCTGAAATATATCCTCTCAAACGAGCAGGCACTCAGTGGCTGGGGAGGCATAATCTGTTCCAGTTGGCTTTCACCATTCCTGTGTACGATGAGCGCCTCACCAGGCTGGAGTTCGCAGATGTCTTCTGCCTGTAAATTAAATGTCGTCTGCAATACAGGACGCTCACTGGCCAGTGCAATCATCTCGTCGTCGCGATAGTAGAACGCCGGACGAATACCCCATGGGTCACGCACACTGAACATCTCGCCACTTCCTGTAAGTCCGCACATCACGTATCCACCGTCATAATGGCTCATCGTGGTTTTCAGCACATTGGCCATCTCCATGTGGTTGTCGATGTAATCTGTGACAGCGGTGTCCTTCAGTCCCTGCTCTTTAGCAATGGCATACAGACGCTCTACCTCGCGGTCCAGACGATGTCCCATTAGTTCGAGTGTGATATACGAATCGCCATAGATACGCGGTGACTGCCCCTGTTGGGTAAGGAAATGGAAGACCTCATCGATGTTGGTCATATTGAAGTTGCCACAGAGACATAGATTCTTCGCGCGCCAGTTGTTGCGCCTTAGAAAGGGATGTACATACGTCAGTCCACTCTTGCCTGTGGTGGAGTATCGTAGATGTCCCATCAGCAACTCACCAGCCATATCTTCTGTTACGCGACTGAAAATCTCAGTGATGGCGTCCTTGCCCTCAGCTCTTTCGCGGAACATATACTCAGTGCCAGGCTCTTTTGATAAACTGACGGAAGCAATACCTGCTCCTTCCTGTCCGCGATTGTGCTGTTTCTCCATCATCAGGTAGAGTTTGTTGAAGCCATAGCGCCACGAACCATATTTCTGTTCGTAGTAACTTAAGGGCTTCAACAGACGTATCATTGCCACTCCACACTCATGCTTCAGTTCTTCCATCGATGCAGGCTTTTATAAATGACATAAATAGTGGGTGCGGACGCAATACCGTTGAGGAATATTCAGGATGGAACTGCGTGCCGATATACCAGCGTTTCTCTGGTATTTCGACAATCTCCACCAGTTCGGTGGCAGGATTGCAGCCCACGCACTTCATACCATTTGATTCATACTCCTCTTTGTAGGCATTATTGAACTCGTAACGATGTCTATGCCTTTCGCTGATGAGCGACTTCTCTCCGTAGGCTTTGTATGTAAGACTGCCCTTGACAAGTTCGCAGTCATACGCTCCCAGACGCATTGTGCCTCCCATCTGCGTGACAGACTTCTGCTCCTCCATAATATCAATAACGTTATATGGCGTTTTTTCGTCTGTTTCGGCGCTATTGGCCCCCTTGTACCCTAGTACATTGCGGGCGAATTCTATTACCATCATCTGCATGCCCAGACAGATGCCGAAAGTGGGCATGTCGTGCGTTCGGCTGTATTCTGTAGCAAAAATCTTTCCCTCGACGCCTCGGCTACCGAAGCCTGGGCATATTACGATGCCTGCCATACCCTCCAGCTTCGAGGCGACATTATCAGTCGTAATCTCTTCGCTATTCACGAAATGTATCTTAGCCTTCACGTCACTGTAGATACCCGCCAAATTCAAACTCTCACGGATACTCTTATAGGCATCTTGCAGGTCATATTTGCCCACAAGGCCTATATGCACCTCACGCTTAGCATTGCGTTGTTTTTCGAGGAAATCACGCCACGACTGCATAGCTGGTGTCTCACCAACAGGAATACCTATCTTGCGCATAATGGCAGCGTCGAGTCCCTGTCGCTGCATGCTGACGGGCACCTCGTAGATACTAGGCATATCCTCGCTCTGCACCACACACTCCAGATCGACATTACAAAACGACGCTACCTTCAGGCGTATAGCGTCGCTGAGGTGGCGTTCGGTTCTGAGTACGAGGATGTCGGGCTGAATACCCATCCCCTGCAGTTCCTTTACAGAGTGTTGCGTAGGCTTTGTCTTCAATTCACCGGCGGCTTTAAGATACGGTACATACGTCAGGTGCACACATACTGCATCGCGCCCTAGTTGCCAGCGTAACTGACGGATGGCCTCCATAAATGGTGCACTCTCGATGTCACCAATCGTACCACCTACCTCCGTAATGATAAAGTCAAGGTCATCATCAAGTCCCTCGCGCAGCATTCTGCGCTTGATTTCGTCCGTGATATGAGGCACTACCTGAATTGTCTTGCCCAGATAGTCACCCTTTCGTTCACGGTCTATCACGGTTTTGTATATACGGCCTGTCGTAATAGAATTGTTACGCGTGGTATGAATACCAGTAAATCGTTCATAATGACCCAAGTCGAGGTCGGTCTCCATACCATCCACCGTTACGTAACACTCTCCATGCTCATAGGGGTTCAGTGTTCCTGGGTCAATGTTGATGTAAGGATCGAACTTTTGGATAGTGACCTTGTATCCACGTGCCTGCAACAGTTTACCGATACTAGCAGAGATGATTCCCTTGCCCAACGAGGAAACCACACCGCCTGTAACGAAAATATACTTTGTGTTCATTCTTTATAGTTTTGAAGATAGCTTACTTTTTTTATCTTTCTTGCGGATATGCTCTTCGTATTCTGCTAATTCTCGTTCTCCGATATGTGCCAGGCCGTAATGCTCATCGTGCTGTGAGAAGTCGAGGCCCACCTTTTCACTAAATGCCGACACACGCATTGGAAGGAGACTATCGATGAGTTTATATCCCCACCAACTCATAACGAAGGTGTAAACAAACACGATGACGATGGCCAGCAGATGGTAGAGGAAAACAACAAAGCCATCCCACGTACCAGCGATAAGTCCCTCCTGAATAAAGATACCCGTCAGCACCGTGCCAAAAATACCACCTGTGCCATGAGTGGGGAATACATCGAGGGCATCGTCAATGCTGGTATGTGAACGCCAATAGACGGCAACGTTACAGATGAGCGTGATGACAAATGCGATGAAGATGCTCTGGCCTACGGTGACATAGCCTGCTGACGGTGTGATGGCTACCAGACCAACTACACAGCCTACCGCTGCGCCCATTGCCGAGGGTTTCCTGCCACGCAGGCAGTCGAAGAATATCCATGTCATCATTGCAGTAGCCGATGCTGTGTTAGTGTTGAGGAAAGCTTTGATAGCCTGTCCGTCAGCATGAAGCGAAGAGCCTGCATTGAAACCAAACCAGCCCAGCCAAAGCATAGCAGCACCCAGCAACACAAACGGTATGTTGGCAGGTTCACTCCTGCGCGTTTCAGCTTTGCGCCTGCCCAGATATATGGCACCTGCCAGTGCAGCAACGCCCGAAGAGGCATGAACCACTATGCCACCAGCAAAGTCCACTACGCCCCAGCGCAGAAACAGTCCCTCTGGGTGCCATGTCATATGAGCCAGTGGGCAGTAGATTACAAAGAAGAAGAACATCATGAAGAACATGTAGGCAGAGAACCTTACACGTTCTGCAAACGAACCAGTAATCAGCGAGGGCGTGATAATGGCAAATTTCATTTGGAACAATGCGAAAAGAGCCAACGGTATCGTTGCACCACCAAGCACGTTTCCTGCTGGCGTGGTATATACTTCTGCACCCACACCATGGAACATAGGGAAAGTCAGCGGATTGCCTATTACACCACCTATGTCATCACCAAAACACAACGAGAAACCAATCACCACCCATAGAACGGAAATCAGTCCCATAGCAATGAACGACTGCAACATGGTCGATATGACGTTCTTTGCACCCACCATACCGCCATAGAAAAACGATAGACCAGGGGTCATCATCAGCACGAAAATCGTAGCTGTGATTAGCCACGCCACATCAGCTGCCGAGATGACAGACCAGTCACACTCGAAAGTGGGTTCTCCTACAAACACGCCTGCGACGGCTATAAGCGTCATTGCCGTCATCAGTATTATCCATCTTTTCTTAATCTTCATACCTTATGTTTGCTGTTGGTTATTATGTCGAAATGCCAAAAATCGAGTGCAAAGGTAATGCATTTTGTTATAAAAACCAAACTTTTTCAAACTTTTTGCATATAAAAAATGAAATTAAAGAGCAATGTGTAAAGTTTTCACCTTTCTTTGGTGGCAAATTGTTAACACGTTGCAACTAAATATCCTCGTTTCGTTGCAAAACGTCAAAAAGCCCCTCTCCTCATGTCTGAGAAAGGAGAGGGGCTGCTAACCTGGAAAAAGAAAAATTACGGTTGCAGAGTCAGACCAAGAACCAGGTATGCTTTCTGTGAGCAAGGATTGGCAACGACCTGTGCAAAAATAGGAATTGAGAAGGTGTCGGTTACCTTTATGTCCTTCACCGCTTTGAGCGCGAGGTTGGTGACGGCGAAGCCAGTAGTGCCGTATGATGTAGTGGCGTATGGCACGGCACCGGCAGTTGCCGTCCAGTCACATGTGGCAAACTTGAATGGTGCGCTCAGTTCAAAGTATGAGCTGTAGGCACGTTTCAGGCTCTTGTTCTTTCCGTCGTTGCCAGCAAAGTTGGTGTACCACTGCAGGGAGAGGAAACCGAAGTCATAGCCTACGTTTGCCTCGAAGATGTGGTTGGTGCTGTGCGACTTATACATGAAGTAGCGTCCATCAGGGTCGCCGTCATCTATCTTGTTGAACCAGTAGTCGGTCACTCCAATGTTGAAGCCGCCCGTCTGGTATGCAAGCGTGAGGTCAAACTCCTTTGTGTCTTCTGGTTCGCTTAGTCCCACACTGCCCCAGGCTGTGAGGCTCAAACCCTTGTAGGCTACGCCGAGTGTGGGCTGCAACGCAACGTTGCCCAGATCCTGGCCACGCCAGATGTATTGGTTCACGATGTCGGCAGCAATTGTTGCCTCTACTTTTTCTGTTTCCTGTGCCCCAGCGGTGGCTGCTCCAGCGAGCAGCACCGTGAGGACAAACAATCTTGATACTTTTTTCTTTATAGTAGTCATAACTTTACATTTTTAATTAATATTAAATACATTCATCAAACTCAGTTATAGCAGCTCTCGCCGTGTTCATAGATGTCTAAGCCTTCCTCCTCTATACGTGTGTCAACACGCAGACCATGCAGTTTCTTGATGCCGTAGAACAGAAGGAATCCGCAGGCAGCAGCCCAGAGGTCTATTACGAGAATACCGAAACACTCTGCGCCGAAGAATCCCCAGCCATAGCCGTAGAAGGCACCATTGGAAGTTGAGAGCAGGCCCGTCATCAGTGTGCCGAGAATACCACATACACCGTGTACGCTTGAAGCACCTACAGGGTCGTCGATGTGCAACTTGTGGTCGATGAACTCGATGGCGAACACCAGCACTACGCCACATACCAGTCCGATGATGATGGCTCCGAGAGGTGATACAAGGTCACATCCTGCCGTGATGCCTACCAGACCTGCCAGTACGCCGTTCAGTACCAGTGAGAGTGATGGCTTGCCATACTTCCACCATGTCACGAACATCGTAGCCACGCCACCAGCTGTTGCAGCAAGGTTTGTGGTAAGGAATACGTGGCTGATGGCAACGCGGTTGACTTCGCCAGTTGCAGCCAACTGTGAACCAGGGTTGAAGCCAAACCATCCAAGCCAGAGGATGAACACGCCCAGCGCAGCCATCATAAGGTTGTGGCCAGGAATGGCACGGCTCTTACCGTCCTTACCATACTTGCCCAGACGTGGACCGAGTGCCAAGGCACCAATCAGAGCCAGCACACCACCCACTGAGTGTACTATTGCAGAACCTGCAAAGTCATGGAATACATCGCCGAAGGTTGTCATCATGAAACCGTCAACGGCATCGTTACACAACCATCCGCCGCCCCATGTCCAGTGGCCCTCGATAGGGTATATGAGAAGCGAGATGACGGCGCTGTAGATGAGGTACATAGAAAACTTGGTTCTCTCAGCCATAGCACCGCTCACGATAGTGGCGCTGGTGGCACAGAATACGGTCTCGAATATGAGGAAACCCTCCACGGGCAGTTCTCCATCGTAGAAACTCAGGTCGCCCCAGTTTGGCATGCCCATGAATCCTCCGAGGACGTCCGAACCGAACATGAAACCGAAACCAAGGAAGAAGAACAGCAGTGAGCCAAACATGAAATCGACGAAGTTCTTCATCAGGATGTTAGCCGTGTTCTTGCTTCGCGTAAAGCCTGCCTCGCACAGGGCGAAACCCGGCTGCATCCAGAAAACCAGCATGGCTGCCAGTAGCATCCATACAGTATCGAGTGATAATCCAATTTCGTTCATAATCTTTTTACCTTTAAGCTTTAAGCATTATACAATCTCCTTTTTTACTTTTTGTCTCTGAGCACTGTGTCGCCGTTCTCTCCGGTGCGTATGCTCCATGTGTCTATCATGTCGCTTACGAAGATGCGTCCGTCGCCCACGTTGCCCGTGTGAGCCACCTTCAGTATCACTTTCACTGTGGGCTCCACAAACTGGTCGCGACACACAATGGTCAGTGCTACACGCTCTATCACGTCAGTCGAATACTGCACGCCACGGTATATCCTTTCCTCGCGGCTCTGGCCGATGCCGTGCACGTTGTGATACTCAAACCAGTCGATGTCCGACTGTAGCAGAGCCTCCTTTACGTCTTCGAACTTCGTCTTGCGGATGATAGCTTCAATCCTTTTCATAACAGTCCTTTCTTTTTACCTTAATTAATAATATACCCATGTCAAAGGGCTACATTCTGTCAATTGACAATGCAAAATTACAACATTTTGTCGCAAATAGCATCATAATTCTATCACTTTGATAAAATTAAATTTCGTATTGTGACGTATTGTAAACTTTTATAGCTATTTTCCTTTCGTTTTGTTTACACTTCGTATCGTTTTTCGTCCATTTTGTTACAAAATGTTAGAATTGTGCGACAGTCCATCTTTGTTTCAATACGAAAATGACAAAGTGTAAAGAATTAGTGGTGAATAATCGTCTGAAATTTTTCAATATGAACGAAAAAAGTGTTTTTTTTCTGCAAAATGTCAAATATTGTCTGTTTTAAGGTTAAAAATGTCATTCATTTTTTGGCTATATTAGCAAAATGTTATAACTTTGCACCGATTTTAAAGCAGAAAGATAGTAAAAGCAAGGATAATATGACAAATTGTAAACTTCAAGGCTTATATCAGAGCAGTTATGAACACGATGCCTGCGGTGTGGGCATGGTGGTGAACATTCATGGTGGAAAGAGCCACGAATTGGTAGATAACGCGTTGCGCGTGCTAGAGAATATGGAGCACAGAGGTGCCGAAACAAGAGACAAGACAGGTGATGGTGCGGGAATATTAGTACAGATTCCGCATGAATTCATCCTGCTGCAGGGAATACCAGTGCCTGAAAAAGGAAGATATGGTACAGGTATCGTATTTCTCCCTAAGGACGAAAAAGCCCAGCAGCAGATACTGAGCGTGATGATTGAGGAGATTGAGCGCGAAGGGCTGCAGTTGATGCATCTGCGCACCGTGCCTACCAATCCTGAGGTGCTGGGTGTAGCAGCCCGTGAGGTGGAACCAGACATTAAGCAGATTTTCGTAACGGGCGTATCGGAGGATAATGTGCCCGTGTTTGAGCGTATATTGTATAAGGTACGCAAGCGCATAGAAAACCGCATCAGCGATGAGGACTTCTATCTGTGCTCCCTCTCCAGCAAGAATATTATCTACAAGGGAATGCTGACCAGCGGACAGCTGCGACGCTACTTCCCAGATCTCTCTAACGATTACTTCACGAGCGGACTGGCCTTGGTTCACTCACGTTTCTCAACTAATACATTCCCTAAGTGGAAGCTCGCACAGCCTTTCCGTCTCTTGGCCCACAATGGTGAGATTAACACCATACGCGGTAACCGCGGTTGGATGAAGGCTCGCGAGAGCGTGCTGAACAGTGAGGCGCTGGGAGATATCAAGGATTTGAGACCTATAGTACAGGAGGGCATGAGTGACTCAGCTTCGCTCGACAACGTGTTTGAGTTCCTGATGATGAGCGGACTCTCGTTGCCACAGGCTATGGCTATTCTGGTGCCTGAGAGTTTTAACGACAAGAATCCTATCAGCGAAGATTTGAAAGCCTTCTATGAGTATCACTCTATCCTGATGGAACCATGGGACGGTCCTGCCGCACTGCTGTTCAGCGATGGTCGCTATGCAGGCGGAATGCTTGACCGCAATGGTCTGCGCCCCAGCCGCTATACCATAACAAAGAGCGGTATGATGGTAGTAGCCAGTGAGGTTGGCGTCATGGATTTCGATCCTGCCGATGTGGTGAGCAAGGGGCGCCTGCAGCCTGGAAAGATACTGCTCATAGACACCGAGGAGGGCAAGATATACTACGATGGTGAGATAAAGGAGAAACTGGCTAAGGCTCACCCTTATCGTGAGTGGCTGAACGAGAATCGCGTGCAGCTGGAGAAACTGAAGAGCGGACGTCACGTAGATAATAGTGTGAATGACTATGAGCAGAAACTGGTGACCTTCGGCTTTGGTCAGGAGGATATCGACAAGACCATCGTCCCGATGGCTACAGCAGGACAGGAACCTGTGGCTGCTATGGGTAACGACACACCGCTGGCAGTCATCTCAGACCGTCCACAGGTGCTGTTCAATTACTTCCGCCAGCAGTTTGCACAGGTTACCAACCCTGCCATCGACCCTATCCGTGAGGAACTGGTGATGAGCCTGACGGAGTACATCGGTGCCGTAGGCAAGAACATCCTGACGCCCGATGCATCTAATTGTAAGATGGTGCGCCTGCCACAGCCTGTGCTGACCAACACTCAACTTGATATACTTTGTAACATCCGCTACAAGGGATTTAAGACGAAGAAACTGGCTATGGTAACCTCCCCCGGCCCCTCCCAGGGAGGGGAGCGGTTGCGCATTGCTCTTGATAAACTTTGCAAAGATGCAGAAGCCAGCGTGGATGAAGGCGTGAACTACATCATCCTCACAGACAAGGTAGAAATCACCCCTCCTCGGGAGGGGCAGGGGGGAGGTTTCTACATCCCATCACTGCTTGCTGTTTCAGCCGTTCACCACTACCTGATTAGTGTGGGTAAGCGCGTGCAGACTGCTCTGATTGTGGAGAGTGGTGAAATCCGCGAGGTGATGCACGCAGCGTTGTTGCTGGGCTACGGTGCCAGTGCCCTGTGTCCTTACATGACGTTCGCCGTGCTGGATGATTTGGTGAAGAGGCACAAGATTCAGGAGGAGTATGCTACTGCCGAGAAAAACTATATCAGGGCTGTGGATAAGGGTCTTAAGAAGATTATGAGCAAGATGGGTATCTCGACTATCCGTAGCTATCGCGGTGCCAAGATTTTCGAGAGCATCGGACTTAGCGAAGACCTGTTGCGCCGCTACTTCGGTACGGAGGTGAGCACCATCGGAGGTGTAGGTCTGAAGGAGATTGCCCGCGATGCCATCCGTCTGCACGAGGCTGCCAAGGAGCAGGCTATGTTGCAGAACCATGGTCTGTTCGCTTGGCGCAAGGATGGCATCAGGCATGCATGGAACCCTGAGACCATCGCTAAGCTGCAGTTGGCTACCCGTCAGGGCAACTACGATAAGTTTAAGGACTGGGCAAAGATAGTCGATGAAAAGGAGAGTCCTATCTTTATCCGTGACTTCTTAGGATTCAAGAAGGCTGCCAAGCCTACTCCTATCGACGAGGTGGAGCCTGTAGAGAGCATCGTGAAGCACTTCGTGACCGGCGCCATGAGTTTTGGTGCGCTGAGCATCGAGGCCCACGAGGCACTGGCACTGGCTATGAACAAACTTGGTGCACGCAGTAACACTGGCGAGGGTGGTGAGGACAATGCCCGCTACCACTCAGAGGTGGACGGCGTATCGCTGAGCAGTAAGACCAAACAGATTGCATCAGGACGTTTTGGCGTGACTGCCGAGTATCTGGTGAATGCTGAGGAGATACAGATTAAGGTGGCACAGGGTGCTAAGCCTGGTGAGGGCGGACAGTTGCCTGGCTTCAAGGTCAACGAGATTATTGCCAAGACGCGTAACGCCATTCCTGGCATCTCGCTCATTTCGCCACCACCGCATCACGATATCTATAGTATCGAGGACCTGGCGCAGCTCATCTTCGACCTGAAGAATATCAACCCTACAGCTGCTGTCAGCGTAAAACTGGTAGCCGAGAGTGGCGTAGGAACCATCGCCGCTGGTGTGGCTAAGGCTAAGGCCGACCTCATTGTCATCTCAGGTGCTGAGGGTGGTACGGGTGCCAGCCCGGCATCAAGCATGCGCTTCGCTGGTATCTCGCCGGAAATAGGACTTGCAGAGACTCAGCAGACACTGGTTATCAATGGTCTGCGTAATCAGGTTCGCCTGCAGACCGACGGACAGTTGAAGACAGCCAAGGATGTGATTATCATGGCGATGCTGGGCGCTGATGAGTTCTCGTTTGGCACGCTGCCGCTGATAGTGCTGGGTTGTGTTATGATGCGTAAGTGTAACACCAATACCTGTCCTATGGGTGTGGCTACACAGAATCCGGAGTTGCGCAAGCACTTCGAGGGCCGCGCTGAGTACGTGGTTAACTTCTTCACCTTCCTGGCAGAGCAGGTACGCGAATATCTCGCTGAAATCGGCGTTCACTCACTGAAGGAAATCATCGGTCGCACGGAGCTCATCGAGGTGGATACTACCAATGCTAGCGACAAGCAGAAGACCATCGACTTCGCCCGTCTGCTGCATAAGCCGGAGACAGACAAGAATCTGTACTGGGACCGCGGCGCCTACACTAAGGTGACGGGCGTGAAGGACGAGGAGATGATTCGTGCTGCGCAGAAGGCCATCGACTCTCAGGAGGAGGTGACACTCGACTACATCATCAAGAATACCGACCGTGCTGTGGGTACCATGCTGAGTGGCGTCATCGCCCAGAAATATGGTGAGCAGGGACTGCCCGACGGAACCATTAAGATTAAGTTCAAGGGCTCGGCTGGTCAGAGCTTCGGTGCCTTCGCCGTTCGCGGACTGGATTTGCGCCTAGAGGGTGAGACCAACGACTACTTTGGTAAGGGCCTCAGTGGCGGACGCATTTCTATTCTGCCTCCTGCCCGTCGCAGTGATGACTTCAGGGCTGAGGATAATATCATAGCTGGCAACACCGGACTGTATGGTGCCACCTCCGGCGAACTCTACATCAATGGTAAGGTGGGCGAGCGCTTCGGTGTGCGCAACTCAGGTGCTATCGCCGTTATCGAGGGTGCTGGCGACCACTGCTGCGAGTACATGACTGGCGGTCGTGTGGTGGTACTGGGCAAGACGGGCCGTAACTTCGCCGCTGGTATGAGTGGCGGTGTGGCATACGTCTATGACCCCGACCATACCTTCGACTACTTCTGCAATATGGACATGGTGGAACTCTCGTTGGTCGAGGACAGCGTATCGCGCAAGGAGTTGCTCGAGCTCATCCGTCAGCACTACCTGCACACGGGTTCGGCTCTCGCAGGTCGTATGCTCGACGACTGGCATCGCTACATCGAGGACTTCATCCAGGTAGTACCTATAGAGTATAAGCGCGTGCTCGAGGAAGAGAAGATGGCACGCCTTCACGAGAAGATTGCTGACATCCAGCGCGACTACTAATTATCAATTATAAATCCAAAAGCATTTTTAGAGATACACCGCCAGGAGGCGGGTTACCGTCCGATTCACGATAGAATCCACGACTTTGGCGAGGTGGAGCAGACGCTCTCTACTCGCGAACGCAAACTGCAGGCCAGCCGCTGCATGGATTGTGGCGTACCCTTCTGCCACTGGGCTTGTCCGCTGGGCAACAAAGCTCCGGAATGGAATGATGCCCTGTACAAGGGTGACTGGGAACTGGCATTCAAACTGCTGACCTCCACGAATCCCTTCCCGGAGTTCACAGGACGCATCTGTCCGGCGCTCTGCGAGAAGGCATGCGTACTGAACCGTTTCAATCACGAACCAACCACCAACCGTGAGGATGAGTGTGCCATCATCGAGGGCGCTTTCCGTGAGGGCTATATACAGCCCAGAACTGACATCGAGCGCAATGGCAAGAAGGTGGCAGTCATTGGTGCAGGCCCTGCTGGTCTGGCTGCTGCCAATGCCCTGAACCTCATGGGCTATCAGGTGACAGTATTTGAGAAAAACGAAGCTGCAGGCGGATTGCTACGCTATGGTATCCCCAACTTCAAACTGAATAAGGCAGTCATCGACCGCCGCATCTCGCTGTTGGAGCAGGAGGGCATAGAGTTTAAGTACGGCACAGCCGTAAATCTAGAAAATCTAGATAGTCTAGAAAATCTAGAGCAATTTGATGCCGTCGTCATCTCCACAGGCACCCCAACCGCCCGAGACCTCAAGGCACCAGGCCGTGAGTTGCAGGGCGTACACTTTGCTCTCGAACTGCTCTCTCAGCAAAATCGTGTGCTGGCTGGCATCGAGTTCGGTAAGGATGAGCGCATCACCGCCAAGGGCAAGGATGTACTCGTCATTGGTGGTGGCGATACGGGTTCCGACTGTATCGGAACTGCCCACCGTCAGGGATGCAAGAGCGTCACACAGATAGAGATTATGCCTCGTCCGGTAGAAGGTCCGGAGGATCCTCAGAATCCTTGGCCCAACTGGCCTCGCACTCTCAAGACGACCTCTTCCCACGAAGAAGGCTGCACACGTCGTTGGAATATCAATACTCTCGAGTTCCTGGGCGAGAATGGCAAGTTGACTGGCGTAAAAGTTCAGGAGATAGACTGGAAACCAAACCCAGAAGGTGGTCGCCCCATCATGGTAGAGAAGGGCAAGCCCGAAATCATCAAGGCCGAGCTGTGTCTCTTGGCAATGGGATTCCTGAAGCCTGAGCATCCTGAGTATCCTGCCAACGTATTCGTCTGTGGCGATGCCAAGAGTGGCGCCTCTCTCGTAGTTCGCGCTATGGCAAGCGGAATAGAAACTGCAAAGAAGGTGGACGAATTTCTTAATGCATAATGCATAATTCATAATTCATAATTCAGAATGAGTAAAATCCCTTTCACTAAGATGCATGGTGCAGGCAACGACTATATCTATGTCGATGTCTCACGCTACCCCATTGCGGATCCCGCGAAGGCTGCCATACAGTGGAGTGACCGCCACAAGGGCATCGGCTCCGACGGTCTCGTGCTGATAGACAAGGCGTCTGTTCCGGAAGCGGATTTCTCCATGCGCATCTTCAATGCCGACGGCTCAGAGGCGATGATGTGTGGCAATGCATCGAGGTGTATCGGGAAGTACCTCTATGAGCGGGGGCTGACGAATAAGACGGAGATACTTCTGCAGACGCTGTCAGGCATCAAGACGCTGAAGCTGAACGTCATCAATGACATTGTGGAGAGCGTCACTGTCGATATGCTGGAGCCTGTACTGCACAATGATTCGCAGTTCGTCGCCGCTGACGGCTTGGTCGAGGGCACCTTTGTCTCTATGGGCAATCCTCATTATGTCATCTTTGCTGACGACATCGACCAGGTGGGCGTGACAGGACCTGTCCTCGAGCACCATCCTGCCTTCCCGCAGCGTTGCAATATAGAGTTTGCACGTATCGAGACAGATGGCAGCATACGTACTCGTGTATGGGAGCGGGGTAGCGGCATCACTCAGGCTTGCGGCACAGGAGCATGTGCCACCGCAGTGGCAGCCAGCCTCAGAGGTCTCGCTCCGCGTCAGAGCAATATAATAATGGATGGCGGCACACTCAGCATCGAGTGGAGCGCTGACGACAATCACGTCTATATGACTGGTCTAGCCGCCTTCGTCTTCGACGGTGAAATAGAATCCCTTTAACTCCTTAACTCCTTAACTCCCTAGAATAAATGGCACTAGTAAATACACATTTCCTCAACCTGCAAGACAACTACCTCTTTGCAGACATAGCAAAGAAGGTGAACGCCTTCAAGGTCATGCACCCCAAGGCTGACGTGATATCACTCGGCATAGGCGACGTGACACAGCCTCTCTGTCCTGCGGTAATAGAAGCGATGCACAAGGCAACCGATGAGATGGCTACCGCTGAGGGTTTCCACGGTTACGGCCCTGAGCAGGGCTATGCCTTCCTGCGTGAAGCGATACTGAAGAATGATTTCCTGCCACGTGGCATACATCTCGATATGGACGAGGTGTTTATCAATGACGGAGCGAAGTCTGACACGGGCAACTTCCAGGAACTGCTCCACTGGGACAACTTCATCGGAGTGACCGACCCCGTATATCCCGTCTATATCGACTCTAACGTGATGATAGGACGCTGCGGCACATTCGAGGACGGCAAGTGGACCAACGTGCGCTATCTGCCCACTACGGCGGAGAACGGCTTTGTACCTGAGATACCTAAGGACCGCCATGTCGATGTCATATACCTGTGTTACCCTAACAATCCTACGGGTACTGTAATTTCCAAGGCAGAACTGCGCAAGTGGGTCAACTACGCCCTTAAGAACGATGCGCTCATTCTCTACGATGCAGCATATCAGGCTTACATACAGGACCCCGAAATACCCCACAGCATATACGAGATAAGGGGAGCCAGGAAATGCGCCGTAGAGTTCCGTTCCTTCTCCAAGACGGCAGGATTCACAGGCGTAAGATGCGGCTATACCATAGTGCCCAAGGAGGTCACGGTAGCCGATTTCGAGGGCAACCGCATCCAGCTCAATCATCTGTGGCTGCGTCGCCAGTGTACCAAGTTCAATGGCACGAGCTATATCTCCCAGCGTGCTGCTGAGGCTATCTATACGCCAGAGGGCAAGGAGCAGGTCAGGGCTACGATAGCATACTACATGGACAATGCACGCATGATGCTCTCCACGCTGCGCTCGTTGGGCTATGAATGCTACGGTGGAGAGAATGCCCCATACATCTGGATGAAGACGCCCGATGGTACATTATCATGGAAGTTCTTTGAGCAGATGCTCTACGGTCCTAATGTGGTATGTACGCCAGGCGTCGGCTTCGGCCCCAGCGGCGAGGGCTATGTGCGCTTCACCGCCTTCGGCAGCCGTGAGAGGACGGAAGAGGCTTTGCGAAGAATAGAAAAGTGGACAAAATATTGTTAAACCCCCAAAAAGTAAAAAAAAAGATTATGAAATCATTGAGATCACAAGTAGTAGGTGAGGCTTTCAAGAAGAAGCCCCTGGAAGTAGTAAAACCAAGTGAGAGACCTTACGAGTATTTCGGACGCAAGGTCTTCAACCGCGAGAAGATGTACAAGTATCTGCCAAAGGATGTCTATGAGCAGATGATTGACGTGATGGACAATGGCGCGCGCCTCGACCGTCATGTTGCCGACCACGTTGCAGCAGGCATGATGCAGTGGGCTAAGGAACAGGGCGTGACACACTACACCCACTGGTTCCAGCCACTGACCGAGGGCACCGCAGAGAAGCACGACTCATTCATAGAGCACGACGGTAAGGGCGGCATGATAGAGGAGTTCAGCGGCAAACTGCTCGTTCAGCAGGAGCCTGACGCTTCCAGCTTCCCTTCTGGCGGTATCCGCGCCACCTTCGAGGCTCGCGGCTATTCCGCTTGGGACCCCACAAGCCCCGTGTTCATCATCGACGACACCCTCTGTATCCCTACCGTATTCATCTCATACACTGGTGAGGCACTCGACTACAAGGCACCTCTGCTCCGTGCGCTGAAGGCTGTCAATGTGGCTGCTACCGAGGTGTGCCACTATTTCGACCCGAAGGTGAAGAAGGTAACTTCAAACCTCGGATGGGAGCAGGAGTACTTCCTCGTTGACGAGGGACTCTACGCTGCACGTCCCGACCTGCTGCTCACAGGCAGGACACTCATGGGACACGACTCTGCCAAGAACCAGCAGATGGACGACCACTACTTCGGTAGCATCCCTGAGCGCGTGGCAGCATTCATGCGCGACCTCGAGATACAGGCACTCGAACTGGGCATCCCTTGTAAGACACGTCATAATGAGGTGGCACCAAACCAGTTTGAGTTGGCACCTATCTATGAGGAGACCAACCTTGCCGTTGACCACAATATGCTGCTCATGTCAGTAATGAAGCGCGTGGCACGCAAGCACGGATTCCGCGTACTCCTCCATGAGAAGCCTTTCGCTGGCATCAATGGTTCTGGTAAGCACAACAACTGGTCTCTCAACACCGACAATGGCGTACTCCTCCATGCACCAGGCAAGACACCGGAGCAGAACCTGCGCTTCGCCACCTTCATCGTGGAGACGCTGATGGGCGTGTATAAGCACAACGGACTGCTCAAGGCATCCATCATGTCTGCTACCAACGCACACCGTCTGGGAGCTAACGAGGCACCACCAGCCATCATCTCTTCTTTCCTCGGCAAGCAGCTCACCGAACTGCTCGACCATATCGAGAAGGCTGACAAGGAGAATATCTTCACCATGGACGGTAAGCAGGGTATGAAGATGGATATACCGGAGATACCCGAACTCTTCATCGACAATACCGACCGCAACCGTACATCACCATTCGCCTTCACGGGCAACCGTTTCGAGTTCCGTGCCGTAGGCAGCGAGGCCAACTGCGCCAGCGCCATGATAGCCCTCAATAGTGCTGTGGCTGAGGCACTCGCTGACTTCAAGAAGCGCGTTGATGCACGTGTGGCAGAGACCGAGAAATCCTTCGAGGGAACTGGACACAGCGCCACATACCACGCTATCATCGACGTACTGCGCGAGGATATCAAGACCTGTAAGCCAATACGCTTCGACGGCAACGGCTACTCTGATGAGTGGGTCGCTGAGGCCGAGAAGCGAGGACTCGACGTGGAGAAGTCATGCCCAGTCATCTTCGAGCGCTACCTTGACCCAGAGAGCATACAGATGTTCGAGCGCCTTGGCGTGATGACCAAGAAGGAGCTTGAGGCACGCAACGAGGTAAAGTGGGAGACCTACACCAAGAAGATACAGATAGAGGCACGCGTGCTCGGCGACCTCTCTATGAACCATATCATCCCTGTCGCTACGCGCTATCAGAGCCAGTTGCTCAAGAATGTGAGCAGTATGGCAGCGGTATTCTCTGCTGAAAAGACCGAGCAGCTCTCCGCACGCAATATCAAACTCATTGAGGAGATTGCAGAGCGCACCAGAGCTATCGAGAAGGGCGTTGATGAGCTGGTGGAGGCACGCAAGAAGGCCAATAAGATAGAGAGTGAGCATGAGAAGGCGATAGCCTACCATGACACTGTGGAGCCTAAGCTCGACAGCATCCGCTATCAGATAGACAAACTCGAACTGATAGTCGATGATGCGATGTGGCCACTGCCTAAGTATCGCGAACTGTTATTCATTCGTTAATTCCTTTTTGAGCTTTCTGGGGGCTTGGTGCTATTGCAGCATTGAGCCCCCTTATTTAACGGGCAATCCACTGCTCGGGATTGAGCTTGGCGCGCTCCTTGCGGAGCTGGAACTGCAGGATGTTGTCCCTGCCTACGGTGCCGAGGGTCTGACGGGTGGTCACTCTCTGACCGCGGGAGACGCTTACGCTCCTGAGATTGCAATATACCGAGATGTATGCTCCGTGACGTACGAGGACTCCCATGGAACCGCCTGCATTGAAGACGGCACTGACTTCTCCGTCATAGATGGAGCGCACGGCTGCGCCTGGCGCCCCGAGGATGTTGATGCCCTTATTGTCGAGCACCACGCCTGGCAGTCCTTCCACACCGTGCTGTCCGTAGTGGCTCACCACGCGTCCTCCTGCCACTGGTGACGGCATGCGTCCCCTGTTGGCCTCGAAACCTCCGCTGATGAGCCGGTCGGCACTGCTGAGCATCACTGCATTGTCGCTCTCTCGCTTGGCTTCCGCCACCGCCTTCTCGGAGCGCTCCCTGTCGGCTGCTGCCTTGCGCTCCGCTGCTATACGGTTGGCCTCCGCCTCACGGGCGAGTTGTTCGGCACGCTCGCGCTGTGCCTTATCCTTGGCGGCTGCACGTGCCTCTGCCTTCGCTCTCTCCTCAGCAGCCTTCGCCTCGGCGATGCGACGCTCATTCTCACGTGCCCGTGCCTCTGCCTCCGCCTTCTTGCGGGCGAGTTCCTCTGCCTTGCGCTTGGCAGCGGCCGCCTGCTCAGCCTTACGCTTTGCCTCGGCGATGGCACGCTGACGTGCCTTCTCTACCTCGATTGCCACGAGGCGGTCTATCTCAGCATTGAGGGCAGCATCCTTCTTCTTCTGTTCGTCGATGACCGCCTGTATGGTCTTCTGCTGACTCTGCAGGGAGGAGACTATCTTCTGCTGCTCGTCCTTCTGCGCCATCAGCGCCTGTTTCTCCCTGTTACCCTTATATAGGAGATTGTTCTTCTCACCGCGCACCACATTGAGTTGCTGGCGCTTATTGTCCACGAGGGTCTGCTTCTGCTGTATCGCCTTGCCCTGTATGCGCTGGAAGGCGGCATACTGTCTGACGAAACGGATGCGGCGGTACAGCTGACGGAGATTCTGGGCGGAGAAGATAAACATCAGTTCGCTCTGTATGCCGCGCTGTCGTGCCATATAGCGCATGGACTTGATGTAACTGGCCTTGCGGTCATCGAGTTGCTGGGAGAGATTGTCCAGTTGGGTGGAGAGCATGCCGAGGTCGCTGTTGATGCGATGCAGGTCCTGATTGATGGAGTCTATGGTCTGCTGACGACGGTTCATGTCGGCACCGAGGCGCTCGATGTCCTTCAGTTTTTTCTGCACCTGCGCCCTGTTGGCACGCAGAGCCTGCTCCTGCTTCTTGATATTCTGCTTGATGCGAGCCTGTTCGCTGCGCAGTCCGTTGATAGACGCAGTAGAGGGTTGCTTAGCCTTCTTGCTGGTGGCAGAGGACTTGCCCGCCTTCTTGGTGTTCTTGGTCGTCTTGGTAGCAACGGCCTTCTTACGGGTTTGAGCTTCGCAGATTGAAGATTGAAAATTGAAGATTGAAAGAATGAATATGATGGATAAGAAGAGTAGTCTGTACATTAGTGAAGATTGAAAATTGAAGAATTATGCATTATGCATTATGAATTATGCATTACTCAAAGTTTTCCTAATCTGGAGAAGAACTCCTCTGCGGTGACCTGCTTGTAACTGCCGGAGACGTTGGTAGTGGGCTCCCAGTCAGCGTCGGTAGAGATGCTGCGCATGTCGATGTTGAGTGACATGGAACCGGAGGAGAATGCCTTGGTATTGAATGTGATATGCTCGCTCTTAGGAAACTGCTTGACGCCCATCGGGGTGAAGTCTCCGTAACTGACGCTGACACTGGAGGCGTCCTTGGTACCTGCGCCGTAGGAGATGTTGGTGGAGGTGATGAGGGCATTCTGATTGGTCTGCCATGTGAACAGCATCTTGTCCTGCTTGAAGGAGACGGTACCTCCCTGCAGGCTGTACCGACGCAGGTCGCTGTCGGAGAGTTTTGCCTTGCCAGGCTGGAAGAGTTCGTTCCAGAAGAGTGACTGCAAGGTATAGAAGGTGAGTCCCTCTGTTCGGAGGAATGCCACGTCATCGTATGATGCCTTGACATACTCCTTGTGCATGCGGTCTATGAGGAGCACGTAGGTGGGGGTAAACTCCAGGCGAGCTACCTCCATCAGTCCGAAGGGCACGATGGTGATGCGTATCACCTGTCCCTTGCGCATCTGCAGTTTGCCATCGAGCGTGAGGTCCTTGCCTACACCCTTGATGCCGAGGCTTATCTTGGAGTTTACGTTCTTGGCATATACGGCATTGTCATAGACTTTGCGGAGGTAGGGAAGTACTACAACTACGGTGTCTGTTGCTACGGTATCCACTGATACGGTGTCCACAGCGATAGTATCCACGGAGACCAGCGACTGTGCGATGGCAGCCTTAAGACCGTCTATCTTGCCGGAGAGGGAATTGATGATGTCATTGAGTTGTGCCTGTGAAGCTATGCTCACGGAGAGCAGGGCCGTGGCAAGGAGTATCTTTTTCATTTCTTCTTGAGTTTCTTGTTTATTTTTTCTGCGTGTTTCTGTATCTCGCCGTCGGGGTCATCGCCCTCCTTGAGGTATTCCATCGCCATGTCGATGTATGCCTTGGCGTCGTCGTAGCGCTTCTGCTTGTAGAGTATCCATGCGTAGGTGTCGAGGTAGGTGGGATTGTTGGCCTCGGCGGAGATGGCACGGTAGCTCATTTTCTCCGCTTTCTTCAGGTCTTTGCCCTCTTCGGAGAGGAAGTATGCGTAGTTGTTGAGGCAGGAGACGTGGTCGGGCTTATACACCAGGCAACTGTCATAGGCCTGGTATGCGTCCTTTATCTTGCCTTCCTTCTGGTATATATCGCCCAGCAGGGCGTAGATGTCGCCGGCGATGTCCTTGTTGGTCTCTCGCGTGATACACCCTGCACCGCGCTTGAGGGTGGTGATGGCGTCGCGGTTGTGCTCGTTGATAAACTGCGCCAGACCGTAGTAGTAGTACAGCATGGGTTCGTCGGGTATATACTCCGTAGCGATGCGACACTCCTCGATGACGCGCTCGTCGATGCTGTCGCGCCACATCTGCTGTATGAGGTGCAGTCGGGCAGGGGTGTTGTCGGGTGTTATCTCCAGCACTCGCCGCCAGGCTGGTATGATGTCAGCGTTTGCGGCGCCTTTGAGTTCCATATAGGCAGCGCGCATCTCCGCCACCTCGGAGGTCTTCTGAGGCAGTGCGAGCACCTTGTCAAAGACCTGCATGACGCGCAGTGAGTCGCCGCCCTTCTCCTCGCTGTCCTTCACCCACGAACGGATGAGTTCCACTCGGGTGCTGGGGTCGGTGCGCGGATTTACCAGCATGGTGTAGAGCACGCTGTCGGCCTCTCCGCTGAGCGACTCGCTGCGGTAGTAGTCCATCAGTGACATCTGTGCCTGTGCATTATCGGGCTCCTCAGCGAGTATCTCATTAAAGGTGCGCAGAGCCTCTGCTTTCCTGCCTACGTTGAGGTACCAGTTGCCCAGCATCAGTTTCAGGTTGTGGTCAAAGGGGTGTGCGTCGATGAGGCTCTTCAGTTCGCGGTACGCCCCTTCGTTGTCGTCCATCATGGAGTGCACGCGCATCTTCTCCAGGGTGATTTCCTCGGATGCGCCCTCCTGCACCTCCATACGGTTGAGGGTAGCGAGCATATTGGGGTAGTCGTGCTCCTGCTGGTATATGCGCAGGAGAATCTCCAGATACTCCGTGTGGTCGGGTTGCTGCTTGACGAGTTGCTCATAGACCTTTGCAGCCTCCGTTATCTTATTCTGGTAGAGGTACGTCTGTGCCAGTTTCTCGCCAAACTCGCTATTCTCCGGCTCCAGCATGGTGGCGCGCTTCAGGTATGCCACTCCCACCGAGTCCTGTTGCATAGCCATATAGAACGTGCCCAGTGCGTAGTTGGTCTCCGAAGCGTCGGGATTGAGTTCGTAGCAGTGACGGAAGAGTTCGAAGGCAGCTGCATAGTTGCCCATATTCTGCTGTCTCACCGCCTCGTAGTAGAAGTATTGGTAGCGATTGACAGTAGCACCAAGCGACCCTACCCCCAACCCCTCCCAAAGGAGGGGGGTCATTACAAGAAGCGTTCGGAGTAATATATGACGTAGATTATCCTTCATAAATAGATGGTATATAATCTCCCATCAGTGCGTTCCCGTGTGTCCATATCCCCCTGCACCACGCTCAGTCTCGTCGAGTTCTTCTACGAGGATGAAGTCGGCCTGCTCATGCTTGGCAATGACCATCTGTGCTATGCGCTCGCCAGGCTCTACGGTGAAGGGTTCATTGGAGAGATTTACCAGCACCACGCCTATCTCACCACGGTAGTCGGCGTCTATGGTGCCAGGGGTATTGAGTACTGTCAGTCCGTGCTTGAGAGCCAGTCCGCTGCGTGGGCGCACCTGTGCCTCATAGCCTTCTGGAAGTGCGATAAAGAGTCCTGTGGGAACCAGTCGCCTCTCCAGTGGCTGTAGTGTGAAAGCCTCCTCAGTATTAGCTCTGAGATCCATGCCCGCACTCTGTGGCGTAGCATACTTAGGCAGCGGTTGCTTACCTTTATTTATTACTTTTACCTGTATCATGATAGTGCAAAGGTACTAATAAAAGTTCAAATATGTTACAAGAATTAAGAATAATTATAAATAGGTGCGCCAGTAAAAGAACAATCTGCCATTCCTTGAGTTAAGAAATGACAGATTGCCTTTTGTTGCGGTCGCGGTATTACTTTCCGTGGTTCTCGCTGCTTACTGTGAGCTTCTTGCGACCGTGTGCACGGCGGCTGGCGAGCACGCGACGACCGTTCTTTGTTGCCATACGTGCACGGAAACCATGCTTATTAACGCGGCGACGATTGTGTGGCTGGAATGTTCTTTTCATTGTCTTCTAAGATATCTTATTTTGTTATTTTGCGCAATTCGAGGTGCAAAGGTACTAATTTTAGTTGAAAGTTGAAGGTTGAAAGTTGAAAGATGAAGTTTTTTTAGTATTTATTAACTATAGTACGGGGGACTTTCGAGCGTCACCTTGTCATCTTTCAACTTTTTTTCGTAACTTTGCACCTTTGAATAGATAATTGTAAATCGTAAATTGTCAAATAGTAAATAAAAATGATTAATTCACAAGACATTAAGAAAGGCGTTGCCGTACGTATGGACGGTGGCATTTGGGTTTGCATCGATTTCCAGCACCGCAAGCCAGGTAAGGGTAACACCATCATGATTATCAAGCTGAAGAACGTGACCGACGGTCGTGTTCTGGAGCGTCGTTTCAACATCGGTGAGAAGCTCGAGGAGGTTCAGATCACCCGTCGTCCTTACCAGTACCTCTACAAGGAGGGTGAGGACTATATCTTCATGAATCAGGAGACCTACGACCAGACTCCTATCCCAGCAGAGCTCGTTACTGGTGTGGAGTACATGAAGGAGTCAGACATAGTAGAGGTAGTCAGCGATGCTGATACCGATACAGTGCTCTATGCAGAGATGCCTCTGAAGACCGTGCTCCGTGTGACCCACTCAGAGCCAGGCATCAAGGGCGACACCGCTACCAATACTCTCAAGCCTGCTACACTGGAGACAGGTGTGGAGATTCGCGTGCCTCTCTTCATTGAGGAGGGTGAGCTCGTACAGGTGGATACCCGTGACGGCTCTTATCTGCAGCGTGTGAAGGAGTAAGCCCCTCTCCCCATGTTTAGCATAATAGTACCAGTATACAATAGGCCTGATGAGGTAGATGAACTGCTCGGCAGTCTCACCCGTCAGGCTTTTACTGACTTTGAGGTCATCATCGTGGAGGATGGTTCCAGTGTGCCTTGCAAGGAGGTGTGCGACAAGTACGCAGACCGCCTCAGCCTGAGCTATTACTGCAAGGAGAATAGCGGGCCAGGGCAGAGCCGCAACTACGGTGCGGAGCGTGCCAAGGGTGACTACCTCATCATCCTCGACAGCGACGTGGTGCTCCCTGACGGTTACCTCGCCGCCGTCGATGAGGAACTGACCCTCGCTCCCTGTGACGCCTTCGGTGGTGCCGATGCCTCACATCCGTCCTTTACCCCCGTGCAGAGGGCTATCAGCTACTCCATGACAAGTTTCTTTACTACGGGAGGCATACGCGGCGGAAAGAAGAAACTCGATAAGTTCTATCCACGCTCCTACAATATGGGCATCCGTCGTGAGGTATATGAGCAACTGGGCGGATTCTCCAGGATGCGCTTCGGTGAGGATATCGATTTCTCATACCGCATTGTGGAGGCAGGATACGAGTGTCGCCTCTTCCCGGAGGCGTGGGTGTGGCACAAGCGTCGTACGGACCTGAAGAAATTCTTCCGTCAGGTATATAACAGCGGTATAGCGCGCATCAACCTCGAGAAGCGTCATCCAGGCACCATGAAACTGGTTCACATGCTGCCGATGGTATTCACCGTAGGTGTGATAGCCCTCGTAGTGACCTCAGCAGTAGGTCGTGCCCTGATGTACTATGACGACGTGCACCGCTGGTACTGGCTCTGCGCCCTTCCTTGGTTGCCTATCCTGCTCTATTCGCTCATCATCTGCGTCGATTCCACGATACAGAACCGCTCGCTGAAGATAGGACTGCTGAGCATCCCCGCTGCCTTCACCCAACTCATGGGGTACGGTCTGGGATTCCTTGAGGCATGGTGGAAGCGCTGCGTAAGGGGGCAGGATGAATTCCAGGCGTTTGAGAAAACTTTTTATAAGTAAGGAATGGAGGGGATAAAGAAATGGGATGAAGCAGACCGACCACGTGAAAAACTCATGAGGCTCGGAGCAGAGGCACTGTCTAATGCCGAACTCCTCGCCATACTCATCGGCTCGGGCAATCAGGAGGAGAGCGCTGTGGATCTGATGAAACATGTACTCAGCGACTGCGACAACAATCTCGCTCAGCTCAGCAAGATGTCCCTCCCTCAACTCATGGGCTACAATGGCATAGGAGAGGCAAAGGCCATCACCATACTCGCAGCCTGTGAACTGGGTAAGCGTCGCGAGGGAACGGAGATGCCGGAGCGTCGCAAGTTTGTCAATTCACGAGACATATACACCCACCTATGGCCCCGCATGAGGGACCTGGACGTGGAAGAGTCCTACCTCATACTGATGAATCAGGGTTACAAGGAGATAAAGACCCTGCGCCTCTCTCACGGAGGCATCACCGAGACCGCCGTTGATGTGCGCCTCGTCATGAAGGAAGCCCTGCTCAACAATGCCACCGTCATCGCTCTCGCCCACAATCACCCCAGCGGAAACCTCAGCCCCAGCCGTGACGACGAGATGCTGACAAAGAAAATCAGCGAGGCATGTCGCACCATGCGCATCCATTTCCTCGACCATGTCATCATCACCGATGGCCAGTATTACTCGTTCAGAGACAATAATAAGATATGAATATACAAGAAAAAAACGAAACAGAACAGCGTATCATAGAAGTCCTCAAGACAGTCTTCGACCCCGAGATACCAGTCAATATCTATGACCTTGGCCTTATCTACAAGATAGACCTCGCCGATGACGGAGCTCTCGACATCGATATGACCTTCACGGCACCGTCATGTCCCGCTGCCGACTATATCATTGAGGATGTGCGCTCCAAGGTGTCAGCCGTCAAGGGCGTCACCTCTGCCACTGTCAACATGGTCTTCGAACCGGAATGGGACAAGAGTATGATGACAGAAGAAGCACGTATAGAGTTAGGATTTGAATAAAGGAGTGACCCTATGGTTTATTTTTTAAGCGACGCTCACCTCGGTTCCTTAGCCATACCTCACAGGAGGATGCAGGAACGCCGACTGGTACATTTCCTCGACGAGATTAAGGACAAGGCAGAAGCCGTGTTCCTGCTCGGCGATATGTTCGACTTCTGGTACGAATACCGCCAGGTAGTGCCCAAGGGATACACCCGTTTCCTGGGCAAAATCAGTGAACTCACCGACATGGGCGTTGAGGTGCATTATTTCATCGGCAATCACGATATCTGGGCATACCACTACCTGGAGGAGGAGTGTGGCGTCATTCTCCATAAGAAACCCGTCACACTCGAACTGCAGGGCAAGACATTCTACCTAGCCCATGGTGACGGACTCGGTGACCCCGACCATAAGTTCCGCTTCATCCGTTCCATCTTCCGCAATCGCTTCTGTCAGCGTATGTTTGACCTCGTGCACCCCGACCTTGGTATTAAGTTTGGTCTGACGTGGGCCAAGCACTCACGCCTCAAGCGCAAGGACGGTAAGGAGCCGCCATATATGGGCGAGGACAAAGAGTACCTCGTGCTATTCGCCAAGGAATACCTGAAGGAGCACCCCGACATCGACTACTTCCTCTTCGGTCATCGTCATATAGAATTGGACCTGATGCTCTCCCACCAGTCACGCCTGATGATTCTGGGAGACTGGATTACGCAGTTCACCTACGCTGTCTTTGACGGTGAACACCTATATATGGAGAATTACGAAGAAGGGGCTTCTTAAAGCCCTACTGCCCTTGCTTAGCTATTCTCCCCTGTTCCGTATTGTAGCCGCTATGCCCCTATCTGTGGAAGCATAGCACCCACACGTGGGCGCTAAGTACCCGCAGATGGGCGCTAAGCAACCGTAAATGGAGAAAAACTTCCACTCTCCACTATCCTCCACCACCCGCTCAGCCCAGTATTCATGCGCCTTCCCGCATATGAGTGGAGGAGTGTAGGTTTTTTCTTCAAAATTCTCGCGCGTGTACGCGTGCGCGTGCTTTCCGTTATCGTAGGCTCACAGAGCTGGAGCGGTGCCTCTGGTGCGTATCGTAGTGAGCTCTGCTCACGTATCGTGGAAAAATTGTGGCAATTTTTCCTTATTTTTCTTGCACATTTCGAAGAAATGTTGTAACTTTGCCACTGTATATTGGCGTAATATGCCCATGCGCGGGCACGAAAGAGCCAATTTGCATACATATTAGATTGCTCAAATCGCATCTCGAACTAGCACCTCGAAAGAGCGAAAATAACGGGCAAATCGTAGGACAGTTGTCTTCTGACGACTTGCCTATAACTATCTCGATGAGAGCACCGCGCTTCTAGCGTAGGTGTAAACCATAGAGATAGTAGGTTGTGCTAGACCTGAGATGCGTATGGTGAGAACCTGCGCTTTTTTTGTGCACTTACGTAATCACCATTTTGACATACTGGAAGAAAGAAACTATCCTCTCCCCTCGTTCATAGAGAGGGGCCGGGGGTGAGTCCTAAAGCCCGCGAGGGTGAGATAATTTTTTCATAAGCCTCCCCTTTCATGGGGGGCATGTTAATAAATTAATTAGTTAATAAAGTTGATTACTCTCCTTGCTCGTGAGAGTCGGGAGAGCTTTTAGAGAAGTTCAACCAGCCAAGCAGCAATGTGAGGCGACAAGATACATATGATATACGCGCGCAAGCATAGCAAAGAAATGATAGAATGTTGTAACGACATAAGTGCACTTATGGAAAGGCTTATCCAAAAAGCTTTTCAGAAGGTTCAGTGTGCTTATTTTAGAGCAAAGGGGAATCTTTCTTTCGATAATGGAGAGCGAACATCGATTACAGTTCCAAGATACAGAGATATTGAGGATGCAAAAGGTAATGTTGTAGCAAAGGGTAAGTTACGTTTAAGTGAGCAAGAATTTCGCTTTGCCTTTGTGGAGGCATTCAATGAATTATGCAACGATTCTAGTTTTTGCTATTCTGTTGAAACGCCAACAAAAGACAAGTACCTTTTCTCCAAAGGAAACACCAGTAATGAATGGGGATTGGATGCTAGTGTTCCATGCATTACGAAATATGGCGAGTCTGGCAATATAGATTTAGTAATCTATGATAATCAGGAAATCGTAGCGTTGATTGAGTTTAAGGCAGGGAATCCAGATATAGTAGATTATGAAAAAGACTTTGTGAAGCTCACAAATATAAAAGAAAGTGGCGAAAATGCGCAACGCTATTTCTTGCAAATAGTAGAATCCTCAGATGAAGGAACTGTTCAGAATATAAAAGAAAAGAAGCTTGACGAAATAGCCAAAAAGACTAAAGATGAAAAAAATATCTTAAGTGTTGAATATAGGTGTTACAGTCTTTGTCACAAAGGAGAACGGACAGAACAACCTATATACAAAAACGATTCTTTCAAATTTTCTAATTAAATATAGAATCATTAACGGAGTAGATAAAAAAGATGCTAAATAGCGAAATATAATCTTTATATAATAATGTAACAAAACAGATTAACAAAAAAACAGAAAGAAACAGATTAAACAAAACAAATTTACTCATTTTATTTAACAAACTAAATTATTAAACAAATGAAAAAGATTTTATCTATTTTCGCGCTCTTGATGACGATAGTCATCGGAGCAAAGGCAACAGATGTTGTCCTCTATTCCTATGTTGACGGAACAGAGAATATCAACACAGCTAAGGGTGTTGTTGCTACAATCCGTGGAACCGTGCAAAAAAACTACAAAGGTCAGAAGTACAACAACGGTGGTACCACACCTAATGGTACAATCACGTGTCCAAACAGTTTGGCTGTTGCAGGTGATGAGCCAAATCAGTACATTAACAACTGTCTCAAACTTGAGATTGAAGGTGGCTTCAAGACTGGTGACAAGATTTCTATTAGTAGTTATATCAATAACAGTGATGAAACTAAGGTGGGAGTTATTAGTCTGTACACTTTCAATACAGAAACCCCTGCATCCCCAAATAAACTCGCCGATTGGACTGCTACTGATGGCAAAAGAACTGCAGGCACCCCAGAAGCAACAGAGTACACTCTGACTGCAGACGCAGACTCTTTATTCTTTGGACGTCAGATGGGGTTGGAGAGTGCTACTCGTACTAACATCCTGACCATTGTCGTTACTCGCGCAGATGCTTCTGTTCTGGATGCTCCAGAGATTTCTCAGAGTGAGAACACTATCACTATGACTGCTGCAGATGGTGCTACTATCTATTACACCACTGATGGCACTGCTCCAAGCACAACAAGTAACGTATATGACGCTACCAACAAACCTGTAATAACAGCAGACTGCACCGTTAAGGCTTATGCTGTAAAGAGTGGCATGACTGACTCTGACGTAACTTCATTCAGTGCAAAGTACTGCATCGCAACAACCTCTACATTTAATTTCAGTGAGAACGGCTGGGCAGCAAGTAGTACCAAAGATGGTGTGTATGTAGGTTCAGTTAATTTTCCTGAATCAAGTGCTAGCGTAGATGGTATATCTTTCACCAAACGTCTTCAGTTTGGAGGTGGTTCAAGAAATGATACCCGTTATTTCTCCTTTATTGTAAACGCTCCATGTAACATTGTCGTGTATGTGACGAGTAACAGTAACAACTCTCTCCGTGGTTTTGGCGTTTCTACTGGCGTTGATTACAATAAGAATGTTGATATTGAGAAGATTGGCTACAATATGGGCGGTTATCTGGATGCTGTATATTATGCTATTACAGGAACAGGTCTTACCAAGGTAAATATCTCAAATACAGGTGATAGCGATATGGGTATCTATGGCTTCAAGGTTGTTTATGGCAACGAAAACTCTTACACCATGTCTATCGGAAGCGCAGGCTATGCAACACTTGCTCTGCCTTATGCAGTTGAGATACCTAGTGGTGTGACGGCTTATACAGGAGCACTGAATGCTGCTGGCACAGCAGTTACAATGACGGAGATTACTGATGGCATCATCCCTGCTAACACGGGTGTTGTTCTTCAGGGTACAGCTGGTTCATATACCTTCTCTGAGACTACCGAGGCTGGTACTGCCACTTCTTCTATATCTGGCACAGATAGCGATAGCAATGTGATAGAAAAAGAGACAGATAGCTACTACGTACTCTTTAAGGATGGTGATAACGTTGGCTTTACTAAGGTAACAAATAATACTTACAAATGTATCCCTGCTCACAAGGCGTACGTTCAGGTTGCAGCAGGTGGCACTGACGCTCTCCCAGCAGAGTTTGCTGATGCTACAGCAGTAGAGGCTGTGGCTGAGACTAAGGCTGAGGCAGTGGCTCCAGTTAAGGTAATCAAGAACGGTCAGCTCTTCATTGGCAACTTCAACGTTGTTGGTCAGCAGGTAAAATAAAAAAGAAGACTTAGTATTAATCTTTAAAAATTCAGAGACGAAATGAAAAAAGAATATATCGAGCCTTCTGTTAAGGCTGTAGAAATTAAGCTTACAAACATGGTGTGTACATCAATGGGCATGAATGAGACACCATCAACTACACCAACACCAGGTGGAACTCTCTCCATGGATGCAGAGTTTGAGGACGACTTCGAAGGGGACTTCGAGTAATCAACAATCATCAATAAATGTATATTTCAGCCCCACCCTCACTACAGGGGTGGGGCTGAATGATTAAAACCTAAGACTATTATAAAACAAGTTGAGTAACTCCTTAAACAATAATATAATGTCAATTTACTATCGAAGGCAATATTATAGAGAGAAAATTGTACTAAAAGGGTTTCATCTCGCAATCTTATCCAAAAAACTTGTGAATATTCTTCCTGTTGGATTTAGCTTTCAGGATTACCTTGAAGCATTTAAAGAATATTTCCCTTACACATGGGAGGATATCTGTTATTATTGCAATAGTCGTAAGAACGATTATATACGAAGAAAGAAGAAAAATCTTAGAACAGTGTCCTTTTCAACTCCAGAAAAATTCCTGGAGCGAAATGCAAAAATTAAACGCGTGAATAAACGTACACTGTCAGATGAAGAAATAAATACGTTCAAGCATGAACTCAAGAATAACGCTACAAGGAAGATGAATGAACGTAGCAAAAAAAATGCAGAAAATCTTGTTCATGTACAGGATGTCTGTCCTCCATATATAAATGCTTTGGTAAAAACCTATTTTGATGTGCGCAAACGTGATACGCTCAACATTAATGCTCGTTACCTTATTTTGATAGAGGCGGCACAATTTAAATGTAGGGAAACCGTTGCATTCTTGGAAAAAGTTAATGCTTGTGACAAGAATTATGACCTTCGCGTGGTAGCCTATAAATCTTTATTGCGCATGGGCGAACGCCCTTGGTTGGCAAGAGAAAGGAAGGGCAAAAGAAAGAAATCTGCGCTAAAGCCAATTGATATTAAGAAAAATCCTACGGAACTTCTTCATCTGCTGTATGATAATCAAGAGTTGCTCTATCAGAGATTTGATGTGTTCCTTTCCCACAGTTCTCTTGATGCGAAGGAACTCCTTAATATTAAAAGACACTTGAATAGTCTTGGCAAGGTGGTTTATATTGATTGGGTTAATGACGGTGTAATGTTGAATCGAAAAAATCAAAACGAAGATACTTGGCCTGCACTGGAACTACGTATGGACCAATCGGACGTATTACTTTATGTGATGACTGATAATGCTATTCTTTCACAATATACTGAGCGTGAAGTAAATTATTTCAAAGAGCATAATAAAAAAGTTGTAGTTTACAAGCCAGGTGTTATAACATTAGAAGTACCAGAATACCTAAAGGATTGTGAATATTGTCAAGTGGATAATAACTTACCAATAGTATAAATTTATGAGTGAGCAACAAAAAGAAATATATGAAGTGACGGATGTTCGTCAGTATCTGCAGATGCTTCAGGATACCATAAACAGAATGGCATCCAACAGTTCAAATTGTAAAAATTGGACATTAACTATTGTTACGGCTCTAATTGCACTGTGTGCTGCTTCAGTTGAGTTAAATGAATATCTTTTGATTGCTGTTATCCCTATCTGCATGTTTTGGGCATTAGACTTCTATTATCTGTTACTCGAGAACAAGTTTCGCAAGCATGAGAAAGAGTTTATTACAAGGTATCATAATGGTGATAATACGTGGAAAGATCTGATCTACAGATTCGATATATCAATACCAAAAGGAAATAACAGTTGTTCCATAAAGAAACATTGCTTAAAATCGAAATCTATTGTGATGTTTTATCCAATTATCTTGTTTTTAGTATTATTACTGTCGTGCTTTATGAGTAACAGAGTATCTCAATCGCCCCAAGACCTAAAAACTCCTCTACAGGAGATTGGAACCAAGTTGGATTCAATTGTGAATGCTATAAAATCACAAGAAAGCCTGAACAACTGCGCTAATAATGGCAGTGAGAATAATGCAATTAAGGCTAGAGATAAAATTAGAGACAAATAGATCAAGATGCCGAGTTCGAAGATGACTTCTAAATATTATACAAAATGCTTCAATGAGGATTGTATAATTGCTTATAAATAACAAAGCAAATTTATGTATCGGATGTCCTGACCACAGCGGTGGTCGGGACATCTATTTTTATTCACTTAACATCGCAAAACAGTCTTTGTTCTTTCCCAACTTTGACCTTAGACCTTAGACTTTAGTCATCCCCACAGCAGTACAGCTCCGCGCCACTTGACATATATCAATTGGTGGTTTTCGCCCCCATTTTTAACGAAAAATTTGGTAGTTTCAAAACTTAATCGTAACTTTGCAGGTGGAATCAAACAATATCAATATAATGACAAACTCGGACTTTTGGGTATCCATACGGAAAATAATAGAAGATGGCTTCACACCCGAAGGACTTAAAAGACTTAATTATTATGCAGAGCAATTTATCAGCGGAAGGCTTGTATATAAACGATTTTCACCGAGAGAACAGCATGGCTGCGCAACGGGCGGTGAGACGAATGTCATTGCATCCATACTCGCGGGAGCAGAAGATAGAGCAGATACAGACTCTCCGAAGAATGTCAGCGATTTCGAAAGAGAGTGCCAACAGGGCAAGAAGCAAGAAAACTGCATAGAACTGTGGGCTAAGAGCATAGGATGCTGGACGGACTCTATAGATGATGTCCTGCAACAAACTCTAGGAGAAGGAATAGCTGAGGGGGGAGAGGCTGTGGTATTTGACCATGGCGCAACACTGGTGAAAAGCATCGGACTTGATTATTTCATTACTCCTATTCTGGCACTCGACAGAATAGCACTGCATAATACATATTTCCCTGAAACGGGACTTTCTGTACTGGGATTTGGACGTAATAAGGATGGAGAATTCAAGATCCTTGTAGAACAACCGTATATAAGAGGTTCACATCTATCAGACGATGAAATCGAGGAGTACATGGAGCATATGGGATTTGAATTGAAGAATCCAAGGAACTGGACATACGCTACTCCTGACATATACCTAAGCGACATGCACGATGAGAATGTTATTCGCTCTGTAGATGGTCCTATCTGCGTTGTTGACTGTGATATTCGTATTAATACTCCCGAATTAAGATCAGGAGGTACGAGAGTACTTACTACTGATGTTAGCTTTCACGTCGACTTCGAGGATGCATTCTAAAAATTATACATCCTCCTCCAATGAGGATTGTATAATTGCTTATAAATAACAAAGCAAATTTATGTATCGGATGTCCTGGCCACAGCGGTGGTCGGGACATCTATTTTTATTCTAGACCACGAATCTCACGAATCTTCCGAATATATTTTCCAAAAAAAACAGAAATAACCCTTTCTTCGGTCTATAGTTACGATGTAACTGACGTGCTAATCGCTATGCCCTTGCCTTTGAGAGCAAGCTCTCACGCCCAGGTCATATCACTTATCACATAACTATCGTTATAAAAAGACCTCGAAAGCAAAAACAATAAAAAGCAGTACAGCTCCGCGCCACTTGACATATATCAATTGGTGCTTTTCACCCCCATTTTTAACGAAAAATTTGGAGGATAACGAAATAGTTTGTAACTTTGCAGAGATGGAACCTAGATAAAGTAGAAATAGATATGCTCTCCTTCATCGCCATACTCTGCATGCTATCCCTCAGCATGTCGGCGCGCACGTGGCAGTATCGCCCCGACGGTCAGGACTTCGTGTGCGTTAATGGCGAGAACCGTTACACGCGGGCTCTCTATGGCAGTCATGATGAGGACCGCCTTGAGACCAGCGACCGCCCCATCTTCGTGGCTTATAAGAAGAAGGATAGTCGCAATATCAGTTTTTCGCTCACGGTTAATGGCAAGACCACGCGGCTTGATGAGACAGACCATTGTGAGGCCCGCTATACGGCGGGTCGTCGCAGTTATGTGCTCACCGACAAGGGGTGGGGTAGTGGCAAGGTGGAGATGTCAGTCCTCGCTTTTCCTGACCGTCAGGGTGGTATCTGGAAGATAGTGACCAGTGGTTTCAAGGGTGTCGTTACGGCGCATGCTGAGTGTTGCGAAATCGCCAACCAGAAACTCAAACGCTCGGGTGACATGAATGCTGAGGAAGCAGGTTCTCTTGAGGCATCGCCCGACAAGAAACAGTTGCAGTCCCTCGACTGGGACGCTACCAACAACATTACCTATATGACTATCTCCCAGCAACTGATTACCTTGGGTGATGATGGCAGTGCAGAGGAGTATGACCGTTGTGAACGGTATCGCAGCGAGTTGGCTAGTATGGTGACTTTCAGCACTCCTGACCCGTATGTCAATACTCTGGGTGGTGTTTTGGTCACTGCTGGCGATGGAGCGTGGGATGGTGACACCTTCCTTCATGGCGCTGTAGCGTGGCGCATGCAGATTCCCGGTTGGCGCGCAGCATATATGGGTGACTTCCTCGGTTGGCATGACAGAGCCCGTCATCATTTCGATGCCTATGCTGAGAGTATGGTCACTGACGTGCCTTGCACTATCCCGCACCCTACGCAGTCGGCTCAGGAGAATCTCTGTCGTGCAGAGTATAAGTGGGGTACTCCGATGTATTCCAATGGCTATATCTGTCGTTCGCCACACCGCAACGACAAGTTCCACCACTACGATATGAATCTCAACTACATCGACGAACTGCTGTGGCACTTCCAGTTTGATGCAGACTCTGCCTACCTAAGAAAGATGTGGCCGGTGCTGACAAGTCATATTGCTTGGGAGAAACTCAACTGGGACCCCAACGATGACGGCCTCTACGATGCCTACTGTTGTATATGGGCGAGCGACGGACTGTATTATAATAGTGGTGGCGTGACGCACTCTACCGCCTACAACTATCGTTGTAATACGGTGGCTGCCCGAATAGCCGAAATCATAGGTGAAGATCCCACGCCTTACCGAGCAGAGGCGGAGAAGATACTTGCTGCCATGAATCGTGAACTCTGGATGCCCGAGGAAGGTTGCTGGGCGGAGTATAAAGACCTGATGGGTTTGCAGCGTCAGCACCCCAGTGCAGCTCTATGGACTGTATATACCCCTATCGACAGTTATGCCTGTACTCCCGAACAAGCCTACCTCGCCACGCGCTATGTTGATGAGGTAATACCACATATTCCTATTAACGTTCCCGTTAATAACTATTATATACTCTCCACCACCAACTGGCTGCCCTATGTGTGGAGCACCAATAATGTGGCGCATGCTGAGGTGATGCATACAGCGCTGGCTTATTTCCATGCTGGGCGCGCTGATGAGGCATTCCACCTGATGAAGGGTGTATTGCTCGACGAGATGTACCTTGGTCAGTCGCCAGCCAACATCGGTCAGGTCAGCTACTACGATGCTGCACGTGGTGAGGTGTATCGCGATTTCTCTGACAATGTAGGCATTACCGCCAAGACCGCCATACAGGGACTATATGGTATCACTCCCGATGCCCTCAATGGCAAACTGTATATCCGTCCAGGCTTCCCCGAGGCATGGGACTCTGCCAGCGTCCATACTCCCTATATTGACTTCTCCTTCCGTCGTGAGGGCGACAAGGAGATTTACGATATCCATCAGCGCTTGCCACAGCAGTTGCAGATTGTTATCCGTCAGAACATCGGCGGTGGTCGCTATCGTGAGACAGTTTGCAGCAATGACCTCACACAGCATATCGAGTTGCAGAAGTGTTCTAAGACTCATTCTGTTCCCTCCCTACGGAGGAAGGCAGGGGGAGAGGCTTACCTGGCCACAGACTTCGATGAAATCGTCACGTCTCAGTGCAAACCAGTGAATATGGATAGTGCCTTCAATAGTCGTGTCACCGACATCTTCAAGAACGAATACCTCTCTCCAGCATCGCCATATACCTCGCTGCGCATCCCCAAGAACGGCTTTGGTGAATGGTGCCACCCACTTCTCCGTGCTGAGACCAATGACTCTGTCTTCCGTACCCTCGTCAAGGACCATATATATACCGCTCATCTTGACGATGCTCCCGCCATACCTTTCCGCACCGATGCTAAGGGGAGGAATGTGGCGTACACCTCGCTGTGGGACAACTACCCCGACAGTCTCACCATAGCCCTCAAGGGACGTGCCTCACATGCCTACCTCATGCTTGCTGGCACCACCAACCAGATGCAGAGCCGTATCGCCAACGGACTGGTGCGCATAGAGTATCAGGACGGAACGTCGAAGACCGTTCTGCTCACCAACCCCTACAATTGGTGTCCCATTGAGCAGGACTACTACATCGACGACTACGCTTTTCATGTGGAGGGCAAGCGTCCGTATCGTGTTCATCTGATGAGCGACCGTGTCAGCCGCCGCCTCGGTGAAGCCCTTGGCATAAAGGGTGTCTATGGTCGTGAAATCAATGGCGGTGCTGCTCAGTTGCTTGATGTGAAGCTCGACCCCAGTCGCAAACTTAAGAGTCTTACCCTACGCACTCTCTCCAACGATGTCGTCATCGGAATAATGGGTGTCACCCTGCAGAAATAGCCACAACAACTTTAGTTAACAATAATTAAGAGGCCTGGAAGACAGTTCGCCCTCTTGCTTTACCCCCCCGACTTCGGTCCAGTGGGTAAGCGCATCTGAGCTTATTCCTTCTACCTCATCATGAATAAAACAAAGAAAATCGCAAGTGCTTGAATATAAGTGGCTTGCGATTTCCTTAGGTTGTCGTACGCGGATTCGAACCACGACAAACAGAACCAAAACCTGTTGTGCTACCATTACACCATACGACAGTCCAAGTGACAAATCTTGCGATTTGCGGTTGCAAAGGTACGAAGAAAAATTAAGAATTAAGAATTAAGAATTAAGAATTAATTTTAATTAAGAAATAGTTCTTCTTACCTCGTTGTGCGAGTATGTACTTGCCTGCGATGAGGTCATCGGAGGTGAGGGGACGCTGCTGGTCGGTGAGTTTCTCCTTGTTGATAGAGACGCCACCGCCTTGTACCATTTTGCGCATCTCGCCCTTGGAAGGGAATACGCGGCAGTCATCACGGGTGAGTATCTCGATGGCTGGTTGACCGAGCAGCTCCTTGCTGATAGTGAAGGTCTCCACACCCTCGAAGACATCAAGGAAGGTTTGTTCGTCGAGTTTCTCCAGGTTCTCCTTAGTACTCTTGCCGAAGAGAATGCCTGATGCTTCGATGGCAGCATCAAGGTCGGCTTGTGAGTGAACCATGACGGTGACTTCCTCAGCGAGACGCTTCTGGAGGATGCGACGACCTGGGTCTGCCTTGTGTTCCTCAACGAGAGCGTCAATAGTTTCCTTGGTGAGAGAAGTGAAAATCTTGATGTACTTTTCGGCATCATCGTCAGATACGTTGAGCCAGAACTGGTAGAACTTGTATGGGGATGTTCTATTGCGGTCGAGCCAGATATTGCCGCTCTCTGTCTTACCAAATTTCTTGCCGTCTGCCTTGGTGATGAGTGGGCAGGTGAGAGCATATGCCTCCTGGTCGTTGCCCAGGGTGCGACGGATGAGTTCGGTGCCTGTGGTCATGTTGCCCCACTGGTCGTTGCCGCCGAGCTGCATTTTGCAGTTCTTGGTCTGGTATAGGTGGAGGAAGTCATAGCCTTGCAGGAGTTGGTAGGTGAACTCGGTGAAGGAGAGTCCGTCGCGTGCGGTGCCGTTGAGGCGCTGCTGTACGGAGTCCTTAGCCATCATATAGTTGACGGTGATGTGCTTGCCAACGGTGCGGGCGAAGTCAAGGAAGGTGAAGTCCTTCATCCAGTCGTAGTTGTTGACCATCTCGGCAGCATTGGCGTCCTTTGAATCGAAATCGAGGAACTTGGCAACCTGCTTCTTGATGCACTCCTGATTGTGGTAGAGGGTCTCGGAGTCAAGGAGATTGCGTTCCTGTGACTTGCCTGATGGGTCGCCAATCATGCCTGTAGCACCACCGACGAGGATGATGGGTTTGTGACCACACTGCTGCAGGTGACGTAGCATCATGATGCCACAGAGGTGGCCTATGTGGAGTGAGTCGGCAGTAGGATCGGTGCCGAGATATGCTGTCACCATTTCACGCTGTAACAGTTCTTCTGCGCCTGGCATCACCTGTGCGAGCATGCCGCGCCATTTGAGTTCTTCGATGAAATTTTTCATATTTGGTCGTTTGGTCGTTTAGTCGTTTAGGGGACGGGGTCGTAGCCTGAACCTCCCCAGGGATGACATTTTAATATTCGTTTTATTGCGAGCCAGAGTCCTCGGAAGGGACCGTGCTTGATGATGGCTTCCTTAGCGTACTGCGAGCAGGTCGGGGTGAAGCGACATGAGGCAGGGGTGAAGGGGCTGATGCACGTCTGGTAGAACGCTATTGGCAGGAGCAGTATGGCGGTTAGTATGTTGCGCATTGCTCTGTGATTCTTTGCATAAGGTTCTTGACCTTGGCGGTCACGATGCTCGTGGGATGGTGCTGACTGTCGAGCCAGATGAAGGCGATGGTGAGTGCCTTACCCTCGGGCAGTCGGATGAGTTCCTTATTGGTGCGATAGGCTTCGCGTACCTGACGCTTGACGCGGTTGCGGTCTACGGCGTGCTTGAATTGTCGCTTGGGTACTGAGATGAGGATGCTGGCATTTGTCTCAGTCTGTTCAGCCTGTTCTATGATGCGAAAGACCACTCGCAGGGGAAATGCCGTCAGGCTCTTGCTCCCTCTGCCAGGCTCAAACAGCCTATCGATTAGGGTATGGCTGTGGAGACGCTCCGACTTTCTCAGTTCAAAGTTCAAAAGTTCAAAGTTCAAAGTTAGTCTTCTTGTTCCTGCAGGAAATGGCGCAGGGCTCCCGTCATGGAAGGGTAGCGCTCTGTGGGTGCCTCAAGGCTGATGTCAAGTCCTGCATCGCGTGCTGTCTTGGCGGTAGTGGGGCCAAAGGTTCCGATGTGGAGTTGACTTTCATGTACGTTGGGGAAATTATCCACGAGGGTCTTGATGCCTGTAGGTGAGAAGAACAGTGCCATGTCGTAGTCGAAATTCTTCTTCTCCTCTTCGCTGAAGTCATTGCTCACGGTGCGATAGAGCACGCACTCTTTGTGGTTGAGTCCCTTGGAGTCGAGGAGGCGGGTGATGCTGTCATTGGCCACGCTGCTCATAGGTACGAGGTATTTCTCGTTCTTGTGCTTTACCATCATAGGGATGAGGTCATCTATCTTGCCTGTCTCACCGAAGAATACCTTACGCTTGCGATACTGTGTGTATTTCTGTATGTAGAGTGCTATGGTCTCTGTAACACAGAAGTACTTGGTGGTCTCTGGCATGGTGACGCGCATTTCCTTGGCCATCTGGAAGAAATGGTCAATGGCATGACGAGAGGTGAATACGATAGCCGTGTAATTGGCGAAATTGACCTTCTGATAACGGAATTCCTGCGATGTAAGGCCTTCGACCTTGATGAAAGGACGGAAGACGAGTTCTACATCAAACTGACGAGCTATCTCGTAATATGGCGAGTTGTCGCTTGTGGGTTTTGGCTGCGAAACCAGAATCTTTTTTACCATCGTTTATCCTAAATATTAATCTATAGCGTGTTAGTTAGAAATGCCATCATACCTATGAGCAGAGCGAGGGGTATCGCTTCAAGGGTGCAAAGGTACAAAAAAAAGTGTGAAAAAACGACATTTTTCTTGAAAAAGATACCTATCTCTTTGCAGAAAGCTACAATTTCTGTGAATATGAGTGCGCAGAGGGCTATTAGTATGGCTTTTGTGACGCTCATGCTGTACATCACACATGCTACCGCGAGCATAATCATAATGACTGCCTGCATAGCCATGTAGAAGCGACGCTCCATGTCTGCCAGTCTGGTCTTGTCAGTGCTGAAGAATATCGCTCCCATCATCCTGAGCATCAGCATCCTGGTGATGCAGAAGATGATGAAGGGCAGGACATAGAGGCCGATGGCAATGTAGAGTTCGCTGCCGCTGCGCTCCTGTTGGAGGCTGATGAGCAGAGATGCTGCCAGAGAGCCTATGTACATCAGCGCTGTGGTGTAAGGTTTGGCCTTGGAAACGTCCTTGACCAGCGAGGAGTTCTCGTTAGGTATGATGAACATATTGCCAATCTGATACCTAATGAGAGGCATGGCTTTCATGCACAATACGAAGGTAAGGACGATGGATGTAAGTAGTCCCAGTAGTATGTAGCTGTCTGTGAGCAAAGTGATAGCTTGATGTGGTGGCTAAAAAAATCCCACTAGGTGGATACCTTCGTGGGATATTTGTGTACCTTCCCTCAGAGGGGATAGAGTAGGCTTCTTACTTACGCAGACCGAGAGCCTTGACGATAGCACGATAGCGATTGATATCGCGATCGTAGAGGTAGTCGAGCAGTGCACGGCGCTTACCTACGAGCTGTGTCAGAGAGCGTGCTGTGCGATAGTCCTTGTGGTTCTTCTTCAGGTGCTCAGTGAGGTGCTTGATGCGGTAAGAGAAGAGTGCAATCTGGCTTTCTGCAGAACCAGTGTCAGTTGCTGACTTACCATACTGTCCGAAAATCTCAGTCTTCTTTTCGTTGTCGAGATACATAGTTTTTACGTTTCTTGTGGCTGATAGTGAGTAATAATTGTTATTGCTCATCACATCCTTCGGACGCCTCGCCAGCCCAGCCACTTACGGCGTAGGAGACCTCTCCAGAATGCGGCTTTCTTTAGAAAAGCGGGTGCAAAGGTACTAATTTTAGTTGAAAGTTTAAAGTTGAAGGTTGAAAGTTCTTTGGAGTTTTAAATATTTTTAACTTCTACTATTCTTCGAAATAGATGCGTTTGACACGATTGCTGATGCCTGTAAGCACCTCATAGGGGATAGTCTCGAGGCGGTCGGAGAGAACGGTGACAGGAAGGGAGTTGCCAAAAATCTCTACCCAGTCTCCCTCCTGACAGTCGATGCCAGTGACATCAATCATGCAGACATCCATGCAGATATTTCCCACGTATTCTGCCTTCTGACCATTGACCATACAGTAGCCGTTGCGGTTGCCCAGATGACGGTTGAGGCCATCGGCATAACCTATAGGAATGGCAGCGATGAGGCTGTCGCGGTCGAGGATGGTCTTGCGCGAATAGCCAATGCTCTCACCAGCCTTGACATGACGTAGTTGGAGGATGGTGGTCTTGAGGGCTGAGACATTGTTTATTATCTGATTGGTACGAGGGTTGATGCCATAGAGACCAAGCCCCAGACGGCACATATCCATCTGACGCTCTGGGAAATGCTCTATGCCGGCGCTATTACACATGTGGCGCAGGATGTGGTGAGAGAAGGCTTCCTGCAGTGCGTCTGCCCCCTGCTGATATAGTGCAAACTGCTGGGCAGAGAAGTCATCGAAGCCATCATCGTCGCTACCCACGAAGTGAGAGAATACGGAGCGTGGTGTGAGGGCATTCTGCTCCTTCAGATACTCCACCAAGCGAGGCATGTCGTCTATGGGATGGAACCCAAGACGGTGCATGCCAGTATCGAGTTTTATGTGTATGGGCCATCCTGTGATGCCCTCCTTGCGAGCGGCATGACGCAGTGCGTCAAGCAGACGGAAGGAATACACCTCTGGTTCGAGGTCGTAATCAAACATAGTCTTGAATGCCGTCATCTCGGGATTCATAATCATGATATTGGCGGTGATGCCTGCTTTGCGCAGTGCCACGCCCTCATCGGCAACGGCCACAGCGAGATAATCCACACGATGGTCTTGCAGCGTCTTGGCTATCTCCACCGCACCGGCACCGTAGCCGTCGGCTTTAATCATGCAGACCAGTTTGGTGCCTGGTTGCATCTGGCTGCGATACCAGTTGAGATTGGCCACAACGGCAGAGAGATTGACCTCAAGGATAGTCTCGTGAACTTTCTCCACGAGTTGTTCGGTTATGGTGTCAAATGAGAATCGTCGTGCTCCCTTGATGAGTATTATCTCGTCGTGCAGAGAGGAAAAGTCGCTGCTGTCAAGGAATGATGCTGTGTCGCTGTAGAAACTGCTATTGTCTATTTTTATGAGGTTGGCATTCTCTTTGAGAGCCTCACCGATGCCTATAAATTTGTTGATGCCACGACTCACCACGAGGTCGGATACCTGTCGATACAGTTCCTTGGCAGAGAGACCACTCTGTTCAATGTCGCTGAGAATGAGAGTGTGGCGGCTACCCTTATGGTCAGGGCGGCGGTGCATGAAGTCGAGGGCGATGTCGAGGCTGGCGAGGTCTGAGTTGTAGGAGTCGTTGATGAGCGTACAACCGTTGCGGCCGTTCTTTACCTCCAGGCGCATCGCTACGGGTTCGAGGTGGGACATGCGGTCAGAGAGCACCTCAGGAGAGAGTCCCAGATGCAGTGCTGCTACTGCGCAGGTGATGGAATTCTCGACAGACGCCTCGCTGATGTATGGTATGACATATTCTCCCTCTGTTCCTTGGAAGGAGTATGAGATGCGAGTGCTGTCATCGCCTTTCTCTATGCCCTTGACAAAGAAGGCGGCATGAGAATCGGTGAGAGACCAACCGAGGTGCTTGCCACCGAACTTGCTATCTCTCAGCACTCGGAATACGATATCATTGTCAGCGGGGTAGATGAGAGTCTTGCAACCATCAAAGAGACGGAACTTCTCACGGCACTTGTCTTCCAGAGAGTGAAAATTCTCCTGATGAGCCTGACCCAGTGAGGTGAAGATGCCGATGGTTGGTTGTATGATATCGGTGAGGCGACGCATCTCTCCAGGCTCGCTTATGCCAGCTTCGAAGATACCCACCTCACTCTCTTCCCCCAGCATCCATACTGAGAGCGGAACGCCAATCTGGGAGTTGTAGCTGCGAGGCGAACGGGTGACATGCATCGACGGCATGAGGAGTTGGTAGAGCCACTCCTTGACTACAGTTTTGCCGTTGCTACCCGTGATGCCCACGATAGGTATGTCGAATTCATCGCGGTGCCTTTCTGCCAGTCTTTGCAGGGCTGCGAGGGTATTGGGGACGATAAGAAAATTAGCCTCCCCCAAGCCCCCTCCCGTAGAGGGGAGTGTTTCTACTACGAAGTTTCTTACGCCACGATTGTATAGCTCCTCGATGTATCGGTGTCCGTCATTGCGTCCGGAGCGCAGAGCAAAGAATAGTGTCTCCTCAGGGAAGGAGAGCGAACGGCTATCCGTGAGGAGAAAAGAGATGCTCCCCTCACTCTGGCCCACTCGCCTAGCACCGATTAGTGTGGCTATCTGGTCAATGGAGTATTTCATCAGAATTTATCTTCTTCTTTGTAATCATCAAAATCAATGCCCTTGATTTTTGCGTTCAGTGCATACGCAAGACCACATATCAGTGACAGTCCTGCGGTAAGGATTACTCCGAAGATTCCTGCTTGAGTTTTTTTGTTCATATCCTTTGTTTTTAATAGCTAGCGGAGCATTTTATTCCGATCGACTCAATCCTTTCTTTCAGTGCATCGAGCCATTCGGGTGTGGCTTTCAGCAGACCGTGGGCTGGTGTCTCGCGGTCGATAGTGTATATCATCACCTGTTGAGGCTGTATCTCCATTACTGCCTTGAGCCACGGGGCGACGTAGGCTTCGCTGGTGTTATCCACCGTTTCGCCCTTGTAGTCACCTCGCATAAACATCGTCTGTATGATGACGTGACCGCGAAAGGCTTTGAGATATTCTACCACCTTGCGTACATCGTAGGTAGTCTGTTGAGGTCTGTCCACCTTATTTATATATAGGGGATCTATGGTGTCAAGTTTCTGTATGTTGTTGTCCACTCGCATCAGAGCCTCGTGAATGTCCTCTTTCTGTATATAGGTGGCATTGCTCAGTACTGAGACCTTAGCCTCAGGGAAATACTGGTTGCGCACCTTTATGGTGTCGTCTATGATGCCAGCGAAATCTGGATGTCCCGTGGGTTCGCCATTGCCGGCAAATGTGATAACGTCAAGTGGTTCGCCATTCTCGTGACGCTGCTTGAGCACTTGTGTCAGCGCCTCCTTGACCTCCTCGCGGGTGGGTCGCTTCTGCTTGGGACGGAAGTCGCTGTTGAAACCGCATTCGCAGTATATGCAGTCAAAGGAGCACACCTTGCCGTCGCCAGGCATGAGATTGACGCCCAGCGAAACGCCCAGTCTGCGAGAGTGTACGGGGCCGAATATGGGGGATGGATATATTATTGTTGACATAGTTCTATGCGGAATGTAGTGCCCTTGCCCAGTTCGGAGTTGAGGACGTAGATTTTTCCTTCGTGGTATTCCTCTATTATGCGCTTGGCGAGTGACAGTCCCAGTCCCCATCCGCGTTTCTTGGTGGTAAAACCAGGTCGGAATACGTTTTTGATATTTTTATGTTCGATGCCCTTGCCGGTGTCACTCACATCGATGATGATGTGACTTCCCGTTGTGTGGGTCTTGATGTGTATGCTGCCCTCGCCACCCATAGCGTCAACGGCATTCTTGCAGAGGTTCTCGAATACCCACTCCAACAACTGCGGATTGGCCAGTACGGTGGCTCCGTCCTTATCCAGATTGGTGGTGATGCTGACCTTGTTGGATGTTCTGCGCCCCATGTATTCCACCACTCTCTCGAGCAGTGCCATGAGGTCAACGTTCTTGCGCTCTGGTGCCGAACCAATCTTGGAGAAACGGTCAGCGATGAGTTGCAGGCGCTTCACGTCTTTGTCCATTTCTGGGATGAGTTCGTCCTGTGGGTATTGCTCACGCAGTATTTCCGTCCACGCCATGAGACTTGAAATAGGAGTGCCCAGTTGGTGTGCCGTCTCTTTGGACAGTCCCACCCACACCTTGTTCTGTTCGGCCTTCTTCGAGGTGAGCAGTGCAAAGATTGCAATGACTACGAAGATGAGCACGATGCCCAGTTGTACGTATGGGTAGTAGGTCAGTCGGGTGAGAAGTATAGAATCGTCGTAGCATACCTGCAGGAATTCCAGTCTGCCTTGACCTATCTGCACTTTTATGGGGTTGTGTATGCGAGCAAACTCCTTAGCCTTCTCTGTTGCAATCGCCATGCTGTCCTCAGCCTCTATCTCCACATTGCGGAACATCTGTGCCTTGCCCTCAGCGTCGGTCACTATGACGGGTATGGTATTGTTCTGTTCCAATACCTTGAGCACCAGATTGAGGTCTGTATCCTCCGTAGCGGTATTTAGCGAGTGCATCGCCTCTGCCCAAATCTCCATACGGTTGCGCTCCTCCTGTTCCAGGTCTTTCACTAGGAAATGACTGGAAACCAGCGATGCAGCCGCTATCACTACAGCAGCCGTTACGAGCGCTATCTTCACTTGACGTATTTTGTCAGTCCAATACATCGGGTGCAAAGGTACAAACTTTTTTCTTAATAAATGCTAAAAGAGTACTTTTTTTAAACTTTTATCACTACCTTTGCACATCATTTACAGAATAACGAAGAAAAAAGTATTTAGTTTAACGATGAATCTTGATTTATTGACCGCCATTTCACCTATTGATGGCAGATACCGTGGGAAGACAGAGTCTCTGGCAAATTATTTCTCTGAATATGCTCTGATAAAGTATCGTGTCCGTGTGGAGATAGAGTACTTTATCACTCTCTGTGAGCTCCCGCTTCCTCAGTTGAAGGACTTCGACAAGTCCCTATTCCCTAGTCTGCGTGCTATCTACGAGAATTTCTCGGAGGAGGATGCACAGCGTGTGAAGGACATAGAGAAGGTGACCAACCATGACGTGAAGGCTGTGGAGTATTTTATCAAGGAGCAGTTGGATAAGATGGAGAAGGAAACTCTTGGCGAAGGCTATTTTGAGCAGAGCCGTGAATTCATCCATTTCGGTCTTACATCGCAGGATATCAACAATACCAGTGTGCCACTCAGTGTGAAGGATGCTCTGAATGAGGTGTTCATCCCACAGGTGGAAGAACTCATCCAGCAACTCAAGGACTATGCTGAGGAGTGGAAGGATGTGCCTATGCTCGCCAAGACTCATGGTCAGCCAGCCTCTCCGACCCGTCTGGGCAAGGAAGTTATGGTATTCGTATATCGTCTGGAGGAACAGTTGGCATCCTTGAAGACTTGCAAGTTCACCGCTAAGTTTGGTGGTGCTACAGGTAACTATAATGCTCACAAGGTGGCATATCCAGAGTACGACTGGAAGGCCTTCGGCAATAAGTTTGTCAGCGAGAAACTCGGTCTGGAGCGCGAGCAATATACCACCCAGATATCCAACTACGACCATCTTGGCTCTATCTTTGACGCCATCCGTCGCATCAATACCATCATAATCGACCTTGACCGCGACTTCTGGATGTACATCTCTATGGAGTACTTCAAGCAGAAGATTAAGGCTGGCGAGGTTGGTTCGAGTGCTATGCCCCACAAGGTGAACCCTATTGACTACGAGAATTCTGAGGGTAATCTGGGTATCGCAAACGCCATCCTGCAGTTCCTGGCACAGAAATTGCCAGTAAGCCGCTTGCAGCGTGACCTCACTGACTCTACCGTGCTCCGCAATATCGGTGTGCCACTCGGTCACTCCGTCATAGCCATACAGTCAACCCTCAAGGGCCTGCGCAAGCTCATCCTCAATGAGGAAGCACTGCAGCGAGACCTTGACAATACATGGGCAGTGGTGGCAGAAGCAATACAAACTATCCTTCGTCGCGAGGCTTATCCTCATCCTTATGAGGCTCTCAAGGCGCTCACCCGCACCAATAAGCACATGGACGAAGAGACTATACACGAATTCATTAAGACACTCGATGTCAGCGATGCTGTGAAGGCAGAGTTGATGGAGATAACACCTAGCAACTACACGGGAGTGTAAATTAAAGATTAAAGATTAAAAATTAAAAATTACTTAAACCAGAAACAAAAAAATGGAAGAAGATTTCGAGAAGCAGCAGAGTGAGTCTGCGAGCAACGAACCAGTACGTCAGCCACGCCAGCGCGTGCGCATATCTAGTACCCATCAGTCAGGCTATCAGCCACGTCCACAGTATGGTGACCGCCCACAGTACGGTCAGCGTCCACAGTATGGCCAGCGTCCTCAGTACGGTCAGCGTCCCCAGTATGGTCAGCGCCCTCAGTACGGTCAGCGTCCACAGTACGGTCAGCGTGGCGGCTTCATGCCAGAAGGCTTTGGTTCAGCGCTGAATAATAATGAAGAAGGTGGATACAGCAACGGGAACTATAACGGGAACCGTCGTAATAACTACCAGCAGCGTGGCGGCTATGGTCAGCAGCGCGGTGGCTACGGTCAGCAGCGTGGCGGCTACAATAATCGTGGCGGCTACGGTCAGCAGCGTGGTGGCTACAACAATAATCGTGGCGGTGGCTATGGTCAGCGTCAGCGCACTCCGGGCTACGACCCACAGGCTAAGTACTCCATGAAGAAGCGCATAGAGTACAATGAGAGCCACATCGACCCTACAGCACCAGTACGTCTTAATAAGTTCCTCGCTAATGCTGGCGTTTGCTCACGTCGTGAGGCAGACGACTTTATCGAGGCAGGCGTGGTGACCGTCAACGGACAGGTGGTAACGGAACTCGGCACCAAGGTGCTACGCACTGATGAGGTGAAGTTCCATGACCAGCCCGTGACACTGGAGAAGAAGGTCTATGTGCTCCTCAATAAGCCAAAGGACTACGTGACCACCAGCGATGACCCACAGCAGCGCAAGACCGTGATGGATCTAGTGGAGGGCGCTTGCCCAGAGCGTATCTATCCGGTAGGACGTCTTGACCGCAACACCACTGGTGTGCTCCTGCTCACCAACGATGGCGACCTGGCTTCTAAGCTGACACATCCTAAGTTCCTGAAGAAGAAGGTATATCACGTATTCCTCGACAAGAACGTCACACTCAATGACCTGCGTCAGATAGCAGAGGGTGTCGAGTTGGAGGACGGCATGATCAAGGCTGACGACATCGCTTATGCTCACGATACCGACAAGAAGCAGGTAGGCATAGAGATTCACTCAGGCAAGAACCGCATCGTGCGTCGTATCTTCGAGCACCTCGGTTACCGTGTTGTGAAGCTCGACCGTGTACAGTTCTGCGGCCTTACGAAGAAAAACCTGCGCAGAGGCGACTGGCGTTTCCTCACAGAGAAAGAAGTTGACATGCTCCGCATGGGAGCGTTTGAATAGTTCATAATGCATAATTCATAGTTTTCGTAGCGAAGCGTATCGTAGCACCGCAGGTGCGTATCGTAGTGAAGCGTTTCGTACGAGCAAAGCGAGTATATTTATGAAACGAACAAAGATAGTAGATGCTCTGGCCAAGACAGAATTTGGCGGGGCGATAGAGGTAAAAGGTTGGGTGAGAACCCATAGGTCAAGCAAGGCAGTGGATTTCATTGCCCTCAATGACGGTTCTACCATCAAGAACATACAGATAGTAGTTGACCCAGAGAAGTTTGACAGCGAGATGCTCAAACTTATCACCACTGGTTCCTGCATCCGTGCCAAGGGTACGCTCGTAGAGAGTCAGGGCGCTGGTCAGGCTTGTGAGATTCAGGCCGATGAAATCGAGGTTTATGGCACCTGTGGCAATGACTACCCAATGCAGAAGAAGGGTCAGTCTTTTGAGTACATGCGCCAGTATGCTCACATGCGCCTGCGTACTAATACTTTCGGTGCCGTGATGCGCATACGTCACAATATGGCGATGGCCATCCACACCTATTTCCACGAGCACGGATACTTCTACTTCCACACACCGCTCATCACAGCCAGTGACTGCGAGGGAGCAGGCAATATGTTCCAGGTGACCACAAAGAATCTCTACGACCTGAAGAAGGACGAGGAGGGTAAGATAAAGTACGACGACGACTTCTTCGGCCAGCAGACATCGCTCACCGTCTCTGGTCAGCTTGAAGGCGAGCTCGGTGCTACGGCGCTGGGTGCTATCTACACCTTCGGCCCTACCTTCCGTGCTGAGAATTCCAACACTCCACGCCATCTTGCTGAGTTCTGGATGATAGAGCCAGAGGTAGCCTTCATGGACCAGGAAGAACTGATGGACCTTGAGGAAGACTTCATCAAGTACTGTGTTCGCTGGGCTTTGGACAACTGTAAGGATGACCTTGAGTTCCTCAACAAGATGATAGACAAGGGCCTTCTGGAGCGTCTCGAGGGCATTCTGAAGGACACCTTCGTGCGCCTGCCTTACACTGAGGGCATCAAGATACTCGCTGAGGCTAAGGCTAAGGGCAGGAAGTTTGAGTTCCCATGCGAATGGGGCGACGACCTCGCTTCTGAGCACGAGCGCTACCTCGTAGAGGAATACTTCAAGAAGCCAGTCATCATGACCGACTACCCAACGGCCATCAAGTCGTTCTACATGAAGCAGAACGAGGCGCAGGGTGAGGGCAGCGTAGGCTACAAGGGCTGCGTAGCACCAGGTCCTACGATGCAGGGCACCGACGTGCTCTTCCCACAGATTGGTGAGATTATGGGTGGCTCAGTGCGTGAGGAGAGCTACGACAAACTGATGGGCGAGATAGAGCGTCGCCAGATGGACACCACTCATCTGTGGTGGTACCTCGACACACGTAAGTACGGCACCTGTCCTCATGCAGGCTTCGGTCTGGGCTTCGAGCGCCTGATACTTTTCGTTACAGGTATGCAGAACATCCGTGACGTGATACCATTCCCACGCACACCGAATAATGCCGAGTTCTAAAGCATAAGTATTAAACTTTGTTTAAAAATAGGTAAAAAACGGGAATTCCAAATTAAAAGTTTGGGGTTTCCGTTTTTTTGTGTACCTTTGCACCGAAAAATAAAAATGTGCGAAACAATATTCACTAAATACTAACGACATGAAGAAATTTTTTACACTTGCAGCCATGCTCGTCATGGCACTCACAGCATCTGCTGGCCTCACCCAGAAGGCTCAGGGTGGTTGGTTTGAAAGCTGCTGGATGGAGTTCACGGGTCTGAGCAGTGATTACACTCTCTATAATGGCTATGTCTCTGCCGACGGCGGTAGCTCATGGACACAGCTTGATGGCGAACTGATTCGTTCTTACGGCACATACGGTCGTGTGGATGCTCTAGGTCTGACTGCTGGCACTAACTACAAACTGAAGGTGGTACCCGTGAAGGATAACACTGAGATAACAGCTGACGAAGTTATCTCAAGTGCTGCTATGGAGGTTAAGAACTTCAATCGTCAGGGCTTTGCTCACCACAATTTCTCTAATGTAGGTGCTTACAACGACAATGGTACGCTGAAGGCCGGTGCTAAGGTACTGTACGTTACCAGTAATACCGCTAAGACGGTTAGCATGGAGGTTACATCTGATAACAAGGGTGGAAAGACGAAGTTTACCGGTCTGCAGGCTATCCTCACGGCTTATCAGAAGGGACTTGAGACGACGCCTCTCTGCGTACGTTTCATCGGTGAGATAACAGCCGACGATATGGATGGTTTTGACTCATCCTCAGAGGGTCTTCAGATTAAGGGTAAGTCAAAGGACTCAGAACTTAGAATGACATTCGAGGGTGTGGGTAATGATGCCTTCATACATGGTTTCGGCTTTCTCGTGCGTAATTCTAAGTCTGTAGAGATGCGCAATTTCGGTGTGGCAACAGGAATGGACGATGACATTTCTCTCGACACTGACAACTCAAACATCTGGATTCACCATATCGATGCTTTCTACGGTCCTAACAAGGGCGGTGACCAGAAGAAGGGTGATGGTGCTATCGACGTGAAGTCAGATTCTAAGTATGTGACCATCGACAACTGTCACTTCTGGGATACAGGTAAGTCAACCATGTGTGGTATGAAGAGCGAGTCAGGTCCTAACTACATCACTTATCACCACAACTGGTTTGACCACTCTGACTCACGTCACGCTCGTATCCGTACCATGTCTGTGCACATGTACAATAACTACTACGACGGCGTAGCAAAGTATGGTTCAGGTGCTACCACGGGTTCTTCTGTGTTCATGGACCGCAATTACTTCCGTGCATGCTCTAAGCCAATGATGATTTCCCTGCAGGGTGCTGATACCAAGTATGGCACAGACTATAAGGAAGCTCCTACATTCTCTGGTGAGGATGGTGGTATGATTAAGTCATTCGGCAATGTGATACCTAGTGGCGCGCAGTATAAGCCATACTCATCAACCAATAAAGTGGAGTTTGACTGCTACGAGGTGGCTAACGCTACCGACCCAGTTCCTGCATCAGTTAAGACCAAGGAAGGTGCTACATCATACGACAACTTTGATACTAGTGCAACACTGATGTATGCATACAATGCGGACGATGCAGCCAATATCCCTGATATAGTAACCAACCGCACATGGGGCGCAGGTCGCTGTCAGGGTGGTGACTTTAAGTTCACATTCACTAATGCTGATGATGCCATCTATGCAGTAAATGAAGCACTTCGCAGCGCTATAGACAACTATGAGCCAACATTGGTAGGTATCATAGGCACAGAGGACGGCGGCAGTTCTACGCCTGAACCTATTGACCCATCTGACACTCGTGCCGAGTCAACATTCGACGTGACATCACAGAAAAATATCACTCTCGATCAGGCTGCAACAAGCAAGATTGAGGTGGAGAATGAGGCAGGAGCAGTGACATACGTGTCAAACAATACAGACATTGCAACAGTTGCTACAGACGGTACTATTACAGCCGTTGCTCCTGGCAAGACAATGATTACCGTTACCGACGCAGGTTCAGAAACCGTCAAGGGTAAGTCTGTAACAGTAGGCGTAACAGTAATTGGTACAATCATCGTGGATGGCGACATCATCATCAAGGCAGGCGAAGTGCCCTACGGCTATGACATAGATGACGCTACATCACTTACCCTCTACACATACAGCAATTGGACTAAGGAACAGGAACTGTTCACCCTGGCCAAGGGACAGGCTAAGGTAACCATACCTGAAGGTGTGAAGGTTACCAAAGCTACTCTCTACGGTGTGGCACAGGACAACTCCGGTTCAAAGGGTAGCATAACCGAACTGGCAGGCAAGACATTCAGCGTAGCACTGAACGGACGTAAGTCAGGCACTCTGTCTCAGGCTTCTGCTGACAATCTCGATATTACAGACGAACTGACCTTCACTGTCAGTTACAAGGCTGCCCTCAAACTGGCTCTGACGGTTGAGGAGAATACTACAGATATCAAGGGCATCAAAACAGTCAACAAGATTGCTATTAACGCTAAGAAATTCGTCAAGAATGGCAAACTCGTGATAGAAAAGGCTGGCATGCAGTTCAATGCTGCAGGTGCTCAGATGAAGTAAAAAAAGCCCTATTTCATCGGGATTTTTCATACAGGGGAGTGGCATTTTGCTGCTCCCTTTTGTCTTAGATAAAAGACACCCCAAAATATATGTCCGCAGTCAAAATAGTCAAAAGTCAAAATTGAAAATGAAAGTCCCGCTTCGGCTCACTATTAAATAAATATATATATTTATTATAATAGTGCCCTCATTTTGCCATGTGAAAATCGAATTTGACTTTTGACATTTGACTAAAATGACTATTTCCTGAAAAACTTGACAAGTCCCATAGCATAGCAACAAAACTCCCTAGCATAGCAACAGCGCGCCCTTGCTATGCTAGGGCAAAAAAATGCAAAAACATTCGTGAACCGCAATGAAAATGTTGTAACTTTGTAGGCAGAAAATTTGCATTATTGAAAATAATGTTTTACTTTTGCAGAATAATTGCTAAACAACTAAACGACAAAAAAATAATGAAGAAATTTTTACTCTCAATCCTAACAATGTGCCTCGCTGCTGTAGCATCAGTGCAGGCACAGACAGTGGACGGACGTAACTTCGGCATCGACGGCTTTGCTGCCTATGCGGGAACACCTGGAACGAATCACTATCTTGCTGGTGGCACTACAGGCGGTGCAGGCGGCGAGGTGGTAAAAGCTGAAAATTTTGCGCAACTACAGGCTTATTTGCAGTCAAGCAAACCATACATCGTTCTTGTGGACCATGATATTACTACGGGCATTCCTTGTTATGTGGAGTCACTTTCAACTGGTTATCTGTGTCAAGACCAAAGTGGAGAGAGTGGTGAGGAAACAACATACGGTGAGCGCGTTATGGTTGCAAGCAATAAGACGCTTATTGGTATTGTAAACCCTGAAACTGGCAAGGCTCCGCTTTTCTCACGCATTACTTTTGTACTGCAGTGCCAGAGTAATGTTATTATCCGTAACTGTCGATTCACAATGGTTGGTGCTCCAATTATTAAGACTGGTGAGAATAAGATTGTGGCTTGGCGTGACGGCAAGCAGGTGGAGACCGGTGACCCAGACTGTATCGGCATTCAGGCTGATAAGAACAGTGCTTCTACCGACTGGGGTGCTCACATCTGGATTGACCACTGTGAGTTCTTCAATGGTAATGCGGCCAATAAGGACCGCTATGACGGTCTCGTGGATTGTAAGAATAACGTACAGTGGCTGACTATCTCATACAACTATTTCCACAATCACGACAAAGCTTGCCTGTTCGGTAAGGGCAACAGCGATATCTACGACAATTGCCGTACCATATCTTTCCACCACAACTACTTTAAGGATATCGACGGTTCGCGTCTGCCTCTGCAGCGTGGTGGCAATCTGCATTACTGCAACAACTATCAGGTAGGCTGTGCGGATGGTTGGGACTGTCGTGAGAAGTCTGTGGGTTATGTTGAGGCTTGCTACTTCAAGGACTCTAAGTCACCTATCCGCAGTGACCGTGGTGGTTCGCTCAATATCAACAAGTCTGAGGGCTACGACGTGATATATAGTGGATGTAATAACGTGATGGAGGGCTACGTGAATATTGATGGTCACAAGATCAGCAATACATACCCTGTAACAAGCAGTTCGTGGCTCCCTACACAGACCGCTTCTACATACAGCATCAATCAGATAGATAAGACTGCTGACGTGCCTGCCATCTGTGAGCAATATTCTGGTGCGGGCAAGATAGTGATATGGGATCAGGCTGTTCCTTCTGCTGATGAAACGAAATATAATGAGGCGGTGGCTACACAGCTGACAGCAGCATGTTATGATGAAAATGGTAATAAGGTGAGCGGAGTATCTGGTGGTGGTGATGATAGCGACCCAAGTGGTGATGCCGAAGTGTTGTTCAAACTCGAAATTTCTTCTTCGGCTTCAGATTTAACCATGACCAAGACAACTGATGCAAAGAGCCTTTCATCTTATTGCTCAACATTGACTGGTGGCACAGCTAGTGTAGGCCTGCGTAATGATGCTTCTTCTTCTCAGAAGGTTGTAGGATCTGATAGCAGCCAACGCCATATTCGTACTCCAAAGAATGATGTGTATGTACAGATTAACCTTGACAAGGCTCTTGCAGTGGGCGACAAGATTTCGTTTACAGGTAATGGAAATTCAAGCCTTGAGATTTGCATGATGGCAAATAATACTTATTCAGACGCAGAGGTTACTACCAACCATTTATATACTATACCTGAGACCTCGTCTTTGGTAGGTAAGACTACGTTATACGTATCTCGTGCTACATCAAGCAACACATACATACAGGCCATTACTATCATGCGTCCTGATAATGACGATGACACTCCAACCGCTATCAGTGAGGTTCAGGAGGCTAAGAAGTTCAATAGTTCAAGTGTTCAAAAGGCTATTGTTAACGGCAAGCTCATAATCACTAAGGATGGCAAGCAGTTTAACGCTGCTGGTGCACAGGTGAAATGATGCGTATTTGCCTGATATTTGCAATGAGGGCTGAGGCTCAGCCCATAATAGAATACTATGGACTGAAGGAGCAAGAGGGCTTCTTCAGTCCTTTGCCGTGTAAACTTTATTCGACCCCCTCAGAATCTCCCCAGAGGGGAGACTTATGGGTTGTGGTGAACGGTGAGGACCGAGGCCGTGACCTGATAGGTTGCGAGGCTGCTGCTGTAACTACTCAGGTGGCGATACAGAAGTTGCAGCCTGACTTGGTTATCTCATGTGGCACCTGTGGTGGCTGGCAACGCTATGGTGCGAGGGTAGGGCAGACCTACATAGCCGACGGAGTGATGTTTCATGACCGCCGTGTGCCTGGCGATAATGAGTGGGACACTCAGGGCTTGGGCAACTACAAGGTGTGGGAAGGCTCATGGCGCATAGCTGAGGCTCTTGGTCTGCCTATGGGAAAGGTTACCACAGGTTCCAGCTTCGACCTCTCGCCTGAGGAAGATGCCCTGATAGATGCTAATGGAGGAAGACTCAAGGAGATGGAGGGAGCTGCTGTTGCCTTTGTCTGCTCCTTGTACAAGGTGCCCGTGATGCTCGTCAAGACCGTTACCAACCTAAGGGATATAACCTCTCCCCGCCTCCCCCAAGGGGAGGAGAGTGATGGCCAGATTGATAGCTTTCAGGAAAACCTAAAAAGGGCTTCCCGCTCTTTACGAGAAACCCTGGTGGATGTTATCAATACATTACCTATTCCTCTGCCTGACCTGTAAGGGTAAACCTCTTGTTACCTTTTATAATAATAATCTTACCGTTTTCAATAACCTTCTTAGCCGAGTAAGGGTTAACGTTCCCGTTCCCGTTGACGTTACTAACTCCCGTCGGCGTATCGGTAGTGTAGAGGGTGATGGCGAGGCA
>CAJODK010000011.1 GCA_905233245.1 uncultured Prevotella sp. | reverse complement strand
GAAAAAGTAACGAGAAAGAAAAGTAATAAAAGAAACTTTTTTGGCGTTCGATTATGCTTGCGATTTCAAAATCTTTTAGTAACTTTGCAAAGAATATGACTATGAAGAAAGAAAATAGTGGTGAAATAGTGATGTACTCCTTCACTCCCTCTATGCTCGCTGAGCATCTGAGTGAGAAGGGCGCTCTTACCCCCCCCATACACAACTACTTAAAAATCAACAACTTACATATATCAGGTACGTTATTGGCGTGTCTGGTCAATCATCAGGCATCTTATGCTCTCCGAGCGTGAGGTGCCTTAATCATTTTTGCGCATAACCTGCGGTACGATACGCTGACGCTACTAAAACAAGGACTGCGCTCTGGATGGGCGCAGTCCTTTGGTCTAAGGTTAGAGGGAGAATTTCTCCTTTTTCCAGTCGGACCCTGGAGGAAGTCTCCTGACGACACCATTCCGACGTAGCACGTATCCACTCTACAGTCTTTTGTTTTGGTGTGGGGTTAGTTGTCTCATTTTAGTTAAGGTTGTATGTCTCAGGTGCAAATGTACGATTTTTTTTTGAAAAAACTAAAGTTCATAAAAAAATTTGGCTGTGTCCTCTTTTTTTTGTATTTTTGCATTTGAATACAACAAAAAGGAATGCAGATGGAAAAGAAATACGAAGAGGCACTGGCCGAACTGGAAGAGATAGTAAGGAAGATGGAGAGCGGCGAGATGAGCATTGATGCCCTCACTGCCAATATCAAGAAGGCTAAGGAACTGGTGAAACTCTGCAGGGACAAACTGATGAAGACGGAGGGGGAGTTAGAGAAGGTAAAGGAGGTAGAGGGGAGGTAAAGAAATTAAAGAAGATTGAAAATATGACGATATACCCAAAGATGATAGTGGACGCACTGGCAACAGTGACGTATGCAGGGACTAAGAAGAACCTGATAGAGAGCGATATGCTGGTGGATCAGCCTGTGGTGACCCCATCTAAGTCTCCCCAAGGGGAGATAACGGGATGGAACGTGGAGGTGACTCTGCTATTCCCCAGAGAGACGGACCCATTCCTGAAGTCAACGGTGAAGGCGGCGGAAGCGGCGATTAAGTACTACGTTAACCCTGGCGCCTACGATAACCTGAAGGTGACGATAAAGACGGAATATAAGTCGGCTCCGAGACCAGAGGACGACAAACTGCTGCCAGAGGTGAAGAATATCATAGCCGTGAGCAGTGGCAAGGGCGGAGTAGGCAAGAGCACGGTGAGCGTGAATCTCGCTATCTCGCTGGCACGACTGGGATACAGCGTGGGACTGCTGGATACTGATATATTCGGTCCGTCGATACCAAAGATGTTTCAACTGGAGGAAGCACGCCCTTACGCCATAGAGAAGGAGGGACGCCAACTCATCATGCCTCTGGAACAGTATGGTGTGAAACTGCTGTCGATAGGTTTCTTTGTGAACAAGGACACAGCGACGCTCTGGCGTGGTGGCATGGCAACGAGTGCACTGAAGCAACTCATAGCAGATGCAGACTGGGGCGAACTGGACTATCTGATACTCGATACCCCTCCAGGCACATCGGACATACACCTGTCACTCCTGCAGACACTCGCCATTACAGGCGCCATCATCGTGAGCACGCCACAGCAGGTGGCACTGGCAGACGCAAGGAAGGGTATCGATATGTACACCAACGACAAGGTGAACGTGCCAATACTGGGACTGGTGGAGAATATGGCGTGGTTTACGCCTGCTGAGCACCCCGACGAGAAGTACTACATCTTTGGCAAGGAGGGATGCAAGAAACTCGCTGAGGAGATGCATGTGCCTCTGATAGCTCAGATACCACTGGTACAGGGCATCTGTGAGAATGGCGACAATGGTACGCCAGCAGCTCTCGACGTGGCATCGCCAGCGGGACAGGCATTCATCGCTCTGGCACAGGCGACAGTGACGGTGACGAATCGAAGGAATGCGGAGAGGGAGAAGACTCAGCGTGTGGTAACGCATTGATGAACGAAGTGAAAAAGGTTGAAGGTTGAAAGTTGAAAGATGAATGTAATATGAGAAGGTTGTTTTTCTTGTCAGTGATAGTATGGACGTTGTCGATTGGGACAGGGCTTGCCCAATCGTATTCCTCATTGTGGAAACAAGTGACGACAGCGGAAGAGAAGGATCAGCCAAAGTCGGCACTTGAGGCTATCAGCAAGATAGAGAGGAAGGCGGAGAAGGAACAGGACTATGGCAACCTGCTAGCTGCTATGGCGAAGGAACTCTCTATGCAGAGGGAGATAGCGCCAGATTCTCTCATCGCTGCCAAGAACCGCCTGAAGGCCAAGCAGGAGGCATGGCGAAAGAACGGACATGGTGTGGAGGCAACGCTGGCGCAGGTTGCAGTTTACAGTTATTCGCAGTCACAGTTATTCGCAAGCTCATCAAGCTCCGCAGTCACAGTTCACAGTTTTGTGGATTCGCTGATGGCTTCGCCAGACTCAGCCCTGTACAGGAAGGCGGGAAAGGCGCATGGATACAGTCCGCTGATAGGGAAGGGCGTGGACAGCCGCTACTTCAACAACGACCTGCTGAGTCTCATCATAATGGCCAACGACAGGGGCAAGACGACGACAGACCTGCTGGAGAAATACTATGGCAAGGAGAACAAGGTGGTGATGTGGCGCAGACTGTTGGAATACTTACAGGAAGAGAGAAGCACAGAGAAGAGGATAGCTACGATAGACAAGGCCCTGACGGAATGGAAGGGATGGAAGGAATATGCCGAACTGCAGAACAGACGCAGGGAACTGACTCTGCCACAGTACAGGGCGAGGATAGACAAGAATATCGTGTCAACTGCCGATGAGGTGGTGATATACTTCACTAATGTGAGGAACTTGGAGCAAGTTAACGTGAACTTGAACGCTAACCCTAACCTTAACCTTAACTTTACCCATAAGTTTGAGAAGAAGAAGGAGTGGGAGTTTATAGAGAAAGACTCGATAGTGGTAGGCAAATTGCCATATGGAAAGTATAAACTAAGTTTTACCCCCAACCCCAACGACAACGATAAGGAGAACTATCTGTATGTCACTAATATGAAGGTGATAGAGATAGGACAGCCCAAGGATAAGATACGATGCGTGGTGGTGGACGTAGAGACAGGCAAACCAGTGCCAGGGGCAACGGTGTACTACAGAAACAGGGAAAATCACAACGACAAACAAGTATATACCACTGACGAGAACGGTGGGTGCACGATACAGAAGAAAAAGCGAGGGCATTATGACTACTACACCTTTGCCATAAAGGGCGGGGACAAGATGATGCCTGCACAGCCGATATCGACATACTATCAGTCATGGGAGTCGGAGAAGGTGAAGAACTACCTGAACCTCTACACCGACAGGGCGATATATCGCAGAGGACAGACGGTGCACGTGACGGCTATCAGTCATACTGTGCTGAAAGGCAAGGAGACACTGGCATCGCCACGAGAGAAGGTGACACTGACGCTGAGAGACAGAAAGTACAAGGTGGTGGCTGAGAAGACTGTGGTGACAGACGAATACGGTACGGCGACAGCTGACTTCGTGATACCAGAAGAGGGCGAGAACGGTACGTACAACATCGAGGCTCTGGGAAGCGCTCGCAGTAGCGTGGCTGTCAAGGTGGAGGACTATAAACGTCCAACGTATGAGGTGAAGATAGACAACGTTAACGTTAACGGGAACGTTAACCAGGATACGACGCTGGTAACGGGTACGGCGAAGATGTACAGCGGTGTGCCAGTGGCAAACGCCAAAGTGGCAGTGGACGTAAGAAGAGTCTTCGGATTCTGGTACAGGAGCAGTGGCGAACAACTGATGAAGGACACGATATACACCGATGCTGACGGACGATTCCAGATAAAGGCACCAACAACGCTGCCTGAGAAAGTGGACACGACATGGTACTACTGCTATCGCTATATAGTGAAGGCAGTGGTGACGGATGGTAGTGGTGAGTCGCACTCAAAGAGCATCACGCTGACTCGCGAAAACAATCGTCCGCAGAAGCCTCAGGAGCCAGAGAAACCAAGCGCTGTGACTTGTTCGGCTAAGACCTTCAACGCAGAGAATAGTCCTGTTATAATCACGTTGAGAGACAACTCTCCTGAACGACCAAACGACCAAACCACTAAACGACCAATATTCGCTCACTACTCAATCTGCGCAGGTGACAGTGTGATGGAGAACGGGATGCTGCAATTCACTGACTCCACAACGTACTCCCTCAGATATAAAGAGGAGTATGGCGATGGCGTGATATTTGCTGTGGCATGGATGAAAGACGGTAAGATGTACAGCAAAGACCTGACCATAAAGAAGTACTTGCCATCGAAGGCTCTCACGATGGAGTGGGGCACATTCCGCGATAAACTCTATCCAGGACAGACGGAGACGTGGACACTTGAGGTCAAAGGTCTAAGGTCAAAGGTCGGAGGTCAAGGGTCAAAGGTGCAGGTGATGGCTGTGATGTACGACAAGAGTCTGGATGCCCTCATGCCAAACAAATGGGAACTAAAGGATAATCGTCTGCTACATACTCCACAAACGGGATGGAATACTGCCAGGGTGTCGTCACGCACCTTCTGGTACAACAAGGAGATGAAGTGGACACCATACGACAATCTCACATACAATGCCATAGACGGCGAATATCGTTTCCAGGACTGGGGCTACAGAATATTCTCAGGTGGCCCACTGATGATGGCAAAGTCAGAATCGGTATATGAAACGATGGCAATGGCTGACGAGGCACCGAGGAGTGTGCAGAAGAATGTACCAATAGGTTCGTTTAACGTAACAGGCAGTGAAGCAGAAGAGGAGAAGGTGGAAGTAAGAGAAAACTTTGCTGAGACAGCATTCTTCTTCCCACAGATAGAGACAGACGCTAAGGGCGTGGCAACGCTGAAATTCACTATGCCAGAGAGCGTCACTACATGGAAGTTTATGGCACTGGCGCACGACAAGGAGATGCGCTACGCCCTGATGGACACTACTGCCATAACACAGAAGAAGATAATGGTGCAGGCAAGGATGCCACGCTTCCTGCGTGTGGGTGACAAGGCGAACATCAGTGCCAGCATAGCCAACCTGATGGAGAAGAACCAGAGGGTGGAGGTAAGTTTCGTGGTGAAGGATGCAAGGACGGAGAAGGTGCTGCATACGGAGAAAAAGGCTGTGATGACGGAAGCAGGCAGAACTGCCAACGTCACCTTCCCTTACGATATAAACAAGGAGGGCGATGTGGTGTGCACATTCTTGGCAAAGATACCAGGATTCTCTGATGGCGAGCAGCATCTGCTGCCTATCCTGACTGAGAAGGAAATGGAGGCAGATACAGCGGCCATAGTGGTGAATCCACGAAAGATGCTCATGGAGGCACTGCCAGAACTGCAGGTGCCAAAGACGCTGAATGCCATAACACTGGTGCATGCTATGTATGCTAATGTGATGGCAGCAAAACTGAAGGACACCATAGTATCACCAGCCAACGACAACGTACTCGTGCAACTGCTGAAACTGCAGAGAGAGGACGGAGGATTTGCGTGGTACAGTGGTATGCAGAGCAGCAAATATATCACCATAGAGGTGCTCAAGACGCTGGCGAGAATGAATCTCATGTGTGGCACACAGCAGAACACAGCTCACATGATGGACAAGGCATTCGCCTTTGCAGAAACAGCGATGGAGGAGGAGAGAGAATGGATGAGGAAGCATGACTACAAGTACCTCTCCAACACGGCTCTCGACTGGCTCTATACACTCGCTATCAGTGGCAGAAGCGGTGGTGCGACGGAACGCTACTTCCGCAAGATGATATACGAAGAGACAAAGCATGACGATATGCAGACCAAGGCAGTGGCAGCGATAACGCTGAATGAAAATGGTAAGAAAAAACAGGCAGGAGAGTTTGTGGAGTCCATAAAACAGCATACCGTATATCGTGCTGATATGGGCAGATACTTTGACTCTTACAGAGCTGCCTACTCATGGTGCAGTTACCGAATCCCCACTCAGACATCATGCATAGAGGCGATGAAGGATATCACGCCAGAGGATGTGCAGACCATCAGTGAGATGCAGAGATGGATAGTATCATCGAAGCGTACACAGCGATGGGATAATCCTATCAACACTGTGAATGCCATCTATGCCCTGCATGATACCAAGGACACTACGATGCTGGCAACATACACAGTAAAACCAGAAGACCTGCAAGGGGCACTGACAGTAACGAGGGAACTATCTTCAAAAGGAAGTGCCATGAAGGTGGGCGACAAGGTAAAAGTAACACTTACCATAGAGGCAGACAGGGATTACGACTTCGTGACAGTGACGTATAATCGTCCTGCCTGCCTGGAACCAGTAAATCAACTGTCAGGATACAGTTGGTACGGATTCTGGGGATGCTATGCAGAGATGCGTGATACGAAGTCCGTATATCACTTTGACAAGATGGCAAAGGGCAGGCATGTCGTAGAAACGGAATACTACATAGATCGCGAAGGTGAATACCAGGAAGGTAACGCTACAGTAGTGTGTGAATATGCTCCGGAGTTCCGAGGGGAAGCAAAAGGCGGAGAATTAAAGATTAAAAATTAAAGATTAAAGATGCGAAGGATTATATTAATCATAATTCTCAATTGTCAATTGTCAATTGTCAATTGGGTAGCCGCGCAGAGTCTCACTCCAGTATATAAGGAGGTGAACTGCGGAGAGATGCTCTACAGGAAACCTGCTACGTATGTAGTGGATTTCAAGAACAATACCGCTACGGCTTTTGAGATAAAGAGTGTGGATACAGGATGCGGTTGTGCGAAGGCAAGTTATACCAAGGGACAAATCATGCCTGGAGCATCAGCACAGGTGACACTGACCATGGACGCAAAACAGTTGGGACACTTCGACCGTGTACTGCGTGTCTTCACGGACAATAGCGATACGCCTGCAGAGGTGCTGGTGAGCGGAGTGGTGGTGACGAAGATAGAAAACTACTCTGGCGAATACCCATACAAGATGGGCACTCTGTTGGCAGACAAGGATGCGATAGAGTTTGATGACATCAACAAAGGTCAGCGACTGTCTCAGGAAATACACGTGATGAACCCTACAACGAGGAATGCCACGCCAGTATTGCTCCGTCTGCCAGCGTATATCACGACAGAGATGAAACCCGCTACGCTCGGTCCAAAGCAGAAGGGCATCATGAAGGTCACCATACACTCCAACAAATTGCGTGACTATGGTCTGACACAGACAACGGTGTATCTTGCAAGAAACACCAGCGACAAGGCGACACCAGAGAAGGCTATCACGATATCCTCAGTACTGCTGCCTCCTGCTATGGCACAGAATGACGTAAACCGTCCCTATGCACCCCGACTGGTGATGTCAAGGAAATACATAGACATGACACCACTGCAGAAGAAGTCGAAGCACAAGGACGTGATAACCCTGAAAAACGAAGGGCGCAATACTCTGGACATACAGAAACTGCAACTCTTCACGACAGGAGTAGAGGTATCACTGGACAAGCAGAAGATACAGCCTGGTGAGGAAGCGACACTTACTGTGACCTGTAAGGCAAAGGAACTGAAGAAGCAGCGTGTGCGTCCTCGTCTGCTGATGATTACTAATGACCCTAACCATCAGAAGGTGGTGCTGGAGATAAGAAAATAATATATGGATCATCCAGAGAACAGCGAAGAATACAAGGGACTGCAAGTAAATAAAGGCGTGGCTCAGCAGAGCATCGTCAATCCCTACCTGAATCGTAAGCGTTTTAAGCGTGTGGAGCATACGGTGGACGAACTCGTCAGTGGCATACTCAAAGGAGATGTCACGATGCTCTCTCAGGCCATCACGCTGGTGGAGAGCATGATACCAGAGCATCAGGAGAAGGCGCAGCAGGTGATAGAGAAATGTCTGCCATATGCCTGCAACTCAGTGCGCATAGGAATCAGCGGTGTGCCAGGAGCAGGTAAGTCAACGTCCATAGATCAGTTTGGACTGCATGTGCTCAACAACTACGGAGGCAAACTGGCAGTGCTCGCTATAGACCCATCGTCAGAGCGCTCTAAGGGTAGCATCTTGGGTGACAAGACGCGTATGGAGAAACTAGCCGTTCACCCTAAGGCATTCATACGCCCCAGTCCATCGGCAGGTAGTCTGGGAGGCGTAGCGCGCAAGACTCGTGAGACGATAATACTCTGTGAAGCAGCGGGTTATGATAAGATATTCGTAGAAACGGTAGGTGTGGGCCAGAGTGAGACAGCATGTCATTCGATGGTGGATTTCTTCTTGTTGCTACAAGTGGCAGGTACTGGTGACGAACTGCAAGGTATCAAACGTGGTATAATGGAAATCAGCGATGCCATAGTCATCAATAAGTGTGACGGTGACAATGTAAAGCGTTGTGAGATGGCAGCGCAGGGATTCCGTAATGCCCTGCATTTCTTTCCCATGCCAGAGAGCGGATGGCAGCGAAAAGTGCTCACGTATTCTGGCTTCTATGGATATGGCATCAAGGAGATATGGGATATGATATACGAGTATTTTGACTTTGTAAAGGAGAATGGATACTTCGAATATCGTCGCCATGAGCAGAATAAGTACTGGATGTACGAGACCATAGACAATGCTCTGCGCAACAGTTTCTATCACAACCCAGAGATAAAAGCCTCCTTGAAGAAAATGGAGGAATGTGTGCAGAATGGTGAGATGACGAGTTTCGTAGCGGCACACAAACTCTTCGAACAGTATATAAAAAGATGATTGTAGAGATAGATAAGGGGTCGGGATTCTGCTTTGGTGTGACAACTGCCATACAGAAGGCAGAGGAGACGCTGGCAAGCGGTAAGAATCTGTATTGCCTTGGCGATATAGTGCACAACGGTATGGAGTGCGAACGACTGCGTGAGATGGGGCTTATCACCATCGAGCATGATGAGTTTGCCAAACTGCATGATACCACCGTACTGCTCAGAGCTCATGGTGAACCACCTACTACCTACGAACTGGCAAAGAAGAATAACATCACCATCATAGATGCCACCTGTCCCGTGGTGCTGGCACTGCAGAAGCGCATAAAGAAGAAATACGTGGCGACGGACAGCGACGAAAGACCTACGGACATCGTCATCTTTGGCAAGAACGGTCATGCAGAGGTACTTGGTCTGGTGGGACAGACAGAGGGAAAGGCGATAGTCCTGGAACATGCTGAGGATGCCAGGAAACTGAATTTCTCGCATAATATCTATCTCTATTCGCAAACCACGAAATCGCTGGATGAGTTTCATCAGATAATAGACTACTGTCAGCAGCATATAGAGGAGGGCGCTACGTTTCAGAGTTTTGACACTATCTGTCGTTCGGTAGCCAATCGCATGCCCAGCATCTGTGATTTTGCTACGAAGCATGACCTGATACTCTTCGTGTGTGGCAGGAAGAGCAGTAATGGCAAGGTGCTCTTCAACGCCTGTCTGGAGAAGAATCCCAACTCACACCTTATAGAGGGACCTGACGAGATAGACAAGAAGTGGCTTGAGGGCGTGAATAGCGTAGGAATCTGTGGTGCTACGTCCACGCCTAAGTGGTTGATGGAACAGTGTCGGGAGAGTTTAAAGTTTAGAGTTTAAAGTTTAAAGTTTAGAGTAGATGAAAAAGATAACAATAGCAATTGACGGCCACTCATCATGTGGCAAGAGTACGATGGCGAAGAATCTCGCCAAGGAGGTAGGGTATATCTATGTAGATACGGGAGCGATGTATCGTACCGTGACGCTCTACGCTATGCGTCACAATCTCTTTGACGAGAATGGCGAGGTAATGCTTGACGCCTTGAAGGCGGAGATGCCAAATATCAAAGTCAGTTTCAAGTTTAATGAAGCAACAGGTCGTCCTGATGCCTACCTCAATGGTGAACTCGTGGAGAACGTGATACGCACTATAGAGGTGTCAAACCATGTGAGCAAGATAGCTGCGGTGCCATTTGTACGCGAGGCTATGGTGGCACAGCAACGAGAGATGGGTAAGGAGAAAGGCGTGGTGATGGACGGTCGTGACATAGGCACTACCGTATTCCCTGATGCCGAACTGAAGATATTCGTTACGGCTTCTGCTGAGGTGCGCGCTCAGCGTCGATACGATGAGTTGCAGGCTAAGGGTATGCCAGCAGACTATGAGGATATACTGAAGAATGTGCAGGAACGTGATTACATAGATTCTCATCGTGAGGTGTCACCACTTCGTCAGGCTCCGGATGCCATACTGCTGGATAATTCCAACATGACCATACCAGAGCAGCAAGCTTGGTTGATTAATCAGTTCAGATTGAAGATTGAATGATAGTTTGTATAGCCGAGAAACCGAGCGTGGCTCGTGACATAGCCCATGTGTTGGGAGCAAATGCCCAGCGAGAAGGATATTTAGAGGGCAACGGATACCAGGTGACGTGGACCTACGGCCATCTGTGTACCCTCAAGGAACCTAATGATTACCAAGAGATGTGGAAGCACTGGACGCTTGGTTCGCTGCCAATGATTCCCACGCGCTTTGGTATCAAACTCATAGAGCAAGACCATATCAAGAAGCAGTTTGCCATCGTGGAGAAACTCTTTCAGCAGGCAGACGAGATAGTAAACTGTGGTGATGCTGGTCAGGAAGGTGAACTCATACAGCGATGGGTAATGCAGAAGGCTAGTGCTAAGTGTCCCGTCAAGCGCCTGTGGATATCATCGCTGACAGAGGAGGCTATCCGTGAGGGTTTCGCTTCGCTAAAAGACCAGAAGGAATACGAGCCGCTCTATCTGGCTGGCCTCTCACGTGCTATCGGCGACTGGTTGCTGGGTATGAATGCCACACGTCTTTATACCATCAAGTATGGTGACAACCGTAATCGTAAGGGGGGGGCAGGAGTGCTCTCTATTGGCAGGGTACAGACTCCGACGCTGGCTATCATCGTGAATCGTCAGAAGGAGATAGACAACTTTAACCCCGAACCTTACTGGGTGCTCTCTACCATCTATCGTGACACACTCTTCACTTCCACCAAGGGCAAATATACATCTAAGGAAGAGGGTGAAGCGGCTTTCGAAGAGATAAAGGATAAGGAGTTTGAGATTACTAAGGTGACAAAGAAGGATGGTAAGGAACTGCCGCCACAACTCTTTGACCTTACCACACTTCAGGTGGAGTGCAATAAAAAATTCTCTTTTACCGCTGAACAGACGCTCTCCATCATACAGGGGCTCTACGAGAAGAAAGTGACGACCTATCCTCGTGTAGATACTCAGTATCTAACTGATGACATATATAAAAAATGTCCTCAGACGCTGAATGGCGTCTTTCAGGTGAAGTTTGGCGGTGTGGCTCCCTATGCAGAACTCATCCGTGCTATAGGTGGTAAGCCGCTGCGAAAAAGCAAGAAAGTCTTTGACAACTCCAAGGTCACCGATCACCATGCTATCATACCTACAGGTGTGGTGCCAGCAGGACTGACTGATATGGAGCGTAAGGTATATGACCTTGTAGCACGTCGTTTCATTGCAGTATTCTATCCTGACTGCAAATTCTCCACTACCAATGTGGAGGGTAAGGCAGGCGAAGTACAGTTTAAGACTTCGGGTAAGGAGATTCTGGAACCAGGTTTCAGGGTTTGCTTTGAGAAGGCCAAGGAAACTCAGGAGAATACCGATGATGAAGACAAGAAAAAGGATGATGCAGAAGAAAAACTTCTTCCTACTTTTGTTGTTGGTGAGAAGGGAACGCATACCCCTACCTTGACAGAGAAACAGACAACTCCACCACCGTATTATACTGAGGCAACCCTGCTGCGTGCTATGGAAACGGCTGGCAAGTTTGTGGATAATGAAGAGCTACGTGCTGCCATGAAGGAGAATGGTATCGGTCGTCCTTCGTCACGAGCGAGTATCATAGAGACTCTCTTCAAGCGCAATTATATCCGTCGTGAACGCAAGCGTATCGTAGCTACTCCTATGGGTATCCAATTGATAGACCTTATTCACGAGGAACTGCTTAAATCTCCGGAACTGACGGGTATCTGGGAGAAGAAACTGCGTGACATAGAGCATAAGACCTACGACGCTGGAACCTTCATCAACGAACTGAAGCAACAAATCACCGATATCGTCAATCAGGTGCTTGCTGATAATTCCTTTAGAAAAATCTTATAGAGGATATAATCTGCGCCCCCACCTTATTATTCAGTATGGTGACCAGTTTTGTAGCACTCATCTGCAAATCGGAGCGTATCGCTGGCATGGTGATTTTTACCCACAGGGTCTGATTGCGTATCTCCTTGCTCTCTGTATTCTCGATGATGATGCCAGCCATATCATCTTCGCATATCTCACGTATAGCATCACCCCATGCACCAACTAGTCGTCTTTGTAGCAGTGGTGTCTCCAATCCCTGATTGCGTAGGACAGAGTTCAGGACGTTGCTGATATTTTGTGGTTGTTTCTTAAACATTATGAGAATTCTCCATTGCAGACATGAAAAATCTTGTACTCTGAATCCGTATTGGAGAGTATCTTGTCTAGATGTTCCCTGTTGGTGTCTGTGATAAAAATCTGTCCGTAGTCGTTGCTTGACACCAGTTGTACTATCCTCTGCACGCGATTGGCATCAAGTTTGTCAAAGATATCATCCAGCAACAGAATGGGCGTAGTATGAGGATTTCCGTTAGGGTTAGCGTTATTAAGGAAGTCAAACTGCGCCAGTTTGAGCGAAATCACGTAGGTCTTGTTCTGTCCCTGACTCCCCTCACGCTTCATGGGATAACCGTCTATAAGCATCTCCAGGTCATCCCTGTGTATGCCATGCAGAGAATGTCCTACTGCCAAATCCTTGTGTCGGTCACGCTGTATCACTTCCAGCAGGGGACCACGCTGACAGTGTGACGTATATCTCAGGGTCACCTCCTCGTGACCATCACTGATACTCTGATATACACGATTGAAGACAGGCGTAAAACTATCCACAAACTTATTCCTCTGCTCGTAGATATACTCTCCTTCACGAGCCATCTCCTCTTCCCAGAGAGAGAGCAGGGTAGGGTCGGGCTCTGTGTCCTCCATCTTCAGCAGAGCGTTACGTTGCTGCAGTGCCTTATTGTATTTGTTGAGGGAGTTGATGTAGTTGTTATCGTATTGCGAGATAACGATATCCAACAGTCTTCTGCGCTCTTCGCTGCCTCCTGCTATAAGCATTGCGTCATCTGGTGACACGATGATAAGTGGTACAATCCCAATATGTTCCGATAATCGCTTATAGTTTTTGTTGTTGCGTTTGAAGAGCTTTTTTGAACCACGTTTCATACCTGCATAGACCACCTCTTCTGTCTCGTTGTCGTCATGCAAATACTGTCCCTGTATCATGAAGAATTCAGTCTCATGCTTCATCAAGAGAGAGTCTATGTTGGAGAACATAGAGTGGCAGAATGAGAGGTAGTAGATAGCATCCAACAGGTTGGTTTTCCCCTCACCGTTGTTGCCTATGAAGCAGTTAAACTTTGGCGAGAAGTTCAATTTCGCCTCGCTGATATTTTTGTAGTTCAGTATGGAGATGTTTTTAAGTATCATAGCAGGTCAGGCCTCCTCTCCTGTGTACGTTTGAGGGCTTGCTCCATTTCCCACTCTTTGATTTTTGCCTCATGTCCAGATAGCAGTATCTCGGGTATGCCCCAAGTCTCCTCAGGATTGCTGACGGGATGATACTCTGCAGGGCGGGTATATACTGGCGGCTCAAGCAGATTGTCTTGGAAAGAATCGGACAGTGCACTCTCCACATCACCTATCACTCCAGGTATCACTCTCACTATGCTGTCAGCCATCACAGCAGCAGCCAGTTCGCCCCCTGTCAGCACATAGTCACCGATGCTTATTTCACGGGTGATGAGATGCTCTCTGATGCGATAGTCAATGCCCTTGTAGTGACCACAGATGATGATGATATTCTCTTTTAGTGACAGTTCGTTGGCAATGCCCTGATTAAATGTCTCACCATCAGGAGCAGTAAAAATAATCTCGTCATAGTGGCGCTCTGCCTTCAGTGCAGAGATACATGCATCGAGGGGCTGACACTGTATCAGCATGCCCGCTGCGCCTCCATAGGGGTAATCATCCACTCTGCGCCATTTGTCGGTAGTGTAGTCACGGAGATTGTGTATGTGTATTTCTGCCAGTCCTTTTTTCTGTGCACGGGCAAGGATTGATTCATTGACAAACCCCGTGAGCATCTCTGGCAGAACTGTTATAATGTCTATTCGCATGGAATGTAGGTGTAATTTTGTTGCAAAGGTAATAAAAAAAGTTCAACTTTCAACTTTCATCTTTCATCTTTCAACTTTTTTTACTAACTTTGCTTTCAATATGACAGAACAAGACAGAATATTGCAGTTGCGCCAGCAGCTCCACGAGCATAATCACCGTTATTATGTCCTTAACTCGCCCATAATCTCCGACCAGGAATTTGACTTCCTCATGCATGAGCTTCAGGACTTGGAGGCTCTCCATCCTGAGATGTATGATGCCAATTCTCCTTCTGTCCGTGTGGGTAGTGATATCACCAAGGAATTTCGTCAGGTAGAGCACCGTTATCCCATGCTCTCTCTTGCAAATACATATAATGAGCAGGATATAGAAGAGTGGTATAATCAAGTGAAGCGAGGCCTTGAGGGTGAAGACTTTGAAGTTTGTTGTGAGATGAAGTATGACGGGCTGTCTATCTCCCTCACTTATGAGGATGGACGTCTCGTGCAGGCTGTAACTCGTGGTGATGGCGTTCGTGGCGATGATGTCACAGCCAATGTTCGTACTATACGCAGTATTCCCCTAGTCCTGCAACCAGATTTGGGATATCCCCGCAATTTTGAGATACGTGGTGAGATACTAATGCCCTGGCAGTCATTCCAGCGACTCAATGCAGAACGTGAGGATATCGGTGAACAACCCTTTGCCAATCCTCGTAATGCTGCGTCGGGCACTCTCAAGAGTCAGGACTCTCGTGTTGTGGCAGAGCGAGGACTGGATGCCTACCTATATTATCTATTAGGTGATGAGGTCAGAAGTGATGGACACTATGAGGCTTTGGAGGCAGCTCGCTCATGGGGCTTTAAGATTTCTGAGGGTATGAAGAAGGTCAGCACCCTGCAGGGTATCTACGACTACATCAACTACTGGGATAAGGAGCGTCACAATCTTCCTGTGGCTACTGATGGTATAGTGCTCAAAGTGAATTCTACCCGTCAGCAGCGCTCTCTGGGATTTACGGCTAAGAGTCCTAGATGGGCTATAGCATATAAGTTTAAGGCTGAGCGTGTATGCACCCGACTTCTTGAGGTGACATATCAGGTAGGCCGAACTGGAGCTATTACTCCTGTGGCTAATATGGAGACCGTGCAGCTCGCAGGTACTAAGGTGCGTCGTGCGACGCTCAATAATGAGGACTTTATACGTTCGTTCAATCTCCATGAGGGTGACTATGTCTATGTGGAGAAGGGTGGTGAGATTATTCCAAAGATAGTTGGCGTCGATGAGTCGCGCCGTGCTCCTGATGCTCGTCCTATTGAGTTCATCACTCATTGTCCTGAGTGTGGTGCGGAATTGCGTCGTATGGAGGGAGAGGCTGTTCATTACTGCCCCAATGATGCAGGTTGTCCGCCTCAGATTAAGGGTAGGATAGAGCATTTTATAGCACGTCGTGCTATGAATATTGATTCTCTGGGTCCAGAGACTGTGGATGCTTTCTACGAACGTGGATTGATAGAGAATATCGCAGACCTATATACGCTGACTGCTCAGCAACTCAACTACGAAGGCAATCGTGAGAAGTCTGCCATCAAGGCGGTGAAAGCCATCGAGGCCTCCAAGCAGGTGCCTTTTGAGAGAGTGGTATTTGCACTGGGTATCAGGATGGTGGGTGAGACCACAGCCAAAGTTCTCGCCCGTCACTTCAAGAATATCGAGGCTCTGCGCACCGCGTCAGTAGAGGAACTTACCGAGGTTGATGGGGTGGGTGAGATTATCGCTGTCAATGTGGTGGAGTATTTCCGCAACGAGAAGAATCGTGCCATTGTGGACCGCCTGATAGACTATGGTCTGCAGATGTCGCTTACCGATGCTCAGCAACAGGCTATGGGAACCGAACTTGAGGGGCTCTCCATCGTCATTAGTGGTGTCTTTGCACGCCATAGTCGTGACGAATACAAACTGATGATAGAGCAACATGGTGGCAAGAATGTCTCTTCCATCAGCGCCAAGACGTCATTCATCCTCGCTGGAGATAATATGGGACCGTCTAAACTCCAGAAGGCAGAGAAGTTGGGCATAAGACTCGTGACTGAGGAGGAGTTTCTTGAAATGATAACCTCCTCTAACTCCCCCCAAGGGGGAGAAATAAATGCGACAAGTGAAGAAAAGCCTCAAGGCCCCATCCAACTCTCCCTCTTCTAAGAGCATGTTCAATCCCGAACACGACATAGTACTGGCACTCAATGCAGGCAAGGGATTCGTTCCTCCACGGGCAGCGAGGAAACTCCGCGAGGACCTTGCTTTTCTGCCCTCGATATGGGGCGATGATGATGAGGAAGTGAGTGTATGGGGATGGGATGCAGCGGTGGTTGCCGAACTGGTGAAGCAGGGTGTGCCACGAGAAAAGATGCCCACAGACGAGCAACTCTCGGAGATACGCCGCCTGTCTAATCGTAGTCTCGCCGTAGAACTGCTGAGAGAACTTCGAGAGATGCCAGGCACTACGGGTTACTCTGAGGTATGCACCTCTGTTGCTGAGGTTGAGGCTTTCATAGAGCAGCATGGTGAGACTATCCTCAAAGCACCCTGGAGCAGTAGTGGTAGGGGAGTATTCTCTCACTTCTTACCTCTCACCTCTCACCTCTCGAGGATAGAGAATATCCTCGCCCATCAAGGGAGTATTATAGTTGAAGAGAAATGTGACAAGGTGATGGACTTCGCTCTGGAGTACGTGGCGGACAGAGAGGGGAGGATAGTCTATAAAGGCCTGTCGCTCTTTGAGACTCAGAATGGTGCATATACAGGCAATCTGCTCTTGCCAGAGGAAGAGAAGCGAGAGATACTCAGACAATACGTCGGTGACTCATTGATGCAAGAAGTGTCGGAGAGGATAAAGCAGTTTCTTGCACCTCGTCTCAAGGGCATTTATCACAGTCCCTTTGGGGTGGATATGCTTGTGGCTAAAAATAACTGTGAACTGCTACTCAATCCCTGCATCGAGATAAACCTCAGAAGAACTATGGGGCACGTTGCCTTGGCGCTCACAGAACGGGGACACAGAGGAACTATGGCGGTAACATACAATAAAGAGAAAGATAAATACGAACTTATAATAAACAATAAAGGTTATGAAAAAAATCTTAGCATTATGTGCGATGGCCTTTTCGCTGACGGCGGTGGCTCAGAGTAATTACAAGTCGCAGGTGTGGTCGCCAGACAATGGTGACGGTACATTTACCAATCCAGTTATCAATGCAGACTATTCCGACCCGGATATCTGCGTAGGTGCCAGCGGCGAGGACTTTTACCTTACCGCTTCCTCTTTCTCCCATGTGCCAGGACTGCCTATCCTTCATTCCAAGGATTTGGTCAACTGGAAGATAGTCAATCATGCCATCAAGGCTCTGCCTCCTTATGAGCGCTATAATAAGCCAGAGCATGGTAATGGCGTATGGGCTCCTTCTATTCGTTACAATCAGAATAACCAGACCTATTATATCTATTGGGGTGATCCTGACCTTGGTGTCTTTGTCACTACTGCCAAGGACCCAGAGGGAGAATGGACTGTCCCAGAGTGTATTATCCCCGGCAAGGGTATGATAGATACCTGCCCTCTGTGGGATGAGGATGGTCGTTGCTATCTCGTCAATGGTTGGGCTAACAGCCGTTGTCAGTTCAATTCCGTACTCACCGTTCGTGAGATGACTCCTGATGGTATGAAGGCTATCTCTGACCCCGTCATCGTTTTCGATGGCAATGGTACCAACGACCGCACTTCAGAGGGACCTAAGTTCTACAAGCACAATGGCTACTACTGGATTATGAATCCTGCTGGTGGTGTGCCTATCGGTCATCAGCTTGCCATGAGGAGTAAGTCGCCCTATGGTCCTTACGAGAGCAAGATAGTACTGGCTCAGGGTACTACTGACATCAACGGTCCTCATCAGGGTGGTTGGATACATCTGAAGAGTGGTGAAGACTGGTTCCTGCATTTCCAGGACAAGGAGGCTTATGGCCGTGTTGTTTGGCTGGAACCTGTGAAGTGGGTAGATGGCTGGCCAACTATGGGTGAGAATGTTGGTAAGGTAAAGGCTTATGGCAAACTTGAGAAATACTGCGGACAGCCCGTGCTCACCTACAAGAAACCTAATGTAGGCAAGACATATCCAGTATGCAATCCTGTGGAGAGTGATGAGTTTAATACTACAACGCTGGGTCGCCAGTGGCAGTGGGAGTCCAACTACGACCAGACCTTCGGTATGCCTACACCTTATGGTTACTATCGTGTCTTCTGCCATCGTCAGTCTCAGGACTATAAGAATATGTGGGAGGCAGGCAATCTGCTGATGCAGAAGACTCCTGCTGACAATTTCACCGCTACTGCCAAGGTGCGTGTCTCTGCCAAGGAGGCTGACCAGTATGGTGGCATCACCGTCTTTGGCATGAACTACTCAGCCCTTGTGCTCTGTCGTGTGGGTGACGAGTTCCAGTTGCAGCAGATTACCTGCAAGGGTGCTGACAAGGGTAAGCCTGAGGAGATTAAGGTTCTGAAGACTTTCAAGCCCTCTTATGAGGATAAGGTAGATTACCAGCCTGCTCTGCATCGTGATATGTATCTGCGCCTCAATGTGAAGTACATAGGTGGCAAAAATGATGCCGGTGAGAATAAGCATGAGGCTCGCGTCACCTTCGCATACTCTGAGGATGGTAAGAAATTCCATGACGTGGGCGATGCCTTCACTATGCGTCAGGGCAAGTGGGTAGGTGCCAAGGTGGGCATCCTTGCTGCTGAGAAACCTGGCAAGAAAGTTCGTGGATACGTTGATGTGGATTGGTTCCGCATCTCCAAGTAGTAAGAGGTAAGAGGTAAGAGGTAAGAGGTAAGAAAATCGGAGAATGTCAATTGGCATTCTCCGATATGTATTTCAGCCTTATGAGTCTGATGTCCTCATCGCGGTAGTCGCCTCCAAATTCCTTGTAGGCCTCCTTGAGGGCGTCAGTCTCTGCTTCTGCAAAGTAGTCGTAGATATCGTCTATCTGCTCTTCGTCCATCACATCCTCGATGTAATAGTCCAGATTGAGTCGTGTGCCGCTATATACTATGGCTTCCATTTCCTCCAGCAGGTCTTCCATTTTGATACCCAGCGACTTACAAACGTCTTCGAGTGGCATCTTCCTGTCTATGCACTGTACTATCTTCAGTTTCTGCATAGAGTTCTTGGCCACCGTTCTTACGCGGATATCTTCAGGGCGCTCTATCTCGTTCTCCTGGCAGTATTTCACTATCAGATCGCAGAATGGTTGTCCGTAGCGCTTCGCCTTACCCTGTCCCACGCCCTGTATGTTCTGCAGTTCTTCGAGGTTCTTGGGGTACATGGTAGCCATCTGCTCCAGCGAGTTCTCCATAAAGACAATATACGGCTGCACACCATGCTTCTGTGCTTCCTTGCGGCGCAGGTCTTTCAGCAGAGCATACAGGGTAGGGTCCAACGGACTCGTATTGCCACTGAATGCTTCGCTCACAGAGTCGCTGTAGTTATTGTCCTCGGTGATGTAGAATTCCGTTGGCTGCTTCATCCATTTTCTGCCTGCTGCCGTCACCTTCAGGTTGCCGTAGGAGTCGATATCCTTCTTGATGTATCCATTGATGATACCCTGCCTGATGACGGGGTTCCAGTTCTTGTCTGACATTCCCTCTCCGCATCCGAATTCCTCCAGTATGCTGTGCTTGTTTGCCTCTATCTCGTCAGTTTTTCTGCCCTTGATAAAGTCTATTACGTAAGGAGTGTGGTATGACTCATTAAGAACCAGTATTGAGCGCAGCGCGCACATCAGTTCCTTCTTGGCCTCTATTTTCTGTTTGGGGTGCAGGCAGTTGTCGCAGTTGCCGCAGTTGTCCTTGTCGTATGTCTCTCCGAAGTAGTTGAGCAGGAGTTTTCTGCGACATATTGATGACTCAGCGTATGCCGCTGTCTCTTGCAGCAGATGCCTGCCTATCTCCTGTTCTATGACCTGCTTGGAGTCCATGAATTTCTCCAGTTTCTGCAGGTCCTTGTACGAATAGAATGCTATGCACTTTCCCTCTCCGCCGTCTCTGCCGGCACGTCCGGTCTCTTGGTAGTATCCCTCCAGCGATTTTGGTATGTCGTAGTGTATCACAAACCTCACGTCGGGCTTGTCGATACCCATTCCGAAGGCTATCGTAGCCACTATCACGTCGATGCGCTCATTGAGGAAGGCATCCTGCGTCTCGTTTCTTACCTGATTGTCCAGTCCGGCGTGGTATGCCTCTGCCTTGATGTCGTTGGTCTTGAGCATCTCTGCCAGTTCCTCCACCTTCTTTCGTGACAGACAATATACGATGCCGCTCTTACCTGGATTCTGTTTTATGAAGCGTATGATATCCTTATCTACCGTTGCTTCCTTTTTTCTCACTTCGTAGTAGAGGCTGGGACGGTTAAACGAACTCAGGAAATCCTGTGCCTCCATGATGCCCAGATTCTTCTTGATGTCCGAGCGCACCTTCTCTGTTGCCGTTGCCGTAAGTGCTATGATGGGTGCCATGCCGATATTCTCTATCAGCGGGCGTATCCTGCGATACTCAGGGCGGAAGTCGTGTCCCCACTCCGAGATACAGTGCGCCTCATCCACGGCGTAGAATGACACCTTCACCTCCTTCAGGAATTGCACGTACTCATCCTTCGTCAGCGATTCGGGTGCCATGTACAGCAGTCGTGTGATGCCTGCCCTGACGTCGCTCTTCACCTGCTCTACGGCAGCGCGGTTCATGGTGGAGTTGAGGCAGTGTGCCACACCGTCGTGCTCGCTGATACCATTGATGACATCCACCTGATTCTTCATCAGGGCTATCAGAGGTGAGATGACTACCGCCGTACCGTCCATGACGAGTGACGGCAACTGGTAGCACAGCGACTTGCCGCCACCTGTCGGCATCAGCACGAAGCAGTCCTTACCTGCCAGCAGACTGCGTATCACGGCTTCTTGGTTCTCCTTGAATTGGTCGAAACCGAAATACTTCTTTAATTCCTTATGTAGATCTAGGTTTTCCATCATCCATCATCCATCACCCTTCATCCTTCTTCAGTTGCTCTTCTGCAAACTCCTTCGTCACTTCCAGTCGTGAGATATTCTTTGAAGGTGCCTCAAACATGGTGTCCGTCATCACCTTCTCCACTATCGACCTCAGGCCTCGTGCTCCCAGTTTGTACTCTATCGCTTTCTCCACGATGTAGTCCAGGGCCTCGGTGGTGAACGTCAGTTCGATGTTGTCCATCTTGAAGAGTTTGATATACTGCTTGATGATACTGTTCTTGGGTTCCACCAGTATGCGTCGCAGAGCATCGTGATCCAGAGGGTTGAGGTGTGTCAGCACTGGCATACGGCCTATTATCTCTGGTATCAGTCCGAATGATTTCAGATCCTGCGGTGCCACATACTTTATTATATCCTTCTTGTCTATGCGCATCAGGTTCTGCACGCTGTTGTAGCCTATCGTGTGGGTGTTCATGCGCTGTGCTATCTTGCGCTCTATGCCGTCGAAGGCACCGCCGCAGATAAACAGTATGTTCCTTGTGTCCACGTGTATGTACTCCTGGTCAGGGTGCTTTCTGCCGCCCTTTGGTGGTACGTTGACGATAGTGCCCTCCAGCAGTTTCAGCAATCCCTGCTGCACTCCCTCTCCGCTCACGTCACGCGTGATGCTTGGGTTGTCGCTCTTGCGTGCTATCTTGTCTATCTCGTCGATGAATACTATGCCTCTCTCGGCAGCCTCCACGTTGTAGTCAGCCACCTGCAGTAGTCTGGTCAGTATGCTCTCCACATCCTCGCCCACGTAGCCTGCCTCTGTCAGCACCGTGGCATCCACGATGGTGAACGGCACCTCCAGCATCTTTGCTATCGTGCGTGCCATCAGCGTCTTGCCGGTACCGGTAGAGCCCACCATGATGATGTTGCTCTTTTCTATCTCTACGTCGTCGCTCTCCTCCTTCTGTGCCAGTCGCTTGTAATGGTTATATACTGCCACAGCCAGGTGTTTCTTGGCATCGTCCTGACCTATGATGTACTCATCCAGATACTCCTTTATCTCCTGTGGCTTCGGTAGCTTCTTGTTAGCGTTATCGTTTCCGTTAGGGTTCTCGCCTTGCGAGCCAGCAGAGCTGGAGCGAGGGGTATCGTTATGGTTAGCGTTAGGGTTAAGGTTAAGGTTCGCATTAACTATTTCATACGCCTGCTGAATGCACTGGTCGCAGATAAATCCGCTCATACCAGTCACCAGCAGAGCCACCTCGTCAGCACCTCTGCCACAGAAACTACATCTTTGTTCTTTATTCTTTGCCATCTATTTTCCTTGAAAGTACCAGGTCTATCATACCATATTCCTTAGCCTCCTCAGCCGTCATCCAGTAGTTGCGGTCAGAGTCTGCCCACACCTTGTCGTACGGAGTGTGTGAGTGATTGCTGATGATGGTATATAGTTCCTTCTTAAACTTCTGTATCTCCTTAGCCTCTATTTCGATGTCGCTTGCCTGACCCTGCACGCCGCCCAGAGGTTGGTGTATCATCACGCGAGAGTGGGGTAGTGCCTGTCGCTTGCCTTCCTTGCCTGCCACCAGCAGTACCGCACCCATGGATGCTGCCATGCCGGTGCAGATGGTAGATACATCGCTTGCCACAAACTGCATCGTGTCGTAGATACCCAGACCAGCCGTTACGCTGCCGCCGGGGGAGTTGATGTAGATAGAGATGTCCTTGCCTGGGTCGGCAGAGTCCAGATAGAGCAACTGCGCCTGTATGGTGTTGGAGGTATAGTCGTTAATCTCTGTTCCGAGGAATATGATGCGCTCCATCATCAGTCGGGAGAATACATCCATCTGTGTCACGTTCAGCTGACGCTCCTCCAGGATGTATGGGTTCAGATACTGATTCTGTGCTGCCATTACGCCGTCCAGTACCATACCGTTCATGCCCACCTTGCTGGTAGCAAACTTTCTAAAATCGCTTGTAATATTCATAGTTTTTGTTTTTGTTTTCTGTTTTTTGTACCGAAGGTTATCGATTTCAGCAAACAAAGTTAAGAAAAAAAATTATATCCCACAAACTTTTTAAGTTTTTTTTGCTACTGTACGAATTAAAAAAAATAGGAGCCGTTTGCGTATGACGATATTTTTTCGTAACTTTGCAACTTCATTCGAGTTTTATAGAATAATGTATAGAGTATAAAGTATAGAGTATAATGAGTTTTATTTCGATTCTTTCGGCTCTCTTTGGCAATAAGTCGAGCCGCGACATAAAGAAGATACAACCACTGGTAGATAAGGTAAAGGCTGTCTATCCTGAGATTCAGGCGCTGTCCAATGATGACCTCCGTGCCAAGAGCAAGGAGATACAGCAGTATGTGCAGGGTTCGGTAAAGGACCTCAAGGACCAGATAGCAGACCTGAAGGCGAAGATAGAGCAGACGCCCATCGACGAGCGCGAGCCTATCTTCAATCACATCGACAAACTGGAGCAGGAGGTGCTCGACAAGTTGGAGGAAGCCCTCAATGAGGTATATCCCGTGGCATTCTCTATCGTGAAGGAGACGGCACGCCGTTTCACCGAGAACGAGGAGACCATCGTGACCGCTACGGACTTCGACCGCGAACTCGCCTCTGACCCTGCCAAGGACTTCATCACCATCGATGGTGACAAGGCTATATATCACAATCACTGGACTGCTGGTGGCAACGACCTCAAGTGGGAGATGGTGCACTACGACGTGCAGCTCTTCGGCGGTACGGTGCTGCATCAGGGTAAGATAGCCGAGATGGCTACTGGTGAGGGTAAGACGCTGGTGGCTACATGCCCGGTGTTCCTCAATGCCTTGACAGGTAACGGCGTGCATGTCGTGACTGTCAATGACTATCTGGCCAAGCGTGACTCCGAGTGGATGGGTCCGCTGTATATGTTCCACGGACTGTCCGTAGATTGTATCGACAAGCACCGTCCTAACTCCGAGGAGCGTCGCAAGGCTTACCAGGCAGACATCACCTTCGGTACCAATAATGAGTTCGGTTTCGACTACCTGCGTGACAATATGGCTATGCAGCCCGAGGACCTCGTGCAGCGCAAGCACAACTACGCCATCGTCGATGAGGTGGACTCCGTATTGATAGACGATGCCCGTACACCTCTTATTATATCTGGTCCGGTGCCTAAGGGTGACGTGCAGATGTTTGAGGAGTACCAGCCGCTCGTAGAGAAGATAGTAGGCGAACAGCGCAAACTCGCTACCCAGCTCCTTGCCGAGGCTAAGCAGAAGATAGCCAAGGGTACGGAGACTAATGACAAGGACATGACCTCCGAGGGCTTCCTCGCCCTGTATCGTTCGTACAAGGCGCTGCCTAAGAACACCCCATTGGTGAAGTTCCTCTCTGAGGAGGGCATCAAGAGCGGTATGCTCACCACGGAGGAGTACTACATGGAGAACAACAACCGCCGCATGCCGGAGGCTATCGAACCGCTCTTCTTCGTCGTGGATGAGAAGATGCACGGTGCTGACCTCACCGACAAGGGCGTGGAGTGGCTCTCCAAGCAGGTAGGCGACAAGGAACTCTTCGTCATCCCTGATATCACTTCCCAGCTCTCTGCACTCGAGGCTGACAAGAGCCTCTCTGACGAGGAGCGCCTGGAGAAGAAGGATGAGATGATAAACCACTTCTCAGAGCAGTCGGAGCGCGTGCACACCCTGCAGCAGTTGCTCAAGGCATACTCGCTCTACAACCGCGACGATGAGTATGTGGTGATAAATAATGAGGTAAAGATAGTCGATGAGCAGACAGGCCGTATCATGGAGGGCCGCCGCTGGTCAGACGGACTGCACCAGGCTGTGGAGGCTAAGGAGCACGTGAAGGTGGAGGCTGCCACGCAGACCTACGCTACCATCACCCTGCAGAACTACTTCCGCATGTACCACAAACTGGCGGGCATGACGGGTACGGCATCTACGGAGGCTGGCGAGTTCTGGGACATCTACAAGCTCGATGTAGTCGAGATACCTACCAATCGTCCTGTCATCCGTAAGGATATGGACGACCGCGTATATAAGACCGCCCGTGAGAAGTACAAGGCAGTCGTGGAGGAGGTTATCGCCATGCGCGATGCAGGCCGTCCTGTGCTTGTGGGCACCACCTCGGTCGAGATTTCCGAACTCCTCTACAATATCCTCCGCCGCAATGGCGTCAACGCTCAGGTGCTCAATGCCAAGGAGCATGCCAAGGAGTCGCTCATCGTGGCAGAGGCAGGTAAGAGCATCAACGGCAAGGGCGTCGTGACCATCGCCACCAATATGGCAGGTCGTGGTACCGATATCAAGCTCACCCCGGAGGTGAAGGCAGCAGGCGGTCTCGCCATCATCGGTACGGAGCGCCACGAGAGCCGTCGTGTGGACCGTCAGTTGCGCGGTCGTGCCGGTCGTCAGGGTGACCCGGGTTCATCCGTCTTCTACGTTTCGCTGGAGGACAAGCTCATGCGACTCTTCGGTTCGGAGCGTATCGCCAAGGTGATGGACCGCCTCGGATTCGAGGAGGGCGAGCGCATCGAGGCACCGATGATTTCCAGGTCTATCGAGCGCGCACAGAAGAAGGTCGAGGAGAACAACTTCGGCATCCGTAAGCGCCTCTTGGAATACGATGACGTGATGAACAAGCAGCGTACCGTCATCTACGAGAAGCGTCGCCACGCCCTCATGGGAGAGCGTATCGGCATGGACATCACCAATATCATCTGGGACCGCGTACTCTCCATCCTCTCCAACAACGACTACGAGGGCTGCAAGGAGCGCTTCCTCAAGGTATTCTTCATGGAGGTGCCCTTCACAGAGGACGAGTTCCTCTCTACACCGCGTCAGCAACTGGAGGAGGACACCTTCCAGAAGGTGATGACCCACTTCAAGGAGCACGTCGATAAGGTCACCACAGAGGCACAGCCAGTCGTAAAGCAGATATACGAAGACCCTAACGCCAACTTCGAGCGCATCCTCATTCCGCTCACCGATATGCACCTCATATACCGCATGAACTTCGACCTGAAGGAGTGCTACGACCAAGAGTGCAAGAATATCATGAAGGAATTCCAGAAGATGGTGCTCCTGCATACCATCGACGACAACTGGAAAGAGAACCTCCGTCAGCTCGACGACCTGCGTCACTCATCACAGAATGCATCCTACGAACAGAAAGACCCGCTGCTCATCTTCAAGCTCGAGTCAGTAAAGCTCTGGGATGCCATGATAAATCAGATGAACGACTCCGTATGCTCTACGCTCTCGCGCATACATATACATAAGGAACAGGCGCCCGAGCAGGCACCCGTGGAGATGCCAAGACCAAAGGCACAGCCACAGTACCAGACCAGCAAGCAGGAGCTCAATGCTGACGGTTCGCCAGCCCTGCCACCTATGCCGGGCCAGATGCAGGACGGCATGAACCGCCCAGGCTACATAGACCCTACGGCACCACAGATGCCGCCACGCATACCAATCGTCAAGGGTAAGGAACCACGTCCTAACGACCCATGCCCATGCGGCTCAGGCAAGAAATACAAACACTGTCATGGAAAGAAGTAAGCAACTCGTACGCTTCATCAGCAAGATAGCTGAGAAATTCCCCTACAGCGAGGATGAAGCGCAGACCATAACCGACATCCACGTCCGTGTCTCTCAGGACACGGGCGACGTGATGGCATTCGACGACGACGGCCGTGAGATAACCCGCGTCGTAGTAGAGCAGTGGATAGACGCCCCGATGGAGACCGACGCCTTCTACAATCAGGTGCACCAGCTCTTTGCACCCGTCATAGAGAAGTACGGCACCTCTCTCGGCATCGCCAAGCCCTACAACTACGTCCTCGAGAATGAGAACGGCGAGTACATCTCCGAACTCTACATCGTAGATGACGGCGAGACCACCATCCTCGGCACCCCCTTTATGGAGAATCTCTCTGAGGAACTCGATGCCTTCATCGATGACCTGCTGAAGGATTAATGCATAATTCATAATGCATAATGCACAATGCATAATTTCGTATTAAAAAAGTGGAATTAAGAATAATTATGAATTATGCATTATGAATTATGAATTAAAAGTAGTACCTTTGCACCCGCTTAAGCGTTATCGTAGGCTCGAAAGAGCCGTATCGTAGTGCCGCAGGCACGTATCGTAGTCCGCAGGACGTATCGTAGCGCAGCGTATCGCAGCAGGCATAGCCTGCGTATCTTACATAGGTCGGTCTGGTAGCTCAGCTGGATAGAGCAACAGCCTTCTAAGCTGTGGGTCCGGGGTTCGAATCCCCGCCAGATCACCCTCCCCATGAGAGCTCCACAGCTCTCTTTTTTTATTTTTATGATGAAGATAACAACACACACACCCCTCTCTAACGCAGTGGCTAGAGAGGGGCTGGGGTGAGTCGGTAGCGTCAGCGTATCGTAGTGGCGTTAGCCACGTATCGTAGCGCTAGCGTATCGTAGGCGTCAGCCGTATCGTACAAAGCCTTACGGCGTAGGCGTAGGCTTTGTGTGCTCCGCCAGTATACGCAAATTTTAACCAACTTATTTTCAACGTTTTAGTGTTAAAATATTCAAATATTATTTCAACCTTATAGCGGCATAGCGTCCACCTGCGGAAGCTTAGCACCCAGACGCGAGTGCTAAGCCCCTACGGATGGCGGCTAAGTGAGTACAGAGGGTGGGGTGGCGTGTATGCTGGAGCATGCGGACATTGCGGACATTAGTTTTATAGACTTATAATTTATATATTAATATAGTTGTGTGTGTTATATTATATATTTATATACTCTTAGGAATTGATGTCCTCAACGTCTGCAATGTCCGCATGGGCGTTCTCAGGATTGCGAAGTTCCTGTATCTCAATCTCAGTACGCTCACGCACGATGTATCCGCGAGCTCTGGTATGTCCATTGCGCTTGGGTGTATAGCCCTGACGCTTGAGTATGGCGCCCAGACGGCGTGAGTCTATCTCCTTCTTCAGTGAGCCGTAGATGGTCAGTTTGGTACGTATCTCGGCTACAGAAGAAAAAGATAATTCCCTGACAAACCTTGCGGTCGGTCATGGAATATGAGTTTCTTTAGCAGATTGATGGGGTGCTCTGGTTACTTTTTTTCGTTAGCGGCGCAGGCGCAGGAGCCAGCGGCGGAGGGTCTCGTAAGCGGAAATCTGCTCGCGGTGCTGGATGGAGGTGAAGGTGAGAGTCTCAGGGGCAGGACCATACTGGTCGGGGAAGATAATCATGAGATTCTGACCGTGGTAGTGCGCGGTGAGTTCCTCGGGGAGACGGTCGATGGCTGCCTTGTAGGAGACGGTGCCCTGACGGGCGGTGATGATGACGAGGATATTGTCCTCGGGGGTCTGCTCGGCGACGTCTATGAGGCCTACCCACTTAGGCATCTCGACGTACTCGGCACGCACATTGGAGTGGCGGTGCTCCACATACTGACGGATGAGCTCAGTGGTGGCAGCGGTGGCATGGAAGACGATGCGGCACTCCAGTGCCTTGGCAAGGCGCGAGAGACGCTCCAGCCAGCGATAGAACCCCGGTTCGTACTCGGCTCTAGAGGGCACTACGACCTGTATGGCGCGTAGAGTCTCGAAGGGCTGGGCACAACGGGCGATGATTATCTGCCTGGACAGATTATTGAAGACGCTCTGGGCAAACTCTCCCCAGAAGATGCGGTCGGAATTGTTGTGGATGTGCAGGCCGAGGATTATCTCGGAGCAGTCGTACTCCATGAAGGCGTGGCGGATGCCGTTGGCGATATTGGTGGCGAGGCGCACCTGCGTCTGTATCCTTACGTCAGCGGCATTGGCGGTCTGGGTGACATGCTCCAGCAGTTGCTGACCGCGACGCTGATTGGTCTCGGCGTCATTATCATCATAGACCACATTGAGGGCTATGAGTCCGCGATTGAGCTGCTGATTGCGCATCATGATGGCGAGGTGCATCAGGGTGTCGCAGGTCTCGGGGTACTTGACGGGGATGAGTATCTTCTCGTCGTCGAAGGTGTCATCGTCCTCGCTATCGCTCTCCATACGAATTCTTTCCTTCTTGAGTACCAAAGACTTAGCGGTATTCTCTGTAGTAATGGTTGAAATGATGCAGGTGACGAGTATCATGGTGACGACGCCATTGAGCATCACATCGTCGGCGAGGGGTCCGCTGCCGTCGGGCAGCATGGAGCGCACACCTATCATAGCCATCGCGATACCGCCTGCTGCATGGGCTGAGGTGAGGCCGAACATCATGTGGCCCTCCAGCCACGACATGCGGAAGGTGATGCAAGAGATATAGGCGGCGAGTGCCTTGCCCAGGGTGCCTACCACCACGATGACAAGGACGATGAGGAGCACGTTGGCATTATGGAGCAGTCCCACATTGATGAGCATGCCAACGCCGATAAGGAAGTAGGGGATGAAAAGGGCATTGCCGATGAACTCTATGCGATTCATCAGGGGCGACATGATGGGGATGAAGCGATTGAGGATAAGGCCGCTGAGGAAGGCGCCGAGTACGCCCTCCAGCCCGATGAGTTCGCAGAAAGCGGCACTCATGAACATCATGGAGAGCACGAAGATGTACTGCATCACGGCATCGCTGTATCGGCGGAGAAACCAACGGGTGAGATGGGGGATGATGTAGAACATCGCGGCGCAGTAGAGCGCTATCTTCACCACGAAGAGGGGCCAGAAGTACCACTCATCGCCACTCTGACCGATGGCTCCTGCTATGGCGGTGACAACCACCAGTGCGGCGAAGAGCGACAGCATGGAGGCTCCTACGGAGAGGGTGGTGACATTATGCTTCTGCAGGCCGTAGCGTGCCACGATGGGGTAGGCTATGAGCGTGTTGGACGCCATGATACACGACAGCAGCAGGGCTGACAGAGGATGATAGTGGAGGAGGGTGACGCCCGCCAGATAGGTGATGATGAAGGGAACGAGGAAGGTAAGGAGACCGAAGACACCCACCTTGCGCAGATTCTTGCGCAGGCCCTCAAGGTCCATCTCCAGTCCTGCGAGGAAGATGATATAGAGCAGACCGACGCGCCCGAAGAGTTCGAAGGAGGAGTCGCGCTCCAGGATATTGAACCCGTACTTACCGATGAAAATACCCGCCAGCACCATGCCGATGATGTGGGGGATACGCAGTTTGCTCATAACGATGGGAGCTACGAGGATGATGAGAAGCACTACGAAAAATGCTATCGTCGGACTGCTTATGGGTAGGTAAGAGTACATATATTGAGTGCAAAGGTAGTAAATTTAGTTGAAAGTTGAAAGTTGAAAGTTGAAAGTTTGTTAGTTTTATTCTTTTTTTGTAATTTTGCACCCAAAATAATGATAAAAACAAAAACAAATACAAAAATAACAAGATGAAAGTAGCTATTGTGGGCGCCTCAGGCGCAGTGGGACAGGAGTTCCTGAGAGTACTGGATGAGAGAAATTTCCCTATTGACGAACTGGTGCTGTTCGGTTCGCAGCGTTCTGCAGGAAAGAAATACACCTTCCGCGGGAAGGAGTACGAGGTAAAACTCCTGCAGCATAACGATGACTTCAAGGGCGTGGATATCGCATTCACCTCAGCAGGTGCAGGTACGTCAAAGGAATTCTGCGAGGATATCACAAAGTATGGCGCAGTAATGATAGACAACTCCAGCGCTTTCCGCATGGATGCTGACGTGCCATTGGTAGTACCGGAGTGTAACGCAGAGGATGCGCTGAACCGTCCCCGCTGCATCATCGCCAATCCTAACTGTACGACCATCATGATGGTGGTATGCCTGCAGCCACTGGAGAAGCTCTCTCACATCAAGCGCATACACGTGGCTTCATACCAGTCAGCATCTGGTGCCGGCGCAGCTGCTATGGCAGAACTGCAGCAGCAGTACAAGGAGCTGGCAAACGACCAGGAGCCTACCGTAAATAAGTTTGCTTATCAGTTGGCTTACAACGTGATTCCTCAGATAGACGTATTCCAGGATAATGGCTATACGAAGGAGGAGATGAAGATGTTCAACGAGACAAAGAAGATAATGCATACCGATGCCCGTTGCTCTGCTATGTGTGTACGCATCTCATCGCTGAGAGCTCACTCTGAGGCTGTGTGGATCGAGACTGAGAAGCCTATCACGGTAGAGGCAGCACAGGAGGCTCTGCGCAACGCAGAGGGCGTGACGCTCATCGACGACCCAAAGAAGGTGGGCGCCAAGGCAAATACGGACGCTGCGAAGGAGACGATGGAAGGTCTGCCTTACCCAATGCCTCTCTACACCGCCGGCAAGGATGATGTCTATGTAGGCCGTGTGCGCGAAGACCTCTCTTGCGATAATGGCCTGACATTCTGGCTCTCTGGTGACCAGATAAAGAAGGGCGCTGCGCTTAACGCCGTTCAGATAGCAGAATATCTGATTAAGGTAGGTAACGTTGGAGTATAAATACCTAAATAAGATAGTATATCCGACAGACCTCCGACAACTGAGTATGGAGGTGCTGCCGGATGTTTGTTCTGAACTGAGAGACGACATCGTACGGGAGTTGTCGGTCAATCCAGGACATCTCGCCTCCAGTCTGGGTGCCGTGGAACTCACGGTGGCCCTGCACTACGTCTATAACACGCCCGAAGACCGCATAGTATGGGACGTGGGACATCAGGCTTACGGCCACAAGATACTGACAGGCAGGCGAGAGACATTCCACACCAACAGAACGCTGGGCGGACTGCATCCATTCCCCTGTCCGCAGGAGAGCGAATATGACTCCTTCACCTGCGGCCATGCCTCAAACAGCATCAGCGCTGCGCTGGGTATGGCGGTGGCAGACAAACTGGAGGGGAAAGACCGTCATGTGGTGGCGGTGATAGGCGATGGTGCGATGAGCGGAGGACTGGCTTTCGAAGGCCTCAACAACGTGTCGTCATCGCCAAATGACCTGCTCATCATCCTCAATGACAACAATATGTCCATAGACCGCAGCGTGGGTGGCATGAAGCAATACCTGCTGTCGCTCAACACCAATGAGTCATACAACAAATGGCGCAACAAGATAGGTGTGTGGATGAAGCAGAGAGGATGGCTGGATGAGAGTACGAGAAAGAAGACCATCCGACTGGGTAATGCGCTGAAGTCAGCGCTGGCACCGCAGGCCAATATCTTCGAGGGTATGGATATACGCTATTTCGGTCCCGTGGACGGAAATGACGTGAAGGAGATGGTGAGGGTGCTGAGGCAGCTGAAGCAGATGAAAGGTCCCAAACTGCTCCATATACATACCCTGAAGGGCAAGGGATACAAGCCCGCCGAGGAATCAGCAACGGTGTGGCACGCCCCAGGAAAGTTTGACCCTGAGACTGGCGAGCGCAAGACGGAGCAGGCCAGCAACCAGCCTCCGAAGTATCAGGACGTTTTCGGTGAAACAATCGTAGAACTAGCCAAGGCTAACGACAAGATAGTAGGCGTCACGCCTGCGATGCCTACGGGATGCTCCCTGAACAAGATGATGAGCGTGATGCCCGAGAGAACCTTTGACGTGGGGATAGCGGAGGGACATGCCGTGACTTTCTCTGCTGGCATGGCAAAGGAAGGTCTTGTGCCATTCTGCAATATCTACAGCGCCTTCGCCCAGAGAGCTTACGATAATATAATACACGACGTAGCGATAGCACGGCAGAATGTCATCTTCTGTTTTGACAGGGCTGGCATAGTAGGCGAGGACGGCAGCACGCACCACGGAGCCTTTGACATGGCAGCGCTGAGACCGATACCAAACCTGACCATCTGCGCTCCGATGGATGAGCACGAACTGCGCAACATGATGTACACAGCCCAACTGCCCGACCAGGGACCAGTGGCCATACGCTACCCAAGAGGCAGAGGCGTGATGACGGACTGGCGCTGCCCGCTGGAGAAACTGGAAGTGGGGAAGGGAAGGAGAGTTGGCAATCTACAATTGACAATTGACAATTTACAGTTGGCGGTGCTGTCTATCGGTACGGTGGGAAATAACGTGCAGAATGCCATTGCGATGCTGACGGAAGACGAACGAAAGCAGGTGGTGCACTACGACATGAGATACCTGAAGCCTATCGATACGGAGATACTCCAGAAGGTGGGCGAGAAGTGCAGATATGTCATCACCGTAGAGGATGGCGTAAAGGATGGCGGACTGGGTTCGGCAGTACTTGAATACTTCGCAGATAACGGATTGACTCCGCGAGTGTTACGACTTGGTATGCCTTCGGAGGAATTCGTAGAACATGGTACTGTGAGCCAATTGCAGCACATGGTAGGAATAGACGCAGAATCCATCGCTGAAGCGATAAGAGAAAGGGTTCAAAGGTTCAAAAGTTGAAGATATGAAGATAATCATAGCAGGTGCACAGGATGTGGGCTGTTATCTCGCCACTTTGCTCAGCAGAGGTAACAGTGAAGACATAACCATCATAGACGAGAGCGCTGAGGCAATAGAGGATATCAACCAGAACCTCGACATCCTCGCAATCGAGGCGTCACCCATCAGTATCAAGGCGCTGAAGGCAGTCAATACTGAGGATGCAGACCTATTCATAGCCGTGACCAACGATCAGGAGGTGAATATGTGTGCCTGCGGCCTGGCAAAGGCTCTGGGAGCCAAGCAGACGGTGGCGAAGGTGGAGGACTATGAATATGCCTCAGCGAAGAATGAGGAGACGCTCAGGAAAATGGGCATAGACTCCGTCATATACCCGGAGATGCTGGCAGCACAGGATATCATCAACGGCCTGAAGATGTCGTGGGTAAGACAGCGATGGGATGTGCATGACGGCAAACTCGTGATGCTGGGCATCAAACTGAGAGAGAACTGCCAGATACTCAATCGTCCGCTGAAGGAAGTGTGCGGCGCACAAGAGCCATATCACGTGGTGGCCATCAAGCGAGGCAACGAGACCATTATACCTGGCGGTAATGACGTGCTGAAACTCTACGACATGACGTACTTCATGACCACACCGGAATACATACCGTACGTAAGGCAGATGGTGGGCAAGGAGGACTACACGGACGTGAGCAACGTGATGATAATGGGTGGCGGAAAATGTGCCCTGCGCACCGTGCACAAGATGCCGGAATACCTGCATACGAAGATAATAGAGATAGACCCCGCACGCTGCGAGAAACTCAACGAACTGCTGCCTGGCAAGGGCGAACTGGTAATCAATGGTGATGCACGTGACACGTCCCTGCTGCTGGAGGAGGGAATAAGGAATACTCAGGCTTTCGTGGCTCTGACGGGCAATAGCGAGACGAATATACTGGCATGCCTGACTGCGAAACGCCACGGAGTGCGCAAGACGGTTGCTGTGGTGGAGAATGTGGACTATATCGATATGGCAGAGAGTCTGGACATCGGTACCATCATCAATAAGAAAGCCATTACGGCGGCACATATCTACCAGATGATGCTCAAGGGAAGTGCGACAAACATAAGATTCCTGATGCAGGCAAAGGCTGATGTGGCGGAATTCACCGTGCAGCATGGAGCCCCTGTAACCAAGAAGAAGATATATGAAGTGACGCTGCCTAAGGGCTGTACCATAGGAGGGCTGGTGCGTCAGGGCGAGGGAATGCTCGTGACTGGCGGTACGCAGATACTGGAGGGCGATATAGTAGTGGTGTTCTGTCACGAGACAGACATGAAGCGCATAGAGAAACTGTTTGGCTGATGATAAACTGGCTTCTCATATCCAAGATACTGGGTTCATTGCTCATGCTGGAGTCAATGTTCATGATGGTGTGTCTCGGCGTGACCTTTATATACGCAGAGAATGACACCCTGCCGTTTGCCCTGTCCATAGCCATAACACTCGCTATGGGACTGTGGTTGCATTATAGGGGAATGAGGGCCGACAATAACATGAGCCGTAAGGATGCATTCCTGGTGGTGACCTTGTCATGGAGCGTGTTTAGCCTGTTTGGTTCGCTGCCATTCATGCTTGGCGGTTATATCCCTAACTTCACCAACGCTTACTTTGAGACGATATCAGGATTTACCACGACGGGCGCCACGATACTTGATGATGTAGAGTCATTGCCTCACGGCATACTGTTCTGGCGTTCTTTTACACAGTGGATAGGAGGTCTTGGAATAGTATTCTTCACTATCGCCGTGCTGCCGTCCATGGTGGGAGGTTCGGTGAAGGTATTCGCAGCAGAGGCAACGGGACCTATAAAGTCGAAGCTGCATCCAAAACTCTCCACCTCGGCTAAGTCTATATGGGCTATATTCCTGACGCTGAGCCTGGCATGTTTTGCTTCCTACAAACTGCTTGGCATGGGATGGTTTGATAGCGTCAACTACGCAATGACAACTATCGCTACGGGTGGTTTCGCTACTCATAATGACAGCATAGAATTCTTCCAGTCGCCGGCGCTGGAGTATGTCTCTACGTTGTTCTGCTTCCTTTCTGGTATCAACTATATTCTCCTGTACCGTGCTTTTATCAAGGGAGATTTCAGGAATTTCTTTGCCAATTCGGAGTTTAAGTTTTATTGCCTCATAGTCCTGTTATTCACCATAATTATCGCTTCTACTCTGTACGTCAGCAATAACTACGAACTGGAGAGGTCGATACGATGCGGACTCTATCAGGTAGTGTCATTCATCACCACCACAGGACTGCTCAATGACAATGCCGCTCTGTGGCCTCACTTTACGTGGATTATCCTGGCTGTATGTATGTTTATGGGAGCATGTGCAGGTAGTACGTCGGGAGGTTTCAAGTGTGTGAGATGTGTGATGGTAGTCAAGGTGATAGCTAACGAGTTTAAGCAGATGCTGCACCCGAAGGCCGTTCTGCCACTGCGCTTTGCAGGTATCAATGTGCCAATGCAGCGACGAGTGACGCTACTGGCTTTCGTGGCAGTATATATGCTGCTCTGTCTGCTCTGCGCCTTTATTATGATAGCATCAGGCATAGACAATGTAAATGCTCTAACTATCACTATCTCTACGCTCAGCAATGTGGGACCAACGCTGGGACTGGAGATAGGACCGATGATGTCGTGGAACGAACTGTCGGATTTCTCCAAGTGGGTTTGTTCCATTCTAATGCTGATGGGACGTCTGGAGATATTTTCCGTGCTCATCATATTTACGCCTACATTCTGGAAAGACCGTTAGCCTCCCCATGAAGAAACACCTTTTATTGTTTGGGTTAACATTATCGTTGACGTTAGGTTTGCATTCACAAACCTTCACAGCCGTTTCCTACAATTGCGAAAATCTTTTTGATATCCGTCATGATACTTTGAAGAATGACAGGGAATTTCTGCCAGAGTCAGAGCGCCACTGGACTTTCTCCAGGTTCTGGAGGAAGGTCAATGACGTGGGACGCGTGATACTGCAGACTGGTGGTAAGGGAGAGGAGTGGCGGCTGCCGGATATAGTAGGGCTCGTGGAGGTGGAGAATGACAGCGTGATGCAGACGCTCACACGCAGAAGCATGCTGCGAGGTGCTGAATACAGATACGTGATAACAGACTCTCCTGATGCCCGTGGAGTGGATGTCGCCCTCTTGTATAACAGTCTGACGTGTCGTATGCTGCATAGTGAGGGCGTTCGCATACCAAAGGTGGAGGGACAGCGCCGTACTCGTGACATACTGTATGCCCACCTCGCTGTTCGTGGTGACGATACGCTGCATGTCTTCGTGGTGCATTTCCCCAGTCGTGCTGGTGGGCAGAGGACTACTGAGTCATACCGACTCCTGGCAGCAGACATATTGGCGAGCAGGATTGATTCCATACAACACTCACACTCCGCTCAGGAGAACTCAAGTCCTGCCCATATCCTTGTGATGGGCGACTTCAATGACTACAGCCATAACAGGAGCATCACTCGGCTGCTTTCCACCGGACTCTCAGAGCCATCGGCATCGGCGGTGGGATTGTATCATCCTGCGGAAGTGGTGGGTACATACAGATTCCAACAGCAGTGGGAGAGTCTGGATCATATCTTCGTCTCTTCTGGTATTGCCGCCAAACAATGCTATATATATGATGATGAATGGCTCCTCGATGTGAGCAATGCCGGAGACCATCGACCTCGCCGCACTTACCTCGGAAATTTCTATCAGGGTGGGGTGAGCGACCATCTACCCCTCGTTTTGCGTTTTGAAATAGTTAATAAACGCTAAAACCAAGAAAACTTTCAACTTTCAACCTTCATCTTTCAACTTTTATTTGTACCTTTGCACTCGCCTTTTGAAAAAGGGGCAGTTTGGTAGAGATCCTGGAAGGTTGGGTGAGTGGCTGAAACCACCAGTTTGCTAAACTGACGTACGGGTTACCGTACCGGGGGTTCGAATCCCCCACCTTCCGCTCTCACTATGGTGGGTTCATCTAGTGGCCTAGGATACCGGCCTCTCACGCCGGGTACACGGGTTCGACTCCCGTACCCACTACCAAATAGTCCGAGAAGTTCAGAAGTTACGTAATAAGGTGGGTTCATCTAGTGGCCTAGGATACCGGCCTCTCACGCCGGGTACACGGGTTCGACTCCCGTACCCACTACTTGCAGATGTGAAACAGCGTATTATTATAATATGGTGTATGGTTTGGCTCTCTGCCACGATGCAGGGACAGATGAAGTGGAATTCCACTTACCAGGCATACATCGACAACTACAAGGATATAGCGATAGAACAGATGTTGGAACATGGTATTCCGGCATCCATCACTCTTGCTCAGGGTTTGCTGGAGAGTGGGGCAGGACGCTCCTCTCTTACTACGCAGGGCAACAACCATTTTGGTATCAAGTGCCATAACGATTGGACGGGAGATAGGATGTACAAGGATGATGATGCCAAGGACGATTGTTTCAGAGTGTATCGCCACGCTCGCGAGAGTTACGAAGACCACAGCCGTTTTCTCAAGAAACCTCGCTACAGCGTACTGTTCTCGTACAAGCGTACTGACTACAAGTCATGGGCTTACGGACTGAAGTCATGCGGTTACGCTACCAGTCCTACGTATGCTCAGCAGCTTATAGGCATCATAGAGTTGTACAATCTGCACCAGTATGACAAGGCTACCAGTTATGACAAGTACATCGCTCATCATGCAGGTTCCAATGTCACTCGTGGCACCATAGGTCATCGCATCTACTACTTCAACGATAATTATTATATCAAGGCTCGCAAGGGGGATACATTCAAGTCGCTCGGCAGGGAAATGGATGTCAGCTACCGCAAGCTCGCCAAGTATAATGAGCGCGACAAGCGTGATGTACTGAATGAGGGCGACATTGTCTATCTGATGAAGAAGAAGACCAAGGCGCCTAAGGAATATAAATACAAACCACACGTGGTAAAGGCAGGAGAGAGCATGTATGACATAGCTCAGATGTATGGCATACGCCTCAAGAATCTGTATAAGCGCAATCATCTGTCGCCTGACTTCGTGCCACAGGTGGGTGATGTCATAAGATTACGATGAAGTACGCAGACGATATACGACAGGCCGTTGAGGTAATGAAGCGAGGTGGGGTGATACTATATCCTACTGATACAGTATGGGGCATCGGTTGTGATGCTACCAATGCAGAGGCTGTGGCAAAGATATACAAGATAAAGCATCGTGAGGAGTCGAAGTCCATGATATGTCTCGTGGATTCCGAAAACCGCGTACAGCGCTACGTGCGTGATGTGCCTGAGGTTGCGTGGGATGTTATGACACTGGCTACCAAGCCCACTACAGTAATTCTTGATGGTGCCAACGGCTTGGCTTCTAATCTGATAGCCGAGGATGGCAGTATCGCTTTTCGCATCACGCAGGAGGAGTTCTCCAAGGAACTCTGTTATCGCATGCAGCGTCCTATTGTCTCTACAAGTGCTAATATTAGTGGTGAGCCTGCTGCTCAGAACTATTGTGACATCTCCGAGGAGATTCTCAGTGCTGTGGACTATGTATGCCAGTCACGCCGTAATGAACACAAACCTCATCAGCCTTCGTCCATTATACGTTTGAGACCTAACGGTGAAGTTACCATTATTAGATAAAATATCGTTTGATGATGTGCTTACCTGGCGCAAGAACCACCTGTCCGACAGGCAGTTCACACTTGTGCTGGCTTTTGCCGTGGGCATTTTCGCAGCTTTGGCTGCCTTCGTGCTCCATACCCTCATACATGTCATACAGCATCTGCTCACTCATGAAATGGAACTCACCAGTTTCAACTGGCTGTTCCTCATTCTGCCTGTTGTAGGTATTTGGCTCACCATGCTCTTTGTGCGATATGTAGTAAGGGATAATATTTCGCATGGTATCACTCGCATTCTCTACGCCATCAGTTCCAAGAAGAGTCGTCTTGCTTCCCACAACTGTTGGTCGTCCGTCGTAGCTTCTGCCATAACCATCGGTTTTGGTGGTTCGGTGGGTGCCGAGGCGCCTATTGTGCTCACTGGTTCTGCTATAGCCAGTAATCTGGGGCAGAAGTTTCGCATGAACAATAAGACGCTAATGCTGCTAGTGGGATGTGGTGCCGCTGCTGCAATTGCGGGTATCTTTAAGGCTCCTATCGCTGGTCTTGTTTTTACCATCGAGGTGCTCATGATAGACCTCACGATGGCCTCGATTTCGCCTATCCTTATAGCCTGTGTTACGGCTACCAGCTTTACTTATGTTCTGGTGGGAGATGACCAGCTATTCTCGTTCCATCTAAATTCTCCGTGGGTGGTGGACAGAGTGCCTGCCAATATCTTTCTTGGTATCTTCTGTGGCTTGATGTCGCTGTACTTTATTCGTATGATGAATGCCTGCGAGAATATGTTTTCTCGCATTAGGAACCGCTATGTCAAACTCGCAGTCGGTGGTTTAATCCTAAGTACGCTGGTATCTTTCTTTCCGTCACTCTATGGTGAGGGATATTCTTCCATCAACATACTCCTCGATAATTCTAACTCGGCTGACATTAGCCGCCTGATGGAGAAGTCTATGTTCTATGGTAAGGGCGAGATGATGCTGCTCATCTATGTCGGTTGCGTAATTCTCACCAAGTGCATCGCTACGGCCAGCACCAATGGCGGTGGTGGATGTGGTGGTACTTTCGCACCTTCTCTGTTCGTAGGCGCTTTTGCCGGTTTTTTCTTCTCTCGTCTGTGGAATATGTATAGCGGTGGTGTTTACTTCCCAGAGGAGAATGCTGCTCTGCTGGGTATGGCTGGTGTTATGTCGGGCGTTATGCATGCCCCCCTGACGGGCGTATTCCTCATCGCCGAACTCACTGCAGGCTACGACCTCTTTATGCCCCTCATGATAGTGAGTGTCTGTGCTTATCTCACTATTCTGGCCTTCGAGCCCCATAGCATCTATGGCATGCGACTGGCTCGTCAGGGCAAACTCATCACTCACCACACAGACCGCAGCGTCCTTACGCTGATGACCCTTGATTCGGTTATCGACAAGGAATTTACGCCTGTGGATAAGGATATGGAACTCTCTCAGATGGTGCACGCCATGAGCAAGAGCCACTCTGATGTACTCCCCGTGCTAGACCCTGCTGGCAATATCCTTGGAGAGGTAGATTTGGCCAAGATTCGTCATATTGTTTTCCGTACGGAGTTGTACCATCGTTTTCGTGTGTCTCAACTTATGGAACCTGTCAAGGCTACCGTGCGTCTTGGTGACCCGATGGAGGACGTTATGGCTGCCTTCGAAAAGAATGAAGTGCAGCATCTGCCAGTGCTCGACAAGGATGGACATCTCTTCGGATATGTCCTTAAGTCTCATCTCTATAGCCAGTATCGTCAGATGGTGGCTGATTTAAGTAACGAGTAGTTATTTTATGCAGAAGTCAGATCTCAGAATAGTTTTCATGGGAACACCCGAGTTTGCGGTTGGCACCCTTAAGGCGCTGGTAGAGGGTGGTTATAATGTAGTGGCTGTGGTCACTCAGCCTGACAAACCCGTTGGGCGTCACGGCTCCGTACTACGTGCTCCGGCTGTCAAGGAATATGCTTTGTCGCAGAATATTCCCGTTCTCCAACCAGAAAAGATGAAGGATGAAGCCTTTCTTGAGAGGCTTCGTTCTTATCAGGCTGACTTGCAGGTCGTTGTGGCATTCCGTATGCTGCCTGAGATAGTGTGGGCTATGCCTCGCTTCGGCACATTCAACGTTCATGCCGCTCTCCTGCCACAGTATCGTGGCGCTGCACCTATCAACTGGGCAATTATCAATGGTGAGACGGAGACAGGTGTTACGACATTCTTCCTTGACCACGATATTGATACTGGTCGCATAATCTTGCAGAAGAAATTCTCTATCCCGCTGGATGCTGATGTGGAGTACGTCTATGATGGGCTAATGCAACTGGGAGCACAAGCTGCCCTTGAGACAGTTGATCTAATTATTAAAAGTGAGGGTGGGGTAGAGAGTCAGGCGCAGGCGGAACTGCTTGTGGATGGTAAACCCTTGTCTGAAGGTGAACTAAAGCATGCCCCCAAGATATTTAAGGAGACATGTGAGATAGACTGGACTCGTGCTGCAAAGCAGGTACATGACTTCATACGTGGACTTTCGCCCATCCCAGGTGCATGGGGCAATGTCACTCTGCCAGATGGTACCACGACAGAGGTTAAGATTTACAAGTCACAAATTGTAAATTGTAAATCCGAAAATTGTAAATTAGGAACTCTTGTTCCCGAAAAGAAGCATCTCTACGTATCGTGTGGCGACGGATTGCTGGAGATTCTCTCCATCCAACCACTGGGTAAGAAGCGCATGGATGCGCTGTCTTACCTGAACGGAATGCGTAGCAAGCTTTAGTTAGAACTTAGCAACAATCTCAAATTAACTAGCAAATTCAACAAATTAACTAGTTAATTTCGAAAATTAGCTAGTTAATTTGTATTAGTTTCTTAAACATCATGCCTTCGCGCAGAGCATCAGCCTCTGAAGAGTAACCGAGCATCTCAAGGATAGCGTAGGAGTAAGGCAGGGTGGCAGCAGGACCGCAACCGGTGATGACGTTACCGTCAATGGTGAATATCTCAGCGGTGTATTCGGCACCCGTCATCTGGTCTTCAAAGCCTGGGTAGCATGTTGCCTTCTTGCCCTTGAGAATGCCAAGACCGCCAAGAACCAGTGGGGCAGCGCAGATGGCACCAACCTTCTTGCCTGCATTATATTGCTTCAGCATAGCCTGACGCACGCCTTCGTGCTCATTGAGATTGGTAGCACCAGGCAGACCACCAGGCAAGAGTAGCATGTCGGCATCAGAGAAGTTACATTCCTCAATAGTGGTGTCGCACTCTATCTTCACGCCATGTGAAAGCACTGCCTTGCGAGTGCCCGTGATGCTTACAGTTTGTACATCTACTCCTGCTCTTCTGAGCACGTCAATTACGGTGAGAGCCTCGATTTCTTCCGAACCATTGGCGATGAATTCATAAACTTTTGCCATAAATCTTCTTTGTTTTCGTTTTTTTGTTGTAAATTTGCAACTGCAAAAATACAATTTTTTTGGCAAACAGCAAACTATGAGCAAGAAAAAATTACGTTTCGCCATCTTTGGCAATGAATATCAGGCTAAGAAATCGCAGGCCATACATAAGATAATTGCCATACTGCAACAGTATGAGGCTGAGATTATTATCGATCGTCCGTTCTATAAGTTCATCACCGAGGTACAGAAGTTTGATATGACTGTCAACGGAGTTTTTGAGGGCAAGGACTTTAATGCTGATTTCGCTATTTCGATGGGTGGCGACGGCACCTTGCTGAAGACTGCATCGAGGGTGAGCGAAAAGAATATTCCTATAATAGGTGTGAATATCGGACGACTGGGCTTTCTTGCCAATGTCAATCCTTCGGGCATAGAGAGAGCCGTCAAAGCGATATACGATGGACGCTATGACGTGCGTGAACATAGCCTTATCAAAATAGAGACGGAGAATGGTGATTCCATAGAAGGTTCACCCTTTGCCCTCAATGATATTGCAGTACTGAAGCGTGACCATGCTTCGATGATATCTATCAGGGTAAATGTCAACGAACAGTATTTGATGACATATCAGGCTGACGGACTGATAGTTACCACGCCGACAGGTTCTACGGCGTATAGTCTCTCCAATGGCGGTCCGATTATCACTCCCGGCACCAATACACTGTGTCTTACGGCCGTAGCACCTCATAGTCTGAATGTGCGCCCCATTGTCCTACCTGATGATGCGGTAGTTACCCTTCAGGTGGAGAGTCGTAGCCACAGTTTCCTTGCCGCCGTTGATGGGCGCAGCGCCAGCTTGCACGAGGGTACTATAGTCAAGATAGCGAAGGCACCATACTCTGCCAGAATAGTAAGATTCAGCGACAAGAAATATTTCTCCACCCTGCGTGACAAGATGATGTGGGGTATGGATCAGAGATGAGACACCTGAATAATACATATCCGACAAAGACCATCATCAAGTGGTTGTGGCAATCATCAAGTGACAACCGCCTGCAGGCTATACTCAATACTATAATAGGTCTCCTGCAGACAGCAGTCAGCCTCTCCTCGGTGTGGGCTGTGCAGCGTGCCGTGGATATCGCGTCGCATAATCGTGAGGGCGACGTCATACAGGCTGTGCTGTTGATGGCTGTGTTGGTAGGATGTAGTTTCGTGCTCAATATATCATCGGTCTGGGTACGCAATATTCTTGGCATCAAGGCGCAGAATAGGATGCAGCGACGCATGCTGGGCAGGATACTGCACTCCGAATGGCGGGGGCGTGACTCCATGCATAGTGGCGATGTGCTCAACCGCCTTGAGCAGGATGTCAACCACGTAGTAAATTTCGTAGCAGAGACATTGCCTAGTGCAGTATCTATTGTAGCACTATTTCTCGGAGCATTTATTTACCTCTTCACGATGGATCACACTTTGGCATTGATTATCATCGTGATGTTCCCGATATTCCTTGTGCTGAGCAAGTTGTATATGGGGCGCATGCGTCAACTGACTCGTGAAGTGAGAGAGTCTGACAGCCTAGTACAGAGCCTACTGCAGGAATCAGTACAAAACCGTATACTTGTAAAAACACTCGAGAGCGAGGATGAGATGATAGACCGACTCAACGACCAGCATACCATGCTGCGAGAGAAAGTAGTGCGTAAGACCAGATTCTCAGTTTTCTCCAATCTTATCGTTAACGTAGGTTTTGCCACGGGTTATCTGGTAGCATTCGCATGGAGCGCACTTCGCATGTCGATGGGAAGCCTGACATACGGTGGCATGACGGCATTCCTACAGTTGGTTAATAAGATACAGCACCCTGCTCGCAATCTCTCCAAACTCGTGCCACAGTTCGTCACCGTATTCACTTCGGCTGAGAGGCTGATGCTCTTCGAAGATATTCCACTCGAGCAGCAGGGTGAGTCCGTTGAACTCGAAGGACCGTGCGGAGTGCAGATACACGACGTGTCGTTTGCCTATCCTGACGAACCAGACAACTATATCATCCGCAATCTCTCCTTTGACTTCAAACCAGGCACATGTACAGCGATAGTTGGTGAGACAGGAGCAGGCAAGACTACACTCCTCAGGATGATACTGGCACTCATACGACCAGAGAATGGCTACGTATATATATATAATAAGGTGGAAAAAGTCATTGTCTCACCTCTCACCAGATGCAATATCACCTACGTGCCACAAGGCAACACACTTCTCAGTGGCACCATACGAGATAACCTTCTTCTGGGCAACGTCGATGCTACGGAGAGTGAGATGTACCAAGTTCTCGATGAGGCATGCGCAGATTTCGTACGTGAACTGCCCGATGGACTAGATACCGTAATCAATGAAAAGGGTGGGGGGCTCAGCGAAGGACAGGCACAACGTATATGCATAGCACGAGCGCTTCTCCGTAATAGTCCGCTCATGATACTTGATGAAGCAACAAGCGCACTTGACCCAGAAACGGAAAAGAAACTGCTCAGCAACATACTGGAAGAAAATAAGCAAACGATAATATTCATTACACACCGACCAATGGTACTAAAATATTGCGATTTTTCGCTCAATTTGGAGAGAATGCGCAATAATTGATTGACGATTATCAAAGACAAGAAAAAAAATGTAAAAATCCAGCATTTTTTTTTGAAAACATTTTGTCAGTTTCAGGAAAAGTATTACCTTTGCACTCGCTTTCGCTCAAAATGGGGTGGGAGCCTAGTTCTTTGACAGATTTACATGAGACAGTAGTAGTACAAGAAGCTATCAATTTCTTTTGGTTAAGAGACTTCTTATTTAAATCTACGGATACA
>CAJODK010000010.1 GCA_905233245.1 uncultured Prevotella sp. | reverse complement strand
AGAGTCGTTTGAGAGGATGATGAATCAGGTGCGCAAAGTTTGTCCTGATGCTACAACAAAACAGATTACGAGGTTGTTGAGATAGCGAAATAACAAAAATTATGAATTATGCATTGAAGTTTTCGCTGCACTAAACTGTAGCGAGTGAGTTGACAAACTGTCGTGGTGACATACCTGTCAACTGCTTGAAGTTACGGTAGAATGAAGCAGATGAATTGAAGCCTGAACGCGCGAACAACTCGTCTGAGGACATATCGGGATTTTCTCTCAAAAGTTTTTTGGCATACTCCACACGTTTGCTATTTATGTAGTCGGAGAAAGAAATGCCCATCCTCACGTTGATAGCCTGATAGACATATTCGCGGTTTGTGCCCAGTTGTCGTGCTACGTCGCTCACCCTCAGGTCTGGTTGCAGATATATACGTTCCTCCTCTACCAATAGTTCCAGTTTTTTGCGTAAATTATCGATGAAATCGAGGTTTTCTTCCGCTATCTTCTGCCCTTCCAGAGGTGAATTTTCCACTTCCATCATCACCTTTTCCACGGAGAAATTCAGTCTGTGGCCAGCATATCCCAGCAGAAAAAGCAGAGTGGAGAACGTAAGCGAAGGCACTATCACTGCCCAGGCTGAGCCCACGAAGCGCTCTCTGCCTATCAAATTAGCAATGAAACTGACTATCGAAGCCACAACGAAGAATGCCAGCAGGCTCTTCGCCATGTACATCTTCTTGTCGTCTACATCAGCAAAATTCCTCTCTACCTCGCGGTCATAAGCATTTATACGCTTGTAGCCGAAAAAGAGAATCGGTGGTATCTGTAAAGCGAATATCACCCTTGCCGCTACATGCACATAAGCCGATGCCAGTGCCACACCGTGCAGTCCCTTTACAGAACTGCCATACAGGTATGTCGCAATGAAAGCGGTAGTCTCCTCTGTGCTCATCATCACATACAATGCCCCCACTACACAGCCTATCACTATAGCCGGCAACAGATACAGCAGTTGGCGCAACGGATGCTTCTGCACCTCTGTCACATCTTTTATATATAGATAGAACACGGGGAACACTGCAAGGTTAGCAGTACAGTACAGTGTATCAGCCAATGGCATTAGTTCGTATAAACCATTGAAGAACACACCATGTCCGAAATACAGCGTTGCTGATACCGCCATAAAGGCGCTCAGCTTCAGCTTAGCCACTATGCGCTGCTTATGCCAGTCGGTCATCAGAATGATGGCCCACAGCACACAGACTATCAATGGAAGTGTTCTTACAATAATTTCCAACATGGATGCAAAGGTAATCATTTTTCATTCCTTATTACCCGAAGAAATGGTAAAAGATTTCCACGTTTTGCAGATTTTGTGAATATGATAGAACTTTTCTGTATAAACAGGATGTTTCTTCCGAAGAAAATAAATAAATTTGCAAGCGAGGACTACATATAGTCACAACAGAATCTAAACTATCAATTAACCATAAACCTTCTAAAACCTAATGTTTATGAAACTTTTATCATCTAACCACAAACGTGGCCTTTTGACGTTGGCGCTGATGCTCGCAGCATGCGCAACGGTCATGGCAAAGGCAATCATCCCGTTCGGCAAAACTGAACAGAAGCCGTGGGAAGGTAAATTCTATTATGCTACAATCGCAAGCGGAGACACACCAGGCGATGAGTGGTATGCCGCCGACTTCGACGACTTCTCTTGGGGCACCATTACGGGACCTATTGTAAATGGCACGCTGTCATACAAAAACACTACCTGGGAATTAGCGAACACCACATACTGGGTGCGCTCTCACTTCACGCTGACAGACGATGACCTTGCAAAGTTCTTTACATTCTATATCGCTAATGACTATACCTGTGAGGCATATATCAACGGTGTACAGATATATAATGTGACAAATGCACGAAATCACAGCTATGTAAACCTTAGCGATGAACAGAAGGCTGCGCTAAAGTCTGGCGAAAACGTATTGGCTGTAAAAGTGAGCGATACCAATGGAGGTGATCGCTACATGGACTTTGGACTATATGCTTCCGATTTCAACGATGCAGTAGCACGTACGGATGTACCTCTCTCCTTCACCAATGACGAAGAGAATCCTTGGAGTGTGGAAGCCTATAATATAATTCGCCGTGATAATGGTAAGGGGAACTACGAGTCATCCCTCACCATGAACTACACATCTACTTATCGTACCGAGTTGTCTTTTGACTGGCGCTATGATTACCAGGATGGATTACGATTGTACATTGACGGTGTACTGGCAGAAACATGCGGTACAGGCCATACATACTATAACTTCGGCAGTCGCCACTTCATTATAGAGCCAGGTGAGCACGTAATTGTTTTCCGCGATATAATAGGTGGTCGCAATGCTAACAAGATTAGCGAAATCAAAAATATCAAGGTAAAGGAAATACGTCCGCTTGAGACAGTATTGCTGACTGAGAAATCCTTACCTCTGACATTCAAGAATGATGATTCCACACATCCATGGACTCTTGAAGACGGAGAAATACAATGGTGCAGCTGGGGTGTAGCAAATTCTGGTGCCAAAATTTCAACGACTTTCACCGTTGACAAGACCTCTAAACTGCAATTCGACTATAAGACCTACCGTAGCGCTAACAACGATTACGGTGATCAACAGAATCTTATCATCTACCTTAATGGAATTAAGCAGAACACCTACTACAGTGTACGCGACTACACCACTTGGACTATAGCGCTGGAACCTGGTGATTACACTCTGGAGATAGAGGATACCGTATATAACCGCAGTGACTGGTACTATAGCATGATAAAGAACCTTGAGCTGAGCAACAACTGGGTAAACGTAGAGCTTGCGACACCAGGCACACTGGGTTATGAGGCTCTCTCTACCCCTGGTATCAATGTGCTTGACGATATAGAATTCCTAAAGGTGGCAGGCAAGATGAATGATGACGACTGGACGGATATCAAGAATATGATAAACCTGAAGGCTCTTGACCTCAGCGAGGCTATTATAGACGGTGTACCAAACAATGCCTTCGATGGCAAGACACTGCTTAACAGCGTACTTCTGCCAGAAGGTGCTACCTTTATCGGTGAGTATGCTTTCCGGGGCACTAACATCCGTCGTATAAATATTCCGTCAACTGTTACGATAATTAAGCAGTATGCTTTTGCATCAACACCTATTATGTATGTAACATTTGCTGATGGCTCACAACTGAATACTATTGAGTATGCAGCCTTCAACACGTGTACCTATCTGCAAGAAATTGCATTGCCCGCACAGCTTGAGACTATGGGTGAACTCGTGTTTGAAAAATGTTCAAGTATGAAGACCGTTACCATGGGCGATGCTGTCACTGAGATAGGTAGAGGTTCTTTTGCTACTAACACCGAACTGTTAAGTATCCGTTTCTCTGACGCTCTTGAGGAGATGAAGATGGATATGTGTTCAGGTTGTACAAAACTCAATGACGTTCACCTGCCTGCAAACCTCAAGACTATGTGTCAGAATACCTTCTACAACACGAACGCACTAACAAGCATAACCTTCCCTGCTACGCTTGAACTTATCATGTTTGGCGCTTTCAACTATAGCTCTCTTGAATCTGTCAAGTTGCCTATCAATCTGACGATGCTTGGCGAAGATGCCTTCAGCAACAACTCAAATCTGAAGTATATAGAGATGCCATCCTATATTGACGAAGGTAGCTATTACTGCTGGATATGGGCTCATCAGGGATGGGGCAGTTATGCCTGGGAAAGACAGACCAGAGCTTCTGGCTATCGCAACAACTTCCGCTCTTGTCCTAACATTGAGACTGTAGTAATGCGCGCCGCTACACCTCCTACAGTTGCTTCTGATCCATTTGCAAGCAGCCGCGATAAGGCTGTCGTATCACTGGTAGTGCCTTCATTCGCTGTAGTAAACTACAAGCTCGACACGTACTGGAAGCAGTTTGGCAGCATCACAGAGGGTGACGACGTGGACTACTGGAAGATTACTTCTCCGCTGATGCTCACCAACAACCGCCGTATGCAGGGTACTCCTGACGTGGACCTCTACTATAACGGCCAGCTCACGGTGGGTGGCGCTGCTCCAATGACGATGGATAAGTTCAACATGTATTTCAGCGAAGACAACCCAGGTCGTCTGCTCAACACCTGTGAGGACGTAAGTGCCAACGAGGTAACGACCAAGTTCTCTGTAGCTGCTAACAAGTGGTACTTCATCACTCCTATACATGACGTGAACATCGCTGATATTGATGTTTCTGACGAAGCATCATACGTATTCCGCTACTACGATGCAGAGAACCGCGCTGCACAGGGTACTACAGGAAACGCTAGCTGGAAGAACGTTGACACCAGCGTACTGAAGGGCGGACAGGGCTACATCTTCCACTGCAACAAGGCATGTGTCATCACATTCCCTGCTGATGCTGACGGACAGAAGCAGCTCTTCACCACTAAGGACGTGACATGGAATCTCACCACCAACGAGTCTGAGACACCAGCCAACCGTTCTTGGAACTACGTGGGCAACCCATATCCTTGCTACTACGACATCTTCTACATGGACTTCACTGCTCCTATCACCATCTGGAACGGAAGCACATACAAGGCTTACTCTATAGCAGACGATGACCTCGTACTGCGTCCGATGCAGTCATTCTTCGTGCAGAAACCAGAGGCCGTTGACAAGATTGTCTTCAAGAAGGAAGGCCGTCAGTTGCTCTCTACCGTTGCACCTCACACCACTTCTAACACATTCTCTACAGAGAAGAGTTCGCGTCAGGTGTTCAATATCCAGATTATCAACAATGACAGCGAGGCTACAGACGAAACTCGCGTGGTACTGAACAACAATGCCAACATGGGTTACGAACTGGAGTGCGACGCAAGCAAGTTCATGAGCTTCGATGCCAGCGTACCACAGATATTCACCACCGACAGTGACGGTAATGCATACGCTATCAACGAGCGTCCTGCACAGGACGGCGAAGTGGCTCTGGCATTCTACGCTGCCAACGACGGTAAGTACACCATCAACACACTGCGTGCTGACGGTAATGTACAGCTCATCGACAACGAGGAAGGCAAGACCGTTGACATCACAAAGAATGTCTATACCTTCGATGCCAATGCTTCAAGCGAACCTAACACCACACGATTCACACTGCTCTTCAACCAGAACGAGGCAACAGGCGTGAACGAGGTGAACGGAAACGAGAGCGTGAAAGCCAGCGGAGTCTTCTATGACATGCTTGGCCGTCAGACTAAAGCAACGCAGCCTGGTATCTACATCCAGGGCACCATCAAGGTTGTGAAATAAAAAAGCTACAACTATGCGAGGTTTTAAGTATATCCTTATATTGCTGGCACTATGCATCAGTGTCGGTGTATGGGGGCAATACAACCCATCTAACCCAGCGGAGCCTGGCGCACCAGTGAAGCAATACACGCTCACACTGGTCGCCGACCCGTCGGGGGGAGGGTCGTTCAACCTGAACGCTACGTCGAGCCAGACAGAAGGCACCACGTTCTGGGTTCAGGCGAACACCGCCTCGAACTTCAAATTCGTGAACTGGACGGATGAAAACGGAGATGAGATATCAGACGTCTATCGTTTCCAATACACCATGCCGTCCCGCGATGCGAAGCTCACTGCCCACTTCACATACGCCCCTGCTGCACCTGGTGAACCCAGTGAGGCTATCGTACCACCAAAGCCGGTATATGCCCCGCTGTTCCTCACCGCACAGCCAGCTGCTGGCGGTAGTTTCAACATTGCCAGCGGAAACAACTACGAAGTTGGCTCAACGGTAAGCGTGAAGGCCAACGCTGCTTCAAACTTCAAATTCGTGAACTGGACGAAGGACGGCGTGGAGGTATCCACAGTCAATCCCTTCAGCTATACCATGCTGGCAGGCGACGAGGCCAACCAACTCGTAGCAAACTTCAGCTATGAGCCAGGTAGTCCTACGGAGCCTACGGAGAGGCTGTATCACAAAGTGTTCCTTATCAGTAATCCTGCTGGAGGCGGCACATTCAACGTAGCCAGCGGCAATGAATACGAGCAGGGAACTAACCAGACCTTCCGTGCATACAACAATACATGGTACACATTCACGAAATGGACTGTAAATGACGAGGAAGTATCGACTAACAGTGCCTATACATTCCCTATTCCTGAGAATGACATAACACTCGTTGCACACTTCACCTACAACTACAATCCTGGCAGTCCTGCAGAACCGTCACAGCCTACAGACAAGGAACTGTCTCTGTATGGCATGACACAGAACGGCGTGAGGGGACAGACCATCAACTATCCCGTCTATCTGGAAAACTCGGAAGAGGTGCCCAATATGACGGTAGTGGTGAAATTCCCTGAGGGCTTCAACGTGCAGGCAGAAAGTACAGCACTGTCAGAGCGAGCTGCAGGCAAGACGCTGACCGTAACGCCAGTGCCTGCAGAGGGCAATGCTTACCGTTTCGACATAACGGGAGGCACTGCTATCACAGGCAATAATGGCAAGGTGTTTGACGTGCCCGTAACCATCAGCGAGACTGCTGAGGAAGGCACGAGCTACGCAATAGTACTGACCAACGGTGCACGCATCAACGGTGATGAGACAAAGACCGTCATCAACTCTACACGACAGGGTTACATCTACGTGGAGGAACAGAGAGAAGACGGGCTATATGCCTCTTTCACGTTCGACAAACTGCAGAACCGATTCCAGTTCAATAACCAGTCGTCAGACAAGGCACTGGACTGGACATGGAACTTCGGTGACGGAACGTCGAGCACTGAGCGCAATCCTCTGCATACATACGCTACAGAGGGTAGTTATGACGTGACACTGACGGTGAGGGGTGAAAGCGGAACCGACGTTGCCATGATGACAGTTCTCGTCAACAACAAGAACACATGGCGCGTAAATGGTACACTGTTCCTTGACACCGAGGTGAAGGGCGTACGCTACTTCACATCCACAACGTCACTGCTGGACTTCATGGCAGCTTCACCCATCAACTCCAACGTGAGCGTAGTGGTGAAGGCTGGCGAGACATTCGGTTGTGCACTGAGCGACGATGACGTGAGCCACCTATCTACCATACAATCACGACTGGCAGAGGGTGAATACACACTGACACTGACCTCTACAGGCGCCACACCAACCATGGGATTCGGCACTGACGGCGGGACTATCAGCACTGATGTGGTAAACATCTTCACTGCATTGGGACAGAACCTCGTGCTCGACAATGTGAACCTGAAGCTTTGGGGCATTGTATATGACCCAACGCAGATGGAGAGCGTAAAGAGCCAAACGGTAGTGTCAGGCGAACAGACTGCAGAGGTGGATTTCTCCCCTATCAGAACAGGACTGACATTTACATGGACGGCACAGGCTAACGAATATATCAGCGGTAATATCAACGATGGCACTGGCAACATACCTCAGATGACCATCCTGAGTAGCAGTACGGAAGACGTACAACTGATATACGACGTGGTTGCCAAGAAGGGTGAAGAGACTTTCTGCATCTTCACGCATACCATCACAGTACGCCCTGCCCTTGACGGTGACTTCACCAACCTGACACCTGCAAAGGGTGCGGAACTGGACGCCACTACCGTGACACTACAGTGGAATGGCATCAACAATGCTGTGTATGACGTGTATCTGTGGAACGCCGTCAACCAGAAGCCAACAACACCGATGGCAACTGGCATAGCGGAGACATCATTCACGTCAACCAACTTCTGTCAGAACCATAAGTCATACAAGTGGCAAATAGTGGCACGTAATGCTACACAGCAGATAAGCAGCGATGAGATGAACTTCTCAGTGCATCTGTTGCCTAACCTGCACGTGAGCGCCATTACTCTGCCTGCTGACCTTGAGGCTGGCACTAAAGTCACCATTAAGTGGACGGTACGCAACGACGGCGTTGGCGATACCGACGGACAGGCATGGACGGACCGTCTGTGGCTCGTGCCCGATGTCTATGGTGGCACCAACCAGCAGAACTGCATCCTGCTCAAATCGGTTGCCAACGTGAAAGACCTTGCAAGTGGTGAGGAATATGAGGGAAGTGCTGAGGTGGATATTGACGAAACCCAGTACGGTAACTATTACTTCCTCGTTGCATCTGACATGAGTAGCGTGACCGATATAGAATGGGACGCAGCAGGAGGCTCTATCGTAAATCCATACGAGCCCGCTACAGCAGAATACGGGTATCTATGGGCGACGACAGTGGCTTCTGGCAACAAGGTTCCTGAGCGCGGTGAGACTACGACTCACAGTGACAACTTCTTCTACGTGAAGGCAAAGATAGACATGCCACAAATGACAGAAGAGGACTGGAACACGCTGAAGGACGCTTATCAGGAAATGGGTAACGGCGATGGATGGACCAATACATGGAACTTCGATGTAGAAAGGCGCACAGTGCAGTCCCTGCCTGGCGTATCAATACTCGGAGGACATGTGGTAAGCATCAACCTGAGCAATAACGGACTCACGGGCGCATTCCCATTCACGCTGCTCGCACTGCCACAGTTGACAACGCTCAACCTGAGTGAGAACCAACTGACAGACGACATCGGTGATGGTATGACAACGTTCCTTGAGGGCAAGACTGGCTTCACCAGCAAACTAACTGCTTTGAACATATCCAACAACCAGCTCAGTGGCAACCTAGGAACGTTTGTACAGCCATTGACCGACCTCACCACACTCTATGCCTCTGACAACTGTCTGGCAGACGTGACGCCAGCCATCAGTGCTGACGTTACAACGCTGACCTTGCAGAATCAGATAATAGACAAGGTGGTGACCATAGATGTCAATAACCTTGACGCTGCTGGTGTATGGGCTCAGATTCCTACTATCCTGCTCTACGACCACGCCTCCCAGAGCTACGCAGAGAATATAAGACTGCTCTGTGAAGATACCGAGAGCGAGTGGAGCCTGACACTGGACTGCACCCCGACCAGCGTTCCTGTTTCTGAGGAAGACTTTGACGGTCCTTCAGATAAGGTTATCGTGGCAACAGTTGTTGATGATACCGATCATCCTACAGGCAGTGCGATGAAGGTAAAGTTCTTGTTTACCCCTACTGGCATAGGACACATCATCAATGGCAAGTACACCAAACCTGTGAATGTGTATAACATGCAGGGTATGAAGATTCGCAGCGGTGTCACATCACTGAGTGAACTGCCACAAGGCACGTATGTCATCAATGGCAGGAAAGTTAATGTAGTTCACTAACTCTGACTTGATATAATAGAAAAGGAGGTCTGCATCATCTGAATGCAGACCTCCTTGTTTATTACTTGTATTCTTACTTGCAGTCGTTGAATGCCTCCTGAAGGTCACGGGCAGTGAGTTCGGTGAGTTGCTCGGTGGTGGGAGTCTTCACGCCAGAGAGACGGTTGGCCTGCCGCTGGATGCTCTTCTCGAAGACATTGCGGGCATAGCGGGCATTGCCAAAATTGCGTCCCTTGTTCCTTACAGCGCTGTCGAGGCGCTGACTGAGGTAACGCTCAGCATCGGGCGTCAAGGTGTACTGATTCTTTTTGACATACATACGGAAGATGTCAGTGAGCTCGCCTGAGGTGTAGTCGGGGAAATTGATGTAGCGATTGAAACGTGACTGCAGACCGGGGTTGGAGTCAATGAAGCGCTTCATCTCGTTGGTATAGCCTGCTACGATGACTACCAGACGGTCGCGGTCGTCCTCCATACGCTTCAGCAGGATGGAGATGGCCTCCTGACCGTAGTCGTTGTTCTGGCCCTGCGAGGGCACGAGGGCGTAAGCCTCATCGATGAAGAGCACGCCATTGAGGGCTGAGTCAACGACGGCGTTGGTCTTCGTGGCGGTCTGACCTACGTAGTTGGCTACGAGTCCAGAACGGTCTGTCTCTACCATATGGCCTTTCTTGAGCACGCCAAGGTCCTTGTATATCCTGGCGACGATGCGGGCCACGGTGGTCTTACCAGTACCAGGGCTACCAGTGAATACGAGGTGGAGGGACATCTTGGGGGTCTTCAGGCCCTTTGCCTCGCGCTGCTTTTGTATCTTCACGAAATTGGCAAGCGAGTGTACCTCTTCCTTCACCTGTGTGAGACCGATGAGTTCGTCGAGTTCCTTGTAGGGGTCGCCCTCCAGAGGATCGTTGACTACAAGGCTGTCCTTCTTCTCCACCTGTTCGGTCTGCGCTGCTTTCTTATCGTCGGCATCCTCGTCGTCCACGGCTACACCAATGATGATTACGAGAATAAACATCAGCACCACGCCGATGGAGATGCAACCGCAACCCTTGAAAATCTTATCTCCTGTTCCTTTGGGAATATTCATTGTATTGTCTTAACTCCTTATCTCCTTAACTCCTTAATCTTATTCTTCCCTCCAAATGCGAACACCCAAATGAGGAAGGCTGCGATAGCGAGCAGGCCGATGCCCAGCAGAGGACGATAGAAGAGCCATGCGATGGCGATAATGATGAGTGACCATACTACGCCGACTATCGTGCATACCAAACCGACGCCCCATCCGAAGATATTGGCAACAAAGGGGACTACCTTAAGGATGGTCTCCAGGAATCCGAAGATGCCCTTCAAACTTGCAATTACGAGCAGTATGCCTACGATACGGAACATCCATAGCAATGCGTTGTTTGTATCCTTCTGGTATTCAATTATCTCATCACCACTCTTCTTGCCCATCACGAGCGTCTGGAAGCGTTTGCCGTTCTTTGCCCTGTAGGGTTTGAAGGTGTCGCCGTCAACAACGGCCATCACCGTCACCTTGGCAGGTGTCACTATCTCAAATGTCACACGCACATCGCCCACCTCTGGCGAACCTGGTACACGACCGTAGTAGAGCACGTTGCCATTCTGATGGATATACTCCATATCTGTCATCACGGAGTCTGCAGGCTGCTGCTTCGCGGTATCAACAGGCAACGACTTAGCACCGTAGAAACGCTCATAGGCTGTCTTGGCGTCCTTATTGAGTTGCTTGAGCAGGTCCTCGCTGATAGGCTGATTCAGATTCTCGTGTGACGAGATGCTGCGAATGAGACTCTCGTTCAGTTTATAAGCACCCCACGAAACGTTTTCGGCATACTGCTCAGTCTCGTTAACGGTTGTCAGCACGAAGTTCTTCTTCTGATAGGCAGGATCCTTAAAATCTGCCGACTCAACAGGACGTTTTGTCCACTCCTTGGAATAGGTGTAGGTGGTAGTCCTTTCCTCCTTGCCGCCCAGTTTGTCCTCGCTCTTGCTCTCGGAGTGCTCCACCCACTGGTAGTACTCCACCGTACGTCTCAGGGCTATCGCCTTGGCACCGATGCCAAACTGCGCATCGCTCAGCGAATCCTCGGTAGTGGCAATTGCCGTACCGCATATAAGTTCGCCTTCGAGAGAGGCATCTCGCTTACTGGGATTCTCCATCTCCACATAGGCACTGCCAGCCTCGTCGAGCATCTTCTCGGTCTTGATGGCGCGACCTTCGTTCCACCACAGAAAGGCAGTGGCAAGGCAGAACAGTATGAATCCGCCTCCGACAGCCTTGAATGAATTACCTACTCGGGTACCATAACCCGTTGTCGTTACTTCTTGATAAGCCATATATGATTTATTTTATGATTTTTATGCCATTCTGAATAGTGAAGCCTTGACATGTGGGTGCAACCGCCTGACCTGCGATATTGTAACTGGGCACAGATGACTGCAAGCCTGTGCTCTTGACCAGCCCCGTGCCTGTGCTCTGGGCTGGCAAGAGTACGAGATACAGGAATATTTGTGAATCTCCTCTGTTTATTGTGTAGACTGTGCCTGCTGCTGCTGAGAAGGATGCCTGCCCGTTGCTGTCAACGGTAACAGCTTCGCCGTTTATCTTGACGGTATGGTTGGCTGGGGCTGCGCTGCCTCCGAAGATGAGTGTTACGTCGCCGCTGTAGGTGGGGGTGATGGTCAGTTCGGTACTGGTTTCCATCTTGATGCAGGTGCTGTAGGTCTTGTCTCCGTAGGTTACAGAGCCTTTGCTTGAAGAGGAGTTGCCTGTAACGAGCACGACCTGATTGCTTGACGGGTGTGTACCCTCGAAATAGCAGATAGTGGCATCGTCGGTTGGTGTCGGGTCTGGAGGCGTGGGGGCGTCACCGCCTCCGCCTTCTCCTTCTCCAGCTTCAAACTCTATTTCCTGAGTGTCGAGTATGCAGTCGCTCTCTATGTGGAGGTCGGAGGCTTGTGCAAGGGCGGCAGGGATTTCCACTGTCAGTTCCTCGTCAGGCAGCAGTCCCTTGAGGGATGTCTCGGAACGGGTTGCGCCAATAGCAAACCAGGCGTCACGGTAGAGTGGGGCGATGCCGTTGTTGGTGACGGTGAGGCGCGTGGCTGTGCCGTCGGTCTCGCAGCTCTTCACGCAGATGCGGTAGCCTGATGCCATAGTAGCCTCACGGAAGCGTGCTGGTGTGCCGTATGAGCCTCCAGGGGCATCGTTGGCTATCATGAAGGTGATGTGATATTTTGCCGACTGCTCTTCCCATGTGTGACCATACATGCCTGCCGGGTTGAGGAAGTTCTTCTGGTCGCTGCTCTTGTAGTAGCTTATCTCACCTCCGCATACGCCTGCCTGCCAGCGCGTGCCTTTTCCTATGGCGTTCCAGCACTCCTCGTTGTAGCCGTCCTTGCTGCCTATCTCGTGGTCCTTGTGCATGAAGGAGTCGTCGAAGAGTCCGAACTGCAGTGCCATGAGCTCGTCGTCGTCAACGAAAGGCGTGTATTCATCGTCAGCGGCATCGATGGAGATTGCCCAGGGAATGTCGCCCATGACGGTGGTGAGATGCTGGAAGAACTCCTTCTGGTACGCCTTCGGAGGGAAGTTGACACCGAAGTTGAGGGTGGTGCCATAGATGTGGTACTCACTCCAGTGACCGAAACCAACCTCAACGAATGCCAATCGCTTGTCACTGGCATAGCGCTGAGCAAAGTCGGTATAGAACTGCTTGGTGAAACGCTTCAGTTCGTCGTTGCTCCAGTCGGCATAGTACGTGGGACCGTCGCCGCCAGGGTTAGAGGCGTAGGTCTCGTTATAGTCGGGACGGTCCTTGATGTACTGAGGGACGGCCGTGGCCCCCTTAGCAGCGCCCTTGATATCATTACCACTGGGGTATTCGTAACGAAAGCGGGCTATTAGTTGGTGATTACGACTGGCTACATCGGCAAGAAGGTTGTCAAACCACGTCCAATCGTAAATGATGCTACCATCACTGTTGCATCCCTTGACCACATTGCATGGCAGGCAGTAAGAAAACTCAAGGGTGATAGAGGAACCATAAGTGCTCTTCTTCTCCTCTGCCAAGTCTGGCCACAATACCAGACCCGTCATAGGCTGAGGGTGAGTAATCTGCCGGTCAACTTCGATAGTGGTCCATTCCTGAGCGTGGAGCGAGGCGGCAAATACCAGAGGCACTACCATCATGAAGAGTAATTTTCGAATAAACATAGCAGTGTAATTTAAAATGAGCCTAACCAAGGGGCAAAGTTAGTAAAAAAAGTTGAAAGTTGAAGGTTGAAAGTTGAAAGTTTTGTGGTTTTCTAATATTTTTGTATCTTTGCACCCATGAAAGAACAATTTGTCATCCTGCGTTCGGCAATTATTGCCGGCATTTGTATATCCATAGGTTGCGTCGTCAACCTCAGAGTGGGAGGAGTGGCTGGTGCCGTACTCTTCTCATTTGGTCTTTTGGCAGTGGTACACTACAAGTTGAAACTCTATACCGGCACGGCGGGCTTTATCCGTGCAAAGGGGGACTGGATGATGATAACCACCGTCCTCATAGGCAATATAATAGGATGTGCTCTCACAGCAATGACCGTATGCTATGCCCAACCCGACATTCTGCCTCCCGATACGGCTATCGTAACATCAAGACTGGCGAAGGGACCACTCGCATGTTTTCTGCTGGCGATAGGATGCGGATTCATCATGACCACCGCAGTGCAGTTTGGCAGAGAAGGACGATTCCTCCCCCTGCTGTTTGGCGTGCCCGTCTTCATCCTGTGCGGTTTTGCCCACTCCATTGCCGATGCCTTCTATTTCATCGATGTGCCTGAGATGTACAGCAGTCAGTTACTCCTTATATATATAATGGAGGTGCTTGGCAATTTCGCAGGTTGTAACCTGTATCGCTGGATAATGATAGGACAGAAGTGACATGGACCAGATAATACTATGGGGATTTAACATACACGCATGGATTACGATAGCAGTAGTGCTGGTGACGTTTAGCACACTGCTGTTCACGAAACTGCGTTCGGACGTAGTCTTTATGGGGGCTGTGGGAGTACTCTACATCACAGGAGTGCTCGATGCTGACGGTGCCTTTGCAGGCTTCAGCAGTGAGTCGGTGGTGATAGTGGGGGTGCTCTTCGTAGTGGTGGCAGGTTTGATGCATACGGGTGTGCTACAGTGGATATCAAAAAACATGCTGGGGCAACCCAAGAGTTATCCCAGTGCCGTGGTGCGACTTATGCTGCCAGTGGCAGCACTGAGTTCGGTGCTAAGCAATACAGCAGTGGTAGCACTATTTGTGGGCATAGTGAAGATGTGGGCAAAGAAACTGCATACGTCACCCTCGAAACTGCTCATACCGCTGAGTTACGCTTCAGGCATGGGTGGTGTGTGTACGCTGATAGGCACTCCGCCCAACCTTATCATCTCAGGCATGTATGCTGAGCATACAGGCAAGACGATGAATGTACTGGCCACCACCATACCTGGTCTGTTCTGTCTGACAGTAGGTGTACTGTCTGTAATCGCCCTGCGCAGACTGTTGCCAGAACGAAAGGCTCCGGAGAAAGCCTTCGAAGCTACCAACGACTACACCGTGGAACTGCTCGTACCTGCCGACAATGCCCATATCGGCAAGACTATAAAAGAGGCAAAATTGCTGAATGTGCGGGGAGGCAATCTCATAGAGGTGATACACTATGACGAGGTAATCTCTCCTGTGCCGGAAGACGAGGTGATAATGGGTGGTGACAGACTGGTATTTGCCGGTGAGGTGGACTGCATACTCGACCTGAAGAAAAGTTTCGGCCTGGTGAACGCTGACCATCCCGTATTTGTCACAAGCGAGGTGGACAACAACCGTCAGTTGCGCACAGCGCACGTCAGTTTCGGCAGCAAACTGATAGACATGACCATAAGCGAGTCGGACATAGAGAAGGAGAACAACATGGTGCTGGTAGCTGTGGCACGCAGTGGTGAGCGCATAGACCAGTCACCCCGCGAGGTGGTGCTGAAGGCAGGCGATACACTGCTCTTCGAATGTTCGCCAAAGATGAATATCAATACAGAGAACCTCGCATCACAACTGTATTTCTTTGACTCTATGCAGGTGTCGCACATCAGTGCGAAATCCTTTGTCTCGAGCGCCATAATGCTCGCCATGGTGGTGCTGTCCGCCCTGAAAATACTCTCATTGCTACAATGCGCATTCCTAGCTGCGGGTGCCATGCTATTGCTGAGATGCTGCAATGCAGAACAAGCCATGAAGGCAGTAAACTGGAGTGTGCTGATGGTATTTGCCTGTTCTGTGGCACTGGGCACGGCGATACAGAATACGGGCATTGCCGAACAACTGGCACGTGCCATCATGACAGCCTGCGGCGATCACCCTCTGATTGTGATGACGTCCATCTGTCTGGTAGGAACTTTCATCACTGAATTTATATCCAATACTGCGGCGGGAGCAATGTTCTTCCCCATAATGTATGAGGCAGCAGAGAATATGGGCTACGAACCATACCCCTTCCTCATAGCACTTATGATATCCGTCAGTTCAAGTTTTGCCACACCAATTGGTTCGACTACACACATGATGGTATATGGTCCTGGTGGCTACCACTTCAGTGACTTCATGCGCATAGGCCTGCTGATGAACTTCATCATCCTTGCTGCCAACATTTTTATCGTCAACATAGTATATCCACTCACTCCACTATGAAAATAGGACTACTTTCAGATACGCACAATCACTGGGATGAGCGCTATGCGAAGTACTTTGCGGAGTGTGACGAAATATGGCATGCTGGCGACTTCGGTACGATAGAAATAGCCGATCGTCTAAGGGATATAGCACCACTGAGAGGGGTGTATGGAAATATTGATGGCGACGTGGTGAGACACGAATTTCCCGAGATGCTGCGATGGAAGTGCGAAGGTGTCGATGTACTGATGAAACATATCGGTGGTTATCCAGGTAAATACGACCGTTCGATAGCGAGACAGATATATGCCAAGCCTCCAAAACTCTTTATATCAGGACATTCACATATCACCAAGGTGATGTATGACCACCAGCTACACATGCTACACATCAATCCTGGAGCAGCAGGGCTGTATGGTCAGCAGCCCGTGAGGACGCTGGTGAGATTTGTCATCAATGGAGAAGAGATAAGGGATCTGGAAGTGATTGAACTGGGAGAAAAAAAAGGAGTTATTTGAAAATTCTTCACTCTTAATTCTTCATTCTACATTTTTTTTCGTAACTTTGCAGGGATTTTGCGAAATCTATTATGATAGAGGTAACCAAACAAACAGTTGACGTAGATAGGATATTGCGCTCGAAAATGGGTAGCAAGGCTCGTTTGGTGCCGCGTTTTTTGGTTAACTGGCTCAAGAACACCATACATCAGGATATCATCAATGATTTCCTATGGAAAGCGAAGGACGAGGTAGGCACGCCATGGCTGAAGCACTGCATCAGTTATCTGAACAACGAGATAGAGGTGGTGGGCAAGGAAAATCTTCCTGATGACAGTGATGGCAAGAGATACACATTCGTATGCAATCACCCTCTTGGTGCTATCGATGGAGTCAGCGTAGGGGCGGTGATCGGCGAGAGATACAATGACAACTTCCGCTATCTAGTGAACGACATGCTGATGAACCTTCCGGGGTTAGCCCCTCTGTGCATCCCCATCAATAAGACAGGCAAAGAAGGAAGGGACTTCCCAAAAATGGTAGAGGCTGTATTTGGTTCTGAGCACCACGTGGTAATGTTCCCCGCAGGCATCTGCTCGAGGAAGAAGAACGGTGTAATACGCGACCTACCATGGAAGAAAACCTTTATATCAAAGAGCATAAAGACACATCGCGATATAGTGCCCATATTCTTTGACGGAAGAAACTCTGACCGCTTCTATCGCATAGCAAACATTGGCGACCGACTGAAAATGAAGTTTACCATCGCAACGCTATGGTTGCCCGATGAGATGTTCAGAAATAGTGGCAAGAAATTTACCATATACATCGGGAAACCAATTTCCTGGCAAACATTCGACAAGTCAAAGACTGCTAGCGAATGGGCTCAGTACGTACAGGATGTAGTCTATAAGTTGAAAGTATAACGGATAATAACGTGAAAGAGAAGGAAATCATACCACCAGTGCCTAAGGAACTTATCAAGGCTGAGCTGACGCCTGATAAGAGGATGCGCATGACCAACAAGAGCAATAACGAGGTGTATATCTTCACCTATCACGACTCACCAAACCTGATGCGCGAGATCGGACGACTGAGAGAGATAACATTCCGTATGGCTGGCGGTGGCACGGGCAAGGAACTCGACTTGGATGAGTTTGATACCTGCGAAAACTGCTATAAACAGCTCATCGTATGGAATCCAGAGTCAGAGGAAATAATTGGAGGGTATCGCTACATCATGGGCGATCAATGGACATATGATGAGAGTGGTCAGCCAAGACTGGCCACAAGCCACATGTTTACCTTCTCGGAGAAGTTTATCCAGGAGTATGCACCCTACACCATAGAATTGGGACGCTCATTCGTCACTCCTGAATATCAGAGCAGCAAGATGGGAGCCAAGAGCCTCTTTGCCCTAGACAATCTGTGGGACGGACTTGGAGCTTTGACCGTGGTCAATCCAAAGATGAAGTACTACTTTGGCAAGATGACAATGTACCCAGACTATATACGCTTCGGAAGGGATCTGATATTGTATTTCCTCAAGAAGTATTTTGATGATAAGGAAAACCTAATATATCCGAAAGACCCGCTGAAACTGGAAACGCCAGAAGAGGAACTCGCTCAGGTGTTCTGTGGCAGAGACTTCAAGGAGGACTATCGCATACTTAATGGCGGCATCCGTGCTCTGGGATTCAATATCCCACCTCTGGTGAATGCCTATATGAACCTATCGCCAACAATGAAACTCTTTGGTACAGCTATCAATGACGAATTCGGTGATGTGGAGGAGACTGGTATCCTCATTGCAGCAGACGAAATATTCGAGAACAAACGCAAGCGCCACATTGAGTCCTTTGTAAGGGAACATTCCTTAGGATAATCAGAACTCACGCAGGACTTCGAGAGTCTTCATCTCACCAAACTGAGGGATGTGAAGGCGATAGTAAAGGAGAATGAAGTCTATGATACGATTGCGCTCACTACGAGAGAGAGGGAACAGGTGCAAATTGGAAACAGACATACGCATGAGGGTCAGCATCCGGCGGGCATCATCCACATTCAGATAGTCACTATGAAATGGAGTGACAGATGTAAAAAAGCCCTCTCGAAGGTCGAATAAAGCGCCATCACGATAACTACTCAGGTCGGGTTGGAAACCTAGAAACATGGAAACACGCATCATGAACATCAGGTGGAAATTGGCAATGCCCTTGTCGCTGGCATCAAGCCATCTCATACTCTGCTCCACAAAATCATACAGAATAGCATCAGAGCGTGTGTCACGAGTGACATAGTGCAGAAACTCGGCTATAAAAAAAGCGATGGACATCTTGGCCAAGTCTGCATTCATCGTATGATAAGGAACGGCAATATGAGCCTCCTTAATACGTGTCATCTGCTTGCAGGGAGACTGCTCAAGTTCAACATCCAGAATAGACATAGCCTGAAAATACTGGCGTCGAACCTTTGCCGTTCGTGAGGTGGAAATCTTCCAGACAGCCGACACTCTACCCTCCTCCCTCGTGAGGAAGTCGATGATGAGTTTGTCATCACCATATTTCACCGTGCGGAGTACTATGCAGCGAGTTTTATTGTGCATTGCGAGGACAAAAGTAATAAAATAATTCTTTTTGAGAAAAAATGTGCCCATAAAATTTGTATATATTGTAAAAAATAAGTACCTTTGCACCCGCTTAACGGAAAAACGGCGTGTTCGTATATCGGTTAGTACTCAAGATTTTCATTCTTGCAAGAGGGGTTCGACTCCCCTACACGCTACATAAATTATTTGTCATCGAGCAGAGATGCTCACACGTGGTGGCAAAGGGATGAGAGGAAGAGAAAGTCCTCCTATGGCATCCCGCCTAGGGCAGCTGTAGTGGCGCAAGACCCATAAGCTAATATTAACAACGTCGCCAAAGGCGGCAATAAAGAAACAAAATCAAATGGCAAATCACAAATCATGTGAGAAGAGAATTCGTCAGACCAAGACAAAGACTCTCAACAACAAGTACTACGCAAAGACAATGCGCAATGCGGTTCGCAAGCTCCGCGCTATGACAAACAAGGACGAGGCAATTGCTCTCTATCCAAAGGTGCAGCAGATGCTTGACAAACTGGCAAAAAAGAACGTTATTCACAAGAACAAGGCTGCAAACATCAAGTCCAGTCTGGCACAGCACATCCAGAAGCTGGGATAACTTCTGCTAGCAAAAGAATATACAAGATTGTTTCCATAATAATTTTTTTAGGTTGCGGCTCGTGAGGGGTAGCAACCTTTTTTACTTTTTTTACGTCTTTTTTGTGCGGATTTTGTTTTGATATTTCATTTTTTTTTGCTAACTTTGCAAAGAATATAAAGAAAGACTTTTTTAATGGAAGAGAATCAGACAAAAGTTAAAAACTACGATGGTAGTAGTATTCAGGTGCTGGAAGGTTTAGAGGCCGTACGCAAGCGTCCTGCCATGTACATCGGTGATATATCAGAAAAAGGTCTGCATCACCTTGTTAATGAGACCGTAGACAACTCTATTGATGAGGCTATGGCTGGTTACTGTACCGATATACAGGTGGTAATCAATGAAGACAACTCTATCACAGTAGAAGATAATGGTCGAGGCATACCTGTTGACGAGCATCCAAAGATGCATAAGTCTGCTCTGGAAGTTGTAATGACAGTACTGCATGCTGGCGGTAAGTTTGACAAGGGTTCCTACAAAGTATCTGGCGGTCTGCACGGCGTGGGTGTGAGTTGTGTAAATGCATTGTCAACACACATGCTGTCACAAGTATTCCGCGATGGCAAGATATACCAGCAAGAGTACGAGAAGGGCAAGCCTCTCTACCCAGTAAAAGTGGTAGGAGAGACTGAAAAGCGTGGTACTCGTCAGCAGTTCTGGCCTGATGGCTCTATATTCACTGATACCGTATACAAGTATGATATTATAGCACGTCGAATGCGTGAACTGGCGTTTCTTAATGCTGGCATCACCATTACCCTGACAGACATGCGTCCTAACGAAGAGGGCAACCTGAGGAAGCCTGAGACATTCCATGCCAAGGAGGGGCTGAAGGAGTTTGTGCGCTACGTAGATCGCCATCGCACTTCCATCATTGGCGAGCCAATATGCCTAAAGACAGAAAAGGCAGGCATACCTATTGAGATAGCTCTGCTCTATAATAATGACTATTCAGAGAACATCCACTCATACGTAAACAACATCAACACCATCGAGGGTGGTACACACCTGACGGGATTCCGTGTGGCACTGGCACGCTCACTGAAAAAGTATGCAGATGAGGACGACCAGTTGCGTAAGCAGATGGATAAGGCGAAGATAGAGGTTGCACCCGACGATTTCCGTGAGGGACTCACAGCTATCATCTCCGTTAAGGTGGCAGAGCCACAATTTGAGGGACAGACAAAGACTAAACTTGGCAACAAGGAAGTAAACGGCGCTGTGCAGCAGGCTGTCGGTGAGGCCATGAACAACTACCTCGAAGAACATCCGAAGGAGGCTCATACAATCTGCGAGAAGGTGATACTGGCAGCAACAGCACGTATAGCAGCTCGCAAAGCACGTGAGAGCGTTCAACGTAAGAATCCGATGTCGGGCGGCGGACTGCCAGGCAAACTTGCAGACTGCTCCAGCCGTGATCCAAAGAAAACAGAGATATTCCTGGTCGAGGGTGACTCTGCGGGTGGCTCTGCCAAGCAGGGACGCGACCGCCATACTCAGGCTATTCTGCCTCTCCGCGGTAAGATTCTCAATGTGGAGAAGGTACAGTGGCACAAGGTTTTCGAGGCAGAGTCCGTAAGTATTATACTTCAAGCCATCGGTGTACGCTTTGGCGTTGATGGAGAGGACTCAAAGGAGGCTAATATTGACAAACTGCGTTATGACAAGATTATCATCATGACCGATGCAGATGTCGATGGTTCACATATTGACACACTCATCATGACACTCTTCTTCCGCTTCATGCCAAAAGTGATACAGGAGGGACATCTCTACATCGCTACGCCCCCGCTCTATCAATGCACATACAAGAACCATAAAGAGTATTGCTATACGGAAGAAGATCGTATCAAGTTCATACAGACATACTGCGATGGTGATGCTGATGATTCACGTCTCCACACACAGCGATACAAAGGTTTGGGTGAGATGAACCCAGAGCAACTGTGGGATACGACCATGAATCCCGAGACACGACTGCTAAAGCAGGTGACGATACAGAATGCAGCAGAAGCAGACGAGATATTCTCTATGCTTATGGGTGATGATGTAGAGCCACGCCGCCAGTTTATTGAAGAGAACGCTACGTACGCTAATATAGATGCATAAAAGCTTTCCCCATTATGAGGAATAAACTAATTACACCAATAACGATTGACAGCCTGACTGCAAAGTATGATTTGCTGAAATTGGACAATGATATTGCCCTGCTAGACACCATGAAAATGTTGCCGAGCATGACTGAGGCACGTCGTATGTCTCTATGTGTATTTATTGGCATATGCACCTCTGGTATTGTCACCCTAGAAGTGAACAATAAACGGAGAGTGGTAAGCAACAGGCAAGTAATGGTGATAACAGACGAATCGGTGGTGGACAACATCGCTTTTAGTGATGACTTCGATGGTTTTGGCATATTCATATCATACAAAATGCTTCATGACGTCCTCTCTGATGTATCCTACATGAGTGATATCTTCCTGTTGAGCCATAATCACCCTGTCTTCGACATTCAGGACGAGGAGATTGAGATAGCAAAGCAGTATTTTGACATAATAACAAAAAGGATACTAATGCCAAAGCATCGATTCCGCAAAGATGTCATAAGACTGCTTATTCTTTCTTTGCTGTATGACTTTAATAATGCATTCGACAAGGTAGTCAACCAACCACAGAAAAAGGATAAACAAACTAGAGGCGAGAGAATATTCGTGGAGTTTGTACAACTGGTAGAGAATAACTTCCGTGCTCAGCGTCAGGTACAGTGGTATGCGAAACAGATGGGGATAACTCCAAAATATCTCAGTGAAGTAATTTCTACTGTGAGCCGCCGCACGCCCAATGAGTGGATTGATAAATTTGTTACAACGGAGATACGCAATCAGTTACGCCATACCAACAAGAAAATGTCAGAGATAGCAAGCGACATGAATTTCCCATCACAGTCATTCTTTGGCAAATATTTCAAAGAGAATGTGGGCGTTACTCCTTCAGATTATCGCAACGGTATTGAACAATAATGATAATCCAAATCGACAACGTACTTGTCTCTTCCGATATCCTAACCGAGAATTTCTGCTGTGACCTTACAAAATGTAAGGGGATTTGTTGCATTGAAGGGGATGCAGGAGCTCCCGTTACGCTAGAGGAAATAGACCTATTGGAAGAGAATCTTGAAGAAGTGAGACATGATATGTCTATACAAGCTCAACTCATCGTTGAGACACAGGGCGTAGCATGCACAGATAAGGATGGAGATCTCGTTACGAGCATAGTAAACGGCAGAGATTGCGTCTTCACCTGCTACAAAGACCTTAATCTTGACGATGAAATCGTGAAAAACTGCTGTCTCTGCGCTTATGAAAAGGCATTTCGCGAAGGGAGGACAGAATGGCCGAAACCTATTTCATGCGCGCTCTACCCTATTCGCGAAGATACTCTAAGCAATGGCCTCACAGCCCTAGCCTATCATCGATGGCACGTGTGTAAGGATGCTGTAAAAAAAGGAAACGAACTTAAAATTCCTATTTATAAGTTTCTTAAGAAACCATTAATTCGCAGATTTGGCGAAGACTGGTATGTGGCGCTCTGTGAAGCTGCCAAGCACATTCCTGAAGGTTTATACTAGGAATTACCATTTTATAGGTTCCCTACCATGTTGCGACAACCATTCATTACATTTCGAGAAATGGTGATTGCCAAACCACCCTCCTTTATTTGCAGATAAAGGTGAAGGATGGACACTTTCAAGTATTAGATGCTTGGTAGTATCTATTAATTTTTTCTTCTGGCGAGCAGGACCACCCCACAACATAAACACTACATTCTCCTGCCTATCCGAAATCACCTTTATAACAGCATCTGTGAAAATCTCCCACCCTTTTCTGGAATGGCTGAAGGCTTCATGTTCTCTAACAGTAAGGCAGGTATTGAGTAGAAATACTCCCTGCTCAGCCCATCTGCGAAGAGAACCATCATATAAAACACTTCCATAAGAATCTCTAATAACAGCAGGAATGTTTCCAACATCATTCTTCACCTCCTTAAATATATTAATAAGTGATGGAGGTAACGCCGTTCCTGTTTTTACTGAGAAACATAATCCTTCCGCCTGACCTGCTCCGTGATAAGGATCCTGGCCAAGGATAACCACCTTGACCTTATCTATGGGACACAGATTGAAAGCATTGAAAATATCAGGTCCCGGCGGATAGCATGTGTGATGTCTGTATTCACTACGAACGTAGGAGGTTAAATTATTAAAATACGCCTTCTCAAACTCGTCTTCAAGAACACTTTTCCAACTATTTTCTATCTGTATATTTGCCATTATGGAGAAGAAAGTTATATTTTATCAGATTTTTCGCAAATAATTATTTTCGATGAAATCGGCTTTTTTAAGCACTATAGTGGTGTTTGAAACAAATTTACCTTCAAATGGAATAATTTTACACCCTATATATGTTGTTAATGTCGTACCTTTGCATCAGAAGCAAATCGCAGCCGAGAGGCTCCGACTCTCTTAAGTTAGTAAAAAATTAGTAGTTAGTTAAGAAGGTCTGGTATATCCTCAATTGAAGATATACCAGCTTTTTTTATCTTAATCTGTAATAAGATTCTCACCTGTCATATCTGCTGGTTGCTCAAGCCCCATAATATGCAGGATTGTAGGAGCAACATCTGCTAAACGTCCATTCTTGATTGTTGCAGAGTTATTATCCGTAACATATATACATGGTACAGGGTTAAGAGAGTGTGCAGTGTTGGGCGTACCATCCTCATTGATAGCATTATCTGCATTACCATGGTCTGCTATGATAATTGCTTCGTAGTCTGCTGACTTTGCAGCCTCAATGACATCGCTTACGCAATTATCTACTGCTACTACAGCTTTAGCAATCGCATTATACACACCAGTATGACCTACCATGTCACCATTGGCAAAGTTTACAACAATAAAATCATACTGCTCAGTTTTTATTGCCTCTACCAACTTCTCCTTTACCTCATAGGCAGACATCTCAGGTTTAAGGTCATAAGTAGCAACCTTAGGCGAAGCAACGAGTATTCTATCCTCACCCTCGTATGGAGCCTCACGACCACCGTTGAAGAAGAATGTTACATGAGCGTATTTCTCCGTTTCAGCAGTATGCAATTGCTTCTTGCCAAGTTGCGAGAGATACTCGCCAAGAGTATTGGTGACATTCTCTTTGGGGAACAGAATACCCACACCCTTGAAAGACGCATCATAAGGAGTCATGCAGTAATATTTCAGATTCTTTATCGTCTGCATGCCCTCTTCCGGCATATCCTGCTGCGTAAGCACCTGTGTGAGTTCCTTTGCACGGTCATTACGGAAATTGATAAAGATGACAACGTCACCTTCTTCAATATTACCATTAGCATTAGCATTGCTGATAGCTTTTATAAATTCATCCGTAACTCCTTCATCATATGACTCTTGCATAGCTTTTATCATGTCAGTAGCCTTCTTGCCCTCACCCTTGACAATGAGATCATATGCCTCCTTAACTCGATTCCAACGCTTGTCACGGTCCATAGCATAGAAACGACCTATTATACTTGATATGCTAGCATCGTTCTCCTGGCACTTCGTCTGTACCGCCTCAATGAATCCCTTACCAGATTTAGGATCTGTGTCACGACCATCCATAAAGCAGTGAACGAATACCTGATTCTTGAGTCCAAATTCCTTACCAACCTCAATCAACTTAAACAGGTGATCAAGCGAAGAATGTACACCACCATTAGATGTCAGACCCATAAGATGTAGCTTCTTACCATTCTTCTTTGCATACTCATATGCTTCTACCACCTGTGGATTCTTGGAGATAGAGCCATCAGCACAAGCGCGATTAATCTTTACCAAGTCCTGGTAAACAATTCTGCCTGCGCCAATGTTCAAGTGACCAACCTCAGAATTACCCATCTGACCATCAGGAAGACCAACGTCTTCACCGGAAGCTTGCAACTGAGACACGCTGCTAACTGCCTGTAGATAATCTAAATATGGAGTTGGAGTGTTATATATTACATCACCCTTTCCATGCTTGCCAATTCCCCAACCATCGAGAATCATTAAAAGTGCTTTTTTTGCCATTTTATTTACTGTTATTATCCAAAATTTCGTGCAAAGGTACAAAGAAAAGTTGGATGAGTGGTTTGAGAGGTTAGCGAGACGTTTACAAAAGACTTAAATGATGTTAAAAAAGAGACTTTTTATAAAAAAGTGGAGCAAAGTGGGGCGAAGTGGGGATTTTTTTTGTATCTTTGCAGTCGGAATGAGATTTCTCGGAAACATAGAAGCCAAAGCAGACGCAAAAGGTCGTGTTTTCCTTCCTGCTACATTTCGCAAGGTATTGCAGCAGGAGGGCTCAGAACGACTAGTTCTACGAAAGGATGTACACGAGAAATGTCTGGTCTTGTATCCAGAGTGGGTATGGAACGAACAGATGGACAATCTTCGTTCACGCCTCAACCGATGGAACAAGCAACAACAACAGGTATTCCGCCACTTCGTAAGTGATGTAGAAACATTGTCACTAGATGGCAACGGGCGTTTTCTCATACCTCGCCGTTTTCAGGAAATGGCAGGCATAGAGCAGTGCGTTAGGTTCATCGGCGTAGGTGACACCATAGAAATATGGGCAGAAGAAGAATATTCGAAGTTTGCTGAACAAAAAGATAACTTCGCAAATATTCTGGAAGAAATGATGTCAAGTGAGTGAACAATACCACATACCCGTGCTCCTGAAAGAGAGCGTAGATGGCTTGAACGTTAAGTCTGACGGGGTTTATGTGGATGTTACGTTCGGTGGCGGTGGCCACAGCAAAGAGATACTGTCGCGGTTGAGCCGTGGCGGTCGTCTTTTTTCTTTCGATCAAGATGATGATGTCGACTTCTCTAAGATGGCGTCTCAAAGAGATTGCTCGGGAGAATTCACCTTTGTGAGGTCCAATTTTAGGTACTTGCAAAACTGGATGCGATATTATGGCATAGAAGGAATAGATGGACTCCTGGCTGATTTGGGCGTCTCAAGTCACCATTTTGACGATGAGAGCAGAGGGTTCTCCTTCCGCTTTGACGCGCCCCTTGATATGAGAATGAATAAAAAGGCCGGTATTACCGCTGCTGATATAGTGAATGAATACGATGAGGAGAGACTTGCTGACGTACTCTATCTCTATGGAGAACTAAAAAACTCACGTCGCATAGCATCTGAAATAGTGAAGTCAAGAAAACTGAGACCTCTACTTACCACTTTTCAGTTGGCTAAGTTCGTAGGAGGTGAGCGCAACAAGAAAGATATGGCCAAACTTTTCCAAGCGCTGAGAATAGAGGTCAATCACGAGATGGACGCTCTTAAAGAGATGCTCCTATCTGCCACTCAACTACTTAAGCCTGGAGGAAGGCTCAGTGTAATAACATATCACAGTTTAGAAGACCGTATAGTCAAAAACCTGATGAAGACTGGTAACACTGAAGGAAAACTCTTGCAGGACTTCTACGGCAGAGTAGAGACACCATATGAGCTGATCAACAACAGGGTGATTGTGCCTTCTGTAGAAGAACAACAAAGAAATCCTCGTTCGCGCAGTGCAAAACTTAGGATCGCAGAGAAGAAAAAAGAATAGTAATGAATAATGAAAAGGACATAGAGTTGCAGGACGATTTCCTTAATGCTGTTGAGGACGGCACGGACTATGCTGGTGAAGCTACTAAGACACCAAATGGCAATCAGAGTAGCGTGCTTGGCAATAAGACCATTGAGGATGTCATACAGCGTGAGGCGAAGGAGGAGCAGGATTCTTCCACATTCTCTATCTCCAAAACACTTGGTGGTGTGATCATAGCCAGATTTGTCCAAAAGCAAATGGGGTTAGTGCTCCTCATATGCGCGTTCATTATTGTGTATATAAGCAACCGCTACGTATGTCAAAAGAAAATGGTTGAGATAGACCGTCTAGAAACAAGACTAGTGGAGGCACGATATAAGGCTACAGTATGTACCAGCATCTTGACGGAGAAGAGTAGAGAGAGCAATATAATGAGCATGCTGAAAAACTATGGCGACAGCACTCTCGCCATTCCACAAGACCCTCCTTACCTCATCAGAGTAGAAGAGTAAAAGAAAATTTGAGAAAGTGAGTAAGTTCGACTATAACAAATCAATGATACGCTATTCTCTCATCAGTATTGTGATGACGTTTATAGCGATAGCTGTACTGTCAAAAGGTTTTTATATCATGACAGTACAACGTAGCTACTGGAATGAAGTAAACTCATTGATGAAGTTTGATAGTATCGAAGTCGCCCCAACACGCGGCAACATACTTAGTGCCAATGGTCAACGTATGGCATGCAATCTGCCAGAGTATCGCATGTACATGGACTTTATGGCACTAAAAGAAGGAAAGGCCGACACTCTGTGGCACGACTCGCTGGGCAATGATACTAAGACATTGAATGAACTGTGCGAGGGACTGCACAGAATTTTCCCCGAACAGACTGCCGAACAATTCAAAACTCACCTGAAAGAAGGCTATGAAAAGGACAGTCGCTACTGGCCCGTTATCAAGAAGCGCGTCACCTATACCGTTTACAACGAGGTTAAGAAACTTCCTATCTTTTGTCTGCGTCCTGGTATCGGAGGTTTCACTGCCCAGAAGTTTATGGTGCGCAATCGCCCTTATGGTTCGCTGGCTTCCAGTATAGTAGGCTCTACATACAATGAACGTGGCATAGCCTATGCTGGTCTTGAATTGGCTTATGACTCTGTTCTAAAGGGACGTCCAGGTTTCAAGCATCGTCGCAAGGTTCTCAACGGTTGGGTTGATATGCTGGACTCAGCAGCGGTAGATGGATGTGACATCGTAACGACCATTGATGTTGGCATGCAAGATCTGGCAGAGCGCTCTCTCATCAAGGAACTTCAGAAGGTAGGTGGCTACACTGGTGTAGCTATTGTCATGGAGGTTGCCACAGGAGATATCAAGGCTATGGTCAATATGGACAAAGACCCTGAGACTGGTGAGTATAAAGAGGGGCGTAACCACGCTATAGCAGACTGGCTCGAACCTGGTTCGGTATTCAAGACTGCCAGTTTCATGGTAGCGCTCGATGATGGCAAGATAGACACCACGATGACCGTAGATACTGGCTGTGGCATCAGGGATATGTACGGTGCAAAGATGCGTGACCACAACTGGCACAGAGGAGGATACGGTGTCATTACCGTACCAAAGGTGCTTCAAGTAAGTTCCAATATCGGTGTCAGCGCCCTGATAGACAAGTATTATCATAACAATCCTGAGAAGTTTGTGGCTGGTCTGCATCGTGTGGGCATTGCGGAGAATCTGCACCTGCCATTCCCCGAATACATGGCGCCACGCGTCAGGATGCCTAAAAAAGACAAGAAAGGTAAGCACTATGTCAATTGGAGTAATACAGCCCTACCATGGATGAGTATAGGCTATGAGACAAATGTGCCACCTATTTCTGTATGTACTTTTTATAACGCAATAGCCAATAATGGCAAAATGGTACGTCCACGCTTCGTAAAGAGCATCGAGAAAGATGGTGAAGTGATACGAGAATTCCCTGTCGAGGTACTTAAGGAGCATATCTGTGGCAAGAAGGCTTTAGGCGAGATACAGACTATCCTACGTCAGGTGGTCAGCATAGGATTGGGCAAAACTGCAGGTTCGAAGCATTTTGAGGTCTCAGGCAAGACTGGAACGGCTCAGAAGGCCAGCGGTGGTGGATACAAGAATGGCACAGTCAACTATTTGCTGTCGTTCTGTGGTTATTTCCCCTCCAACAAACCAGAATACACTTGCATCGTATGTATCCATAAGGCTGGTCTGCCTGCATCTGGTGGCTTGATGAGCGGACAGGTATTCCACGATATTGCTGAAGGTATCATGGCAAAGCGTGTAAAGTATGATGCTAAGGGTGCTGGCGATTCAACTTCTGTCAGGATGCCCGACGTAAAAGCTGGCAACCTTCTTGCTGCTGATTATGTATTGTCTCGTTTGGGCATCAAGGCTGAGGGAGGATGGAGTGGTAGCTATGCCGAGGGAAATCCCATTTGGGGCAGGATGAACCACACTTCTTCTAAGGAGATAGTAGAAAAAGCACCTTTGATACCTAAGGATAAAATGCCTGACGTGACTGGCATGGGAGCTCGCGATGCCGTTTTTCTCATAGAGAGCCGCGGAGCAAAAGCCATCATTCATGGTTGCGGTAAAGTAAAGTCACAGAGTAAGCCTTCTGGTGCAAAGATAGTTCGTGGCGAAAAAGTAACATTAGAGTTAGGATAAATATGAAGTTAGAAGACCTTCTTTCCAAAATTAAGCCCCTTGAGATTATCGGTGACAGCAACGTCGATATTAAGGGGATAAACATAGACTCTCGCAAGATAGAGCCTGAACATCTGTTTGTTGCTATGCGCGGCACTCAGGTAGATGGACATAAGTTCATTCCTAAGGCTGTAGAGCAAGGTGCCATAGCCGTACTCTGCGAGGAGATTTCAGACCCCAAGGATGGAGTGACCTACGTGAGGGTTGCAGACTGTGAGGACTGCGTAGGCAAGGTAGCTACCACATTCTATGGAAACCCGACCTCTCACTTAAAACTCGTTGGCGTGACTGGAACTAACGGAAAAACTACCATTGCCACCTTATTATATAATATGTTCCGTCAGATGGGGCACAAATGCGGTCTACTTTCTACTGTCTGCAACTACGTTGACGGCAAAGCATACCCCACTGATCACACTACCCCCGATCCTATCGAACTCAATCTGCTCCTCGCCAAGATGGTTGATGCTGGTTGCGAGTACGCATTTATGGAGTGTTCCAGCCATGCTATTGCTCAAAAACGTATCGGTGGTCTGACCTTCACTGGTGGTCTTTTCAGTAATCTCACTCGTGACCATCTTGACTATCATAAGACTTTCGAGAACTACCGTGATGCGAAAAAGAAATTCTTTGATGACCTGCCTAAGACTGCCTTTGCCATAACCAACGCTGACGACAAGAATGGCATGGTAATGACACAGAACACCAAGGCTACTGTCAAGACTTACTCCACACGCACCATGGCCGATTATACAGCCCATATCATAGAGTGTCACTTCGAGGGCATGTATCTGGAGATGGACGGTCATGAGGTAGGTGTACAATTTATTGGCAAGTTTAATGTCAGTAACCTGCTCGCCGTCTATGGTGCAGCTCGCATGCTGGGCAAACAGCCAGAGGAGATACTCATCGTACTCAGCACTTTGAAGAGTGTAGCAGGCCGTCTCGAACCAATACAGTCCTCTGACGGCTACACCGCTATCGTAGATTATGCTCATACTCCAGATGCTCTGGAGAATGTGCTCAGTGCTATTCACGAAGTCCTTGAGGGTAAAGATGGCAAGGTGATAACAGTCTGCGGTGCCGGTGGCAATCGCGACAAGGGCAAGCGCCCTCTAATGGCACAGGAAGCCGTAAAACAGAGCGACAAAGTCATTATCACCAGCGACAATCCTCGTTTTGAGGAACCACAAGACATCATCAATGATATGCTTGTTGGTCTCTCTGCACAGCAGAAGAAAAAAGTGGTGGCCATCGTTGACCGCCGTGAAGCTATCAAGACAGCCTGCATGCTGGCTCAAAAGGGTGATGTCATCCTCGTTGCTGGCAAAGGTCATGAGGACTATCAGGACGTGAAAGGTGTAAAACACCACTTCGATGATCGCGAGGAATGCCGCAAGGCTATGGGAATGTAATAACCTTCAACTTTAAACTATATATGCTGTACTATCTTTTCAGATTCTTAGAGCAGTGGAACATTCCTGGTTCCGGAATGTGGAGTTACATCTCCTTCCGTTCCATACTGGCACTGGTACTGTCATTGGTTATCTCTGTATGGTTTGGTGAGTATTTTATCAAGTGGATGCGCTCCAACGGTGGCACTGAGACACAGCGCGATCGTAGCATTGATCCCTACGGCACAGAGAAGCGTGGCGTACCTACCATGGGTGGACTTATTATTATCATTGCCACAGTAATACCATGCTTGCTCTTCGGCAGATTGAGGAATATCTATATGCTGATGATGATTGGCACCACACTATGGCTCGGTGCCATCGGATTTGCTGATGACTATATCAAACTCAAAATTTCTAAGGAAGGTTTGCGTCCTCAATATAAACTGATAGGTCAGGCCTTGCTCGGACTATTCATAGGTCTTACTCTATGGCTCAGCCCCGATGCTGTAATAAGGGAGAATGTCTCTGCCACCAAGACTATCAATGGTCAACAGACCATCGAGGTTGTGATGCACAAGAGTACCCCTGTGAAATCCACTACCACCACCATCCCATTTGTCAAGAATAACAACCTCAATTACACCGACACCTTCTTCTCATGGTTGGGAGAGCGCAAAGCCGCCGGAGGTTGGATATTCTTTGTCCTCCTGACCACATTCCTTGTGATGGCAGTGAGCAATGGTTCTAACCTCAATGATGGCATGGATGGAATGTGCGCTGGCAATAGTGCTATCATCTGCATAGCCTTGGGTATACTGGCTTATGTTTCCAGTCACATTGGCTATGCCTCATACTTCAATATCATGTATGTACCACAGTCTGAGGAATTGGTAATCTTCCTTAGCGCTTTCATCGGTGCCTTGATAGGTTTCCTGTGGTACAATGCCTATCCTGCCCAGGTTTTCATGGGCGACACCGGTTCACTAGCTATTGGTGGTATCATTGCCGTTACTGCAGTCATCATACACAAGGAACTTCTCATTCCTATCCTGTGCTTCATCTTCCTTTGCGAGAGTATCTCTGTGATGCTACAGGTTAGAATAGCGAAATTCGGCAATAAGCGTGGTGAGAAACTGCGTATGTTCAAGAGGGCTCCTATCCACGATGCTTTCCGTATCCAACCTGGACAGAACGATGGTCTGAAGGTTCTCATAAATCGTCCTCGCGGTTGTTGGCTGGAGTCCAAGATCACAACCCGTTTTTGGATTATAACAATCGGTATGGCTGCCTTGGCAATCATCACCTTGAAGATAAGATAAAAGGAGATAATCATTATGAAGAAACTCGTAATACTCGGTGCTGGAGAAAGTGGCGTAGGCACGGCGATACTCGCCAAGCAACAAGGATATGATGTATTTGTCAGCGACATGGGCACCATCAAGCCTCGTTATAAGAAGCATCTCGATGAGGCTGGCATCCGTTGGGAGGAGGGCCAACATACAGAGAAGGAAATACTCTCCGCCACTGAAGTTGTCAAGAGCCCAGGCATCCCCGACACCGCTCCTATGGTGCAGGCTCTCATCAGCAAGGGTACGCCAATCCTTGCAGAACTAGAGTTTGCAAAGCGCTACAGCAAGGGCAAGACTATCTGTATCACTGGGTCTAATGGCAAGACTACTACCACCTCGCTCATATATTACATTATGAAGAAGTGGGGCATCGACGTAGGACTGGCCGGTAATATAGGCAAGAGTTACGCTATGCAGGTAGCTACTCAGGATCATGATTGGTATGTACTTGAGATTAGTTCTTTCCAGTTGGACAATATGTTCCAGTTCCGTGCTGATGTCGCTGTACTTATGAATATCACTCCAGACCATTTAGACCGTTACGATTTTCAGATGCAAAACTATGTTGATAGCAAGATGCGCATAGTGCAGAATATGACTCCCAAAGACACCTTTGTTTACTGGGCGGAGGATGAGTATATCAGCAGTGAGCTTCAGAAGCGTCTTGATGGTTATGCTCCCAAACCTACCCCTTCCAGTCGTCCTGCTGTGATGGGCAATCCCGCACTGGCTCCGTTCTCCGATAAAGACATTGACCCTGAGAGCGATTTCCCACTCCCTGGCAAGCACAATCAGCGCAATATGATGGCAGCAGTTCTTGCCGTTCATGCTGCCATGGGCAAGATGGAACTGCCCACTGGCCAACAGTGCAAGATGGACGACGTGCTGGCCAAGTGCCTCAGGGATTTCCCAGGTGTAGAGCATCGCCTGGAGAAGGTTATTGAGAAGGATGGCATTCTCTGGATTAATGACTCCAAAGCTACCAACGTTGACGCCTGCCATGTGGCTCTTGAGGCTATGTCTCGTCCTACGGTGCTCATCGTAGGTGGAAAGGATAAAGGCAATGACTACAACGATATTAAGGCTCTCGTCAAGGAGAAGTGTTGTGGCTTGGTTTATATGGGCGTTGACAATTCTAAGTTGCACGCAGCCTTTGACAGTCTCGGCCTACCCACCGCTGACACTCATTCCATGAAGGAGTGTGTAGAGGCTTGTCGCAGTATAGCCAAGAAAGGTGACGTGGTACTTCTCTCACCCTGCTGTGCTTCCTTTGACCTCTTCAAGAATATGGAGGATAGAGGAGAACAATTTAAGGAACTCGCTAAAGCATAATTACGACATTGGATAAGTTCAAGCAACTGCAAAACATATTTAAGGGCGACCGTATCATCTGGATGATATTCTTCATGCTATGTATTATCAGCGTGCTGGAGGTCTATTCTTCATCATCCATTCTAGGCTATAAGTCGGGCAACTACTGGTGGGCTGCAGCCTTCCATTCCACTACCCTGCTCTTTGGCCTTTTCTTCATGGTCTGTGTGCTCAATGTTCCATGTCGTTACTTCAAGGTAATGACGCCTATCCTCGTGCCATTCTCTATCATTCTACTAATACTTGTTTATATCATAGGTTCCAAGGAGAATGATGCTGCACGCTGGATTAAGCTCTTTGGTATTATTCCTCTGCAACCGTCAGAAATTGCCAAGGGTACCATGGTGCTTGCCACTGCTCATATTCTCAGCCAGCTACAAACCCCGTCGGGTGCTCATCCAAAGGCTTTCAAATATGTCCTCATCACCTCTGGTATTCTCATAGCGCTCGTCCTGCCTGAGAACTTCTCCACAGCAGCTCTGATGGGTGTCATCGTATTTCTAATGATGGTCATCGGCCGCGTACCTCTCAGGCAACTCGGATACCTCTGCTCTGCTGTGGCAGTGGCGGTCGTAGTGGTCGTTATACTGGTGTACGCTGTGGGTAAGTCTAAGAACGAACTAGCTGACAATGCCACTGCCATGAATGTTCCTACCACAGAGGTCGTGGAGGGGGAGCAGGTAAGCACGGATGGCAAAAAACTCACCGAAGAGGTCTCCGTCACTCAGGTTGGAAAGGAAGTCAAACCTGCAAAACGTGGCGGCATCCTCCACCGTCTCGACCTTTGGAAACAGCGTATCGCCGACTTTGCCAGCAGCGAGGAAGTGCCACCTCATGAGTACGATCTTGACAAGAATGGTCAGGTGGGACATGCCAATATCGCCATCGCATCGAGTCACTTCACTGGCGTCGGACCAGGCAACTCCGTACAGCGTGACTTCCTGCCACTGGCCTTCTCTGACTTTATCTATGCCATCATCTTCGAGGAACTGGGATGGCTCGGAGCTGCCTTTGTAGCACTGCTCTATATCTCCCTGCTCTTCCGCACGGGATATATCGCACGCTGTTGTCAGAATACCTTCCCTGCCTATCTCGCTATGGGACTAGCTCTGCTCATCGTCGTGCAGGCTATGTTCAATATGATGGTTGCCGTAGGTCTCGCTCCCGTCACAGGTCAGCCATTACCCCTCATCAGTAAGGGTGGTACATCCAGCATCATCAACTGTATATATATAGGTGTCATTCTGAGCGTCAGCCGCACGGCTAAAAAGCGCGAGGACTAAAAAGAGAAAAAATGAAAGAACCGAGATTTATCATCAGTGGGGGTGGTACAGGAGGTCATATCTTTCCTGCTGTCAGTATTGCTAATGCCCTGAAGGAGAAGTGTCCTGATGCAAAGATACTGTTCATCGGAGCAGAGGGACGCATGGAGATGACACGCGTGCCAGAGGCTGGCTACGAGATTATCGGTTTGCCTGTACGTGGATTGATACGCCCTCTCTGGAGTCCTAAGAACATCGGTGTTATGATAGACTTCCTCCGCAGCCGCCGTAAGGTTAAGCAGATTATACGCGACTTCCATCCTCAGGTGGCAGTCGGAGTGGGTGGATTCGCCTCGGCTCCTACCCTCAATGCAGCTGCAGCGATGGGCGTGCCATGCCTCATCCAAGAACAGAATTCCTATGCTGGTGTAACCAATAAATCTCTGGCTAAAAAGGCTAAGAAAATCTGTGTAGCATACGATGGTATGGAACGTTTCTTCCCTGCCGACCGTCTTATCAAGACAGGCAATCCCGTGCGTCAGTCTCTCCTTGCCAATACCATGACAAAGGCTGAGGCCCGCAGGGCAATGGGGCTGGAGACTGATCGACCTACAATACTCGTCATAGGCGGCTCACTCGGTGCTCGCACCATCAACAATGCCATCGCTGCTGGTCTGGAGCGCTTCGAGAGGAGTGGCGTACAGGTCATCTGGCAAACGGGCAAATTCTATATCGACGAGTGTCAGCGTAAGACCAAGGAAACTGGAGTCACTTTGGTGCATCCACAGGCTTTCGTCTCTGATATGGCTGCTGCCTACAGGGCTGCCGACATCGTCATCAGCCGTGCCGGAGCATCCAGTATCAGCGAACTGTGTCTGTTGGGCAAGGCTTCCGTACTCGTGCCTTCTCCCAATGTGGCTGAGGATCACCAGACCAAGAATGCACGGGCACTTTCTGACCGAAATGCGGCTCTCTTCATTCCTGACAATATCGCTGAGCAGACTCTCGTGGAGGAGTCTATCGCGCTCGTCTCTGATAAGAATGTTATAGCATCTCTCGAACACGAGGTGCTCAAACTCGCTCTCCCTAACTCCGCCGACATCATCGCCGACGAGGTCTTAAAATTGATAGAACAATGAATGCAGTATATTTCGTAGGTGCTGGTGGCATCGGCATGAGTGCCATAGCACGTTATTTCTTACGTCAGGGCAAGGTCGTTGCAGGTTATGACAAGACTCCTTCCAAACTCACTGAGGCTCTCCAGCAGGAGGGTATGCTAATCCATTACGAAGAGGATGTCGAGCAGATACCTCTAGCTTGCCGTGACCCTCGTGAAACTTTGGTAATATATACCCCTGCCATCCCTGCCGAACATAAAGAGTTGCAGTTCTTCCGCGATGGGGGCTTCGACATACAGAAACGTGCACAGGTGCTAGGCACACTGACTCGTGAACATAAAGGCCTCTGCGTAGCTGGCACTCATGGCAAGACGACAACATCTACCATGTGTGCCCATATCATGCATCAGTCTGCGCTGGATTGCAATGCATTCCTTGGGGGTATATCCAAGAACTACGGCACCAATTACATTCTCTCCGATGACTCTGACTATGTAGTCATTGAGGCAGATGAATTTGACCGTTCCTTCCACTGGTTGCGCCCATGGATGACGGTCATTACGAGTTCAGATCCCGACCATCTTGATATCTATGGCACCAAGGAGGCGTATCTGGAGTCCTTTCGCCATTATACCACTCTCATACAACCTGGCGGTGCGCTCATCATTCATGAGGGACTGGAGATGAAGGCCGACGTGCAGCAGGGCGTTCGCACCTATACCTACGGCATCCAGTCTGGTGACTTCCATGCTGAGAATATTCTAATAGAACGTGGTGAGATATCCTTCGACTTCATCTCTCCCATAGAGAATGTGCGTGGAGTACGTCTCGGCCAACCTGTTCCCATCAATATCGACAATGGCATAGGAGCGATGGCGATGGCCCAGCTCAATGGCTGTACTGCCGACGAACTGCGCAAGGGAATGGAGTCTTATGCTGGAGTAGACCGTCGCTTTGACTTCTCTCTGCGCAATGACCGCCATGTGGTACTCTCCGACTATGCTCACCATCCCAAGGAGATATACCAGAGTGCCAAGAGCATGAAGCAGGTGTATCACGACCGTCATATCACGGCCATCTTCCAACCTCATCTCTATACCCGCACCCGTGACTTCTATAAGGATTTTGCCGACGCACTGTCGCAACTCGATGAGGTCATCCTCTGCGATATCTATCCTGCCCGCGAACAGCCCATCCCAGGCGTCACCTCCCAACTCATCTACGACAATCTTGCCCCTGGCGTCAAGAAGCAAATGATACACAAGGAGGAGGTTCTCTCCTTCGTCAGTTCTCGTGACTTCGACGTACTCATCATACTGGGAGCCGGTGACCTAGACAACTTCGTTCCCGAAATCACTAAGATTATTAAGGAGAAAGAGTAAAAAATGAAACTCAACGTGAACTGGAAGCGGACTTTTCTCGTCTGCGCTGACATAGCAATAGGTGGCTATCTCTTCATGGCACTCACTGCATGGCACCGACCCGTGCAGGAGTCTTCCGTGTGCACCAAGGTGGTCATCAATATCGCCGATGACAATATCAATGGATTCCTAAATTCCGACGAAGTAAAGACACTACTGACTCGCAAAGGACTATATCCACTCAATCACCCCACAGCGACCGTCAATCCTCGCAAGATAGAACAGCAACTGGTCACTATGCCTTTTGTCAAGACAGCACAGTGCTATCTCACCACTGACGGACATGCCTTCGTCACCATCACCCAGAATCTGCCTATCATACGCGTCAAGAGCGACCAGGGAGAGGACTACTATGTCGATGCCAACGGCGGAGTGATGCCCAACTCGCAATATACCAGTGACATGATTATCGTCACAGGACATGTCAGCAAGACTTATGCCAATCGATTCCTCGCACCACTGGCTCAGGTAATTATGGACAACGACCTATGGCGCAATCAGATAGAGCAAATCAACGTGCTCCCCGATCTCTCCATCGAACTCGTTCCTCGAGTGGGTGACCATATCGTCTGCATAGGACAGCTGCCTTCTGCTGCCAGCGAACACGCTCGCAATGAGAAGATTAAGGACTTCGTTAACAACCAGTTGACGCGACTCGAACAGTTCTATCGCTTCGGATTGGCTCATGCTGGATGGAACAAGTACGACTACATCTCGCTTGAGTATGCCAATCAGGTGGTGTGTCGCAAAAGAGGATGAAAATATCATAAAATACGTTAATTCATTTATTCTTTAATTCCTTAATTCGTAACTTTGCATATTATGCCAGCAAGGAATTTTATAGTAGCCATAGAACTTGGCTCAACAAAGATTAAAGGTATCGCCGGACAGAAGAAGTCGGACGGTCGTATTGACGTGCTCGCAGTAGTATCCGAGGACGCCACTCAGTGTATCCGTAAGGGTGTTGTATACAACATTGACAAGACGGTACAGTGTATCACAAATATCATTCAGAGACTGCGTTCACAACTCAAAGCAGGTATCAAGCACGTATATATCGGAGTGGGAGGACAGTCCATACACTCCGACCTCAACGTTATCGTCAAAGAAATCTCTGGTGACATTCCTGTCACACAGCAACTCATCGTAGAGATGATGGACCAGAATCGCTCCATGGAGTATCCTGAGAAGGAGATTCTCGATGTCGAGGTGCAGGAGTACAAGGCCGACAATCTCATGCAGACAGAACCCGTCGGAGTGCAGTGCCAGCGCCTGGAGGGCAATTTCCTCAATATACTGCAGAGCAAGCGCCACTACCAGAAACTCAATACCTGCTTCGAGATAGCTGACGTGAAGATTGCAGAGGTTTACCTCGCACCATTCGCACTCGCTGACGCCGTACTGACACCAGTGGAGAAGCGCAGTGGATGCGTACTCGTGGACCTCGGGGCCGACACCACCACCGTGATGGTATATCACAAGAATATCATACGTCACCTCGCAGTCATACCTCTAGGCGGCAATAATATAACCAAGGATATATGCTCACTGCAGGTGGAGGAGCATGAGGCAGAGAAACTCAAACTACGCTATGCATCAGCCTATACCGAACCCGCAGACATTGACCAGTCACTCAATTACGACCTCGACTACGAGCGCAAGGTGGAGAGTTCACGATTCATAGATATCGTAGAGGCTCGAGTGCAGGAGATTGTAGCCAACGCATGGAATCAGGTACCACAGGAGTATCAAGACAAACTACTCGGGGGCATCGTGCTCACTGGCGGCGGTTCCAACCTCAAGAATATCGACGTGGCATTCACCAAGCAGACGGGAGTGGAGAAGGTAAGACTGGCTAATTTCGTTACCTATACTATCAGCTCGTCTAACCCTGCTATCACCGCTCATGACGGCACAATGAATACACTCATCGGACTTCTGGCTAAGGGTGACCAGAACTGCTGGCAACCTGAGGAACAGAAAAGTCAGAATCTCTTCGGTGAGACTAATCCTAATACTACTGCGCAGCAAGGACAAACATCACAGCCTGCACAGACCGCAGAGATTATCACACCGCGCGATCCTAACACTCTGCCACAGGGTGCCGTGCAGACCATGGCAGAAATGGAGGCGGCAAAGGCTGCAGCTGCAGCCAAAGCGGCTAAGGAGGCCGAAGAACAGAGACTCGCCGACGAGGCTAAGCGACAGATGGAGGAAGAAGCTAAGCGTAAGCCTAGCTTCGGCTCTCGACTCGTGAAGTGGCTTGGATCATTTACTGATGAAGAATAGAAAGGAGAAGAATTATGCTAGATTTCGATGTAACCCCCAACAACAGCAACAGCAATAATAGCAACAATGGCGGTATCCTCGACTTCGGTCCCGCTATACAGGAGAAGAGTATCATCAAGGTCATCGGCGTAGGCGGTGGCGGTGGCAATGCCGTCAATCACATGTACCGAGAGGGCATACACGATGTGTCATTCGTACTATGCAATACCGACGCACAAGCACTCAATGACTCACCTGTTCCCGTACACCTCCAACTGGGCAGCGAGGGACTCGGTGCTGGCAACCGCCCAGAGAAGGCGCGCGCCGCTGCTGAGGAGAGTATAGAAGACGTTCGTCAGATGCTCAATGACGGTACCAAGATGACCTTCATCACTGCTGGCATGGGTGGTGGCACTGGTACTGGTGCAGCACCTATCATAGCCCGCGAGTCCAAGGCAATGGATATCCTCACAGTAGGTATCGTCACTATTCCTTTCAAGTTCGAGGGTACTAAGAAGATATCACAGGCACTCGATGGCGTGGAAGAGATGGCAAAGAATGTTGATGCACTCCTAGTCATCAATAATGAGCGACTGCGCCAGATATACTCTGATCTCTCTGTCAATGAAGCTTTTGCAAAGGCTGACGATACCCTCTCCGTTGCTGCTAAGTCCATAGCAGAGATTATCACTATACACGGCAAGATAAACCTGGATTTCAATGACGTTAAGACTGTCCTTAAGGACGGTGGAGTAGCTATCATGTCCACTGGTTATGGCGAGGGCGACGGACGTGTGAAGCGCGCCATAGAGGACGCACTCAACTCTCCCCTGCTCAATGACAATGATGTCTTCCACTCTAAGAAGATACTACTCTCATTCACACATGCTGACGATGCCAATCACAAAGGCCTTATGATGGATGAGATGACAGAGATTAACGACTTCATGGAGAAGTTCTCCAACTTTGAACTCAAGTGGGGTATTGCCAATGATCCTACACTGGGCGACAAGGTCAAGGTGACAATCCTTGCTACTGGCTTCGGACTGGCAGACATCGACGACCAACTCGCAGAGCGTCAGAAAAAACGCACCGCTGAGGAAATGGCACGACTCGCAGAGGAGGAGGAGCGACGCCGTCTTGAGATGGAACGTATCACCCGCTATTATGGCGGTGACGGACTTAATCATCCTGAGAAGCGCCGTGCTAAGTTCTTCCTTTTCAAGGCCGAGGACCTCGACAACGAAGACCTCATACTCGCCGTGGAGAACAATCCTACCTACGGACGTACACACCAGCAGCTGGAAAACCTCAATCACCTCTCTCTCTCCTATAAGAGCGTCAACAAAGCTGACGCCAACAAGAGTGAGACTCCAAGACCTGCTGCTCCCACTGAAGGGGTAATCAGTTTCACATAAGGGAGGAGAATGGACTGGCCGACCCTCATAAGCAATAAACGGCTTGGACAAGAACTGCGCCACACAGAGCGCCATGATGACCGTTCGGAGTTCAAGCGCGACTATGATCGTCTCATCTTCTCAGCACCATTCCGACGCCTGCAGAATAAGACACAGGTATTCCCGCTGCCAGGTTCCATCTTCGTTCACAATCGACTGACACACTCACTCGAGGTAGCCAGCGTAGGCATGTCACTCGGCAGCGACGTCTCACGCGACATCATACGCCGTGATCCAGCACTGGCAGGCTCTCTCTGCGAGGAACTCGGCACTATCGTTTCCACCGCCTGCCTCGCTCACGATCTGGGTAATCCTCCCTTCGGTCATTCCGGTGAACGAGCCATACAGACATTCTTCTCTGAAGGAGCAGGTCACCAACTGGAGACCATGCTGCCCCCCGATGTATGGCAGGATCTCGTGCATTTCGAGGGTAATGCCAATGCCTTCCGCATTCTCACACACCGCTTCTCTGGACGTCGTGAGGGCGGTTTCGCTATGACCTATAGTACACTCGCCTCCATCGTCAAGTACCCCTACCCCTCCTCCGCCATACCACATGTCGGCAAGGAGAAATTCGGTTACTTCACATCCGAGGCAGACACCTATAAGAAAATCGCCAGCGAACTCGGCATCTCACCTCTAACCTCTAACCTCTCACCTCTAACCTACCCTCGCCACCCCCTAGTCTATCTCGTCGAGGCTGCCGATGATATCTGCTATGAGGTGATGGATATTGAGGACGCACACAAACTCAAACTCCTCTCCTACGAAGAGACACGTGATCTCTTCCTCGACTTCTTTGAGGAAGATGCACAACGAGCTATTCTGGAGCGAATAGAGAAAGAACATATCACCGATGAAAACGAGCAGGTAGTCTATATGCGAGCTGGCGTCATCGGCAAACTCGAGAACGAATGTGCCGCAGCCTTCCTACGACATGAAGAAGAAATACTCGCAGGCACCTTCCAAGGCTCACTCATCAAGCACATCAGCCTACGACAGCGCAAAGCCTACGAACGATGCTCCAACGTTGCATTCAGCAAGATATACCGCAGCAAACCCGTTCTCGATATCGAACTCGCTGGTTTCCATATCATGGGCACACTCCTGGAGCGCATGGTAGATGCCATACTCCATCCCGACCGCTTCTATTCACAGCAACTCCTCTGCCGTGTCAGCAGCCAGTACGAGATTAATGCCCCCGACCTACCCACACGTGTCATGGCAGTCGTTGACTTTATCTCTGGTATGACCGATGTCTTCGCACTTGATTTCTACCAGAAGATTAACGGCACCTCCCTCCCCATCGTCTAAACACCCTTTTCTAACCTCTTACCTCACACCTAATCAAAGATTAGGAATGGAGCTAGTCGAACCAGTTGCTCTTTGGAGAAGCTGGGAAGAGTAGAAAGGTCCGAGGGAGAGAGAATGGGACCGTTGAGGCGGCGGTAACGGAGAATGTCGGTAGCCTGGGTGTGGTTGATTAGAGGATGTGCTTTGAGTTGTTGGAGGGAGGCGTTGTTGACTTGTATTTTAGGGAAATTCTGTGAGGCTGTCATATAGGTGAGAGCCGTCTCAGGTAGATTACGGATAGCGAGGAGCTCTTCGGGAGAAACGAAGGCCTGACGACGCTGACGGAGCTCTACTATACGACGAGCGAAATAGGAACCGATACCTGGAATGCGCTTCAGTTCCAGCGTATCCGCAGTGTTGATATCCACAGTCTCACCACTCCTCAGCTTTGAGGAGCTAGAGGAGTGAGAAGTGGAGGTAGAGGAGTGAGAAGTGGAGGCGTGAGTTGGTTTTTTGATGACGTCCCGCGCCATGACTTCGGGCTCGATTCGAATGTATGGTTCGAGTTTACGGTACTGCTCAAGGGTTAGTCCGTAGAGTTGGGCGAAGTCTTCCTTCTGATGGAAGCGCCCTCCCCTGGCACGGTACCTATAGATGTTGCGTACCTGCCAGCGACTGAGTCCCAGTCGCAGCAGAGTGGTGCTATCGGCGGTATTGGGGTCAAAATAGAAAGCCCCTCTCCCGACCTCCCCCAAAGGGGAGGATACTTCCATGGAGGTGATGGAGGAGGAAAGAGGTAAACGCTGAGAACGTTGCTGGCGCTGGTATTGCCTTACACTCTCAGGAGTCTTGAGAAATGGGAACAGTATCAAGACTATGACAATGATGAGAAGGAGCAGGAGAATGCCGTTGCGGTCAGACTTACGTAGGTACATTAGCAATTGAGAGTTGAAAATTGAAGATTGAAAATTGAATAATTATTTTCACCTCGCCCTTAATCGCAAGCCTCCGAGAAGGAAGAAGAGGAGGATACCGTAGGTAAAACCTGCAATGGCATCGATGGCATAATGGGCATAGATATACACGGTGCTGAGACAGAGGAAGAGGAAGGGTATGGCGAGCACCATGAGCCAGCGCCACATACGGAGGCGCACAACCATAAGCATCACAAGTGTGGCAATGGCAACATGACTGGAGGGGAAGGCGGCAGTGGGGCGCTCTCCCGTATGGTGTGCCCACTCTACCAACTGATAGAAGAGTCCCCCACTCCATCCTGGTGCAGTGAGTGCCTCCTGATGGTCGAGGAAATAGTGTCCCACATCAGGGAATACTCCATGGGCGATATTGTCCATACCTGCCGCAAGATAATAGTACTGGGGTCCAGTGACAGGCACAAAGAGATAGATGACGTAGCAGAGATAGAAACCTGTGAATATCATGAAGGATGCTCGCTCAAGTTGGCTGTACTTCTTAAAAAAGATGATGGCGAGGGTAACAACGAAGAAGAGATAATAGGAGAAGTATCCCATGTACATGAGTTCGGAAACCACCCTGCTGCTGTATGCCTTGGAGAAGATGAGTGAGGGTTGGAATCCAAATAGCGACTGTTCCCATCCCGCAAAGACATGGTCGAGACATGCAAACTGACTGTTGATGGCATAGGTATCGGGGTACCATGTGCTGAGCATGAGGAGGAGATAGCCTATCCTGGCTCCCATCACAATTTTGCTTGGCCAGAGCATATAGACGAGCCATAGCGCGATGGTGCCTGAGAGGTATTGGAGTCGTGCCCACAACAGGGCAGAAGGATTGTCATAGCCTGTCCATGTGAATAGTATCACGATGATGGTAACGGTGGCATAGATGAATGTCGCTATCTCGGGAGATAATAATTTACAATTTGACAATTTACGATGTACCATTTATTTTACTATTTTTTTTACGCCGTCTGCTAGTTTGACTTGCGGAGCATAGCCGAAGTCATGACAGGCGGGGGTGATATCGCATCGCCAGTTGCGCTGACGCAGTATGTTGTAGTGATCGTTATTGAGTGTGGAGAGACGACCTGTGAGGTGCATCCATACATCGCTGACGGCGCAGACGATGCGCAACGTCCATAATGGGAATGTCAGCCGTATGACGTGCTTTTTACCGAGAGCCTGGATTATATAATCGCTAAAGTTACGTGAGGAATAAACCTCACCGTCACTGAGGAAATATGCCTTGCGGATGGTATTCTCCGATTTCATCGCCAGAAACACCGCCTGCACCACGTCCGTGACATATACGAAGGTGATATCCTGCGGAGTATAGCCCACTGCGATGTCCACACCTCGCCGTATGCTGTCCACCATCGTCATATAGTCCTTCTCACGAGGACCATAGACTCCCGTAGGGCGCAGTATGGTGAATGGCAGTGTGCAGTGAACATGCAACCATTGTTCTGCCTGCCACTTACTCTTGCCATAGTCAGTATTGGGACGGGGGGTATCTGTATCGAGTATCTCCGTATATGGCCTCTTCTCCCTGACAGGGCCATAGATGCTGAGCGAACTAATGAACACCAGACGCTTCAGGGCGGGACTGGTGACCATCAGTGCACGCACCAGATTCTGCGTGCCAAGGGTGTTCACGCTGTAGAATGTCTCACGATGCAGTGCCTTGGTGGCTCCTGCAGCATGCACTACATAGTCGAAAGGCTTATCGGCGAGTGCCTCTGTGAGTTGGGATAAGGAAGATAGGTCGAGCACTATCCTATGGATGCGCTCATCAGCGAGGTACTGCATATTGCAGGTGGTACGCATCGCTGCCCATACCTCCATACCCTGTCTCAGCGCCTCTTCCACTATGAAAGAGCCGATGAACCCTGTAGCCCCTGTGATGAGTATTCTTTCCATCGAGTGCAAAGGTAACAAAAAAGATACTAATATCTCCTCTGTTCTTTCTTTGTTGAGATTCCGAGCTAGTGCATCCTTGTATTCACGATAGCGTGCCTCTATAATATAGCTGCACAGGCACGTCTAATATCAAATAGTCGTGCAATGAGAGGTTTCTTATGTCTTGCTACAGACATATTGTATCGAGTCTGCATATTTATCAGCAACTCTGGGTTAATACCCAGCGCAGCCTCCACCATCAATGCGAAATCTGTCGTCACTGGTCTCTTCCCATTCAGTATTTCATTTAGTTGTGTGTAGGGCACAGACAGTAGCTCAGAGAATTTCTTCTGCGAAATACCTCTCTCCGCAATTTCCTCTTTCAAGATGTCTCCTGGATGTGTTGGTATTCTATTCATGTCTCCTTATTTATAATGGCAAAGGTAAACAAAAAATATTAAATTCACAAATTTAGTGAAGTGTTTTTTTGAAAAGCAACGCAATATTTCGAAAAAAAGATGTCCCGACCACCGCTGTGGTCAGGACATCCTACGCATATTGGCTGCTCAATTTTTTAAAGAGCAAACATACTATCTCATTGGAGCAATAGTATAATATTTAGAAGTCGTCCTCGAACTCGGCATCGAAGCTCAGGGCATCATCGCCACTACCAGTCTCAGTACTGACGTTGTCACTGGTTCCCATTTTATAACCATTCGAGCCAGGGATTGAGCCAGCGAGTATCTGAGCCTTAACAGAAGGCTCGATATATTCTTTTTTCATATCTTATAGTCTTTTAGTTGTTTAGTTGTTTGGTTGTTTAGACTATCTTTACTTAACACGAGCGCCTGCAACTGTGTAGTTACCGATGAAGAGCTGACCGTTCTTGATTACCTTTTGAACCTTTGAACTCTTGAACTCTTGAACATCCTGTACAGCCTCTACAGCTGTTGGGTCATCGAAGTTGATAACAAGAGAGTTGCTGCTCAGACCTGTGCCAGGCAGATAAGCCTTGTTTGCTGCGAGAGAAGCATTAGCAGCACACTTCTTGAAGCCAACCTTCCTGTTTGTAGAGTCGATGATAGCAAAGTAGTAGAAGTCACCTTCAGCTGTAGCGTTAAGCACTGATGAGCCAGTTGCCTCAAGCTTGTTGGTAGCAATAGAAGACTGCCATGTAGTATTTGAAAGACCAGCAAAGTTATAAACCACCTGTGGAGTAGCTACGATGACGAAGCCCTTGTTTGCAGGAATCTTTGTGCCAGCAGCTATTGCCTCAGACACTGTCACAGCAGTTGCTGATGTTTCAGATACAGCGTATGCAGTAACACCCTCTGGCAGAGTTGTAGCGTAAGGCAGACCGATAGTAGCGAAGCCTGTCACGCCTACAGTAACATTTGTAGAAGCAATAGCATCCTCAATTTCAATCTTGTTCAGTGTAGTTGTTTTGTTATCTTGCGTTGTACTAATTTCTACAAGCATATCTTCGTCTGCGTCAAATGCGATAACAGAGAAATTAGTATTACCTTTATGAGAAGGTATAGTTGAAGAAGTTCCATTCTTTTTGAGTGTCACAGCTCCATCGTTGCTACCCAATGTAATGGTAACCTTCTTGCCTGCCTGTGCCATGAATTTCACTGTCACACCTTCGTCCTTAAGCTTATAACCTATGAAACCAAAGTTCTCAGTAGATGGCTCCCAATCACTTCTAGAACCTTTACCTGAAATTACCATATTTCCTGAAGCTAAGAAGTCTTCTATAGCATTGGCAGCTGTTGTTCCTGCTTTTGTTACAGCAGCAAAGTCAAGAGTAGAAGAGTAAGTAGGACCTGTCCACTGAGCTGTGAAGGTAGTGTTTGCAGCTGTCATAGTGTATAGTGCCTCTGCATCATACACTACGTTGTCTGCGTTACACAGCCAACCATTGAAGGTATAGAAATCCTTAGAAGCTGCTGCAGGAAGTGTAATCTGAGTGCCAGCCTCTACTGGATCCTGTGTAGGAGCATCACCGCTACCACCGTTCAGGTCGTAAGTTACGGTGTAGGTCTGACCAGTTACAGAACCAGAAAGGTTGATTACTACGTCATCCTCTACATCTGCGTTAGCGAATGTCAGAGTAGCATCGTAAGCAGAAGCCTTAGCAAGACCAGCCTTCAGGCGAACATATACTGTGCTACCGTTAGTCAGGTCATCGAATGCCTCGCTTGTATAGCTGTCAGCCTCACCTGTCTTTGACATCTCGTAGTTGCTTGAAGACAGTTGAGCCGAAACAGGATTCTCAGAATAGTTCAGAGTCACAGCAAATGACTGAGCAGCAGATGGGCCATTACCTTCTACATAAGAGAATGCCTCAGCTGTAGATGGATCTACTATCAGAGATGGGCTTGCAGCTACTTCCTCAATCTTTACAATAGTGCTGTAGTTAGCATCAGTTCCTGCATTATGCAGAACCATAGTTCCGTTAGCAGATGCACTTGCTATGAAACTTGCTGTGTTAGTAAATGCAGTTGCAATCGTTGAAGTCAAATCACCACTAACAAATGTTGCACCGCTGTTAATAGCATAACCCACAGTTTTGCTGCTTGTATTACTTGTATAGGTAACCTGATAGTTCTTGCCTGCCTCTACTGGAATTTTCCAGATGCCAGGCTTGTCTGAAGCTCCCTGAAGGTTGATACCATAACGATTGTTGTTAGCATCACAATATACATATACAGGAGCATCACCAGCATCGCGACGAACGATAATGCCTTTCAGCAAGTCATTGCCATAGTTGTCCTGCAGAGTACCATCAGTAGCCTTAGTAAAGTTGTGGTTGTAAGTACTGCTGCCCTTGTAAGTATAGAACGTCTCATTGTACATGATATCTTCTGCTTCAATTGTAGTAAAGTCCCAAGTCTGCTTAGCAGCTCTGTCAATTACGTTAATCTTAGCAACGTTAGACGGAGTTGTATTAGAACCTCCATCACCTACTACACACTTGTAATATAAAGTTGCTGCTGATGCTGTAGCAGAAGTAGGAACAGTATAATCTTTAGATGTGCCAAGTGACTCGCCGCTGATTACGCCCTCAGAGTCACAAGCATACCAATTAAAAGTACATGTGCCTGAAGAAGGAGTAGCATCAACGCTCAGTGTTGTAGTACCATTCAGAGCTACAGCAGTACAAGCTGCTGGTTGAACTGTAATAGCAGGAGCTGTCATAGCCTCCTGAACTACCTTAACGTAAACCAATCCGCACTCCTGTCCACCGCGAGTAATGGTGTGTGAGCCTGCAGCCACATTTTCAAATACAATAGGATCAGAAATAACATTAGCAGTTGACGTACTACCAAAATCTGCACTGGTTTGGGTGTCCAATTTTACGGTGTTAGCGTTTTTACTATCTGTCTTAGCCTTACTCATCATAACAATCGTCACAGTTGAGTTAGCCGTAGTGGTAAAATCAACATGTCCGGAGCTGTTCATCTTAGCAACCTTAGAAGCAGTAATTTCTCCCGCAGTAGTTGTGAATTTCAGATTTGATGCATAAGCATTTGTGGAAACAGCTGTTCCTGAGAAGAAACTGGATGTGTTGATTGTGGATGAACCATTGTAGTAATACTCGTAGGTATCATCCGCCCACGAACTTGTTACTGCACATAGCAGTAAAGCAAGTAAAGTTAAGAATTTTTGTTTCATAATTAAATAATTTTTGTTTGTAAAATTAAAAGTTAAATGTTATATTGTTCACTATGAATTAATATCCAAAGAACGTGTCGTAAGGAATTATTTCATTAAGTATTCTTTCTGCCATAGTACGCTGATCATCCAGAGTATTTTGGATGATATACGATGTCAGATTATCAATTATACCACAAACATATATATACATAGGCTTGACAGTATAAACACCTTTGCCTTTTATTCTTTTTTCGGCCTCTTCTGGATCTGAGAATATGCATAAGATTCTATAAGATCTCTTCTCTCCGCTAAGTCTTTCTGGAATATCAGTTATTCCTTTGTAGCATTCAAGAGGAGATTGAACTTCTAAATAAGGGAAAGATTGTCTTATAGCATTCTGGATTACATTATCAAGTTCATCTTGAAGACCCTTGACATCTGTACGTACATATGTTATAAGGCCAATTTCCTTTGCTGCACTATTCTTTATAAGAATCTTGTTTATAATATACCTCTGATTATTTTGCAACTCTTGATATGTCATAACTCCTTATTTATAATATGTCACTATACTTTCTGAAAGTTTCACTTATCTCACTTTGTATCCCTGCTAAATTATATTTATTATTTACAGGAAGTTCAAATGTGATTATATCACTGGGCCATTTTATATTTTCATAGCTCAATGCAGTAACACCTAATTCGATTATTATATCTTGCTGCTCTTGAGAAATTGACGAAATTTTTAATGTAACATTATGTCCATTCTGGCCTTCAAACAAAAGTTTATAATCCTCTTTTTCAACATCAAATAATTGCAAATCTGTACGTACATCTACAACCGAAAACTGTGACCCTATAGCCTCTTTTATGATTTCGTCAACATCATCCTTGGGAAAACTTTCCTCATTATGATTTAAATAGGAGGATATATCATAAATATTCTTACTTTCTTTTATCTTATATCCTTCGGTAGGCCTTCGAGCATAGTAAAATACTCCATAAAGCCCCAATTCCTTTTCCCTACCTTCCTTTGGGCAGAATGTTATCTTTTTTATGAAGAAGATATCTTCTATAGGTAGCACTTTAATTGTATTCTGTGTCATATCACTATATTTTAAAGAGGTTATGTATCTTATTATTTATTGATATCTTACAATTTTTTTCGATGTTTTTTAACGCAAGCTAACTGGTTCTATCTGCTAATCGTTTAAGAAATACCACCTTGTATTTAATCTCGTTAGAGATGGTTACTTTAGGAAACTCTTTCTTGACCTTATTGCGAACAGTTTTCTCTATCTCCTCCTTAGTGTCATCATTTTTATGTAGATGTATGAAATACCTGAGTGAATCCTCTACTCCCTCTTTCGGATTACCCAATTTTATGAAATCTTTAGCGAACTCCTTTGCATCGGGATTGCCTTCTTTAAATTCTATTAGGCAGACCCTTTCTGCGTGTTCGTTATAAATGACCATATCGAATCTGCCTGACCTTGAATTCTTTTGTTTTTTGTTTTCTTTATCATTGTCTATAGCATCTTCTTTAGTTGTTATTACCTTGAATATGTAACATGACTTTGTTGGTGCCTCTACTGCGTAGTAGTAACTTAGTCCATTCTCTTTAACATATTCACTGAATGACTGGACAAAAGCGAAACGCAATTCTTGTTCACTGATTCGAGGATTTTCAGATTTAGATGACGAACTTGGTTGATACAAACTAGGGAAAGTAAGTAGAGTATGACCCTTATGCAAGACTTCATCATCTTGTGGCTCTATAGGCTCTCTTCTGTTTTGATAAGCCTCATTGACCAAATCCTCTGTTCTTTGCAAAACAGCGGTCATCAGTTCTTTTATTTCCTCTATTGTCTTTTTTGTCATATATGTTTGTATGCGCTTACGCGCGTGAAACTTCCTAAAAGTTCTCCCGACTCTCACGAGCAAGGAGAGTAATCAACTTTATTAACAAATTAAATTATTAACATGCCCCTACATGAGAGGCTTATGAAAAAATTATCTCACCCTCACGGGCTTCTTCTATTATTTCTAAATGGCGCTTACGCGCGTGTACCTTCTCAAAAACTCTCTCTACTCTCACGAACAAGGAGAGTGCAAAAATTTTTCCATTAACTAATTAATTTACCTTGCCCCCTAAGAAAGGGGGAGCTTATGAAAAGAAATAAAATACCCCTCACGGGCTTTAGGACTCACCCCCAACCCCTCTCTGTGAGCGAGGGGAGAGGATAGTATCTTTCTTCCAGTATGTCAAAATGGTGATAACGTAGGTGCACAAAAAAAGCGCAGGTATTCACCATACGCACATCAGGTCTAGCACAACCTCCATCAACTATGGTTACATACCTACGCATATAGCGTAGCTACCAGTTGATGGTTATAGGCAAGTCGTCAGAAGACAACTATCCTACGATTTGCCCTTTATTTTCGCTCTTCCGAGGTGCTAGTTCGATGTGCGATTTGAGCAAATAAATGTCTGCAAATTGGCCTTTGGAGTGCTCACGCATGGGCACATTATACCAATATGCAGGGGCAAAGTTACAACTTTTCTTCGAAATGTGCAAAGAAAATAAGGAAAAATAATTTTTGAAGAAAAACCTAAAATCCTCCACTCGTCGTCTGGAAAGCGCATAAATACTGGGCTGAGCAGGTGGTGGAGGATTGGTGTAGAGTGGAGGTTTTCCTCTATTTGCGGGTGCTTAGCGCCCATCTGCGGGTGCTTAGCGCCCATCTGCGGGTACTTAGCGCCCACGTGTGGGTGCTATGCTTCCAGATGTGGGGGCTATGCTTCCAGAAGCATAGCAACAAAAATGCTCGGATTATTTGATCTCGACATTCTTCACCACACAGTCCTCTATCATCGTAGGGTCAAAGGCGTGCTTCTGGTCTCGCACCTTGCAGTTGTCGAAGGTGAAACGGAGCAGACGGTATTTGTCTGATGTGCCTACATCGAAGAAGTTCTGGGAGTCAACGTCGATATTGCGAATCACGATGTCATTGCACTGCGAGAGTGGCATATCCTTGCGGTCGCCTGGCTTGAAGAACTGTGTCCAAGGGCGCACCACGAGGAACGAACCACAGGTGCCCTGGATATTCTCCACACATATCTTCTCATAATGCTGTGGAGTATCGGGGCGCATCTTGAGCCACAGGACACGATTTGCCGAATTCATCGTGATATTTCGCAGTACGATGTTCCAGTCATGCACCGACTCCGAACCCACAGTAAGACATCCGTGCACACGACCATAACGGCAATTGTTGACCAACACATTATAGACGGGGCCGTTGTCTGGGTCCTGGTCTGCCCAGGTGCCCTTACCGCCCTTGATGACCACAGCGTCATCATTGACCTGCATGTAGCATCCATGCACGAGGATATCGTGACACACGTCGATGTCTATCGCATCGCTGGATGGCGCACCATGCTCCTTAGTATCGCCAGGGGGAACGACGCCCTTGGTGGGGGCATAGATGAAATCATCGAGATAGCGTACGTTCTCGCAACGATAGAGATGATTGGTCCAGAAGGGTGAATTGATGAGGTGAACGTCCTGCACGGTGACGTTCTTGCAGTTGGAGAGATACACCAGTCGCGGACGCATCGCCTCAAGATTTGTGCATGCCTTATTGTACATGCGACGATACCAGAACTCCTCCCAGTAGATGGCGCCATTGCCATCAATACAACTGCGGGAGGTGGTGAAACCCTTTTCGTTTGGCATCTCCGTCCAGTCAAGCGTAGCGCCATCGCCAGCGATGCAAAAACCATCGATTCCATCGGCATTTATAAGGGCAGCGAAGTACTGCAAGGTCTGTCCCTCCATGCGTGTCTTGAGGAGTTTGAAATCGCGGATGCGGTCAGAACCCTTCAGGCGTCCCTTGACATAGAGATTGGTGCCCTGCCTGAAGAATAGCGATCCCGTGAGGAAGGTGCCTTCTGGCACTACCACTACTCCTCCACCCTCTTGGGCACATAGGTCTATCACCGCCTGAATGGCGGAGGTCTGGAGAAGCATGGAATCATTCTTCACGCCATAGTCTGTGATGACGTACTGCCTGCCAAGACTGCTGACATCCACCTTCTGAGTGTTACTGAAGAAACTGCTCATCTTAGTGCCGTCGGGCCAGAGGAGGGTTTTACAATTGAGAATTGATAATTGACAATTGATAATTATGGCTGCTATCGCTATTAACCTTTTCATGATTTATTGTAGTTTGTATATTTGAACATTAGAATTCAGTCCCGATGGCACGGGTGCCCAGTTTTCGTAGAGGTCACGCTTGTAGTTGATGTCAACAACGTTTATCTCATTGAACTTACGCCACTTCACACCCCTGCGGTCATAAGCTGCTATGCGGTTGGCAGGCAGATTGGTCACCTCAATGCGGAGCTTGTTCTCTCCCTCACGAAGCAGGCCTTCGAAGTCCAGCGTGAAGGGTACGCACCATGCACATCCCACATAACTGTCGTTGATGTACACACGAGCCGACTCGCGTACATCACCCAGGTCTATCTGATACCTGCCACCCTGTACGTCATCGGCAGTAAGGCTGAAGGTAGTCTCATAGACGCCCGTACCCATCAGTTCCCTGATGCTGTCGTTAGGCAGTGTCTCCCATGTCTGCAAATGGTCAAGGGTTATGGTATCCCCGACAGCGGGCTGGGAGTCGAGGAAGGAGAGGGTCCACTTTTCAAATTGACAATTGATAATTGACAATTGAAGGTCAAAGGTCGAAGGTCTAGAGTCAAAGGTCGAGGGAAGAGGATAGGTTATGGTAGTATTGCCATCAGCCTTTGCATCGATAAAACAGCTCTCACCACTGCGCAGGGCGATGGTCACAGTGGCACCGGTTGCAGCCAGAGTGACATCCTGATGAACATCCTGCGGAGTGAGATTGGAGACGAAGTAGCGGTATGCACCACCGACTCTCCTGCGAATCATCTTCAGATGAAGCACATTGCGCAGCTGCTCTGCCTTGGCATACTTAACCAGTTCCTGTGCCTCTACATTATATATAATGTGTGCGCCTTGTTTCCTGAGAGTCTCTACGTGCTTGGCTGCCTCCTTGCTGAGTATGCATCCCGCAGGCATTATCAGGGCACTGTAGCGCGTGCCTGCCTGAGTCTGCAACTTACCATCCACGAAGGTGGTGGTGAGGAGGTATTTCTCCGAGATATAGTCGCAGTCATAACCCAGAGAGTCTATCTTCAGTATGGTGGCGATAAACTCCGGCGCTTTCTTGTCCATGGAATGGATGTCAAACTGCATAAGACGCTCATGGAGATTTGTTCGCCACATATTCCTTACAGGCAGCATCACGAGGAAGTCATTGTCGGGCTCACCCTCCTGCAGACGCTGCTGACAGTAGTCAATGTACTTCATCAGTTCGGGAGCATCGCGCCATATAGAATTGGTGGGCGACATGTCAACAGAAGCATAGAAGCGCCATCCCGGCCATGGGTCATCCTTGGGGGAATAACATGCTCCGTGGAAGAACATACGGTTGACTCCCGAGCAGAACATTAGGTCGAGGTCGGGTTTCATCTGCGAGAGAGAAGTGCGGAAATGCTCCGTCAGCCACGTAAACGTCTCGCTGGAGGTGAGTCTCTTGCCCGTCACATGGGCAGCAGACGAAGCATACTTCAGCATCGAGAGGTCTGAGAAATTCTTCTTCGTCTTACCTGGGTCCGTGCGAAGCCCCTTGATACCGAATTCCGACAATCCAAAGCCCTCTATCTCAGGAATATCAACGGCTGCATAGAGGTCTATAAGGTTGGCTGGCGAACCATGCGCCTGATTGCGCACCTTGACGCCACGCTCATGGCTCCACCTGACCCACTGCTCCGTGAAGTTCTTCAGCAGGAGGTCGGATAGGGTCTCACGATAGTCGCTTATCACCTGAGCATCACCATCGACGAATTCCTGGAGTTTGTCAATGAGGCAATAACCTCTGCGAGCCTTGAATTCCTTCAACAATGTGGGAGTCCAGTCTGCACCATACACCTCGTAGGAATCATTGAAAAAGGTTGAAGGGTAGATGGATGAAGGGTGATGGTTTGATTGATAAAGGGTGAAAGCCTTATCGAAACGCGACAGATAATGTGCCACTGCGACAGAGTCAAAATGGTCTATCACATACCCTTCTCCACCAGGTGCTGCACGCTTCACCTTCTGACGTGTACGACTCTCATAGAGAGCGATGACACGACGTTTGCCCTTCACCTTACTCTTGTAATCCTTCTGCACGATGAGTTTGGCATACTGCTGTTCCTTAGCAGGAGCAGGGAGTTTTACCGTTTTCGCTAGTCGGCTGTCAACAAGCGAATCCACGACAACAAGTTTGCATGCCGCCTCGGTGATTGGCGTCTCCGACGAACCGAACGGCCATCCAGTACCGAGGTTCATATCCACCTGTATGCCCAGTCGTTTGCCTTCGCTGATGGTATAGCCGAGCATCTTCATCCACTCAGGAGAGAGAAATGATATGTTGTTAGCGTCATTGCCCTGCACACCATAGAGGGGTGTTATCTCCACTGCACCTATGCCATGCGAGGACATCTGTTCCAGCTGCCATGTCAGCCCCTGCTCTGTCACAGCCGAACCGAGCCACCACCAACGGACACCAGGCTGAGAGGGACGCTGAGCGGATATCAAATTGAAAATTGAAAATTGAAAATTGAAAATTATGATTACAAAAAATATTTTCAGCAGTCTATGCATACGTCTTAACTCCTTAACTCCTTAACTTCTTACCTCCTTATCATCTTATAATACTCCACTGCACCGAGGAGAACGCAGCCTGTACCATAGTCCTCAAAATCAGGCACACTGGTATAGGTCACAGGCTGACCATCCTTGGGTTCCTTACCCGTTCCCTGCAGGTAACCGAGGAAGCCGTTAGGATGAACAGCAACGGTAGTGATAGCATTCCATGCCTTGTCAATAGCAGGACGATATTTCTTAGCTGAGAGCATACCATTGCGCACGCCCCACGACATACCCATCACGAAAAGCGCCGTGCCCGAGGTCTCAGGGCCGCCATAGGTAACCGGCGACATCAGACTGACATTCCAGAAACCGTCCTCACGCTGACATTTCAGGAGTGCCTGCATCATCTCCGTATAGTCGCTCTTCAGCAGCTTGAGGAAGGCGCGCACCTCCTTGTTCTTGCAGAAATCTCTGGTGCGCTCTATGTCCTCTATGGTCTTGACGTAAGCAGCCACTACCCAACCGTTGCCACGACTCCAGTAGCAGTTCTGACCGTCACTCTCCTTGTAGGGAGGAACAAAATCCTTGTCACGCCACCAGAGGCCTTCCTCTGCATTCCACAATCCGCCACCACACTCATTGCGAGACCACTCATAGCAGTCGCGAGCAAAGAGGATATAGCGAGCATCACCTGTAAGGCGGTACATCTTGGAATACATCGGCATAGCCATCTGTATGGCATCTATCCAGGTCCAGTAGTTTACTCTGCCCTGCGCCATCTGTTTCTCCATGTTCACCTTACAACTGTCAAACATCTTCCTGTCACCCGTCATCTCATAACGGTCAAGATACGTCTGCGCGCAACACTGGTCATCAGCATACGTTGTCTTGGTGCCATTGCGCGGTGTCCACTTGTGATAGTTTGCCCAGTCGTCCACATACTTCAGATACTTCATCTGAGCATCTATGCTGTAGAGCGCCATCAGTCCTTCGTAATACACGCCACGGGTCCACAGAGAACTCGGACGCTTCTTGTTGTGAACGAAAGTATCCTTAGTAGGGTCTGGCCACATCGAAACGAAATAGTCATTCACTCTGCGTGCCACACTGAGCACGTCATCGGCATTCTGAGCTGATGCTGAAACAACAGCAGAAACAGCAACGATAATGGTTATAAAAAAACGCTTAATCATAACTACTTGTATTTTGACTGTTATACCAAGTGCTGCAAAGGTATAAAAAGTTTGTTATACATTACTTATTACTGATATATTTTTTTGTTTCTTTAATACGATATGACGTACCCGTCATGTTGACGAGATATGATTTGTGCGCACAACATTTTACCTCGACAAAAGGGAAAGGAAAAAGAACACCTTCTCCAGATGGTGAGGCGCGCGCTGCCCTTGTCTTTGTTCTTTCCCTTTAAAAGAATCATCAATTTACATTGCAGTTTGTTCAGATTTTGTTCAGATTTCAAAAGAAAAAGCAGTTACAAGGAATTGTAACTGCTTGATTTTTAGTGTGGACCAGCCTGGGCTTGAACCAGGGACCTCCAGATTATGAGTATCTTAAAGTGATATTCTGTGATATTTCGTTATTCGGGAATTGCGCTGATAATCAGTGGATTACAAAATTACGATTTTCTCTGAATATCAAAAAATACCCCTAACTGAAACAAAATGTTTACGCATTGTTTACGCAGAATTTGGGGCATAATAGATGGTTAAAAGCAACAGACTACAATCTGGAGGTTTCAAATGACCGAATGAATTTGTCCCA
>CAJODK010000009.1 GCA_905233245.1 uncultured Prevotella sp. | reverse complement strand
CGGGGCTTTCTGCCCCTTGCCGACGGCGTTCCCCGAGTGTTTTCATAGTCTTAGGCTTATGCCTGAAAACTATTCGCACTTCTTATTGGAACTTTTGCTAACCTCGTTTTAAATAGTTTTTTCTGCAAAAGTTTGGTGGAGTCAACGGAATAGTGTAACTTTGCAGGCGAAAAAGTGCGTTGGTGCACGGAAAATAGTGCGATGGTGCACGAAAAAGATATATTAGGTAAAAGGATTAGGATGAAGAATATAGCGATTTTTGTATCGGGTAGCGGTACTAATTGTGAGAATATTATTCGCTACGCTAATGAGAATAAGGTGAACTTTAGGTGTGCTCTCGTGGTGAGCAATAAGGCGGAGGCGCTGGCTCTGGAGAGGGCTGAGCGTCTGGGTGTGCCGACGGCGGTGATGCCTAAGGCTGACCTGAACGACGAGGTGAAGATGATGGCGCTGATGAGGGAGTATGAGATTGACTTCATAGTGCTGGCGGGCTTCCTGCCTCTGGTGCCTAATTTTCTCATCGATGCGTACCCTATGAAGATAGTGAATATTCATCCTTCGCTCTTGCCTAAGTTTGGCGGCAAGGGCATGTGGGGCCATCATGTGCACGAGGCTGTGAAGGCGGCTGGCGAGACTGAGACGGGTATCACCATACACTATGTCACCCCCGTATGTGACGGAGGTGACATAATAGAGCAGTATCGCGTGGCTCTGTCTCCTGATGATACGCCGGAGACGATAGCCGATAAGGTGCACGTGCTGGAGATGGAGTATTATCCTAAGGTTCTTGAGAGGATAATCTCCTGATGTCTTGGTCCTCACCTACTATCCAGAGTATATCGCCTGGCTGGAAGAGGTAGAGTGGGGAGACGGAGGTGAGGGATTCTTCATTTTCCTCCATACCTACTAGCATACAGTTGTACTTGTCGCGCAGTTGTGACGTGACAAGTGATTTGCCTGCCAGGAAACTGTCTTCCGTGATAGAGAAGCGGCGCAGTTGCATGTCGTGGCCTACGAATTCCGTAGGTTCGGGATAGAGCTCCTCTTGCAGGGTGGAGTTGAGTGCCTTGAGTTGGTCGTCGGAACCTATGACATTGAGTTGGTCATAGGGGAAGATGATGTCATCGCCTGAAGGGATGTTTATCTTCTGCCTGCCGCGCATGATGCTGCTGACATGCACGCCGAAGCGCTGTGCCAGCCTGAGTTCCTTGAGCGTCTTACCCGTCCATATAGAGTCCTGCGGTACATCGACCGTAGCGATGTGCAGGTCACGGTCCAGCAGTCGTCCCTCGAAGAGCGGGCGCTTCTTGCCGGTGACACGCTCGGCGAGTTCCTTGGAATTCATATTCATCAGGAACAGGCGCTCGAGACGGATGCTCTGATTCTTGATGCCGCGTGAATATACCATGCCGACAATAATGAAGATGGCAAGGCACAGCATGATGGTATTGGAGAGGTTGGTAATCTGGCTCAGTACGGGAACGATGAACATCACAGCCAGTATCACACGCAGTATTATGGTGAAGATAAGCGGTGCGCGGTTATGACGACTGCCCACCCAGAGAGCACGGAATTCCTCGCTGCGGTTCTTCTTCATGACCATTGCCCTGAGGAATGGCGACACGAACATGATGGTGAGCACGGCACATGCGATGCCTGCCCATTCGCTTGGCAGAAGACCGTCCAGGATGTCCTTGCCCACGGTGAGCATAATGAGGATGGTGGCTGATGACAGTACTGAGTAGATGAGCGTATTGACAGCCATCTGTATGAGCAGCGGCCGCCAGTAGCTCTGTGACTGGTCCTGATTGGTGGGCGCCATCTCCGAAATCTTGTTGATGCGCCTAATCCACACCTTGGGCAGCGAGCGCTCTACGATACCATATACGGGCACGGCGCCGCGTATCATATAGGGCGTGGTGAAGGTGGTGATGACTGATACGGTCACGATGACGGGGTAGATGAAGTCGCTGAGGATGCCGAGGCTCATGCCCAGGGATGCTATGATGAACGCAAATTCACCTATCTGCGACATGGAGAAACCGCATCGCATGGCAGTCTTGAGCGGTTGGCCTGAGAGCAGGAAACCGAAGGTGCCGAAGATGCTCTGGCCGAAGATGATGGCGAGTGTAATCACTACGATGGCAGGCCATTGGTCTATCACAACCTTGATGTCAACGAGCATGCCGACAGACACGAAGAAGATAGCGCCGAAGAGATTCTTGACGGGTTCTATGAGTTTCTCTATCTTCTTTGCCTCGATGGTCTCAGCCAGAATGCTACCCATCACGAATGAGCCGAAGGCGGAGCTGAAGCCCACCTTGGAGGCGAATACCGCCATAGCGCAACAGAGTGCGAGCGAGACGATGAGCAGCACCTCCTCATTGATGAGTCGGCGTACCTTTCTAAGGAAGATAGGCACGAGGAACAGACCTACCACAAACCACAGTACGAGGAAGAAGACTATGGACAGGAGCGCTGACAGCAGTCCCGTATCTTCTCCGCCAGTACTGGCACTCTCGCTCTTGGCAACCGTCGTGAGGACTACCATCAGGACGATGGCAAGGATGTCCTCCAGTATGAGCACACTCATGACGAGTGACGAGAATTGCTGCTGCCGAAGCCCCAGGTCATCAAAGGCCTTGTAGATGATGGTGGTGGACGACATGGCGAGCATACCGGCAAGGAAGAGCCCGTTCAGGTGTGACCAACCAAAGAGTTCGGCTACCATTACGCCGATACTCATCATGCAGAATATGATGGTCAGCGCGGCTATGATAGGCGCCATGCCCATCTTGAGAATCTTCTTGATAGAGAAGTCCAGACCAAGGGCGAAGAGCAGGAACATCACGCCTATGTCAGCCCATGTGTGGATATTCTCATTGTCGATGACCGACATGGTGAAGGTCAGATTGGGCGACACGATGAATCCCGCCATGATATAACCCAATACAAGAGGCTGCTTGAGCTTCTTGAAAATCAAAGTGGAGACACCTGCCGTGGCTAGTATCAGCGCAAGATCTGCTATGAGAGAAGGGATTTCTGACATATATTGATGATTGTTTGGGTTGCTTTTTCCATCACCTGTATGGAGACAAACTCATGAGGGCCGTGGAAATTGACAGCGCCGGTGAAGAGATTGGGGCAGGGGAGTCCCTTGAAGGACAGCTGGGCTCCGTCGGTACCGCCGCGTATGGGTTGCACGCGTGGCTCTACGCCGGCATCGAGCATAGCCTGCTTAGCCGTCTCGATGATGTGCATCACGGGCTCCACCTTCTCCAGCATGTTGTAGTACTGGTCTTCCACAATAGCCTTGCAGGTGCCTTCGCCATACTTTTGGTTAATCTGCTCCGCCACCTTATTTATATATAGTTTGCGCTCTTCAAACCTTTGGCGGTCATGGTCGCGTATGATGTAGCTGAGCTGCGCTTTCTCACAACCGCCCTGCATGCCCGTGAGATGATAGAATCCCTGATAGCCCTCGGTGGTCTCAGGAGTTTCGTCAGCAGGCATCATGGCAGCAAACTCAGTGGCTATCCTTGCTGCATTGAGCATCTTGCCCTTGGCATACCCAGGGTGCACGCTGCGCCCGGTGAAGTGTATCTTGGCAGAGGCAGCGTTGAAGTTCTCATACTCCAGTTCGCCCAGGTCTCCGCCGTCCACGGTGTATGCCCAGTCGCAAGCGAAGAGGGGCACATTGAAGTGATGCGCTCCCTTGCCTATCTCCTCGTCGGGATTGAAGGCGATGCGTATCTTGCCATGCTCTATCTCCGGATGGTCGCGCAGATAGCACATGGCCTGCATAATCTCTGCTATGCCAGCCTTGTCGTCAGCACCGAGGAGTGTCTTGCCGTCGGTCACGATGAGGTCTTCACCCACGTGGCGCAGCAGTTCGGGGAACTGTCTGGGACTGCTCACGATGCCCTCTGACAACTCTATATCGCAGCCATCGTAATTATGGATGATGCGTGCCTTGATATTCTCACCAGAGCAGTCGGGCGAGGTGTCGTAGTGGGAGATGAAGCCAAGAGAAACCTCCCCCTTGCCCCCTCCCAAGGAGGAGTTAGGGTTAAGGTTAGCGTTAAGCGTGGCGTACAGGTAGCCTTGCTCATCGAGCACGATGTCCTCCAGCCCCTCGGCTATCATCTCGTCGCGCAGGAAGCGGGCAAAGGTGAGTTGCTTAGAGGTGCTGGGTACGGTCTGCGAGTCTTCGCAAGACTGCGTGTCAAACTGCGTATAGCGTATGAAGCGCTCAGAGAGTGTCATTGATTTATGGCTTCACGTACTTTGGCCTCGAGTTCTTCACAGAGTTCTGGATTATCCTTGAGCAGGGCGAGGACAGCCTCGCGACCCTGTGCCAGTTTGGACTCTCCGTATGAGAACCATGAGCCAGATTTCTTGACGATACCCTTATCGACAGCGATGTCCAGAATCTCGCCTACACGGGAGATACCAGTGCCGAACATGATGTCAAACTCACACTTGCGGAATGGAGGTGCCACCTTGTTCTTCACAATCTTTACCTTGGTCAGCTTGCCAAGTATCTCGTCACCATCCTTGATGGCTGTGCCAGGACGCACGTCGATGCGCACAGAGGCGTAGAACTTCAGGGCGTTACCGCCTGTAGTGGTCTCAGGATTGCCAAACATCACGCCAATCTTCTCACGCAACTGGTTGATGAAGATGCAGGTGGTGTTGGTCTTGGAGATGGTAGAGGTGAGTTTGCGCAGAGCCTGTGACATGAGGCGTGCCTGGAGGCCCACCTTGTTGTCGCCCATGTCGCCCTCTATCTCAGCCTTAGGAGTCAGGGCAGCAACAGAGTCGATGACGATAATGTCAACAGCAGCGCTGGAGATGAGCTGGTCGGCTATCTGCAGAGCCTGCTCGCCATTGTCGGGCTGTGAGATGAGGAGATTGTCCACGTCCACGCCCAGATTGGAAGCGTAGAAGCGGTCGAAGGCGTGCTCAGCATCGATGAAAGCTGCTATGCCGCCCTGCTTCTGTGACTCTGCTATGGCGTGGAGAGCCAGCGTCGTCTTACCAGAAGACTCAGGACCGTAAATCTCGATGATACGACCCTTAGGGTAACCGCCTACACCGAGTGCCATATCCAGTCCGAGCGAACCAGTAGGTATCACCTCTACTTTCTCTACACTCTCTTCGCCAAGTTTCATGATAGAACCCTTGCCGAAATCCTTTTCTATCTTAGCCATTGCAGCCTGCAAGGCCTTGAGTTTTGCTTCTTTATTTTCTTCAGCCATTTTATTTTGGTTGTTTGGTTGTTTAGTTGTTTAGTCGTTTGGTTGTTTAGTTGTTTAGAGTTCCAGGTCGCCGTTGAACACTTCGTGCCAAGGGAGTCCCTGCTTGTTGAGCTGCTCCATGAATGGGTCTGGGTCGAAGTCTTCAACGTTCCATACGCCTGGCTTCTTCCATATACCCTTGACGAACATCATAGCGCCTATCATGGCAGGCACACCAGTGGTGTAGCTTACGCCCTGCATGCCAGTCTCTTCGTAGGCCTCCTGATGCTTGCAGTTGTTATAGACGTAGTAGGTCAGTTCCTTGCCGTCCTTGATACCACGTATGCGACAACCGATAGATGTCTCGCCATCGTAGTTCTCGCCCAGGTCCTGTGGGTTAGGCAGTACGGCCTTGAGGAACTGCAGAGGCACGATATTCACCTTCACCTTCTTGCCGCTACCGTCAGCCAGTTCGGCTTCATACTCCACATTGTCTATGCGGCTCATGCCCAGATTCTGTATGCAGTCGAGGTAGATGAGATACTGCTGTCCGAAGGTCATCCAGAAACGTGCCTGCTTGATGGTAGGGTAGTTCTTGACGAGCGACTCCAGTTCCTCGTGGTGCATGAGGTATGACTCGCGAGGGCCGATGTTGGGGTAGGTGAGAGCCTTGTGCACCTCCAGCGGCTCCGTCTCAAGCCATTCGCCATCCTTATAGTAGAGGCCCTTCTGGGTAATCTCGCGGATATTTATCTCAGGGTTGAAGTTTGTGGCAAATGCCTTATGGTGGTTACCAGCGTTGCAGTCCACGATGTCGAGATAGTGTATCTCGTCGAAGTGGTGCTTGGCAGCATAAGCGGTATAAACGCCAGATACGCCAGGGTCGAAGCCACAACCCAGGATAGCTGTCAGTCCGGCATCCTCAAAACGCTGCTTGTATGCCCACTGCCAAGAGTACTCGAAGTGCGCCTCATCCTTAGGCTCGTAGTTGGCTGTATCCAGATAGTTTACTCCGCACGCCAGACAGGCATCCATGATGGTAAGGTCCTGGTATGGCAGGGCGAGGTTGACGCAAAGTTCAGGCTTGAACTCCTGGAAGAGCGCCTTGAGTTGTTCTACATCATCAGCATCCACCTGTGCCGTGCTGATATTTATCTTGCCAGGATAGTTGCGTGCCTTGATAGCCTCTGCCAGAGCGTCGCATTTCTCCTTACGACGGCTTGCTATCATGAAGTCGGTGAACACGTCGCTGTTCTGCGCTATCTTGTGTGCTGCTACGGTGGCTACGCCGCCAGCACCTATCATTATAATTCTTGACATATTCTTAGAAGTTATAGAAGTTATTATTGTTTCAAAGCCTTTGCTTGCGCTTCTTTGTTTGCCTCCATGGCGTTCTGCTTACGATGGTAACCGTAGCGTATGCCATTCTGCATAAGTATCAGGGAGTCGTTGTTGAGGCTTATGATGTCGAGCGTGTCGAGAGAGTACCGTGGCTTGCGCGCTTTCGCTGTGACATTGCGCATGTAGTTGCCGGAGATGAGCACGAGACGACCGTTGAGCATGTGCCACTTCTGGTAGTTCTTTACCTCGGGATATACTACTGGTGAATCATCCTCCAGAGTGGTAGAGCGCATCACACGGCCAACGGCGGTGGCGTTGTGGCTGCGCTTCAGCGTGAAACCATATTCGCGTGGTATGAGGAAATTTTGCTTGATAGAGTCATCGATATGTGCCATCATACGTCGCTGAGCACGTCTTGACATATGCTGCAGGTCCTTCATCACTGGCATCACGGGGTATGTCCACGTACCCTTCAGTTCATCCAGATTGATGACCATCGTGACGCACGTGCTGTCCTCTGGGTCAAGCATGACACCTATCCAGTCACCTATCTCTGGTTTGCCGATGACACGTCCCTCAGACTTGGCATCCAGAGCGCTCAGGGTGATGGGGTCACCATGGAAAGGCCATATCACTACGACGGAGTCAGATGTACCGTCGCATGACAGGCCGTAGAGCATGGAATCGCCCTTTATCTCTGGTGTGTCATCAGTCATCATCACGTCCGTCTGGTCGTCTATCTTCTCTGTGCTCTTTTTGCATCCTCCCAGTGCTATTAGTGCTGTGAGGCAGAGGTATACTATTGAGAAATGTATCTTCATTTTCTGTATTAAAATGTTATGCTTTGCATAAAATGTGATTTCAATCTACAAAGGTAACCAAAATAGTTCACAGTTAACAATTCACAGTTCATAGTTTGTCAGCCTTTTATTATTTTTTAACCTTTAAACCTCAAACCTCAAACCTCCAACTTTAAAAATTTTTAGAAAAAATTACTACCTTTGCAGTCGCAATCACAAATTTCTTTATTCGCCCAATGAACAGGTTATCAGCATTATTTCTCACTTTTATGGCATTTGCCACAAGTGCCTTCGCACAGTCTAAGATGGAACAGGAACTGCACAAACTCGACGAGGTTGTGGTCAAGGGTGTGGCTAAGAAATTGGTGGTGAGGGAAGATACCTTCATCTATAATGCCGATGCCTACAAAACTCCTGAGGGCTCCACCATTGAGGAACTGGTGCGCAAACTGCCTGGCGCTCAAGTGAGCGACGACGGCAAGGTGACCATCAACGGCAAGGAGGTAAAGAAGATTAAGGTGGATGGCAAGGAGTTTATGACGGGCGACACACAGACAGCACTCAAGAATCTGCCCACTGCCATAATAGATAAGGTGAAGGCTTACGACGAGAAGTCCGATCTGGCTCGACTCACGGGCGTTGATGACGGCGAGGAAGAAACGGTGCTCGATTTCAACATCAGACAGGGCATGAACAAGGGCTTTATGGCAAACGTCGATCTCGCCATTGGCACCCACAAACGCTATGCTGAAAGGGTTATGGGCGCATATATGAAAGATAACTCGCGACTCATGCTCTTTGGCAATGCCAACAACACTGGCGACCGCGGATTCTCAAGCGGAGGTCGTGGCGGTGCTGGCGGTGGCAACGGACTGATGGCAAACAAGATGCTGGGCATCAACTACAACTACGAACTGAAAGACAAACTCAAAGCCGACTTCTCCATCAGGTGGAACCACAGCGATACCGACAACTGGCAGAAGAGCGCCACAGAGAACTTCGTATCGACCCAGGGTTCATTCACCAACAGCATCTCGCAGCAGTATGGCAGAAGCAACAAGTGGGACATACGAGGCAAGGTGGAGTGGAAGATTGACACACTCACCACACTCATCGTGCGACCCACATTCACTGGCAGCTCCACCGACTCAAGGGGCGACAGCCGCAGCTCCACCTTCAGTCGCGCCCCCTTCCAGTATTCCGACGACCCGTGGAACATGGACGAGAGCACAGGAGGCGCTGACCTGTGGGTTAACAGCAAGAAGAACAACTCCCTGTCCTACGGCACTTCCAACGCCTTCAATATTCAGGCTACCCTCTCACGCAAACTGGCTGCCAACGGAAGAAATGTAACCACCCAGATGCGCTACAACGTGGGTAATGCTGACACTGAAGACCTCTCCACCCAGTTTGTCAAACTCTATCAGCTCAGCGAACAGTATTACAAAAACCGTTATAACATCACACCCACCAAGAACTGGGGGCTGCAGCTCAATGCCACCTACAGCGAACCCATAGCCAAGGCTACATTCATACAGTTTAAATACCAGTATCAGTACAGCAATAAGACCAGTGACCGTAGCACCTACGACTTCAGCGACGAGCCCAATTTCTATCGTGGCGTAACACCTGAATACCGCGACTTCGATTACTATCTCGCCCCTTACCGTCCGCTCACTGAGTCGTCACCCTATTACAGCAGTCCTCTCAGCCGCTATTCCGAGTACGACAACTACGTTCATCAGCTCGAACTCACACTCAAGCGCACTCGTCCCAAGTATAACCTCAACGTGGGCGTCATGCTCCAGCCGCAGGTGTCACACCTTGCCTATAAATACCTTGGCAACGATTTCGATGTGCGCAGTACAGTCACCGACTTCACGCCAACTCTCGACTTCCGCTATAAGTGGAACAAGAATAAGGCCCTCCGAGTCAACTACCGAGGCAGGTCAGCCCAGCCCACCATGACCGATATGCTGCCCATAACTGACGATACCGACCCGCTCAACATTAAGGTGGGCAACCCAGAGTTGAAGCCCTCCTTCACCAACACCATGCGCGTGCAGTATAACAACTATGTGTCAAGCCACATGCAGACCGTCATGGCGTTTCTCAACTACCAGATGATACGCAACAGCGTTTCTAACAGCGTAGAATATGATGACCAAACGGGTGGAAGAACCACCAAACCCATGAACATCAACGGTGACTGGAGCATCGATGCAGCTATGATGTATAATGCCGCTGTCGATAGCGTGGGCAAGTGGAACTTCAACTCCTTCGCCAACGTCAGCTATAAGAATGATGCCAACTACACCTATCTCACAGACACTAAGCAGACCGAGAAAAACTACACTCGCACCACCAATCTCAGCGAGCGCCTCGGCATAGGCTACCGTCTCGACTGGATAGAGGTGGAGCTCAACGGACAGGTGCAATACACCATCTCAAGTAACAAGCTGCAACCCAATGCCAACCTCAACTCATGGCAGTTTCAGTATGGCACCGATATCACCCTCACTGCTCCATGGGGCACCAGTTTCTCCACAGGCGCACACATGCAGAGCCGTCGAGGCTTTGCCGATGCAGCCATGAACACCAACGAGTTTGTGTGGAACGCCCAGATAGCCCAGAGCTGTCTCAAGAGCAAGGCACTCACCTTCTCACTGCAGTTCTATGACATACTCCACGAGAAGAGCTCCTTCAGCCGTGCCGTCTCAGCCTCACAGCGCAGCGACACATGGTATAACAGTATCAACTCCTACTGCATGCTTCACGTCATCTACCGTTTCAATGCCTTCGGCGGCAAACAATCAAGGCGAGGCAACCGTCCTGACGGAGAGTTTGGCGACCGTCCCCCTCGTGGTGAAGGTGGCTTCGGTGGAGGCGAACGAGGAAACAGAGGTGGCTTCGGTGGAGGCAGCAGAGGCATGGGTGGAGGTCCCCGTTTCTAAGAAAAGCAAAGGATGGTAACAAATCGTTACCATCCTTTTTCAATATAGCACACTGGGTATCAGTCTTCAGAGGAGCTACATGGTTTGCTTCGTTTCAAGGCGGTGGAGCGCCATCTGCTCATACTTGGTGCCTGGTCTGCCGTAGTTGGCATAGGGATAGATGGAGATGCCGCCACGGGGCAGGAACAAGCCTGTGACCTCGATGTACTTAGGGTCCATGAGACGGATGAGGTCTTTCATGATGATGTTGACGCAGTCCTCGTGGAAATCACCATGATTGCGGAAAGAGAAGAGGTAGAGTTTGAGGCTTTTGCTCTCCACCATCTTCTGGTCAGGGATGTACATTATCTTTATCTCCGCAAAGTCGGGCTGACCTGTGATGGGGCACAGCGAGGTGAACTCTGGGCAGTTGAACTGCACCCAGTAGTCGTTCTCGGGGTGCTTGTTCTGGAATGTCTCCAGCACCTCGGGCGCGTAGTCGCTCTTATATTCGGTCTTCTTGCCCAGCAGCTTCAGACCGTCCTGTTCTCTGTCCATATCGTTACTCCTGCTCCTGGCGGTCGTCTATATTGTCACCGTTGGTAGGCTTGAGGTCTTCTTCGAAGTTGATGCCTGCCTCGATGAGTATATTGTACCACTGTATGAGTTTCTTGATATCGCTTGAGTGCACGCGGTCACGATCGAAGGTAGGCACAAACTTGGCGAAGTACTCCTCCAGTTCCTTGCCGCTGGCCTTCTTGTAGTTGAGGCTGGAAGGCTTGCCCTTCTCCATGTCGCGCAGGGCGATGAGTATCTTTCCCAGAGGCATGTCTTCCTCCTCTGTGTACATTGCGATGTCACCAAGAGACGTCACGCGGTCGCTGGCGAATGCTGGTATGCGCTTATGGTCTGTGAGACCTTCCACGATGAGATTTCCCTTGCCACGTGATACGAGTTCGTAGAGTCCTGGTTTGCCTGAAATGGCCAAAATTGTCTTGCTCATAATTTTATCTATCTGTTTGTTTAGTTCTTTCTGTCCGTCATTTATAATAATGTAGTCGGCACGTCGTGCCACCTCGTCCTGATTTGTCTGTCCGTCCACCCACTGTGCTGCTCTCTCGTAAGAGATGCCGTCCCGCTTCATTATCCTCTCGATGCGCACTTCTCTGGGTGCTGTGACTGCTATGACCTTATCTACGTACTGCTCCAGATGAGCTTCATACAGTATGGCGCACTCCATCCACTGCTTGCCCGACTTGTAGAAGTCTTCTATTACTGCGGGGTGTACGATGGCGTTGATGGCCTGCTTGTTCTCCTCTGACGCCAGCAGAAACTGTGTCACTGCAGCAGTATTGTATTTGCCGTCTATGTATGTCTCTGGGCCTATCAGACTGACTAGCTTGTCGTGTATCTCCTGTGAGGTGTCTATCAGGCGACGTGCTTCATCATCGCAGTCGTATATCTCTATGCCACGCTTCCTGAGTATTGCGCAGACATATGATTTCCCCGAACCTATCCCGCCAGTGATGCAGTAACGTTTCATTTTGCTCAGTAGTTTTCGAGTAAATAGTCCACCATGTTTGTCTTGAGGTGTGCACGTACTATACCTCGTGGTTGCGTGACAATCTTTATGGGTAGCTTGTCATTGGGATTCGTGGGCAGGTCTTCGTAGTCAGCCACTACGTTGAAGAGTTCAGGCTTGATGATATTGATGCGTGAAAGTCCCACCGTAACCTTTACTTCCACTCGGGCAGGGAAAGTCTTGAGCGACTTGCCCTCTGGTACATTGACAGACTTGATAGGCAACTGCAGCGTAACCTCTGTCATCTGCTCTGCTATCAGGCTCATGGTGATGGTACGCGGCTCTACTCTTGCTCCTACTATAGACTGCAGCGATACGGTGTGCGTGGATGACTCCTTGATATCCGATATGTTTTGCGGTTCGGTATATACTGCTTTTATCGTGTCGAGAGCCTCTGTCGTGGCATACACGCTGGCGCTGTCAGGTGTGAGAACCGTTCGTGTGACGTAATAATTGGTAGCGGGTATCAGTTGCCCCTCTACGATTATGGGCACACGCTTCATGGCGCCGTAGTTGTAGTAGAAGTCCCACTTGTCAGACTTCACGGAGGTGATAGTCGTGGTGGCCATCAGACGGCCTTTGAGTATCTTCTGTATGTCGTTCTGGTTGAAGCCTCCCTTGCCCTTTGGTTTGGAGTATTGCGAGAAATGCAGTTGGATGGTGCGCAGTTCATCGCCCACAGCATATTGCAGGAGGTTGAATCCCTTGTCCTTCAGCGTTACCCTGATGGTATCGGGCAGCGACTCCGTGATAACGATATTCTTGGGTATATCCGTTATCTCTATGCGCACAGGATATTCCATTTCATAGGTGTCGTTGAGGGTGGAGAGAAACCAGAATGTGGCGCTCACGGAGAGGAAGAATAAGAATATGAGAAACTCCTTGCTCGAAAATTCAAGCAAGGAATTCCTCATGTCCTTGTATTTTCTTCTTACGTTTAGAGAGTTCACTACTTCATCTGTTGGCTGGCAGCATCAGCGAAGACGTAGCCACGGTCTATGGTGATGGTCACTCCGCGTGCTATCTCTACTTCCAAGGCATTCTGTTCCATGATGACGCGCTTCACCGTGCCATATACGCCACTTGCCGTCACCACCTTGGTGCCTTCTGTGATAGAGTTCTGAAACTTCTTGATTTCCTTCTGCTTCTTCTGCTGAGGACGAATCATGAAGAAATACATGATGGCAAATATAGCCACCATCATTAGAATCATTGAGTAGCCGCCTCCGCTAGCGTTCTGTGCGGCGAGAATAATGTTTGTCATTTTTAATATTTAATATTTAATTTTTAATTTTTCAACCTTCAACCTTTTTACCCTTCTTCTCAGGCATGGTCTTGAGCAGAGTGCCAGCCTTTATCAGATGGCGTGCGATATTGTCAAGCATGCCATTGATGTAGCCACCAGAACGTGGGGTAGAGTAGAGCTTGGCCAGTTCTACGTACTCATTGATGGTGACATTGATGGGGATATTAGGGAATGTGAGCATCTCTGCTATTGCCAGCTGCATGATTACCACATCCATGTATGCCAGGCGTGAGAAGTCCCAGTTGCGGCTGGACTCCGTCATGTATCTCTGATACTGGTCAGCATTGAGGATTGTGGCGCGCAGCAGTTTGATAGCAAATTCACGTTCCTCCTCGCTGTCATACTCTGGCAGCAGTTCCTGATTCTTGCCCTGCTTGGGGTCAAATCGCTTGATAGTCTTCAGCACGAATGTATCCACGACCTCCTTGTCATCATTCCAATAGAGAGAATCCTCTTCCAGTGTGAGGTCCAGGTCGTCATTGTTCTGAATGAAGAGTTTGTACAGTTTGCGCCACACCTCGCGATGAGTCTCGTAGTCATCGTCTGTGGAGGCCATGAATTCGTTGTACGGCTCGCTCTGCTCTATCTGGAGATACAGGTTCTTGATGAACTCCGCCTTGTCATCCCACAGATTCTTCTGGCTCTCAGCAAACTCCTGCAACTGCTTATTCTCCTCCAGTTGTACTGCGAACTTATTGAATGCGAAGCGGTCATTAGGTTTTCTGCGCCTCTCGCGTTCTGCCTTTGCCAGGGATATGTCGTAGTGCTTGCGTGCCATTCGCGTGATGGCTACGATGAGCAGCAACAGGGTGTTGTACAGATGGTATGCCTTGGAGAGGGAAAAGAGCATTTCCTTCTCTACGTTATCGAGATTCTTGTTGTTATTCTGGAAATAGGCGTAGGTTAACTGCACCGCCTTAATCCTTATTAGTTCTCTGTTAATCATAATCTTATAGTACCTTCTTGTTTGTAGAACGCTGTGTCATTTTGCAAAGTTACTATATTTATATAGGATAGCAAAGCTGTATGTGGTTAAAAAAACTTAAACATACCCTAACTTTCAACTTTCAACTTTCAACTTTCAACTAAAATGACTACCTTTGCACCCGCAAAATCGCAAAGCGCATTTTCAAGTGTGATGGCGAATTAAGCAATTTATTATTAACAACTTAATTTAGAGTAACACAATTATGTTAGAAATTTCACTCAATGGTCAGAAGCGTTCTGACCTCGGTAAGAAGGCTTCTAAGGAAGCTCGCAAGCAGGGTCTTGTCCCTTGTAACATCTATGGTGAGAAGAAGGACGAGAAGGGTCTCCCAGTAGCTGAGGCTTTCGTTATTCCTTTCACAGAGCTCCGCAAGGCTATCTACACCCCTAATGTTTACGTTATTAACCTTACTATCGACGGCGAGAAGAAGCTCGCTATCATGAAGGAGATACAGTTCCACCCAGTTACTGACGCTCCTCTCCACGTTGATTTCCTCGAGATTACTCCTGAGAAGCCTATCACTGTAGGTATCCCAGTCAACCTCGTAGGTCTGGCAGCAGGTGTACGTCTCGGTGGTCGTATGTCTCTCTCTATCCGTCAGATTAAGGTCACAGCACCATACACTCGCATCCCAGAGAAGCTCGACGTTGACGTTACAGCTCTTGAGATTGGCAAGTCTATCAAGGTCGGTTCACTCTCTTACGAGGGACTCGAGTTTGCTACACCAGCAGAGGTTATCGTATGTTCTGTTAAGATGACACGTGCCGCTCAGGCAGCCGCTGCAGCAGCCGCTGAGGAGGCTTAATAGTAAATAGAAAACATAGAAGGCGCTCTTGGCAACAAGGGTGCCTTTTTCTTTTAGAGATATGGAGAAATTTCTCGTTGTGGGTCTGGGTAATCCTGGAGCAGAGTATCACGAGACCCGTCACAACATAGGGTGGATGGTAGTTGATGCATTCGCCAAGGCGCAGGATGTGGCGTTTGAGGACAAGCGCTACGGATTCCTTGCTGAGACCAGCGTGAAGGGTAGGAAGATTTTCCTGCTCAAACCCACTACCTACATGAATCTCTCTGGCAACGCCGTGCGCTACTGGTTGGAGAAGGAGAATATCCCTACGGAGCATCTTCTGGTGATTGTCGATGACCTGGCTTTCCCACTCGGCAAGATGCGCCTCAGGGCAAATGGTTCCAATGGTGGTCACAACGGGCTGGGACACATACAGCAGCTCATAGGTCAGCAGTACAGCAGGCTGCGTATCGGCATAGGCAATGAGTTCTCCAGAGGTCATCAGGTGGACTTCGTGCTGAGTAAGTTCAGTGACGAGGACAAGGAGACCTTGAATCCAGTTATCGAAACATCGTGCGACATCATCAAGAGTTTCGTGCTCCAGGGTGTCGATAATACTATGAATCAGTACAATAAGAAATGAATTGTCAGGAAACTGCCCGACTTGATAAATGGCTGTGGGCCAGTCGAATATTCAAAACTCGTTCAATAGCTGCTGAAGCCTGCAAGAATGGTCGTGTCACCAAGGATGGCGTGACCATGAAACCCTCACGCATGGTGAAGGTTGGTGAGGTCATCAGCGTCAGGAAACCACCCATCACATACTCTTTCAAGATACTCAATGCGATAGAAAATCGTGTGGGTGCTAAACTCGTTCCTGAGGTCTATGAGAATGTCACTGACCCCAAGCAGTATGAGTTGCTTGAGATGTCAAGAATCAGCGGTTTTATCGATCGTCAGAAGGGCACTGGACGTCCTACCAAGAAGGATCGCCGCGAGATAGAGGCTTTCGTAGAACCAGCTATGTTTGGTTGGGATGAGGATGATGATGAGATGTTCGATGATGAAGAATAATGAGAAAAAATTTTGTTATTTCGAAAAAACATCGTAACTTTGCAAAATACCCTTGAATATCTATAAAAATTCAACAATAACTAAACTAAAAACATGTCAACAATTACAATTATCGTTGCGGCGTTCGTCATTGGCTATTTTTTCATAGCCATAGAGAGCGTCACCAAGGTCAACAAGGCGGCTATTGCCATCTTGATGTGCGTTGTCTGCTGGACCCTCCTTGCTCTGGGTCATGCCGACATGCTGGGTATCTCACTGCCAGCCGACTGGGAGCTGGGTCATGCTATCGAGAAGAATCTCGGTGAGGCAGGTACCACCCTGTTCTTCCTCATGGGTGCTATGACAATCGTGGAGATTGTGGATCAGCACGGAGGTTTCAACTGGGTACGTGGTGCTCTGGCTTCCAAGACCAAGCGCTCACTTCTGTGGAAGATAGCTTTCATGACGGCTATTCTCTCTGCTGTGCTTGACAATCTCACCACTTCCATTGTGATGATTATGATTCTGCGCAAGCTTGTTCAGGACAAGCAGGACCGTATGTGGTTTGCTGTCTGCGTTATCATCGCTGCCAACGCTGGTGGTGCTTTCTCACCAATCGGCGACGTTACCACCATTATGCTGTGGAATGGCAAGATGATTACTGCTCTGGGCGTTATCTCTGAGATTATCGTGCCTTCCTTCATCGCCTTCATCGTGCCAACAGCAGTTATGCAGATGCACCTGCATGGCGAACTGCCAAAGGTAGAGGACAAGCGCGAGGCAGAGATAAGCTACATCACCAAGGTAGAGCGCAAGCTCATCTTCCTCCTTGGCGTAGGCGGTCTCTGTTCAGTGCCTGTATTCCACACCATCACGGAGCTTCCTCCATTCATGGGTATCCTGCTCGTACTCGCTATCCTGTGGACAGTGACAGAGATTATCTATCGTCGCAAGGAGGAGCACGACCCTATGGCAAAGCGTGTATCACGCCTTCTGACTCGTATCGACATGTCCACAATCATGTTCTTCCTGGGCATCCTGATGGCTGTGGCTACCCTCTCTGAGATTGGTGTGCTGACAGCTCTGGGTGAGTGGCTCGACAAGGCTGTAGGCAATCACTACCTCGTGACCGGTGCCATCGGTATTCTGTCATCCATCGTTGACAATGTGCCTCTCGTAGCAGGTGCTATGAAGATGTACGTCATCGACCCAGCGGGTGGCGACTTCGGTGTTGACGGTATCTTCTGGCAGCTTCTGGCTTACTGTGCTGGTGTAGGTGGTTCTATGCTCATTATCGGTTCTGCCGCTGGCGTAGTCGTAATGGGTCTTGAGAAGCTTACCTTCGGCTGGTATATGAAGAATGTCACATGGATTGCCTTCGTAGGCTATGTAGCAGGTATCCTCTGCTACTGGTTTGAGAAGACATATCTCTTCTAATGGACGAACAACTATTTTTTCTCATAAACTCCCACCATACGGAGTACCTCGATGCATTTATGTGGATGGTCAGCCAGAAGACCGTTTGGCTGCCGCTCTATGCTTGTCTGCTCTATGTGGTGTGGCGTCAACACTCATGGCGAGGGGCACTCTATGTGCTTCTCGCCATTGGCATTGGTATGCTCTTTACCGACTGGGGCAACAGCCATCTGCTGCGTCCGTGGATAGGCCGTCTGCGTCCCAGCAATCCCGACAATCCCATAGCCCCGATGGTGCACATCGTCTATGGGCGTCATGGCAGTGGGTGTGGTATGCCCTCTGCCCACAGCGCTAATATGTGGCTCCTGACCTTCGTGGTGTGCCACTGGCTGCGTTCCCGATGGACCTGCGTCAGCATGACTCTGCTTACTTTGCTTGTCTGCTATTCGCGTGTCTATCTCGGATATCACTATCCTGGCGACATCCTTGGCGGCTTCGTCCTGGCTCTCTGCGTGGTGTGGATGCTATCGCGCATCTTCTCCCATTCGCTGTGGAGGGTAGGGGAACCCAGGGTTATCTCGCCGCTCGTTCAGTACGTCAATGATTACCTGCCTATGCTGGTAGTGGTGCTCACGCTACTGTCATTTGCACTCTCATCCTCTTACCTCCCCTCTACCTCCTCTTTAAATATATGAACAAACAAGCTACACTGGAACTGGGTACCAAACCCGTAGGGGCATTGCTTTTGCAGTATGCCCTGCCTGCCATCGTGGCTATGGTGGCATCCTCGCTCTACAATATGGTGGACAGCATCTTCATAGGTCAGGGAGTGGGCGCTGTGGCTATATCAGGTTTGGCCATCACCTTTCCCTTCATGAATCTCTCTGCTGCCTTCGGAGCAGCCATAGGAGTTGGTTCCAGCACCTTCCTCAGCGTTAAGTTGGGACAGCGCGACTACGAGATAGCCAATCGCATCCTGGGCAATAATGCCATGCTCAATATCATCGTGGGCATAGGCTTTGGTGCCATCTGCCTCTTGTTTCTCGACCCCATCCTCAGGTTCTTTGGTGCCAGCGATGCCACTCTGCCCTACGCACGCGAATACATGCAGATAATCCTCGTGGGCAATGCTGTGACTCACCTTTATCTTGGGCAGAATGCAGTGCTGCGTGCGGCCAGCAAACCCAAGATGGCGATGTACATCACTATCTTCACTGTCATATTCAATGCACTGCTCGACCCCCTCTTTATCTACACCTTCCAGATGGGCATCCGTGGTGCTGCCTACGCCACCGTACTGGCACAGTTTGTGGCTCTCTGCTGGCAGTGGCGCTTGTTCTCCGACAAGGAGGAACTGCTACATTTCGAGTATGACAAATTCCGCATTGAGATGCCTATTGTCAGGAATATCATCGGCATCGGTATCTCGCCCTTCGCCATGAATGCCTGTGCCTGCCTGGTGGTCATCTTCATAAATAATTCGCTGGTCTCCTATGGTGGCGATATGGCTGTAGGTGCCTATGGCATAGCCAATAGGATAGCCTTCGTATTCGTCATGGTGACGATGGGCGTCTGTCAGGGTATGCAACCTATCGCCGGCTACAACTATGGTGCAGAGAACTACCACCGCATGCTTGAGGTCCTGCGCTTAGCTTCTATTACGGGCACTGCAGTATGCTTCGTAGGTTTCCTCATCGCCATGCTCATCCCAGAGACCTGTGCCCGCCTCTTCACCAGCGACCCCACGCTGATAGGCTATTCCGTACTGGCACTGCGCTATATGATGTGCACATTCTTCTTCATCGGAGCGCAGATGGTCATTACCAATTTCTTCCAGAGCATCGGCAAGGCAAAGATAAGCATCTTCCTCAGCCTTTCACGCCAGTTGATATTTCTCGTTCCGCTCATCTACATCCTGCCCCAGTACATGGGTCTCGATGGTGTGTGGCTCTCTATGCCGGTGAGTGACATCGTGGCGGCGGTGATGGCGTATGTGATGATTTTTATGTATATTAAGAAGTTTAATAGGAAGTAAAATTGGGAGTAAAATTGGGAGTAAAAAGGGCATCATCCACAGCGAAGCTGTTAACTCCCTGAGCAAAGCTCATAACTCCTCTAAAAAATAAAGAATATGGACAACCTTATAATATGTGTCGGCAGACAACTGGGTAGCGGCGGATGCGAGATAGCCAAGAGGCTCGCTCAGATGTTCGACTGCAAGTATTACGACCGCGAACTCATCAATCTCGCTGCGGAGCGCAGTGGATTCAATCCCAAGATTTTCGAGAAGCAGGACGAGCATCGCGGAGCCCTGAAGTCGCTCTTCGGTTCCTTCTCAGGACGCCTGGGCAGGTCCACGAGCAATTTCTACAGCAACTCCATGTCTCAGGAGTCGCTCTTCCAGATACAGAGTGAGGCGATATGGAAGGCTGCCAAGGAGGGCAACTGCGTCTTCGTAGGCCGCTGCGCTGACTATATACTGCGCACTAAGCCAGGACTCTTCAGCGTCTTCATCACTGCTGACGATGAGGTGCGTACGCAGGTGGTGGCAGACCGCCTCAACTGCGACCCCTACACAGCCCGCAAATTCATACGCCAGAAGGAGACCGAGCGTGCCAAGTACTACAATTACTACACCTCCCGCCACTGGGGCAAGGCTGGCGGTTACGACCTCTGCATCAACAGTTCGCTGCTGGGCATAGAGCGCACTGCCGAGATTATAGCACAAATCATTAAAGAAAAATATAAACTGTAAGACAATGAAAAAGATTATGCTTTTAGGCTCAGGCGAACTGGGCAAGGAGTTTGTTATCGCCGCCAAGCGTGCTGGCCAGTATGTAGTAGCTTGTGACCGTTATGCCGGCGCACCAGCCATGCAGGTTGCTGACGAGTGTGAGGTATTCTCCATGCTCGACGGCGACGCCCTTGCAGCAGCAGTCCGCAAGCATCAGCCAGACATCATAGTGCCCGAGGTAGAGGCTATCCGCACAGAGCGCCTCTTCGACTTCGAGAAGGAGGGCATACAAGTGGTGCCATCAGCACGTGCCGTCAACTACACCATGAACCGCAAGGCTATCCGCGACCTCGCCGCCAAGGAACTCGGCCTGCGCACTGCCAAGTATTTCTATGCTACCACCTTCGAGCAGCTTGAGGCAGCCTCCAAGGAGATAGGATTCCCCTGTGTCATCAAGCCCCTCATGTCCTCCAGCGGTCACGGACAGTCCACCGTAGAGCGTGCTGAGGACCTGCGCAAGGCCTTCGACGATGCTATGGAGGGAGCCCGTGGTGATGTCAAGGAGATTATCATCGAGGAGTTCATACACTTCAATTCCGAGTTCACCCTCCTCACCGTCACTCAGAAGAATGCCCCCACCATCTTCTGCCCACCGATAGGTCATGTACAGAAGGGTGGCGACTATCGTGAGTCATGGCAGCCATACCAGATATCAGAGAAGGACCTCAACGAAGCCAAGCAGATGGCAGACAAGGTGACTGCTGCACTGACCGGTTATGGCATCTGGGGTGTGGAGTTCTTCCTCACTGACACTGGCGTAGTATTCTCCGAACTCTCCCCACGTCCCCACGATACAGGTATGGTGACACTGGGTCACACCACCAATCTCTCCGAGTTCGAACTCCACTTCCGTGCCGTTATGGGACTCCCCATCCACGACATCCGTTTGGAACACGCTGGCGTCTCTGCTGTGGTGCTCGCTGACAAGGACTACAAGAAGGGTGATGACATACCATACAATTTCGTTGACGCCCTCAAGGAGGAGTGCACCCGTGTGCGCATCTTTGGCAAACCCGATGCACACTTCGGCCGTCGCATGGGCGTAGTTCTCTGCTATGGTGATACCGATGCTGATATCGATGCCCTGCGCACCAAGGCGAAGCGCCTCGCTTCCACAGTCCTCGGTACTGAACCATATATGAAAAAATAGGGATAATATTTATATAATGTTTCAAATCGCAACCTTCCATTCCCCCTTGACCAGCAAGTTCGGTGCGCCACGCCAGGCAGGAGTGGTGCAGGAACTTCTGGGACGCATCATCCTGGAGCCCCCGTTTCGTTCCGCTGATGCCATCCGTGGGATGGAAGGTTTCGATTACCTCTGGCTCATCTGGGAATTCTCAGCTAATCTCCCCTCTACCTCCTCTATTACTCCCTCTTCTACTCCCCCTAAATTAACCGTCCGCCCTCCACGTCTCGGCGGCAACGAGAGGGTAGGGGTGTTCGCCTCGCGCAGTCCGTTTCGTCCTAATTCCCTCGGTCTCTCGTCAGTCAGGATAGACCATATCGACTACGACTGCCCCGACGCTCCCGTCATCTATGTCAAGGGCGCCGACCTCATCGATGGCACCCCCATCTACGACATCAAGCCCTATATCCCCTACACCGACTCCCATCCCGATGCCCGTGCAGGCTTCGTCGATGAGCGCGAGTGGCAGCCCCTTGAGGTAGAGCTCTCAGAAGAAGCCTCTCAGCAGTTGAAGCAGGAGGAGTATTCCGCCCTCCGTACCCAGCTCCCCACGCTGAAGGATATCCTCTCCCAGGACCCCCGTCCCCATTATCACGACTCAGCGGAGCATATCTACAAGATGCCCTACGCCGATTATGACGTCCATTTTCAGGTCTCCCAGGGCCGTCTCACCGTTGTAAGGATTAAAAAAACTTAAAGAATACTCCCTCTTTCAACCTTCAACCTTTGAACTTTTGAACATTTGAACTTTTATTAGTACCTTTGTGGTCGAAAAAAACGGAGAGGTGCTCGAGTGGCTGAAGAGGCACGCCTGGAAAGCGTGTAACCGTCAAAAGCGGTTCGCAGGTTCGAATCCTGTTCTCTCCGCAAAGTATTCATGGTAACAAGAATAGTAATGCTCATCGTATCGCTGGTGCTCATGGCTACCGGCGTCAGTGCCCAGGAGAATGCCAACAGCCGACAGGCGAAGAAGATGTTCCTGGAGACGTATCATCGTGCCTACAGCGAGCATGGGGCGTCGATGCACTATAAGGTGAATATTGCCAACCTCTACAAGACGGAGGGTACGATATGGTACAAGGGTAAGAAGAGCAAGTATGTCTCCAAGAACAGCCTGGGATGGAACGATGGCGTGACATCGTACGTGACCAAGGAGAAGAAGAAGGTGGTGGAGATATACGATGCTAACTCGAAGAAGAAGAGTAAGTACGAGGATAAATTCAAATTTGAGCCCGACAACTACAACTACTCCATAGCTAACGGCAAGGAGGGCTACATCATCACCATCAAGGCGAAGAAAGGTGCGGATGGTGTGAAGGAGGCAAGGGTGGTGCTTGACAAGGTGACGCGCGAACCTAAGCACCTGAAGATTAAGGTGGCCTTCATCTGGGCGAATATCTATATCTCGGACTTCAAGTCGGGTAACATCGATGACAATACCTTCGTATTCCCTCGCGCGCAGTATTCCTCTTACAAGTTTGTGGATAAGAGGGATTAGAGGGATTAGAGAGGTTAGAGATTAGAGGTTAGAGGTAAGAGGCAAAGCATTTCTCTTACCTCTCACCTCTTACCTCAAAAAACTATTTCTTCTTGGCTGGTGCTTTCTTAGGTTTCGGAGCGGGCTCCTCTGCTGGCTCTGCTACGGGCTCGTACTTGGCGAGCTTGGCCTGCAGACGCTCTATCTCCTTGTCCTTGGTCTCTATCTCGCGACCCTGGTTGGTGATAGTGGTGAGCATATTCTCCAGTTCCTCATTGTCGATGCCGCCATAGAGGGTGCGAACGCGGGAGATGAAGTCGCCGAGGATGTTCATGTAGTTGGTGAAGGCGTCAAACGGTCCGTCATAGATGCCACGGTCGATATTCCAGTTGCTTGGCTTGGTGGTCATGAAGCGGAAGTTGTTGGATGCCTGCAGGTAGTCCCAGTCCTGTAGCAGGCGTGGGTCCTTGGCGATGAGCAGACGGTCTGCCACGGAGTAGAGTTTGTTGAATGCCTCGCGCTGCATCTGGTTGCCCAGCCATACGGAGCAGTCGCGCTCCTCGTCCACCCATGAGAGTGAGTCTGGCACGTCGATGGCGCCTACGCTCTCGTACTTGTCCATCACCTGTGATGGTGTGAGGAACTCCAGCCCCTTCTCCCTGGCGCATGCTGGCAGAGCCTTGAGAAACTCCAGGATGTTGCTGGACAGTGGCTGTGCTATGCCGAGTGCTGAGAGCTCCATGAAGATATTGACTACCTGCTCTGCCTCTGGGCATGATGCTATATTGTTAATGTACGTGTCAGCGAAGAGTGGATAGCCCTCCCATGCGGTGTTGCTGAAGCGCAGTGAGATGTCGTCAGAGAGGCTTACGTCACGGAGCAGGAGCTTGAGGTTGGGAGCCATGTTGCAGTTATAGACAAAGTGTGGTGACTTCCATCCCAGTACGTGCTTGGCACCCTCTGTGAGCATGCCCTTGTAGCCCAGTGCTGCCACCTGTGCGCCTATCTCGTCGGTGTAGATGAGAGAGGAATTGCGCATCACGGTAGGACGCTTGCCGAAGTACTCCTGTATCTTGTCGGACATCTTCTCTATGTCGCGCTTGAAGCTCTCTTCGTTGGCAAGACCTGCGAGGCCGTGAGAGTAAGGTTCGGTGAGGAATTCTACGCAACCTGTCTCGTTGAGCTGCTGCAGCTTCTCGATGACCTGTGGTGCATGCATCTCCAACTGCTCCATACCCACACCGGAGAGCGAGAATGCTACGCGGAAATAGTCGCCGTTCTGCTGTATCATCTCCTGCAGGGCGGTGAGTGCCGGCATGTAGGAGTGCTCAGCGATGTATGAGATACTGCGCTCGTTCTCGTAGTCGTCGTAGTAGTAGTGGTCAGTACCGATGTCGAAGAAACGATAACGCTTGAGGTGGATTATCTGGTGAATCTCGAAATATAAACAAATCGTTTTCATATCTTTAGTCGTTTAGTTGTTTGGTTGTTTAGTCGTTTAGGGGTTTAATTCGGAATATAGTTCCTCTGGTATTCCTCGTGGTCGAACCATCCCTTGGAGAGCAGTTGGTCGTAGCACTGGCGTATGCGCAGTCCCACCTTCTCCCATGTGATGCCTGCCACTTCCTTGATGCCTTCCTCGGCGAGGTAGTCATGGAAGCCCTGATTCATGCAGACAGAATAGATGGCGTCGGCCATAGCGTGGATGTCCCAGTAATCTACCTTGAGCACGTTGGTGAGTATCTCTCCGCAGCCTGACTGCTTGGAGATAATCGACGGACAACCGCATTGCATTGCTTCTAGAGGTGCGATACCGAAAGGCTCTGAGACTGAAGGCATTACGAATACGTCGGAATTCTTGTAGCACTCATATACCTGCTTGCCGCGCTGGAAGCCTGGGAAGTGGCATCTGTCAGCGATGCCGTAGGCAGCAGCCAGTTCTATCATGGCAGCCATCATGTCGCCCGAACCAGCGAAGCAGAAGCGGATGTTCTGGGTACGCTGGAGTACCAGTTTGGCAGCCTCGATGAAGTATTCAGGACCCTTCTGCATGGTGATACGTCCCAGATAGGTCACCACCTTCTCGTTAGGTATCTTGTGAGGCTCTATGTCGAGATACTCCTGAGAGAGAGGATACACGGCATTGTGCATTGCCACGCACTTGCGTGGGTCCTGGTGGTACTGGTTGATGACTGTCTGTCGTGTCAGCTCAGATACGCACATGATGCAGTCAGCATGGTCCATGCCGTTCTTCTCTATGGAATAGACAGTAGGATTCACCTTGCCGCGTGAGCGGTCGAAGTCGGTGGCATGCACGTGGATGCAGAGTGGTTTGCCGCTGACCATCTTGGCATGCACGCCGGCAGGGTAGGTGAGCCAGTCGTGAGCGTGGATGAGGTCAAACTGCTCTGAGCGCGCCAGTACACCGGCGATGATTGAGAAATTGTTTATCTCATCGTGCAGGTTGCCAGGATAGCCGCCTGCAAAGCCCATACAGCCCATGTCGTCAAGTCCCTGCATGTAGTTGAAGTCAGCGTAGATGTGGTCGCGGAAGCGATAGTAATCCTCTGCTGTGTGGCCTACGAAGCGGTCCTTGATATGCTCATACTGCACGTCACGCCATGCGATAGGCACCTGACTCATGTTTATTATCTTGAGGAATTTCTCCTCGTTGCCAGTAGGTTTCGGCATACAGAAGGTGGTCTCCACGTCTCCCTGTGCCGACAGTCCCTTGGTGATGCCGTAGGATGCCACGGCAAGACCGCCATATATCTTAGGAGGGAACTCCCATCCGAACATCAGTACTTTCATATCTCTATACTTTAATCTTTATACTTTATACACTGTACTGGTCAATAAGTTTCATGGTTCGCAGTATCTCCGCCACATTCATGGCGAATGCCATGGCGCCGCGACCGTGGAATGGAGGGTTGCCGTCGAAGAGTTCGGAGATGGTGCCTGTAGCGTGGTACATCATCTCGTCCTCGAAGCCTACCATCTGGCGCTGTACGAAACTCAGTCGCGTCCTCTTGTACACCTTCAGGCAAGCCTCCATGTAGAATCCGCCCAGCCATGGCCATGCAGTGCCGCTGTGGTAGGCGAAGTCACGCGTGATCTGTGCTCCCACGTAGTTAGGATTGTATCCGCCGCTCTTTGGCGAGAGGGTGCGCAGACCCTTCGGAGTGAGGAGTTCGCGGGTGCAGAAGTCGAGCACCACCTTCTGCTGAGCAGTGTCGAGCGGAGAGTAGTCCATGGCGACAGCGAATATCTGGTTAGGACGTACGTTCCAGTCCTCGATGCCCTCCTCGCGGTAGTCGAAGAGGTAGCCCGCAGGAGTGATGAATGTCTGCTGGAATGACTGCTTCACCTGCTCGGCGCGACGGATGAAGTTCTCGGAGAGTGCACCGTTCTTCTGCTGTGCAGCTATCTCGGAGGTGAACATCAGGGCGTTGTACCACAGAGCGTTAAACTCTACGATGTAGCCCGTGCGAGGCACTACGGGCTTGCCGTTTGCCACGCTGTTCATCCATGTCATAGGTTTGTCGCGGCCCTCGGTATGCAGCAGGCCATTCTGCATAGGCTGCAGGTGGATATGCTTGCCGGCCACGATGTATTCTACCATCTGCAGCACCAGTTTGCCATACTCCTTGCTGGCCTTCTCTATGCCGTGCTTCTTGGCAAACTGCTGTATGCACCAGATAGCCCAGAGCATCACGTCAGGCTGCTCTATCTCGTAGATGGAGACGGTGAGCGGTTTGCCCATCATAAACTCCTTCAGACCCTTCGTAGCCGTCTTCATGCAGGCTGCGAAGTAGTCGTCATCGTCGGTGGCGAGAGCCAGTCCGGGGAGGGAGATGAATGTATCGCGGGCGCGCACCTTGAACCATGGGAAACCAGCCAGTATGTAGCGCTCCTCACCCTCACGATAGTGCAACTGCCAGGCGGCATTGACCAGCGTGTGGTAGATATTGTCCTGAGGCAGGCGGTCAGCTATCTCGTCCTCGAAGATTTTCTTCAGCGAAGCGGCACGAGCCCTTGACAGAGAGGCAGCGAAGACTACCTCGTCACCCTTCTTCATATTGATATCGAAATAGCCAGGCACGTAGAGGTCCTCGTGGCAGTCATATCCGCGCTCAGCCTCCTTGTAGTATTCCAGACCCTTGTACCAGTTGGGCTGGTAGGTGAACTGATTCTTGCGGGAAGTCTGCATGTACAGCTCGGGGTACTGGTCGTACATCGTGGTCTTGATGCCGTTTTCTATCTCCTTGTAGTCACGGCGAGCCTGGTAGTTCTCGTGGGTCAGGGAGTCAGCGCGACGGAAAGCCAGGTAGGGGCGCAGACGCAGTGTCACCGGAGAGTGAGCGTCCTCGATGGTGTAGCGTATCATCACGCGCTCCGTGTATGTCTGGAAGATGATTTCCTTCTTGAGGATTACGCCGCCCACGCGGTAGATGGTCGTGGGAGCCTTGTCAAACTCGAAAGAACGAATGTACTTGTGACCGTTAGGACTTACGGCACCGCCCTGATAGAAGTGCAGTCCCAGATTGAATTCAGCGCCGTGCTGTATCACTGAGGCGTCGAGAGAGGAGAGCAATACGTGATTCTCATTGTCGATAGAGGGCATGGGCACCACTAAGAGACCGTGATACTTTCGCGTATTACAATCTACCACAGTACTACTGGCATACGCGCCTGACCTACTTGTCAGCAGAACCTCTTTTCGGATGGATTCTTGCAAGTTGGTCATCAGAGCTTTCTCAAATTTCAGATAACTCATAGAATAGCTTAGGTTATAATTGTTGTTTGTTGATTATTGTTGTTGTTTTGGTTAAGTTTTAGTCTTACGTCAGTCGTAGTGATGCAAAGTTACAGATTTTATTTTTATTGCACAAATTTTTTTGCAACTTTTTTTCGAGAGCACGGGATTTATGGGCGCAAGCGCAGTGTCAAACTCTTTAAATTATGGCTGCAATAAGATTACTTCTTGAAGAACTCTGGATCGGTAGCCGCTAGGTCATATAAAAAGTTTTGAAACACACAAAATAAATCTCAGATTATGTACTTTTGTACCTTTGTACCTTTGTACTTTTCATTTTTTTTCTTTTTAGCTATAAAAAAGAAGAGAGAGGGGACAATATATAATATAAGGGTAAGTAATAATTATATAATATATATGCGCGAGTGAGAGAAAGTACAAAGGGACAAAGGGACAAAGGGACAACGTTAAAATCTCGGCGGAAAATTCAATGCATAGTGCATAATGCATAATTCATAATAAAAAAAATGTTAATACTCGCAAAGTACTGATTGATGTTGCTAAGTAAGGGACTCTTGTTGCTAAGTAATAGTCGCCCATTGCTAAGCAATAGAAAGCCCTCGCTTGGCGGCTTCTTTCTCGGAATGTTAAAATCTCGGAATATTTGGCTGGATAGGCCTTTCGTCGTAACTTTGCACTTGGAAATCCGATACTAACGTGCACTACAGTTCGGACAGCTCCACAAAACAAAAGTCGAAATCAAAAACAACGAACATGAAGTATTAACAACGAACATTCTGAAAGGAGATTAACACTATGGCAGTATTTGTCGTTTTTTTACGCCCACAAGGGCGTATGAGCGGAAGATGAGGGATTCAAACCCCCGATACGCGGTAAAGCGTATACCGGATTTCGAGTCCAGCGCATTCGGTCACTCTGCCAATCTTCCAAAGACTTCCAGTCTCCAAGGACTTCCAATCTCCAAAGGAACTCCAATAATGATTTTCGAGGGCAAAGTTACAAAAAATAATTAAATCAGCAAAACTTTCACCGCCCAACTTTCATCTTTCAACTTTTTTTTGTACCTTTGCACTTTCAATGACGATACGTCAGCAGAGCTGACTACGATACGGCCTGCGGCCTACAATGACGATGACCATTAAGATTAAGACAGATAGATGATGAGACTGATACAGAGGTTGATAACGTTAACCCTAACCTTAACCATAACCTTAACGGCGGGGGCGGTGCTGAAGGAGGATAGTCTGGAGAATACGCTGCAGGTGCTGCGCGTGGAACTGGAGAAGTATCATGATGAGTACTCCGAGAAGCAGACGATAATGAAGGCTGCGGGGCAGAAGGTGTTCAAGACGCTGATGGAGACCATGCAGAACTCCAACCAGAATGCCTTGATGCTCTACTCGCAGAGGGACGGCTATGTCTTTGACCTGACGTATGCATGCCACGAGGCGATAGAGCAGTACCATGACTTCGAGAGGAAGCTGATTCCCTTCATGGAGTATGTGGAGCAGAGCGACGGCGAGGTGGCCCGCTTCGACAGTCTCATCAGCTGCCTGAAGACGATGCCCGTGATGATGCTCACGCCGAAGGCGAAGGTGGACAGGAATGTGTGTCTTGCCCTGGCGGTGAATACCAGGCGCATGGTGCAGGAGGACCATGACCAGCTGAAGGAGTATATCACGTACTACAAGATGACGGAGGTGAGGCTGAAATACCTCAATGACTACGCCAACAAGAAATACTCCGAGATACAGAACAGCATATTCGTCAACGGTGGTGATGACTACCTGATGATTCTCTCGCGACTGAAGTTCTACCTCACGCAGACCAAGGAGAGTGTCAATGACAAGTACTTCTCCAATATGAGGGCGCGCTCGCAATGGGACAGCCGATGGATATTCGGTCTCTTCATGGTGATAGTGTTCTATGGTTTCATAGCCGTGATGCTCAATCAGTTGATAGTGCGCTGGCTGGTGACCAAACTGCTGAAGAAGGTCTATGGCACGGAGAAGATAGCAGACTGGTTTATGCTCAAGCGCAAGATGGTCATCATGGCCTCCACGGTAATCACGTTTGCCATAATACTGGGCATACTGAGGGCTACGACGGACCAGAACTTCCTGCAGATGGCTGCCAACCTGCTGGTGCAGTATTCATGGCTCCTGGGCGTGGTGATTATCTCTCTGCTGCTGAGGGCTAAGCAGGAGTCGGGCATCAAGACGCTGATGGTATATCTGCCTCTCTTGGTCAATGGTTTCATAGTAATCAGTTTCCGCATAATCCTGATACCTAATGCCCTGGTAAACCTGATATTCCCGCCGATACTGCTGGTATGCTGCCTGTGGCAGTGGTACTCGCTGAAGAAGTCGAGAGGAATGATAGACAATGGCGACAGGTCGTTTGCCTATGTCTCACAACTGGTATTCGTGACCTCGCTGATATGCTCGCTGGTGGGCTACACTCTGCTCTCTGTACAGATACTGATATGGTGGATTATGCAGTTGACATGCATACTGACCATCACCTGTCTGAGAGACTGGTACCGCGGTTACTCCAAGAGCAAGAAACTCTACGAGAAGCCTATCACAAAGACCTGGCTTCATAATGCCATCTACTGGGTAGTGCTGCCTATCTGTGGTGTATTCTCAGTGGTACTGAGTCTGTACTGGGCTGCTGACGTATTCAATCTCAGCGACCTCACGATGAAGCTCTTCACGCGCAGATTCATAGACACGCCAAACTTCTCTGCCAGCATCTTCAGCATAGCGCAGGTGGTATCGCTGTGGTTTGTCTTTGCCTATATCAACCACACGGCGAAGGCCTTTGCCAAGCATGCCCTGGAACAGCGTGACCCTACGAATGCCGCGCAGAAATTCATGATGGTGAAGAATGTGATGCAGATATTCATCTGGGGTATGTGGTTCCTGATTGCGATGGCGATGTTCCATGTCTCCAACACGTGGCTGGTAGTAGTATCAGGCGGTCTGTCCACGGGTATCGGTTTTGCCTCCAAGGACATCCTGGAGAATATCTACTACGGCATATCCCTCATGGCGGGACGTATCAAGATAGGCGACCTCATAGTGTGTGACGGCGTGAGAGGTACCGTAGATAGTATCTCATACACCTCCACGATGATAAATACCACGGACGGTTCGGTGATAGCATTCCAGAACTCGCAGCTCTTCACCAAGAACTACAAGAACATGACGCGCAACCACGGCTATGAGCTCCACGTGCTCGACGTGGGCGTGGCATACGGTACTGACGTGAAGAAGGCGCGTGAGGTAATCAAGAAGGCAGTGATGAAACTCGACGTCATCAATAAGCGCAAGGGTGTCAATGTGGTGCTCAAGGAACTGGGTGACTCAGCCCTCGTGCTGAAGATTACGGCGTGGGTGAATGTCTTCACGCAGTACAGCGACGACGGTGTGATACTCGAAGCCGTATATGATGCCCTCAATGAGAATAATATCGAAATTCCATTCCCCCAGACGGATGTGCATATTAAGACTGCTTAACATAGTGCTGTTGCTTCTGTCTGTGCAGATGATGTATGGGCAGACGGCGGATAGTCTCATCGTCAGTGACCTGAGAAAGGCTGGGGTGTCGTTCTCCCACAACAACAGCATTGTGCTCTTCACGTCGGGACAGGAGAAGTACGATGAGATGTTTGCCACCATACGTCAGGCAAGGGAGAGCATACATCTGGAGTATTTCAACTTCCGCAATGACTCGATAGCAAGTGCGCTCTTTGATATCCTGGCAGAGAAAGCGAAGGAAGGTGTGGAGGTGAGAGCCCTGTATGACGCCTTTGGCAATATGTCGAACAACCGTCCGCTGAAGAACCGCCATGTGGAGGCTATCAGGGCGAGGGGCATCGAACTGTATGAGTTTGACCCCATAGGGTTTCCCTGGATAAACCACGTATTCAGTCGTGACCACAGGAAGATAGTAGTGATAGACGGCAAGGTGGCTTTCACCGGTGGCATGAACGTGGCTGACTACTACATACACGGCACGGAGGTGGTGGGAGACTGGCACGACATGCACTGCCGCATAGACGGTGATGAGGTGAATACGCTGCAGAAGATATTCCTCAGTGTGTGGAACAAGACCACGGGGCAGAACGTGCACGGGGCGAAGTACTATCGCGGCATACACTCTGCCATCAAGGGTACCATAGACGCCTCCCGCGATGCATACATCGAGGGAGTGAAGAGGGACACCACCGCCACTGCCTACAAGAAGATGGTGGGCATCATAAACCGCGAGCCCCACAGGACGAACAAAATCATGAGGCAGTTCTACATCTCCTGCTTCGACAGGGCACAGGACAGCGTGAGGCTCATCAATCCCTACATGTCGCTCACTCACTCTGTGAAGAAGGCGATAAAAAGATGCCTGAAGAGGGGCGTGAAGGTGCAGGTGATGATGTCGGCAGTGAGCGATATACCCATGGAGCCCGATGCATCATTCTACAATCTGCACTGGATGATGAAGAGAGGTGCTGAGGTGTATATCTACGAGGGAGGATTCCACCACACAAAGATAATAATGGTGGACGGCAGGGTGTCAACGGTGGGTAGCTGCAACCTCGATGCCCGCTCCCTGAACTGGGACTACGAAGAGAATGCCGTGATAGTAGATAAGAATACTACAGGCGAACTGGACAGACACTTCGATGCGCAGAAGAAACACTCCTTCCGCCTCACGCCAGAGCGATGGAATCAGTGGCGCACTCGATGGCAGAAGACATACGGATGGTTATCTAAATGGTTAAGCCCATGGCTGTAATAGAGAGATACTGGGAAGAAATACACAAGATTCCCGCACTCACAGAGGAGCAGGAACGTGAGTTGGCACTGCGCATAAAGCAGGGCGAGGAGAAGGCCGTCGATACACTCGTGACCTCAAACCTCAAGTACGTCGTGGCAATGGCACGACAGATGTCGAAGCAGACGGAGGTGAGCATGGACGACCTCATCAGCGAGGGCAATATCGCCATGCTCATGGCAGCGCGCAGGTGGGACCCAGAGAAGGAACCGCGCTTCGTCAGTTATGCACAGCATAGTGTGAGGAAGGCGATGGAGAAGGTTAACGCTAACGCTAACCCTAACCCTAACCTTAACCTAATATCCACCGATGCACCATTCCACCCCGGACAGAGGGAGTCGTACGGCGACAGACTAAAGGCAGGCAAACCGATGACGGACGACGGAGCGGAGCAGAGTGATGACAACTACGCCATCACCCGGGCTATGCGTCTGCTCAATGAGCGCGAACAGCAGGTCATGCAGCACTACTACGGCATAGGTACCACAGAGCAGATGACAATGGCGGAGATAGGAGAGCAGATGAATCTCAAGCGCGAACGTATAAGACAGATAAGAAAAACAGCAGAAAGAAAAATGCGACGTCTGATGAAGAACTTACTCATAATAATGATGGCAATGCTCTGCCTCGGCATACAGGCCAAGAGCAAGAAAGCCGCCCCCCAGGAGGACAAAGCCCTGAAGACTGTCCCACAGATGTATGCCTTTGCAGTAGCCACGTCGCCACTGGACTCCGTGGTATATATGACTGACGTGCTGATACTCAAGGGCGCCCAGGTGACAAAGAAGACAAAATTCCTGATGGGCAGACAGGACCTCTCATCACAGTTCAGGAATCACCTCACGGACATAGGACAGCCAGATCGCACGTGTGCCACGATGTTTGACTTCAACCACAGGAAGGCATTCAAGAAATACGACAAGCTGAAGAAGTCCCTCGAGAAGCAGGGCTACGACGTGAGAGTGATAGACCAGACGGAATTCCAATTCATCGTGACCCACTGATGCAATATGTGGTAGGCGGACATAGACTGGAGATAGACTGCGACAAGGAGACGCTCAAGAGCCTCCTTCCGTCGTTTACGCCCTTCGAGGCAGAGGAGAGTGGGGCAGACGTGCTCTTCCGACTGACGGTGGACAACGGTCTGAAGCGTATCCCGGAGAGCAGGTGCCACCTCATCCGCGAAGTGGATACAGGCAATGGCATGACGCGTGTTGACAGACTCACGGACGGCGGCTACCAGTTTCTGGTGAGTGACATCTTCGGGCATCAGTGTGGATTGCTCATCACCTCACCACAGTTTGACGACTGCCGAGTGGCGCTACGAGGCGGACTGGGTACCCAGCGCTTTGCCCTCAATAATGCCCTGATGCTGACCTACGCCTTCAGCGCAGCACGCCATGACACCCTGCTGATACACGCCTCGGTGGTGAGATACCAGGGCAGGGCATACGCCTTCACAGCCAAGAGCGGTACGGGCAAGAGTACGCAGGTGGCCAACTGGATGCGATACATCGAGGGCTGCGATATTGTAAATGATGACAACCCCATCATCAGAATCGTGGACGGGAAGGCGATACTCTACGGTTCGCCATGGAGCGGCAAGACGCCATGCTACCGTAATATCCAGGTGGAACTGGGAGCAGTAGTGCTGATAGAGCGTGACGACCACAACCACGTAGAACCACAGCGCCCCATTCAGGCTTTCTCCACGCTGCTGACGGCCTGCTCGTCGATGAAGTGGGATGAGACGCTCTACCAGATGGTCTGTGAGACATGTACTAAGTTTGTGGAATCCATAAAGGTGGCAACACTCCACTGTCTGCCCGACAGGGAGTCTGCACAGGTTTGCAAGGATGCTCTTATCTAACGACATACTAATCCCAGAGGTAGCACGCCTCGTCAGTGAGGGCAAGACAGTCACGCTGCCCTTGCGAGGGTACAGCATGCGCCCGTATCTGGAGGATGGCCGTGACAAGGGATTGCTCACCAAGGTGACAGAACCGCTGAAGGTGGGGGATGTAATCCTTGCCAGGATTGACGGGGACGGGGACGGGAACTGTCGTTATGCCCTGCACCGAATCGTCAGGATAGAGGGCGACGAGATTACGATGTATGGTGACGGCAATTACTCGCCAGAGCATATCAAAGAGTCCGACGTGCTCGCCATCGCCAAGGGCTTCTATCGCAAGGGCAGCGACCGTCTGGACAGCGTCGATTCCCTACCTTATAGTATATATTGGCGCACATGGGTGTGGCTGCGTCCCATGAGGCGCTATCTGTTGCTCATATGGCGCATGTGGCATTATCCAAAAGAAACTACAAAGAAAATAAAACAAAGAATATGCAAGTAAGATCAGGATTCAAACTAAACACGGTGTGTGGGGAGACATTCCTCGTACCGATGGGTGAGACCAACATAGACTTCTCCAAACTCATAGTCCTCAATGAGTCATCCCAGCTCTTGTGGAAGAGGATGGCAGAGGGAGAGTTCACCACAGAGGACCTCGTACAGGTACTCCTCGATGAGTATGAGGTGGATGAGGCTACTGCCCGCAAGGATGTTGAAAAATTGATAGAACAATTTAAGAAAGAAGGAGTGATAAATGTATAGAACAAACACCTGCGGAGAACTCCGCATAGAGCATGTAGGTCAGCAGGTCACACTGGCCGGATGGGTACAGGGCGTGCACAATCTTGGCGCACTCACCTTCGTAGATATTCGTGACCGCTATGGCATCACGCAGTTGGCATTCAATGAGGATGCCTCCGACGAACTGAAGAAACTCGCTGCCTCACTGGGACGCGAATACGTCATTCAGGCTAAGGGTACCGTGGCAGAGCGCTATTCCAAGAACAAGAAACTCGCTACCGGCGATATCGAGATACTCGTCACCGAACTCAATATCATCAGTGAGTCACAGACACCTCCTTTCACCATCGAGGACAATACCGACGGTGGTGACGAACTGCGTATGAAGTATCGCTATCTCGACCTCAGACGTCCTATGGTGCGCAAGAATCTGGAACTGCGTCACAAGATGACCATCCTGGTGCGCAACTTCCTCGACTCTCGTCAGTTTATCGAGGTAGAGACACCTATCCTCATCGGTTCTACTCCAGAGGGAGCACGCGACTTCGTAGTGCCCTCACGCATGAATCCAGGACAGTTCTACGCCCTGCCTCAGTCTCCGCAGACACTCAAGCAGTTGCTCATGGTCAGTGGTTTCGACCGCTATTTCCAGATAGCCAAGTGCTTCCGCGATGAGGATCTGCGTGCAGACCGTCAGCCTGAGTTCACCCAGATAGACTGTGAGATGTCCTTCGTTGACCAGGAGGATGTGATACAGATATTCGAGGATATGGCGCGCCATCTCTTCAAGGAGATACGAGGCGTGGAACTCCCCGCCAAACTGCGTCAGATGACCTGGCACGAGGCGATGGCAAAGTACGGTTCCGATAAGCCTGATTTGCGATTCGGCATGGAGTTTGTGGAACTCATGGACGTACTCCAGCTGGGCACCTTCCAGGTATTCGACAATGCAGCATATATCGGCGGTATCTGCGCAGAAGGCTGTGCCAACTACACTCGCAAGCAGCTCGACCAGCTCACCGACTTCGTCAAGTCTCAGCAGGTGGGTGCCAAGGGTCTCGTATATATCAAACTCAATGAGGACGGCACCATCAAGTCGTCCGTGGACAAATTCTACACACCAGAACAGCTGCAGGCCGTGGCTGACAAGATGAATGCCAAGAAGGGCGACCTCATCCTCATCCTCTCTGGCGACAATGCCAATAAGACCCGCATCCAGCTCTGCTCACTCCGTCTGGAGATGGGCAAGCGTCTCGGACTGATGGACAAGAATAAGTTTGAGTGCCTCTGGATAGTAGATTTCCCACTCTTCGAATGGAGCGACGAGGAACAGCGTCTCATGTCCACACACCACCCATTCACCATGCCTAATCCAGATGATATCCCTCTGCTCGACACCGACCCAGCCAAGGTGCGTGCCAAGGCATACGACTTCGTCTGCAATGGTATCGAGGTAGGTGGCGGTTCGCTGCGTATCCACGATGGCAAACTGCAGGCCAAGATGTTCGAGGTGTTGGGCTTCACCCCAGAGAGAGCCATGGCACAGTTCGGCTTCCTCATCAATGCCTTCAAGTATGGCGCACCACCTCATGCAGGTCTCGCTTTCGGTCTCGACCGCTTCGTCAGCATCATGGCAGGTCTCGATTCTATCCGTGACTGCATAGCTTTCCCTAAGAACAATAGCGGGCGCGATGTGATGCTCGATGCACCATCAGCTATAGATGCCAAGCAATTGGAGGAATTGCAGATTACACTTGATTTAAAGAAAGAGCCAAATTGATTTATATCAACTAAACAGTTAATAAGGCATTTTCCTATTGCGGAAGGTGCCTTTTTTTGTGATTTATTAGTAATTTTGCATCGCTTAACTATTAATAATTAAGGTAAAAAGATTTTATTATGGCAGAAAAGAAAATCACAAAGGCAGCAGCAACAAAGGCAGCTAATAAGGCAGCTAAGGCAGCTGAGGTGAAGGAAGCACCTGCAAAGAAGGCTCCTGCAAAGAAGGCAGCAGCTAAGACTTCCGTTATCTATGTAAATGCAGAGAACGCTGGTTTCAAGGCTGGTGACGTTTATCAGGCACTCGCTGCTTCTGAGAAGGCTCTCACCGTTGCTGAAATCGCTAAGAAGGCTAAGACAACTGTAGAAGAGGCTTACCTCGGTCTTGGCTGGCTCCTCAAGGAGGGCAAGGTAGCTGCAACTGAGGACAACAAGGTAGTTCTTGCTTAATCAGTAGCAATGCTTTATCTCCCTTCGTGAGAGATAGAACTAAAAAGGGTGGAGGATAACACGCGTTTATCTTTCACCTCTTTTTTTCTCTCCGTCATGAATTACGAACACGAAATATTCCTCCTGCTGCGTGAGGCTGGCGTAAAAGGTATGCCGGTAAGGCGCATTGCGCTCAATGTGTTCAACATGAAAAACACGCTCTTTGCACCTCTCTCTCTAGACACTATTTATGATGAGGTAGCCACATGGCTGCGTACTGTCAGCCAGCAAAGCGGCTCACCCATTATCAGGGCAAGCCGTCGCGGATATTACCGTCTCAATCCCTCTTCGCCACAGGTGCAGCAGATGATGATAGAGTTCCATTCCTCAGAAGAGGACGATTGGATGCTTTAGTTTTTCACTCCCACCAGTCTGTCAGTTCTGTCTATCGTCCCACGATAGTATATCAGAACGGTATATTTATTCCTCGTCTCATAGAACGAGCCCTCCGTTGGTGGTATCGCTGTCGTGCCGTCAGGTTTCTTCATCAGGTACTGGTATGAGTAGTACCCGTATTTCAGTGGCACGGCGCAGGTGTATTCCTTTCTTTCCGTATCGTAAGTCATGAGGTGAGTGCCCCACATTCCATCCACATACACAGGGTAGGGGAAAGGCTCAGCTGCCAGCAGTGTGAAGTGCACCATCACGTATTCCGATGTCGTAGCACTCTCTCTGTTGTCGCTGTTTCTCAGGATGAAGGCACCCTTTGGCACCTCGTCGTAACTGTACGTCGCTCTCCTGTAGTCAGGCCATACCCATGTATGCCATATCTCGTTCTCCTTGTCCCATGTGTTATTCTCCACGTGGAAGGAATTGCGATGTATGTCCAGTATCTCAAATTTGTGAAACTCATTGCCACCCTCGAATATCAGGTCCCTGCAGTGCGACCACTCCATGTACTGCTGATTGATGCTTGTAGGGTAGGGTAGCGTCACCATGTTGTCCCACCTGTAGTTCTGCAGGACATAGCCCGTTATCTGTTCGCGGGGATTCGTCGCCTTCAGTTTGCTGTAGTCCAGTTTCACCGTCACCTGCTGATGATTGCGTCTCACGTCGATGTCCGTATCACCACTGCACCCTGTACCCACGTTTACGATGTCCTCGCTTACCATGAAGTACGCAGACAGCACTCTGTTATCGTTAGGGTTAGGGTTATCGTTATCATAAACATCCACTCTGTAGTTGCCTGACAGACGCAGTCTGCACTGTCCGTTAGGTATCCTGAACTGATAGTGCGTATAGTTCTGCGTAGTATTGATGCTTTCCTCGTAGTTGTCGATGGTCAGGTCACTCTGAAAGCCGTTCACGTAGTCCGATGACATCAGCGCCTCCGACTCCGTCCAGTCCTTCTCCAGATGCACCACGCTGTACGTATAGCGGTGGTAGTCGTGTGACAGTTCGTCGAAGGAGATATTCACCCCCTCTCCGCTGTTCAGCCTTATGATAGGCAATTCCTGCCACCTCGTTCCTGCCACCACCTGCAGCGACCTTATATCGTCGCTATACACAGTGTGGCGCTGTGCACTCATCTGTGCACAGCACCACATCATTGCTATCGTAAATAGATACCTCATTTCAGCAGTTCTACGCTTCTCTTCAGGAATTTATCCAGCGCCTCACCCTTCAGCATGCCATTCTGCAGCAGTGCCAGGTCTATGAGCTGTGGGATGACGCTCTCATCCTTCTGACCTTCCTCCTTCTGACCCTCAACCAGCGTCTTTATGACCTTGTTGTCAGAGTTCAGCACCAGATTGTACGCATCAGGCATCTGACCATAGAACGCCATACCACTCTGATAGCGCGACATATCCTTCATTCTTCGCATGTACTCCGACTGAGTGAACATCACTGGCGCAGCCTCCTCGCCCAGAGCCTGTATCTCGATGTTGAATGTCACCTTGTCCATTGTTGGCAGTTGCGCCTTGAAGGCCTCCGTCAGTTTGTCACTCTCCTCCTTTGAGAGCTCCACCTTCTTCACATCCTCCTTCTGTATCAGGCGCTCCAGTATGTCGCCGTCCACACGAGTGAAGCGGCTCTTCTCAAACTTCTGCTCGAAGAGGCCCAGCGTAGCATTGTCCAGCTGGCCGTCAAACATCAGTACGCTGTATCCCTTCGCCTTCGCAGCCTCTATGTAGGCATACTGCTCATCCTTGTCGTTGGCGTAGAGATATATCAGGTTACCCTCCTTGTCCGTCTGCTCGTCCTTGATGAGCGTCTTGTACTCCTCGAAGGTGAAGTACTTACCCTCCGTGTCCTTGAAGAGGGCAAAGTCCTTTGCACGGTCATAGAACGACTCATCAGTCAGCATACCATAGTTGATGAATATCTTCAGGTCGTTCCACTTCTCCTCGTAGTCCTTCCTGTCGCTCTTGAATATGCCGTTCAGCCTGTCAGCCACCTTCTTGGTGATGTACGTAGCAATCTTCTTCACGTTCTGGTCACTCTGCAGGTACGAACGGCTCACGTTCAGCGGTATGTCCGGCGAGTCTATCACACCATGCAGCAGTGTCAGGAATTCAGGCACGATGCCCTCCACCTGGTCAGTCACATACACCTGGTTGCAGTACAACTGTATCTTGTTCTTCTGCAAGTCCAGATTCGACTGTACACGAGGGAAGTACAGAATACCCGTCAGGTGGAATGGGAAGTCCACGTTCAGGTGTATCCAGAAGAGAGGCTCGTCCTGCATAGGGTACAGCGTAGAGTAGAACTTCTTGTAGTCCTCATCCTTCAGCGATGACGGCTGCTTAGTCCACAGAGGCTCCACATTGTTTATCACGTTGTCCTCCTCAGTCTCCACCATCTTCTTCTCCTCAGAGTTCCATTCCTTCTTCTTTCCGAAAACCACAGGCACCGCCATAAATTTGCAGTACTTGTTCAGCAGTTCCGTTATCCTGCTCTCTTCCAGAAATTCCTTGCAGTCCTCCGAGATATGCAGCACTATGTCAGTACCCCTTTCAGCCCTCTCCGCAGGTACTGTCTCGTACTCAGGCGAACCGTCACATGACCACTTCACGGCCTCTGCGCCCTCCTTGTACGACTTGGTGATGATATCCACCCTGTCGCTCACCATGAAGCTAGAGTAGAAACCCAGTCCGAAGTGGCCGATGATAGCATTGGCATTATCCTTGTACTTATCCAAGAAGTCCGTCACGCCAGAGAAGGCTATCTGGTTGATGTATCTCTCTATCTCCTCCTCCGTCATGCCAATGCCCTGGTCAGAGATAGTCAGCGTCCCAGCCTCCTTGTCCAGCTTTACTGAGACCTTCAGGTTATCATTCTCGTTCCCGTTCCCATTTATAGTTTTGAACTTCTGTGTAGCATCCACAGCGTTGCTCACCATCTCACGCAGGAAAATCTCGTGATCACTATAGAGAAACTTTTTGATGACGGGGAAAATATTCTCAGTTGTAACCCCGATGTTACCTTTTGCCATATTCTATAATGTTTTAATGTTTAATCTTTAATCTCTCTCCCTAACAAACTTCGTGCCAACCCATATTTCGAAAACTGTTTTTTGTTTTTGTACCAAGATTTTTGTACCTTTGCAGGCAGAAGCAAACAGAACAGCACGTAACAATAAGACAAATGATGCGAGTAGGAATTATAGCAACAGGACGCATAGCAGGCATAGCAGCCGATACAATCAGTAAGATGGAGGGAGCAGAGTGTATAGCAGTCGCTTCACGTACTATGGACAAGGCAGCACTCTTCGCCAGAGAGCACGGCATACCACGAGCATACGGTTCCTATGCCTCCCTGCTCGACGATGCAGACATTGACCTCGTCTATGTCGCCACACCCCATTCCCACCACTACGACGTGACCATGGAAGCCATCAGCAAGGGAAAACCATGCCTTGTCGAGAAAGCCTTCATGGCCAACTACAGGCAGAGCAGGGAAGTGCTAGACCTGGCTAGACAACAGCGAGTCTTCGTGGCAGAAGCCATGTGGACACGCTACCAGCCGGCAGTAGGCATCATACGCGATATGACAGAACGCATAGGCACCATCCGCCTCATGACAGCCAATATAGGCTACAATATGGCGTGGCGCAAACCCCGACTCCTCAGACCAGAACTATGCGGAGGAGCCCTGCTCGATGTAGGCGTCTATGGACTCAATTTCGTCAGGATGTTCTGCGATGCACAAGTGCAGCAGATAGGAGGCCAGTGCATACAGGCAGACACAGGCATGGACATCAGCGAGGTCATCACCATGTCGCTCGATGGCGGAGTGCTCGCCACTATACAAGCATCAGCCAGTGCCACATGCAGCAACCGAGGCGTGATAACGGGAACGGAAGGCTTCGTGGTCGTTGACAATATCAACAATCCCCAGTTCATCAGCCTCTACGCCCCAGACCGCACTCTTGTGGAAGAACGACAAGTCCCCACGCAGATAACAGGATATGAATACGAGTTCCTTGCCTGTCAGGAAGCCCTCGAAGCAGGCATGACGGAATCCCCCCTGATGCCCCATTCCGAGACCCTCACTATAATGCAGATGATGGACCGTCTGCGCCATCAGTGGGGAGTAGCATACCCCATGGACTAAATTGTTTTTCAGCTTTTTTGCACATTTCAGAGAAATGTTGTACCTTTGCAGATGGAATGGGAAAAGAGTCAGCATATATACCACCATTTACTGTTAGCGATAAGATTACGCATCTTATATCTGAGATTTCGGAGCAACTGGGCATCCTCAATGCGCAGTTGGGTGAAAAAGCACCTTCGCCCATGCTGAGAAAGAAAAATCAGATACGTACCATACACTCTTCATTGGCAATAGAGAATAATACGCTCTCCCTGAAACAAGTGACAGATATCATTAATGGCAAGCATGTACTGGGTGCTCCTGACGAGATACAAGAGGTGAAGAATGCCAATGAGGCGTACCAACTGATGTCACAATTGGATGCTTTCAAAGAGAAAGATTTGCTGCTTGCTCATGAACTTATGATGAAAGAACTGGTCAGAAATGCTGGTCGCTATCGTCAGGAAGGTGTCGGAGTGTTTGATGGCAATGGTAACTGCGTTCACATGGCTCCGCCACCTGAGCAGGTACCTCGACTTATGGGCGAACTCTTTCAGTGGGTAAAGACCACAAAAACTCATCCATTAGTATATTCCTGTGTGTTCCATTATGAGTTTGAATTCATCCACCCATTCATGGATGGCAATGGTCGTATGGGACGATACTGGCAAACCATGCTACTCTCACGTTGGAAAGGCATCTTTGCTTGGTTGCCCGTAGAAACCATAGTGAGAGAACACCAGCAGGACTACTATGCAGCAATAGCCCGGAGTGACAGCGAGGCATCAAGCACTCCGTTCATCGAGTTTATGTTGCAATGTCTGCTTGATTCAATGCAGAATTATGAAGAGATGAGTGACGAAGTGCAGGATAAAGTGCAGGATAAAGTGCAGGATAAAGTGCAGGATAAAGTGCAGGATAAAGTGCAGGATAAAACCATGCAAGTGCTTGACATTATTCGGCGTAATCCCCATGCAACCGTTAACACCATCTGTGGTCAGTTAGGATTAAAGGAAAGACAAGTATATAAGCACATATCCGTTTTGAAAACACTTGGTTTTATTGTTCGTATTGGTAGCAATAAAACAGGGTATTGGGAGATAAAGACGCAAAAGTAGAGAAAGAGAAAGCACTTGACAGTATGTCAGGTGTTTTTTTGAATTCACCAAATTTTTTCATTAAAATCAGGCTTGAAACTATCGAATTGATTTAAGTCAAGTGTCGCAGAGCCCCACAGCTGGGAAGGGAAGGTAGCCATATATTCAAAACTTAATCGTATCTCTAACTTCGTTGAAAGTACTCCCGTTCGGAAAAACTCAAATAAAAATTTGGTTTTTCGCTCACTTATTCGTACCTTTGCAGATGGAATGTGAAGATGGCGTAGCCATCGAAATGTTTAATCTCAACAAAGAGCTTTAATATGAAACACCTACTTATTACTTTTTCATTTTTACTTGTTACTTTCTGCGCTTCAGCGCAGAGCACTGTCTATTTCACCAAGGACATCACCCCTGAGGCTTTGGTTAAGATTTACAAGGCTCTCGGCGTTGAAGCTAAGGGACATGTGGCAGTGAAGATATCTACTGGCGAGGGTGGCAACAACCACTACCTCAAGCCTACCCTCATCCGCAACCTTGTTGATGAGGTCAACGGCACCATAGTAGAGTGTTGCACGGCTTATCCTGGCACCCGTATGGATAAGCAGAAGCACTGGCAGACCGTTCACGAGCATGGTTTCGACAGCCTCTTTGCTGTTGACATAATGGACGAATATGGCGAGATGCGCATACCTGTCAAGGATAAGAAGCACCTGAAATATGACATCGTAGGCGACCACCTTGCCAACTACGACTTCATGATCAACCTTGCCCACTTCAAGGGTCACGCCATGGGTGGCTTCGGCGGAGTGCTCAAGAATGCCTCCATCGGCGTTGCCTCTACCAATGGAAAGTGCTACATCCACTCAGCAGGCAAGAGTGCCGACCCTGCCACGGCGTGGAATGAAGGCATACTCGCCAAGGGCGACACCCAGGACCTCTTCCTCGAGTCTATGGCAGCCGCTGCTCAGGCTGTTCATGAGTATTTCGACGGAGGCAAGAAGGTCATCTATATCAACGTCATGAACAATATGTCTGTTGACTGCGATTGCGACGGTCACCCAGCCGAGCCTAAGCTCAAGGATATGGGTATCCTCGCATCCCTCGACCCTGTGGCACTCGACCAGGCTTGCCTCGACAAGGTGTTCACCCACAAGGCGGGTGAGGGCGACGACGAGAAGCCCCTCATCGAGCGCATCAACCGTCAGCATGGCACCTACATCACCGACTATGCCGAGCAGATAGGCTTAGGCTCCAAGAAGTATGTCATCGTTGATATCGACAAGAAATAACGCATAATCTCCTTTCTTTTTGATACACATGCACAATAACTTTCGTTGGTTGCTCACTTGTTTACTCCTTGTGAGCAACTTTTGTCTTGCCCAGCGTGACACCCTGCTCTCCGAGCTGGTGGTGACGGGCACCCGCAATGCCGTTGACCAGCGTCATCTGCCCTTTACGGTCAACGTGATAGACCGCCCCACGCTCACCCTCGAGCAGCAGCCTAACATCCTGCCTACGGTCATGCAGCAGGTGCCTGGCGTGTTCGTCACCAGCCGTTCCATGATGGGCTATGGCGTGACAACGGGTGCTGGCTACATCAGTTTTCGCGGACTGTCGGGTGGGTCAGGACAGTTCATGGTGCTCATCGACGGTCATCCGCAGTATAACGGCATCTACGGCCATCCCATCAGCGACAGCTACCAGACCATGATGGCAGACCGTGTCGAGGTGTTGCGCGGTCCAGCCTCCGTGCTCTATGGCAGCAATGCCATGGGCGGCGTAATCAATATCGTCACCCGTTCCATGCATCAGGATGGTGTGAAGACCCACCTCAACCTTGGCGCAGGCTCGTGGGGCACCGTGCAGTCCGAGGCGGCTAACCAGTTGCGCTACGGCAGGTTCACCTCCACCGTTGCCTTGCAGTATAACCGTACCGACAACCACCGTCCCAATATGGGTTTTGAGCAGTATGGTGGCTACGTCAAGTTAGGCTATGAGCTCAGCAACCATTGGCAGCTCTCAGCCGACCTCAGCCTCACCCACTGGAATGCCTCCAACCCAGGCACCACCATGCAACCCAAACTGGAGAACGACCAGTGGATAACACGCGGTGCGGCAAGTCTGGTGGCAGACTATCGCTATGCCGACGTCAGTGGTGCCCTGAGCGTCTATGACAACTTCGGCCGTCATAAGATAAACGATGGCTACAATCCTCAGACCGAGAGCCCCAAGACCGACCTCTTCCGTTCCAAGGATGCACTGGCAGGTGTGTCGTGGTATCAGAACATGCGTCTGCTGCCAGGCAACACCCTCACCGTGGGAGCCGACTATCAGCATATCTACGGCAGAGCGTGGTACACCGACCGCCAGACAGGCGAGACCGTCACCACCCCTCGCCGACTCATGCAGAGCGCCCACACCCATGAAAACGAGGTGGCAGGCTACCTCAACGTGCGTCAGGATCTCTTCAGCCGTTTCACTCTCGATGTGGGACTGCGTTACGACCACCACTCCACGGCAGGCGGCGAGTGGGTGCCTCAGGCAGGTGTCGTGTGGCGACCCGTCAGCACTGGCGAGGCAAAGTTCATGGCAAGCAAGGGCTTCCGCAATCCCACCACCAAGGAGATGTATATGTATGGCTCAGCCAATCACGAGACCCTGCGTGCCGAGCGCCTGTGGAACTACGAGCTCTCGTGGCATCAGTCGCTCCGCGCCCTCAGCTATGGTGCCAACATCTATTACATCAAGGGCGACAACATGATACAGACCGTGGCAGGCAAGAATATCAACACTGGCGAGATAGAAAACTGGGGTGCCGAACTCGAGGCGCGCTATCGTGTCACTGAGTCACTCACCCTCTCCACCAACCACAGCTTCCTTCACATGCAGCATAAGGTGCTCTCAGCCCCCGAATATCAGGGATACCTCGGAGCTCGCTACACCCGTCAGCGATGGACCGTCATCGGTGGCGTGCAGTATATCGCCAACCTCTACACCACAGTAGGCGACAACGAGAAAAAGGAGAACGTCTGTCTGGTCAACGCCACAGTCAACTATCAGCTCCTTCCCTCCCTCCGCCTGTGGCTCAGGGGTGAGAACCTCCTCGCCCGCCGCTATGAGTTCGTGCTTGGCTATCCCATGCCTCGCGCCACCTTCATGGCAGGAGTAAACCTCGTGCTAGGTACAAAGTGACAAAAGTCACAAGTCACAATGTAACAATGTAACAAAATAATTTTTTATTACCTCTGACTTCGTCGAAAGTACTCCCGTTCGGAAAAACTCAAATAAAAATTTGGTTTTTCGCTCACTTATTCGTACCTTTGCAGATGGAATGTGAAGATGGCGTAGCCATCGGAGCAGAGAAAGCACTACAGCTGTAACCAATCTATTATATGAAGATACCTGGTTCCTAGATATAAGTAGTAATGAGTAGTAGAAGGCTGTATAAATACTTGGACTTTGATGGAGGATTGAAGATGCTCAAATATCGCAATCTTCAATTCGCCAATGCTACCAAGTTCAATGACCCTTTCGATTGTCATCCAGCTTTGTTCGACTACTCTAATCCACCTGTAAATGAGCGTAACTGGCCTCCTGCTGATTTCTTGTCGATGAAGGGAAACAACGACATGACGAACTTTAGGAATAGTACTTGGATTTGTTGTCTGTCGAGGACATATGATTCCTTGCTGATGTGGGCTTATTACACAGGACATAAAGGGATGTGCATAGGCTTAGACGAAGAGTCGGTATTAGATAGCCTTCACTATAAATTCATAGGTTCAACACGTCCTCATGCAGAAGAGGTTGAGTACGAAGATATACAGCAAAAGCCTGATTACTTCATTAACAAAAAACACACCTTTGGTGTCAATCTGCTAACCAGAAAATCCAAGGAGTGGAGTCATGAACAGGAAGTGCGTCTTATAACTCAAGAGCCAATGTGGGTACATTCTGGTCAGGCTGTTCCAAAGGAACTTGAGAAGAAAGAGCCTATTGATTGGAAGGAGATTAGGCATTATCCCGCTATAAGGCGCAAATGCTTTAAGGCTTTGTATCTGGGAGTTAAGATGTCACAGGAAAATAAGAACAAAATAATTGAAGTAGCCAAGTCTATAAATAATGATATTGAAATCTATCAAATGACATTGGATACGGATGCATTTAAACTGAAAGAAGAACCCGTAAGAATATAGCATATGATTAATATACGTAAACTTGAAGCAGAACTTTGGGAGTCAGCAGACCTTTTAAGACAGGGTAGCAAGTTGACCAGCAGTCAGTATTGTATGCCTGTCCTAGCATTGCTCTTTTTGCGCTATGCATACAGTCGCTACAAGATGGTAGAGGCAGAGATATTGCAGAACCGCCCCAGTCGTGGTGGGCGAGTGATGCCTGTGGAACCCAGCGATTTCGCAGCTAAGAGTGCATTGTATCTGCCCCGTGAAGCACAGTTCGACTATCTTGTGAACTTACCAGACAATATCGTGGCTGCGGGTCTGAAAACTAAAGACGGACAAGAAATAAACTCATTAGGCGAAGCCGTAAACAATGCCATGCAGCTGGTGGAGGCGCAGAGTGAGCAGCTTACGGGTGTTTTGCCTAAGACATATACCATGTTTGCTGACGACCTGTTGCGCGAGTTGCTTCGTATTTTCAATAATAAGACCATCGACGAGGTGGGTGGCGACATCATCGGACGCATCTACGAATACTTTCTCTCGAAGTTTGCCAAGGCTGTAGCTTCCGACGATGGCGTATTCTTCACGCCGAAGTCATTGGTAAAAATGCTGGTCAACGTACTGGAGCCCACGCAAGGAGTGATGCTCGATCCCGCTTGTGGTTCAGGTGGTATGTTCGTGCAGACAGGCGACTTTGTAAATCAAACAGGACTTAATGCTAATACCCAAATGACCTTCTACGGACAGGAAAAGGTGGAGTATAATGCCCAGCTCTGTCTTATGAATATGGCGGTGCATGGACTTAACGGCAGAATAATCTCTGGCGATGAAGCCAACTCCTTCTACCATGATGCCCACAATCTGGCTGGCAAATGTGACTATGTCATGGCCAATCCTCCATTCAATGTCGATAAGGTGAAAGCAGAGTCCGCCTCTGCAGCAGGTCGTTTGCCTTTCGGTTTGCCAGGTGTGAATCAGAAGACCAAGGAGATAGGCAATGCTAACTACCTGTGGATAAGTTATTTCTATGCCTACCTGAACGACCACGGACGTGCAGGATTCGTGATGGCTAGTTCTGCAACGGATAGCGCGAACAAAGACCGCGACATTCGTGAAAAGCTGGTGCGCACAGGCGATGTAGATGTAATGGTCAGCGTAGGCAATAATTTCTTCTATACCCTCTCCCTGCCCTGCTCACTGTGGTTCTTCGACCGCAACAAGCACGCCGACATTCGCGACAAGGTGCTGTTCATTGATGCCCGTAATTACTATACTGTTGTTGACCGCACTTTGAACGAGTGGACTGAGTGGCAGCTGCGTAACTTGCAAGCCATTGTTCATCTATATCGTGGCGAGAAAGAGAAATATCAATCGCTGATTAGGGATTATATTGAGATACTTGATAATGTATCAGCTCCATTGACGCAAGAAAGACTTGAAGAAGTTATTAAGAATGGAGAAAAGGAATACTCTACAAGGTTTGCCGCCTGTTTGGAATATGAGAAGAAACAGGCAAAAGAGGCAATAGCTTCTGCCACCCGAAAAGAGAAGAAACAGGTAGAGGCTGAATGGAAAGAGACTATAGAGCATTGGGAAGACCTTCTTGAAACGGCTCGCCAGTTTGAATGGCTCACAGAAAAATTTGGCGATGGTGAATACAAGGACGTGCTTGGTCTCTGTAAGATAGCCACCATTCAGGAGATAGAGGAAAAGAACTACTCGCTTACCCCTGGTGCTTACGTCGGTGTAGCCGAGCAGGAAGACGACGGCGTAGATTTCCATGAGCGCATGAACGAGATACATGCAGAGTTAGCACAGCTGAACAAGGATGCCAACGCCTTGATGGACGAGATACAAAAAGCATGGGAGGAGCTGAAATGAGTAAACTGTTAAGTGTAAACAAAGAATATGCAGAGTGGCTGAAGTCCCTCAGCCAGCGTTTTCGCCAGAGCCAGATTAAAGCTGCTGTGAAGGTGAATAGTGAACTGCTGAAATTTTACTGGTCTTTAGGTCAAGATATTGTCGAGCGTAATTTTGAGAACACCTACGGTTCTGAATTCTTCAAGAACCTTAGTATTGACTTAAAGGAAGAGTTCCCTGAAACCAAAGGCTTTTCTCCTACTAATCTCGGCTATATCAAGAGATTCTATATGCTTTACTCCAATGCAATGAAAATCTCCCCCCAAGTTGAGGGTAAATCT